>DAIMFR010000004.1:0-64670 GCA_036724445.1 Rubrivivax sp. | reverse complement strand
CCGGCTCCGGCGGGCTTCTTTTTTGTGTTTCCCGCCGGCTCCGGCGGGCTTCTTTTTTGTGTTTCCCGCCGGCTCCGGCGGGCTTCTTTCTCTTGCGTGTCCCGCCGGCCATTTGGCGAAGAGCTGCGCCGGATCGGCGAAGGCCTTGAACTCCAGCGCATTGCCGCAGGGGTCCAGCAGGAACATCGTCGCCGGCTCGCCGACCTGAGCCTTGAAGCGCACATGCGGGTCGATGATGAAGGCCGCGCCGGCCGCGCGCAGCCGCTCGGCCGGCGCCTGCGGTGCGGCCACGCCTTGGCAGGCGCGCGATCAGGCAGTTCGAAGGCCACAGCACGGGCGTGATCCACGACAGCAGTCGGGCGAGGTGTTGGCGTCGGCCGGGCTTCAAGAGCAAGGGCTTCGGCGTGGCCGGCGCGGCGGCTGCGCATGGTAGAAGCAACGCCGTCGAATGCGCGGCAGAGGTGTGCGTTGAAGCTGAAGATGGCCGAGAACTCGTTGTTCGCGATCCTGCTGCGCTCGCCGTGGTGGATCAGCCTGCTCGTGGCCATTGCGCTGGCCGCGCTGCTGCGCCTGCTGCTGCCGCCCGAATACGCCGTGCCGGCGATGCTCGGCAGCTTTCCCTTCGTGGTCATCGCCGCCATCGCCGCCTGGAAGCAGCTGCGCGCACCGAGCGCGGCGCAACTGGCGCAGACGGTGCAGCGGCTGCAGACACTGAGCTCGCGCGATTTCGCCGCGGCGATCGAGGCCGCGTTCCGCGCGCAGGGCCACGAGGTGCGCCGTCTGCAAGTGCCCGGTGCCGACCTCGAACTGAGCAAGGGCGCGCGGCGCACCGTGGTGGCCTACAGGCGCTGGAAGGCGGCCAAGCTCGGCGTCGAACCGCTACGCGAGCTGCAGGCCGCGCAGCAGCGGCTTGAGGCCGACGCCAGCCTGTACGTGGCCGCCGGCGAGCCCAGCGAGCAGGCCGGCGACTTCGTGCGCGCGTCGAAGATCCAGTTGATCGGGCTGAGCGAGCTGGCGCAACTGCTGCGGCCGCAGCTGGGCAAGAAGGGCTGAAGGATGAACGCTCAGGCAACGAAAGTCGCGCTGGTCACCGGCGCCGCGCGCGGCATCGGGCTGGCCAGCGCGCAGTGGTTCCTGCAGCATGGCTGGGCGGTGGCGCTGCTGGACATCGACACCGCCACGCTGCATGCGGCGGCCGCCGCGCTGCCGTCCGAGCGCGTGCTGGCGCTGAACGCCGACGTGCGCGAAGCGCAGCAACTGGCGCCGGCCGTGGCCGCGATCGACGCGCGCTTCGGCCGGCTCGACGCGCTGGTCAACAACGCCGGCATCGCGGTCTTCAAGCCGCTGCTGGACACCAGCTTCGACGAATGGCGGCAGGTGCTGGCCACCAATCTGGACGGGCCCTTCCTGTGCACGCAGGTCGCCGCAAAGTTGATGCTGCGCCACGGCGGCGGCGCGGTGGTCAACATCGCGTCGATCTCCGGCCTGCGCGCGAGCACGCTGCGCGTGGCCTACGGCACCAGCAAGGCGGCGCTGATCCACCTGACCAAGCAGCAGGCGGCCGAACTGGGCGACATCGGCATCCGCGTCAACTGCATCGCGCCCGGGCCGGTGGACACGGCGATGGCCAAGCTGGTGCATTCGGCAGCCATCCGCCGCGACTATCACGACAGCATTCCGCTCGGCCGCTACGGCACGCCGGAGGAAATCGCCGCCGCCATCGGCTTCCTGTGCAGCGACGCCGCCGGCTACGTCAACGGCCAGACGCTGGCCGTCGATGGCGGCTTCGATGCCGTGGGCATCGGCCTGCCCAGCTTGCGCGCGGATCGCGCCAGGTCCTAGGCATAGACTGACCCTTCACCTCACGCACGGAGCATGACCATGGGCGCACCCGAAGCCTTCACCGCCACCGCCGACGTGGGCCACTACATCGGCGGGCGCATCGTGCCCGGTGCCGGCGGCCGGCAGCAGCCGGTGTGGAACCCGAGCACCGGCAAGGTGGCGCGCCAAGTGGCGCTGGCCTCGGTGGACGAGGTCAATGCGGCGGTGGCCAGCGCGCAGTCCGCCTTCCCGGCCTGGGCCGACACGCCGCCGATCCGCCGCGCGCGCGTGCTCAACGCCTTCCTGCAGTTGCTGCTGCAGCACCGCGACACGCTGGCGGCGATGATCACCGCCGAGCACGGCAAGGTCTTCACCGACGCGCAGGGCGAAGTCACGCGCGGCATCGACATCGTCGAATTCGCCTGCGGCATCCCGCAGCTGCTGAAGGGCGACTACACCGACCAGGTGTCCACCGGCATCGACAACTGGACCTTGCGCCAGCCGCTGGGCGTGGTGGCGGGCATCACGCCTTTCAACTTCCCGTGCATGGTGCCGATGTGGATGTTCCCGGTGGCGCTGGCCTGCGGCAACGCCTTCATCCTGAAACCCAGCGAGCGCGACCCCAGCCCCAGCCTGTTCATGGCCGAGCTGCTGCAGCAGGCCGGCCTGCCCGACGGCGTGTTCAACGTCGTGCAGGGCGACAAGGTGGCGGTGGACGCGCTGCTGACGCACCCCGACGTCAAGGCCGTCAGCTTCGTCGGCAGCACGCCGATCGCGCAATACATCTACGAGACCGGCGCGCGCCACGGCAAGCGCGTGCAGGCGCTGGGCGGCGCCAAGAACCACATGGTGGTGATGCCCGATGCCGACATCGACCAGGCGGTGGACGGGCTGATCGGCGCCGGCTACGGCAGTGCCGGCGAGCGCTGCATGGCCATCAGCGTGGCGGTGCTGGTGGGCGACATCGGCGACAAGATCGTGCCCAAGCTGGCCGAGCGTGCCAAGGCGCTGAAGATCAAGAACCCGATGGAACTCGACGCTGAGATGGGGCCGATCGTCACGCAGCAGGCGAAGGAGCGCATCGAGGGCTATATCGATGTGGGCGTCAAGGAAGGCGCCCAGCTGCTGGTCGACGGCCGCGGCCACAAGGTGCCGGGCCACGAAGGCGGCTTCTTCACCGGCGGCACGCTGTTCGACCACGTGACGCCGGGCATGCGCATCTACCAGGAAGAGATCTTCGGCCCGGTGCTGAGCTGCGTGCGCGTCAAGGATCTGGCTGCAGCCGTGCAGCTGGTCAACGCGCACGAGTTCGGCAACGGCGTGGCCTGCTACACCAGCGACGGCAACGTCGCGCGCGAATTCGCGCGGCGCGTGCAGATCGGCATGGTCGGCATCAACGTGCCGATTCCGGTGCCGATGGCCTGGCACGGCTTCGGCGGCTGGAAGAAGAGCCTGTTCGGCGACATGCATGCCTATGGCGAGGAGGGCGTGCGCTTCTACACCAAGCAGAAGAGCGTGATGCAGAGGTGGCCGGAGACGATTGCCAAGGGCGCGGAGTTTGTGATGCCGACGGCGAAGTAAAGGCCTCACAAAATGCACTACATGGCACACCTCGGCATCAAAGACGCAAGCAAAGTCAAGAAGGACTTCTTCCTCAAAGAAGAGGTCACCGGCAAGGTTACTGAGTGGGACCAAGACCGTTACGCAATCACATTCACCAAGGTGTAGGCGGACACGCTCGCCAGGAGATAGCGATGGCCAACCCGAAAATCATCACGGACGCTGAGATCATGGGCGGGACCCCGGTGTTTGCGGGTACACGCGTCCCCGTGCGGATCCTCTTCGAACACCTCGAAGCTGGCGACTCTCTGGATGTCTTCCTGGAGGACTTCCCCACGGTGAGCCGCGAGCTGGCGGTTGTGGTGCTGGAGGAGGCGCGCTCGGCCGTGGCACCCGATGCGCATCCTGCTTGACGAGTCCGTGCCCGAGCGGATCGGCCTCCTCCGCCAGGGGCATACCTGGAGTTCGGTCCGGCGGCAAGGATGGGCCGGCCTGCAGAACGGCAAGCTTCTGGCGACCGCCGCAGCCTACTTCGACGCCCTGCTGACTGCGGACAAGAGCATGGAGTTTCAGCAGAATCTTGCGGCGTTGCCGAAGGCCGTCGTCGTCATGCGCGCAAACAGCAACCGGGTCGAAGATCTGTCGAAGGTTGTCCCTGCCGTGCTGCGAGCCTTGGTGACCCAGCAGCCGAAGAACCTCGTTCGGGTTGCGGCCTGACCCCCGAGCCTGCCATGCGGCAGATCGTTTTGTGCCGCGCTGGCTGGGCTTCAGGGCGCTGTATGCGCCGGCGGGCGCTTCCTGAGCGGCCGCGTCGTCACGCGGGGATCGACAGCCGCGCCAGCACCCGCGGCGTGCCGCTGGCGTCGGCGCGCAGCAGCAGACCTTCGCCCGACGCAGTGCTGCTGCCGACCAGGCCGTTCAGCACGAACTGGTGCGTGACCCAGGCCTCGAAGGCTTTGCCCGGCGCCGAAGCCGCGACCAGCGCATCGCGCAGCGCGTGCAGCGACGCGGCGTTCGTGCTTTCGCTCGCGCCGCGCGGCGAGCCGAGCGCGTCCCAGGCTTCCCCCCGCGTCAGAATAGTTGTCGCCTCCATAGACCAACCCAGGGGGCGGCGAGGGCAGGCACGACCGGCCAGGCCAGGCCGGCGGCCAGCAGTGGGCGTCGTTTGAACATCGCGTGACTCCGCGGATCGCGCTCAGGCCTCGGCCACCACTGCGGCCAGCGCCTCGAACACCTCTTGGGCAAAGTTCAGGTCGCGGCGGCCGCCTTGCGGCGTGGCGTTGACCATCACCGCGATGGTGCTGCCGCTGGCCGGGTCGTTCATCGTCGCCAGCTGGTAGCCGATGCCGCTGCCGGTGTGGCCCCACCAGCCGCCGATCTCGCCGATGCCCAGGCCGTAGCGCTCGTACTCCGGTCCGTTGGTGACCGCGCGCGAGCGGCTGCGCCGCAGCGCGTTCAGCGTGGGCCCGATCAGGCTGCCGCTGCCCAGCTCCTCGCCCCAGCGCAGCAGGTCGGCCAGCGTGGAGCGCATCGCGCCCGAGCCGGCCAGCGCGGTCGGGCTGATCTGCGGCTGCTCGTCGGCCGCGCCGGTAGCGGCGTCCACCGCATACGGCGTCGGGAAGGGCCGCGGCAGCGTGGGTTCGCTCGGATAGGCGCTGCCGCGCAGCGCCAGCGGCTGCAGGATGCGCGCGTCGATCTGCGCCGCGAGCGTCGTGTGCGTGACGGCTTCGACCACCATGCCCAGCAGCACGGTATTGGTGTTGCTGTACTGGTAGGCCTCGCCGGGCTGGAACACCACCGGCTTGACCCGCGAGAAGTCCACCAGCTCCTGCTCGGTCCAGCGGCGCTGCAGGTCGGCGGCAAACTCGTCGAAGAATTCCTGCGTCGATGAATAGTCGACCAGCCCGCTCTGCATGCCCGCCAGGTCGGCCAGCGTGATGCGGTCGCCGTTGGGCAGGCCGGGCACGAACTGGGCGATCGGGTCGGACAGCGCGAGCACGCTGTCGCGCACCAGCTGCAGCACGAGCGTGACGGTGAAGGACTTGGTGACGCTGCGGATCGGGAAGTGGCTGTCCAGCGCCAGCGGCGCGCCGATGTCGAGGTCGGCCACGCCGAAGGCGCCGCGCCACGGCCTTCGCCCCGGCCGCCGCACGCCGGCAAGCACACCCGGCAGCGCATGGTCGGCGGCCAGACCGCGCACGACGCGCGCGTATTCCAGCTCCGCCTCGGGCACGTCGCCGCCGCCGCCGCAGCCGGCCAGCCACGGCATCAAACCGCCTGCGCAGGCAGCCTGGGTGAAGCGGCGGCGTGATGTGTCGATGGACATGGCTGGACCCTCGCGTCGGTGGACCGGCGGCGGCCATGCGGCGCGCCGACGCGCGCAGCATCGCACGCCAGCCGCTTCGGCGGCCGCGCAATGGATATGCGGCCCCCGTCCCGGCACTGCGGCCGATGACGCCCATCGATGGCGAGGTGCGGCCACCGGTCACGCCGGATCCCGGCCCCTGCGGCGAACGGCAATCGCACCGGCATGGTCAGGCGGATCCGGGCCTTCCCGAAGAAAAGGCATCGATCGCTGCGGCGCACTCCCGGGCCTTCGAGAACAGGAACAGGTGTCCGTCATCGAACACGGTCAGCGTGCTGTGCGGGACCAGGCGCGCCATCATGCGCGCGTTGATCAAGGGCACGAGCGGATCGTCGTTGCCGGCCAGGATCAGCGTCGGCTGGCGCAGCAGCGGCAGGAACGGCAGGCTGGTCCAGCCCGTCAGCGCGAGCTGCTGGTACAAGTAGCCGCGCCGGCTCGGCGGTTTGGCCAACTCGCCGAACTCATGAAAGAGCTGCGGCGAGGTCCGCGCCAAGCCGCCGTACAAGGTGCCGAAGTGCTGCCGCAGATAGCCGTGGTCGGTGAACCGGCGCGGTGTCGCCATCTTGCGCAGCGTGCGCAATTTGCCCGGGACCATGAGCGCTCCCGGCGCGGTCGCCGCCAGGATCAGCTGGCGGCAGCGGCGCGCTTCCTGCAGCGCGAACTGCTGCGCGAGCAGCCCTCCCCAGGAAACGCCCATGACGACGACCTGGTCCCGGCCCAGCGCATCGAGCAGGCGCGCGGTCAGCCGCGCCATCATCCACAGCCGATAGGGCAAGCGGGGGGCCGGCGACTCGCCGGTGCCGGGAATGTCGAAGACGATGACTTCGCGCGCCGCATCGAGCTGCTCGACGAAGGGCGCGAGAAGCTCGAGGCGCGAGCCGATGCCGTTGAAGATCAGCAGCGGGGCCTGCGCCGCATCGCCCGGCCATACCGCTACGCGAAGCTCGTGGCCGAGGATCGTGTGCCTTCGAATCTGCGGGCGGCGCGAAGCGGTCGGTGTCGTGGCGGTGTTCAAGCCGGACTTCCGGCTCGATGGGTGAACGTCGATGATCATGTGGCCTGCTCGTGCACGTAGGTACCGGGCGCCTTGCCCAGCGACGGATGCTGCTTGTTGCCCGGCTTCCTGGGCGCGGCCACCAGCGGGCCGGAGCGCTCGCGACACCAGGCCACGTAATGGTCCCACCAGGTGCCCTGCACCTTCTCGGCGGCGGCGAGCCAGCCCTCGGCATCCTTGGACATGTCGGGGTTGAGGTAATAGAAGTTCTTGGGGTTGCCGGGCGTGGCGACGATGGTCTGTATATGTCCGCTGCCACCGAGCACGAAGCGGCAGCGCTCGCCGAGCATCTGCGCCGAGCGGTAGACCGTCGGCCAGGGGCAGATGTGGTCGGTGCGCGCGCCGATGATGTAGCTGTCGAAATCGAAGGAGGCGACATCGGCGATCGGCGCACCCCTGAAGCTCATCGCATGCGGCGTGACCAGCGGGTTGCTTTCGCAGAACTCGCCGAAGTCGAGATTGAACCGGGCCGTCATGCCGGTGGCGTCGGCATTCCACGCCAGCACGTCGAAGGCCGGCGGCGCTTCGCCCATCAGGTAGTTGTTGACCCAGTAGTTCCAGATCAGGTCATTGGGGCGCAGCATCGCGAACAGCAAGGTGAATTCCTTGGCGCTGATGCGGTCGCTCTTCTTCGGCAGGCGCTGGGCCATCCGGGTGAGCTTCGGGTCCATGAAGTCGCCGATCAGCGGCGCTTCGCTCATGGCCTTCATGTCCAGCGGCGCGACGAACAGCGTCAGCGACCCGATCTTGCGTTCCCGGCGCGCGGCGTAGTGGCCGGCGAGCGTCACCACCAGCGGGGCCGCGCCGCAGACGCCGAGCACGTTCGGATCCTTGACCTTGCTGATGCTCTGCACGCTGCGCAGCGCCTCGTCCATGGCTTCCATGTAAGCGTCCATGCCCCAGCCGTCGTCTTCCGGGCGCGGATTGCGCCACACCATGGCGAACACGCTCAGCCCTTGCTTGACCAGATGCTCGATCAGGCTGCGCCCGGGCGCCAGGTCGAAGGCGTAGTACTTGTTGATGATCGACATGATCACCAGGATCGGGCGCTGATGGACCTGGCTGGTCTGCGGCGCGTATTGCAGCAGCTCGAACATCGGCGTGCGCAGCACCACGTCCCCCGGGGTCGCGGCCAGGTTGTCGCCGACCTTGAACGGGCGCGAGTCGACCTGCAAGGGGACCGGCCGGCGCGCCCTGGCGTCCTGCAGGAAGTTGCGGCCGCCGTCGAGCAGGCTCTTGCCGCCGGTATCGAGCGCGCGCTTCAGTGCGGCCGGGTTGCCGAGCAGGAAGTTCGTCGGCGCGAGCGCATCGCTCACCTGCGACATCAGGAACCTGGCACGGCCGGCTTCCTTGCCTTCCAGACCTGAGCGGTCGGCATAGTTCTGCAGCGCCTGCGAAAACGCCTGGTGCCCCTGCCGCAGCCTCCGGTAGAAGCCGTTCCCGCTCCAGGCGAGGTCGGCAAAGCGCTTGTCGCCCGAGGGCGGCTGCGCATCGGCCTGTCCGCGCACGATCTGGGCAAGTTCGGCGAGCAGCTTGACGCTTTCCTCCGCCACGACCGCGGGCTGGCGGATCGCCCGGGCCGCGAGCTTCCTCGCCGTGCCGCGCAACTCGCGGATCCGCAGGTCGCCAAGAAGGTTCTGGCCACCGACGGATTCCAGTGCTGCGCTGCGATCGTCGGCTGCGGGCGGGTGACTGCGCTGCCTTCTGTTCATGCGGTCTCCTCGCGCTGCATCTTCGATCGTTGCAGGCCGTTCACACCGAGTCCGCCACGGTCGCAGGTGCCGGGCGGCTTCAGTGGCGGCTTTGAGTGCCATTTCAACACAGGCCCTTCGCACTTGCCTCGGACAGGGCGAGCACCGCGCGGCGCAGCCTCCTCAGAGTTTTTCGGTCTCGCCGCTCTTCGGCTGCCACTTCATCAGACGCTTTTCGATGCGCGTCACCGCCGCGTCGAGCAGCAGCGCGAAAGCGGTCAGCACCACGATGCCGGCCATCACCGTGTTGATGTCGAAGCTGCCTTCGGCCTGCAGGATCAGGTAGCCCACGCCCTGGCTCGAACCCAGGTACTCGCCGACCACCGCGCCGACGAAGGCCAGGCCGACGCTGTTGTGCAGCGAGCTGAAGACCCAGGCCATCGCGCTGGGCAGGTAGACATGGCGCAGCAGTTGCCTCGGGCTCGCGCCGAGCATGCGCGCATTGGCCAGGATCACCGGGCTGACCTCGCGCACGCCCTGGTAGACGTTGAAGAAGACGATGAAGAACACCAGCGTCACGCCAAGCGCCACCTTGCTGCCGATGCCCAGCCCGAACCACACCGCGAAGATCGGCGCCAGGATGATGCGCGGCATGGAGTTCATCGCCTTGATGTAGGGCTCGAGCAGCGCCGAGGCCATCGGCTGCAGCGCCAGCCACAGCCCGGCCCCCAGGCCCAGCACCGAGCCGATGGCAAAGGCCAGCAGCGTTTCGGTGAGCGTCACCCACAGATGACGGTAGATGTCGGCGTCAGTGATGAACCAGCGCCAGATGCGCTGTGCCACCACGGCCGGCTGGCCGAAGAAGAAGGCCGCCTGGCGGTCGTTGTCGAACATGAAGTTCGGCAGCAGCCCCGGCGCCGTCATCAGGTGCCAGAAGGCCAGCAGCGCCAGCAGCAGCCCCAACTGCCAGACGCGCAGGTTGCCCGGCTGCGGTTTCAGGCGTTGCCACATCGCGTGGGGCGTCAGAGCGCGTGGCGGTACTGCACGAAGCCGGGTTTGTCGGCGATGCGGTCGTAGAGCTTCATGGCTTCGGTGTTGGTCTCGTGCGTCAGCCAGTGCACGCGCGCGCAGCCGCGCGCCTTGGCCTGCGCATAGACATGCTCGATCAGCCGGCGGCCCAGCCCCTGGCCGCGGCACTCGGGCGCGACGAACAGGTCCTGCAGGTAGCAGGAATATTCCTTCATCCAGCAGCTGCGGTGGTCGATGCTGTGCACCAGGCCGCGCACCGCGCCGTCGAGCTCGGCGAAGCCGCAGCGCATCGGCTCGGCCGGGTCGAAGAAGCGCTGCCAGGTGAGGCGGCTCACGTCTTCGGCGATGTCCACCTGGTAGAAGGCCTGGTAGCCGCGCCACAGCGGCATCCAGACCTCGTATTCATCGTCGCGCGCGGCGCGGACGCGGATCGTCGGCATGCGGTCGTCTCCCATGGTGGCGCCGCATTGTTGCCGATGGTGCCGCGTATGATTCGCCGCTCGCGCCCGTGCGCGCTTGGCAGGTGCAACGATGAAGGCGACGGCGGGCAAGATGGTCAAGCGCGTGCTGGCGGTGGTCGCGGCGCTGTTTGTCGCGGTCTTCGCCTGGCGCGCCTACGACGCGCTGCGCGCGCCGCACCTGGCGCGCTGGCACACCTTCGCGCCGCACGAGGCCTCGGCCGAACAGATCGCCAAGCTCGACTGGGCCGGCTACCTGTCCATCGAGAACAAGCTCTTCGACGAGGTGCGCACCGAGGTCACGGACCAGCTCGAGCCCGAGGACCGCGTCGAATCCAACCGCTACTACAGCGGCAGCCCGCTCTACCCAGGGCGATTCAAGCAGGACTGGAACCGCTCCTACGTGATGCGGCCCGAGGGCCAGCCGGCGGGCGCGGTGGTGCTGCTGCACGGCCTGACCGATTCGCCCTACAGCCTGCGCCACGTGGCGCGGCGCTACGTGCAGGACGGTTACGTGGCGGTGGCCATCCGCCTGCCCGGCCACGGCACGGTGCCGGCCGGCCTGGGCAAGGTCGAGTGGGAACAGTGGATGGCGGCCACGCACCTGGCGGTGCGCGAGGCGCGGCGCCTGGCGCCGGTACCGGCGCCGCTGCACGTGGTCGGCTTCTCCAACGGCGGCGCGCTGGCGATGAAGTACGCGCTGGACGTGCTCGACGATCCGGCTCTGCCCAAGCCGGAGCGCATCGTGCTGTTCGCCCCGATGATCGGCATCACCGCCATGGCGCGTTTTGCCGGCGTGTTCGGCTGGCCGGCCTTCTTCCCGGCCTTCGACAAGGCCGCGTGGCTGGGCATCGTGCCCGAATTCAACCCCTTCAAGTACAACAGCTTCCCGGTCAACGGCGCGCGCCAGTCGTCGCTGGTGGCGCGGCGGCTGCAGGCGCAGATCGACCGCCACGCGCGCGAGGACAACCTGCGCGGTCTGCCGCCGGTGCTGACCTTCCAGTCGGTGGTCGACTTCACCGTCAGCACGCGCGCCATCGTCAGCGCGCTGTATGCCAAGCTGCCGGCCAACGGCAGCGAGCTGGTGCTGTTCGACATCAACCGCAGCGCCCGCTTCGGGCCGCTGCTGCGGCGCAGTACCGACACCATCGTCTCGCGCCTGCTGCCCGAGCCGCCGCGCAGCTTTCGCAGTACCTTGGTCACCAACATCGGCCCGCACAGCGACCAGGTACTGGCGCGCACCATCGAGGCCGGCAGCACCACCGAAACCGTGCAGGAGCTGGGGCTGAGCTTCCCGCCCGGCGTGTTCTCGCTGTCGCACCTGGCGCTTCCGTTCCCGCTGGACGACTCGCTGTACGGCCTGCAGCCCGACACCAGCGAGGACTACGGCGCCAACCTGGGCGCGATGGCCACGCGCGGCGAACGCGGCACGCTGATCGTCAGCATCGATTCGCTGGCGCGCATGTCCTCGAACCCCTTCTTCGACTTCGTCATGCAGCGCATCGAAGAGGGCATCGGCACCGCCGCCAAGCCCAAGCCCTGAGCGCCGACCGGAGGCCGCATGAACATTCCCCGCCTGCGCCCGGCCTGGCTGGGTGCCGCCTTGCTGGTGCTGGGCGGCAGCGTCTGGGCGCAAGCCCCGGCCACGCTGCTGCAGAACGTGCGCATCTACGACGGCAGGAGCACGGCGCTGTCCGGTCCCAGCCACGTGCTGGTGCGCGGCGAACTCATCGAGCGCATCTCCGCCGCGCCGATCACGCCGCCGCCGGACGCCGCCGTCATCGACGGCCAGGGGCGCACGCTGATGCCCGGGCTGATCGACAACCACTGGCACACCATGCTCGCGGCGCCGTCGATGGCGCTGACGCTGGAGGGCGACCTCGGCTACCTGACGCTGCTCGCCGCCGCCGAGGCGCGGGCCACGCTGATGCGCGGCTTCACCACCGTGCGCGACCTGGGCGGGCCGTCGTTCGCGCTGAAGCGCGCCATCGACGACGGCCTGGTGATCGGCCCGCGCATCTACCCGTCGGGCGCGATGATCACCATCACCGGCGGGCACGGCGACTTCCGCGCGCTCCACGAACTGCCGCGCCGCATCGGCGCCCCGCCGCCGCTGACCGGCGCGCTCAACGCCAGCCAGCTCGCCGATTCGCCCGACGAAGTGCGGCTGCGCGTGCGCGAGCAACTGCTGCTGGGCGCGTCGCAGATCAAGCTCACGGCCGGCGGCGGCGTGGCCTCGCCGCACAGCCCGCTGGATGCCTCGACCTTCACCGAAGAGGAGTTGCGCGCCGCGGTGCAGGCGGCGGCCAACTGGGGCACCTACGTCGGCGTGCACGCCTACACGCCCGAGGCCATCGAGCGCGCCATCGCTGCCGGCGTCAAGGTCATCGAACACGGCCACCTGATGGACGAGGGCAGCGCGCAGCTGATCGCCGGCAAGGGCATCTGGCTGAGCTTCCAGCCCTTCGTCGACGACGGCTTCGTGCCGCTGATGCCGCCGTCGAGCATGGCGCGGCTGCGCCAGGTGTTCGCCGGCACCGAGCACACGGTGGCCTTGGCGAAGAAATACAAGCTCAAGCTCGTCTGGGGCACCGACATCCTGTTCTCGGCCGTCAACGCCACGCGCCAGGGCGCGAACCTGGCGCTGATGCAGACCTGGTTCACGCCCGCCGAAGCGCTGGCCATGGCCACCAGTGCCGGCGGCGAGCTGCTGCGCTTGTCCGGCCCGCGCAACCCCTATCCGGGGAAGCTGGGCGTGGTCGAAGAAGGCGCGTTCGCCGACCTGCTGCTGGTGGACGGCAACCCGCTGCAGGACCTGAGTCTGGTGGCCGCGCCGGACAAGAGCTTCGTGCTCATCATGAAGGGCGGCGTCCTCTACAAGAACCTGCTTGCAAAATGAGTCTTCCCCTCCCCGGCCTGCGGCGCCGCGCGCTGCTCGGCGCTGCCGCGCTGGCGGGTCTGACCGGCTTCGACCTGTCGCTGCGCGACGGGCTGCTCAACAAGTGCCTGAGCGAGATGCCGGCCGCGCTGCGCGACGACCCGCGCGTGCGCGGCGCCTGGCAGGGGCTGGACGCGGCCAAGGTGTGGGACACGCACCTGCACCTCTTCGGCGACGGCGACTCCGGCAGCGGGCTGTGGTTCAACCCGCGCATGAACCGGTGGTGGAACGCGCAGGAATACCTGCGCCGCAAGATCTACATCAATGCGTCCTGCATCGACGACCGGCCCGGGCGCATCGACCTGAGCTTCGCCGAACATCTGCTGGCGCAGTGCCGCGCGATGCCGCCCGGCTTCAAGGCCATGCTCTTCGCCTTCGACTGGGCGCGCGACGAGGCCGGCGCGCCGATGCAGCAGCTGTCGACCTACTACGCCGGCAACGACCACCTCGCCGGCCTGGCCGCCCGGTACCCGGCGCACTTCGAGTGGGTGGCCTCGGTGCACCCCTACGACCCGCAGGCGCTGCAGCGGATGGATGCGGCGGTGGCGCGCGGCGCCAAGGCCATCAAGTGGCTTCCCAGCGCGCAGAACATCGACCCGGCGAGCCCGCGCTGCGACCCCTTCTACGCCCGGCTGGCGGCGCTGAAGCTGCCGCTGATCACCCATGCCGGCGACGAGCAGGCAGTGGTCGGCTTCGGCGAGCACCTGGGCAACCCGCTGCGCCTGCGCCGTCCGCTGGAAGCGGGCGTGCGCGTCATCGTCGCGCATTGCGCGTCGCTGGGCCACGGCGACGAGATCGAATCCCAGGGCGGCAGCGGCCAGCCCTCGAACTTCGATCTGTTCGTGCGCCTGATGGACGAGCCGCAGTACCGCGGCGTGCTCTTCGGCGACATCTCGGCCGTGGTGCAGGCCAACCGCGTCGATGTGATTCCCACGCTGCTGTCGCGCCGCGACTGGCAGGGCCGGCTGCTGAACGGCTCGGACTACCCGCTGCCCGGCGTGCCGCCGCTGATCGACCTGCGCAAGCTGGTGGCGCGCGGGCTGCTGGCCGCCGACATGCTCGAGCCGCTGCTGCAGCTGCGCCACCACAACGTGCTGATGTTCGACTTCGTGCTCAAGCGCAGCCTGGCGCTGGACGGGCAGCGCTTCGCCGGCCCGGTGTTCGAGACCGCGCCCTTCTTCGCGCGCTGAGCGCGCCGGCGCCGCACCGCGGGGACGTTCGCCTGTAGGCAGATGCTCTTGCGAAACCCGACAATCGGTCTCGATCATCGCCAGCTCAGTGCGTGGAGCGATTCATGAACAAGAAGCGCGACAGCGAAGCGAACCGCGAGGATGGCAAGTCCGGCGCCGCAAAGAAGAGATACCTCGAGGAGATCGAACGGCTGCAGGTCGAACTCGCGTACCTGCAGTCCTGGGTCGTCAAGACCGGCGCACGCATCGTCGTCGTCTTCGAAGGGCGTGATGCCGCGGGCAAGGGCGGGATGATCAAGCGCATCGTCGAGCGCGTCAGCCCGCGCGTGTTCCGGGTCGTCGCGCTTCCGGCGCCCAACGACCGTGAGAAGACGCAGGTCTACCTGCAGCGCTACATCCAGCACATGCCCGCGGCCGGCGAGATCGTGATCTTCGACCGCAGCTGGTACAACCGCCCCGGCGTCGAGCGCGTCATGGGCTTTTGCAGCGACGACGATGCCAGGCGCTACCTGAAGCTGACGCCGAGCTTCGAGAGCTACCTGATCGATTCGGGCGTCGTCCTGATCAAGTACTTTCTAGAAGTCAGCATGCAGGAGCAGGAGAGGCGCTTCCGGCAGCGCATCCGCGACCCGCTGCGGCAGTGGAAGCTCAGCCCCATGGATGTGGCCTCCTACAGGCGCTGGTGGGACTATTCGGTGGCCTACGACGAAATGATCCGCCTGACCGACGCGGAGAAGGCGCCGTGGTGGATCGTCGACTCCGAAGACAAGAAGCGCGCGCGCATCAACTGCATCTCGCACCTGCTCAGCCTCATCCCGTACGAGCGGGTGCCCTTCGACAAGCCCGATCTGGGCAAGCGCGACAAGCAGCCCAAGGGCTACGTGCCCGACGACGCCAAGCGCCGCGTGGTGCCGGACGTGTTCTGATGGCGCACGAAGGTCTGGCCCTGGTGCCGATGCTGATCGGTCTAGTCGGCGGGCTGGCGCTGTTCCTGCACGGCATGTCGATGATGTCGGACGCGATGCGGGCAATGGCCGGCTCGCGGCTCAAGACCATCATGGCCACGCTGGCGCACAACCGCTTCAGCGCATTGCTGACCGGCATGGGCATCACCTCGGTCGTGCAGTCCTCGACCGTGACCTCGCTGATCGCCATCGGCTTCGTGACGGCCGGCGTGCTCACGCTCGCGCAGGCGCTGGCCGTCATCATGGGCGCCGCGGTGGGTTCGGCGGTGACGACGCAGATCATCGCCTTCGACATCAGCAACCTGTCCTACATCCTGACCGCCGCCGGCTTCGGGCTGTCGATGTGGAAGGCCAGGCGCATCGTCAGCCTGACGGGCAGCGTCGTCATGGGGCTGGGCATCCTGTTCATCGGCCTGGGCCTGATGTCCAGCTTCATGCATCCGCTGCGTACGCACCAGCCCTTCCTCGACCTGATGGCGTCGATGACCAGCCCGCTGCCCGGCATCCTGATCGGCGCGGCGTTCACCGCGGTCGTCAACTCGTCGACGGCGACGCTCGGCGTCGTCATCGCGCTCGCTACGCAGGGGCTGATTCCGCTGGACGCGGGCATCGCGCTGGTGTTCGGCGCCAACATCGGGACGACTGTCACCGGCCTGCTGGCCTCGATCGGACAGCCGCGCTCCGCGCTGCACACCGCCGTCGGGCTGGTGGCCTTCAAGGTGCTGATGGTGCTGATCTGGCTGCCGCTGATCGGCCCGCTCGAGGCCATCACGCGCGCCGTCTCGCCCAGCGCGCAGGGCCTGCCGCTGGCCGAACAGCTCGCCTACGAGGTGCCGCGCCAGATCGCCAACGTGCACCTGATCTTGAACCTGAGCATGGTGCTGCTGCTGCTGCCCTTCACCCACCAGATGGCGGCGCTGATCGTGCGCATCTTCGGCGACGAGCCCGCGCCGCGCGCAGCCGACACCCCGGCACCGGCGTTGAATGCCGTGCTGCTGGAGGTGCCGGCGATGGCCGTCGACGCGCTGCGCAGCGAAGTGCAGCGCCTGGGCGAACGCGCCGCCGACCAGCTCGAGGCCGCGATGCAGGCGATCCTCGACGGCCCCCCGGCCGCGCTCGATGCGATCCATGCGGCCGAACTCGAGATCGGCCGCCACCACGCGGCGATCGTGGGTTTCGCCGAGCAGTTGCTCGGACCCGAGCTGCCGCCCGACGTCGGCCTCGCCGTCGTCGACCTGATCGAGGCGGCCGACTACCTCGAGTCGCTCGGCGATCTGATCGACCGCGAAATGGTCCCGCTGCATCGCAGCCACCACGAACGCGGCACCGTGATGAGCGCGGCGGCGCGCGAACAGCTGCGGTTGCTCGCCGCTGCGGTC
The DNA here is from genome assembly GCA_036724445.1 of Rubrivivax sp. Lineage (GTDB taxonomy): Bacteria > Pseudomonadota > Gammaproteobacteria > Burkholderiales > Burkholderiaceae_C > Rubrivivax. The sequence goes on along the minus strand of DAIMFR010000004.1, from coordinate 48,220 downwards.
GCGCAGGAGCTGCGCCGCGCGGTGCGCGCGGTGGGCGAAGCCGACCAGGCGCTGGCCCGCACGGTGATGCAGGCCAAGCCGCAGGTGCGCAGCCTGGAGCGCGCCGCCATCGAGCTGCAGCTCGGCGCGCCGTCAGCGAACGGCTCTGCGTTGCTGCGGCCGAACGCGCTGGAACGCGAGCTGACCGAAGCGCTGCGCCGCGCCTACAGCCTGATCCGCAGGTTCGCGCGGATCGGCAGCGGCCTGCGCCGGTCGGACGGGGCCATCAGCGCCTGAAGGCCAGCACGAGCACGCCCGCGGCGACCATGCCGATGCCCAGCCATTCGCGCGGCGACGGGCGTTCGCCGAGAAACACGAACGCGAAGATGGCCACCAGCACGAGGCTGAACTTGTCCACCGGCGCCACCTTCGACGCCTCGCCGAGCTGCAGCGCGCGGAAATAGCAGACCCACGACGCGCCGGTGGCCAGCGCGGACAGCGCCAGGAAGAGCAGCGACTTGCCGGGCAGCGCGAACGGGTTGCTCCACTTGCCGGCGAGCCAGACGAAGGGCGCGAGCACGGCGATGACGATGACCGTGCGCACCAGCGTCGCGAAGTCGGAGTCGATGCCGGTGATGCCCACCTTGGCGAAGATCGCGGTCAGTGCCGCGAAGCAGGCCGACAGCGCAGCCCAGAAGAACCAATGGGTGGGGGCGGACATGGATTCGGGCCTGGACCAGGGGTTTCGGAAATCTCGCAGCGGCCGGCAGATCGAGGGTGTCGGTCAGCGGCGGACAGCGGCGCAGCGGGACTGTAGCGGACGCGCCCGGGAGCTTCGACCATGTCTGTTCGGTGCACCCGTACACGAGCGGGCGCATCGCCGGGCGCGCGCGCTGATCGGCGCGCCCGCCCAGGCCGTCGAGCCCGGCCCGGCGTGCGTCGTATTCTTGCGGCCGATCATGCACACGAGGCCCGCATCCATGAATGCCCAGGTTCCCGCGCGCTGGTGGCGCATCACGCGCGATGCGGTCCGGCTGTGGCTCGACAGCAATGCCTTCAGCCACGCCGGCGCGCTCGCCTTCTACACGCTGTTCTCGATGGCGCCGGTGGTGATCATCGCCGTGGCCGTGATCGGCGTGGTGCTCGGCGAGGACGCAGCCCAGGGGCAGATCGTCGCGCAGCTGCAGGATCTGATGGGCCGCGAGGCCGCGGCCGCGGTGCAGCAGGCGGTGCTGCGTTCGCGCATCCAGGCCTCGGGCCTGCTGCCCACGCTGCTCGGCGCGGCCGCGCTGATCCTTGGCGCCACCACCGTCTTCGGCCAGATGCAGCATGCGCTGAACAGCATCTGGGGCGTGGCCGCGCGCCCGGGCCGCGGCAGCCTCTTCGGCCTGCTGAAGACGCGGCTGCTGTCGCTGACGGTGGTGCTGGCCATCGGCTTCGTGCTGCTGGTGTCGCTGCTGCTCGGCGTCGCGCTGCGCGCGCTGCTGCATTTCACGCACCAGTTCGCGCCCGGCGTGGCCGCGTTGATGAGCGGCGGCGAAGTGCTGGTGTCGCTGTTCGCTTCGACGCTGCTGTTCGGCGCCATCTTCAAGGTGCTGCCCGACGTGGTGCTGAAGTGGCGCGACGTGGCCGCCGGTGCGCTCGTCACGGCCTTGCTGTTCTCCTGCGGGCGCTATGCGATCGCCGCGTACCTGGCCTATACCGCGACGGCCTCCACCTACGGCGCAGCCGGTTCGGTGGTGCTGATCCTGCTGTGGGTCTACTACTCGTCGCTGATCCTGCTGTTCGGCGCCGCCTTCGCGCGCACGCTGCTGCTGGCGCACGGCGGCAGGATCGTGCCGCGCAATTCGGCGGTGCGCATCCGCCACGAAGTGCTGCTGGAGCCGCCGGCCTGAGCCCGCGCCTGCCGAGCGTGGCCGCCAGTTTGCGGCAAGAGCACGCTGCCGAACGCCGCCGCCGGGCATCTGGCATGGGCGGTGTCGCGCGCGCTGCCGCCGCGGTCCGTCACGCCGCCAGCTGCTGCCGGTAGCCCTTCAGCACCTCTTCGCGCAACACGTCCCAGATGGCCCGGTGCAGCTCGATGAAGCGCGGGCTGGTGCGCACCTCGGCCACGTCGCGCGGGCGCGCCAGGTCGACGCTGAATTCGCCGATCGGCCGCGCCGCCGGCCCGGCCGACAGCACCAGCACGCGGTCGCTCATCGCGATCGCCTCGTCCAGGTCGTGGGTGATGAACAGCACGGCCTTCTTCTTGGCCGCCCACAAATCGAGCACCTCGTTTTCCATCAGCTGCCGCGTCTGGATGTCCAGCGCCGAAAACGGCTCGTCCATCAGGATGATGTCCGGGTCCAGCGCCAGCGTTTGCGCCAGGCTGGTGCGCTTGCGCATGCCGCCCGACAGCTGGTGCGGATAGCGGTCGCCGAAGCCACCCAGGCCGACGCGCCTGAGCCAGTCCTCGGCCTGGCGGCGCGCGTCGGCTTCGGCGACGCCGCGGAATTCCAGCCCGGCCATGACGTTGCGCAGCGCGGTGCGCCAGGGCATCAGGCTTTCGCTCTGGAACATGTAGCCGGCGCGTGCGTTGATGCCGGCCAGCGGCTGGCCGAAGACCTGCACCGTGCCGCTGCTCGGCGCGAGCAGCCCGGCGGCGACGTTGAGCAGCGTGCTCTTGCCGCAGCCGGTGGGACCGACCACCGACACGAACTCGCCGTCGCCGACGCTCAGGCTCACGTCCTGTACCGCGGTGTAGCGCTGGCCGGGTGCGTCCTTGCTGACGAAGGTGCAGCGGATGCCGCGCAGGTCGAGGGCGGGGTTGCTCAAAGGGAAAGCTCCTTGCTGGCGCGCTCGGGCTCGACGCCTGCGTCCACCGAAACACGCCGCGGCCGCGTCAGCGCGCCGATGGTCCACAGCGCGGCGATGATCGCCGCGCCGCCCAGCAGCTGCTCGGTCAGCGCGAGCCGGTGCACGTGCCACAGGAACAGCCCCAGGCCCGCCAGCGCGGCGGCAAACAGCGCCACGGCCAGCGCCGCCGCGCGCGGCGGCAGCGGCGGATCGAAGCGCTGCAGCGCCGCGATGTCGAAGGCCGGCTTCGGCCAGCGCGCCGCCACGTCGGCCGGACGCCAGCCGGGCGGCTTCAGCCACACGCGCAGCTTGTCGGCCCACGAGCGCGTGCGCCAGCTGTCCAGCCACAGCTCGCGGTAGACCTGCAGGTTGGCCCATACGGGGTTGAAGCTGCGCAGCGGTGCGCGCGTGCCGTAGACCACCGGATCGCGCTCGTCCTCTTCGGCGAAGGTGCCGAACAACCGGTCCCAGACGATCAGCATGCCGCCGTAGTTCCTGTCCAGATAGCGGTCATTCACCGCATGGTGCGCGCGGTGGTTGCTGGGGCTGCAGAACCAGCGGTCGAACCAGCCGAGCTTGCCGACCTGCTGCGTGTGCACCCAGAACTGATACAGCAGGTCGATCAGCGCCACCGTGCCGAAGACCAGCGGCGGCACGCCCGCCACCGCCAGCGGCAGGTAGAAGATCCAGCCGAGCAGGAAGCCGCTGCTGGTCTGGCGCAGCGCCGTACCGAGGTTGTAGTCCTCGCTCTGGTGGTGCACCACGTGCGCGGCCCACAGCACGCCGGCGCGGTGGCCGGCGCGGTGCAGCCAGTAGTAGCAGAAGTCGTAACCCAGCAAGGCACCGATCCAGACCCACGCCGAAGACGCCGACAGCTCGAACAGCGCCGCGCGGCTGAACACCCAGCTGTACATCGCCACCTTGAACAGCGTGCCGAAGGCGTCGGCCACCTGGCTCATCACGCCCAGGCCCAGGCTGCCCAGCGTGTCGTTGAGCCGGTAGGTATTGCGCTGGCGCCGCAGGCCGATGGCGAACTCCACGCCGATGGCCAGCAGGAACACCGGCATCGCCAGCACGATGACCTGGGCGCTGGTCATGGTTCGGCCGGGTGTCCCGGACTGCACCCGACATGGGTCATGCGCGTATCGTCCGGCCACTGCCGTACGGTGCTCATCGGATCGGCCTCTGCGCGGTTGTTCGAGTCACCTGCCGATTGTCGAACAAGCCCGTCGGCAGCAGAAGGATCGGTGTCGGGCTTCGATGTGCGTCTGTACCATCGGCGGGCGACGGTGTCGATCTTCCGACAATCCGGCCCATCAAATATCGGACTGCCGCCAGCCCATGAGCTTCTACGAAAAGCCGGTCGTCAACTCACCCTACGCCTACCCTGTCCGACATTGGGAGCTGGACGCGGACGGTCAGCCCACGAACGTGCTGATCGAGTCGCGCCGTCGTTCGGACCTGATCACCCCGGTGCCCAAGGCGAAGAAGCGCAAGGTGCCGAAGGGCCCGGCCGCACAGGTCGAACTGGAGCTGATCGCCGACGACGCGGGGCTCAGCACCGCCGAGCAGAAGTACGACCCCACGCCCATCATCAACGAGCTGCGCGGCTGCGTCGACACCTGGCGCGCACTGCCCAACCCGCAGCAGTGGCAGGTCACGCCGGCGACCGCGCGCCTGCTGCAGCACTGGCGTCAGCACCCGTTCCAGGGCGTGCGCCCCTTCTTCTGTCAGATCGAAGCGGTCGAGACCGCCATCTGGCTGACCGAAGTGGCGCCCAAGCTGGGCGCCACCGGCAAGAAGTTCCGGGACCATCTGGCGGGCTCGAATGCGATGTCCAACCCGGACCTGTTCCGCATCGCACTGAAGCTGGCCACGGGCGCCGGCAAGACCACCGTGATGGCCATGCTCATTGCCTGGCAGACCGTCAACGCAGTGCGCCACTCGGGCAGCAAGCAGTTCACCCGCGGCTTTCTCGTCGTCGCGCCGGGCCTGACGATCAAGGACCGCCTGCGCGTGCTCTTGCCGCAGGATCCCGAAAGCTACTACGTCGCGCGCGAGATCGTGCCCGGCGACATGCTCGGCGACATCAAGCGTGCCGTCATCGTCATCACCAACTACCACGCCTTCAAGCTGCGCGAGACACTGGAGGTCACGGCTGCGGGGCGGGCGCTGCTGCAGGGCCGCGGCGCCGCGCTACAGACGCTGGAGACCGAAGGCCAGATGCTGCAGCGCGTGATGCCCGAACTGATGGGCATCAAGAACGTGCTCGTCATCAACGACGAGGCGCACCACTGTTACCGCGCCAAGCCGAAGGAAGCCGAAGCCGACATCGACGATCTGAAGGGCGACGAGAAGGACGAGGCGAAGAAGAACAACGAGGCCGCCCGCCTGTGGATCAGCGGCATCGAGGCCGTGAAGCGCAAGCTCGGCGTGCCCGTGGTCTTGGACCTGTCAGCCACACCGTTCTTCCTGCGCGGCTCTGGCTACGCCGAAGGCACGCTGTTCCCGTGGACGATGTGCGACTTCTCGCTGATGGACGCCATCGAGTGCGGCATCGTCAAGCTGCCGCGCGTGCCGGTGTCCGACAACATCAGCGGCGCCGACGCGCCGAAGTTCCGCAACCTGTGGGAGCACATCGGCAAGCGCATGCCCAAGAAGGGCGTGCGCAGCGCCGGCAAGCTGGATCCGCTGGCCCTGCCGACCGAGCTGTACACCGCGATCGAGGCGCTGTACGGCCACTACGCCAAGATCTTCGACAGCTGGCAGGCCCAAGGCATCGAGGTGCCGCCGGTCTTCATCGTGGTGTGCAACAACACGGCCACCTCGAAACTGGTCTATGACTACGTCTGCGGCTTCGAGCGCATCAACGATGCAGGCGGCACCACGTTGGAGAACGGCCGCCTCGAGCTCTTCCGCAACTACGACGAGCACGGCCGCAAGCTCGCCCGTCCGCGCACGCTGCTGATCGACAGCGAACAGCTCGAATCGGGCGAAGCCCTCGACCCCGGCTTCCGCGACATCGAGGCCGACACCATCGAGCGATTCCGCCGCGAGATCATGGAGCGCACCGGCGACCGCGCCGCGGCCGACAAGCTGACCGACGCCGACCTGCTGCGCGAGGTGATGAACACCGTGGGCAAGCCCGGCAAGCTGGGCGAAGGCATCCGCTGCGTCGTCAGCGTCTCCATGCTCACCGAAGGCTGGGACGCCAACACCGTGACCCACGTGCTCGGCGTGCGTGCCTTCGGCACGCAGCTGCTGTGCGAGCAGGTGGTCGGCCGTGCGCTGCGCCGCCAGAGCTATGCACTGAACGCCGACGGCCTGTTCGACGTGGAATATGCCGACGTGCTGGGCATCCCCTTCGACTTCGCCGCCAAGCCGGTGGTGGTGCCGCCCAAGCCGCCGGTGAAGACCACCCGCGTGATGGCCCTCAGCCCCGAGCGCGATGCGCTGGAAATCCGCTTCCCGCGCGCCGCCGGCTATCGCGTCGAGCTGCCGGCCGAGCGGCTGAAAGCCAGCTTCGGCACGAACTCCGACCTCATCCTCACGCCCGAACTGGTGGGGCCGTCCACCACGCAGAACCTGGGCATCGTCGGCGTTGGCGTCGACCTGACGGTGCAGCACCTGGAAGACACGCGCGACAACACGATCGCCTTCCACCTGGCCAGGCACCTGCTGTACCGCAAGTACCGCGACCCCGGCCAGGACCCGAAGCTGCACCTGTTCGGGCAGCTCAAGGGCATCGCCCAGGAGTGGGTGCGCGACCACCTGAAGTGCGCCGGCGGCACCTGGAAGGCCCAGGTGATGCACGGCGAGATCACCGACATCGCCTGCGAGCGCATCCATGCGGCGATCAGCGCGACGCTGGCGGGAGGCAACGCGGTGCGCGTGGTGCTCGACCCGTTCAACCCGACGGGCAGCACACGGCACGTCAACTTCAGCACCGTCAAGCAAAGCCTGTGGGCCACGCAAGGCCCGCCGCCGAAGAGCCACGTCAACTGGGTGGTGCTCGACAGCGGCTGGGAAGCCGAGTTCTGCCGCGTGGCCGAGGCGCACCCGCGCGTGCTGTCTTACGTGAAGAACCACAGCCTGGGTTTCGAGGTGCCGTACCGCCTGGGTGGCGTGCAGCGGCAGTACCGGCCGGACTTCATCGTGCGCATCAATGACAAAGGCGGCGGCGAAGGCCAGGCCGATGCGTTGAACCTGGTGGTCGAGATCAAGGGCTTCCGCGGCGAAGACGCCGTCGCCAAGGCCGAGACCATGACGACGCAGTGGGTGCCGGGGGTGAACGCGCTGGGCAGCTTCGGACGTTGGGCCTTCGCCGAGTTCCGCTCGGCGAACGATCTCGAAGCCGACTTCGCGCAGTTTGTTGAACGCCAACTTGAAGATGCAAGTGACATCGCGGCGGCAAACGCGCGCAGGCACGAGACCGCGGTGGACTTCGACACCTTCCGGGGCCTGCCGGCGCCGGGGCGCGCGCCGTGACCCGGCATCGCCAGCGATAGCATGAACCGCTCAAACAGCCTTCCCGTTCCCCACTGCCGCCATGAAGCCGTCTGAAGCCCTGCGATCCACCCGTGCCGCCATCCGAATCGTGGTGCAGGCGCATCGCGCCTGCACTACCAGGCTGTCTACAGGTCTTCGGGCGCCAGCCCGGTGTGCTTGGCGATGCGCGCCAGCATTTTCGGGCCGATCTCGTCGCCATCGTGGAAGGCGAACACCACGTCAGGCCAACCCGGGCGCGTCAGCGTCTTGTGCGAACCTGTCTGCCGTTTCACCTGCCAGCCCAGCCGTTGCAGGGCGGCCAGCACACGGCGCGCCTTGGCCGAGGGCCAGATGCTCACGCCGTGGCGGGCAGATTGAAACGGATGTCCAGCGGCTTGGCCTCACCCTGCTCCAGGCGTTCGGCAATGACGCGCAGCGCCAGGATTTCGGCCTTGGCCGTGGCCTCCGCAGCGGTGCCGCCGTACGCCAGCACGCCGGGCAGTTCAGGCACTTCAGCCAGCCAGCGGCCATCGTCTTCGCGTTCACATTCAAGGTTGAAGTTCATGGCGGGGCTCCTGCAGGCAGCACAGTGTAGGCCGGCCCGCTATGGCGGCGCCGGCCGCGGCCGTGCAGTCACAGCGCCCACGCGGCAAGATTGACCAAAAAAAGCGAAACCCAGGCATGGCTACCAGAAAAAGAAAAGCAGGCGTCCCCTTCGCTGGCGTGGACGCGCTGAAGCACGCCGACGACAAGCGCCGCAACATCCCCACCGCCGAGTACCAGAGCCTGATGGCCGACGACGCCAGGAAGCCGGTGCAGGTGCACTACCCGCGCGGCACCGCCAACGCCGACAGCCTGACGCGCGAGAAGCAGCAGCGCAACACCGACCTCGACCCGCAACTGGTGTGGCGCGGCAAGGATGCGCAGGACTGGACCGACCTGGTAGTGAACGCGCCGCCGCTGTACATCCAGGAAAAGGTGCATCCGAAGGTGCTGATCGACGAGCTGTTGCGGCAGAGCCGGGAGCGGCGCGAGGCGGTCGAGGCTGCGGCCGGCGCCACCGTCGACATGTTCGCCGACTTCAACGGCATCCCGGCCGGCGCCGACAAGACCGACTTCTACGCCCACGACCAGAACTGGAGCAACCGCATGATCCTGGGCGACAGCCTGCAGGTGATGGCGAGCCTGGCCGAGCGCGAGGGGCTGCGCGGCAAGGTGCAGTGCGTTTACCTGGACCCGCCCTACGGCATCAAGTTCAACTCCAACTTTCAGTGGAGCACGACCAGCCGCGATGTGCGGGATGGCAACCGCGACCACATCAGCCGCGAGCCGGAGCAGGTGAAGGCATTTCGCGATACATGGAGGGACGGGATCAATTCGTACCTGACGTACCTGCGCGATCGGCTGACGGTGGCGCGCGATCTGCTGACCGAGAGCGGGTCGGTGTTTGTGCAGATCGGCGACGAGAACGTTCACCGCGTCAGAGTGCTTCTTGACGAAGTTTTCGGTGACGAGAACTGCGTTGCTCACATCTCCGTCAAGAAAACCAGCGGCGCAACCGGTGAGAATTTGGCCGGCACCACGGATTTCGTCTTGTTCTACGCGAAGGACAAGAGCCGAGTGAAATACCGCCAACTGTTCTTGCCTCGCGCACTCGGACAAGACGGCGACGAGACGTACACGTTTCTTCAGCACGACGGCGGCCTCAGGCAGCGTCTCAAGCCTGCTGAAGTCTCGGCCCTGAAAGCGGACGACCAACACCGCGTTCTGCGCTATCAGACGCTCACGAGCCAGGCGCTTGGCCGGCAAAAGGGTGAAGGCGCCGCAAGCTGGTTCCCAGTGGAAATTGCGGGAAAGACCTTTCGTCCTTCGATGTCTGCGCGCTGGAAGACCAACGAAGGCGGTATGTCCAGACTGCGGTTTGCGGATCGCGTGGAGGCGACCGGCAGTTCGATTTCATATGTTCGGTTTCATGGCGACTTCCCCGTCTTCCCGATAAACGATTTGTGGACGGATACGCAGTCGGGAAGTGCAATGGACAAGGTGTACGTTGTCCAAACGTCGCAGCGGATTGTTGAGCGCTGCTTGCTCCTTGCCACCGACCCCGGCGACCTCGTGCTCGACCCCACCTGCGGCTCCGGCACCACCGCCTACGTCGCCGAACAATGGGGCCGCCGCTGGATCACCATCGACACCTCGCGCGTGGCGCTGGCGCTGGCCCGCGCGCGCATCATGGGTGCCCGCTATCCGTACTACCTGCTCGCCGACAGCCGCGAAGGCCAGTTGAAGGAAGCCGAAGTCACCCGCGGCGTGCCCAGCAGCCAGCCGACGCGCGGCAACATCCGCCAGGGTTTCGTCTACGAGCGCGTGCCGCACGTCACGCTGAAGAGCATCGCCAACAACGCCGAGATCGACGTGATCTGGGACACCTGGCAGACGAAGCTGGAGCCGCTGCGCGAAGCTTTGAACGCCGCGCTGAAAACCGACTGGCAGGAATGGCAGATCCCGCGCGAGGCCGATGCCAAATGGAGCGACAAGGCGAAGAAGCTCCACGCCGACTGGTGGGCCGGCCGCATCGAGCGCCAGTGCGAGATCGACGCCTCGATCGCGGCCAAGGCCGACAGCGAGTACCTGTACGACAAGCCCTACGACGACCGAAAGCGCGTGCGCGTGGCCGGCCCGTTCACCGTGGATTCGCTGAGCCCGCACCGCACGCTGGCTCTTGCCGTCGACGACGGCCTGATGGATGGACAAATAGATGGCGTGCGCGAGCCCCGGGCCGAATACGAGGCCAAGGCTGACTTCGCCGCCGTCATGCTGGACAACCTGAAGGCAGCCGGCGTGCAGCAGGCGCACAAGGCCGACCGCATCGTCTTCACCAGCCTCGTCGGCTGGCCGGGCGAATACGTGTGCGCCGAAGGGCGCTACCTGGAAGGCGACAAGGAACGCCGCGCCGCCATCTTCATCGGCCCCGAGTTCGGCACCGTCTCGCGGCCCGATCTGGTCAGCGCCGCGCGCGAGGCGGCCGACGCGCAGTTCGACGTGTTGATCGCCTGCGCCTTCAACTACGAGGCGCACGCCGCCGAGTTCGAGAAGCTGGGCCGCGTGCCGGTGCTCAAGGCGCGCATGAACCCCGAGCTGCACATGGCCGGCGAGTTGAAGAACACCGGTGCCGGCAACCTGTTCGTGGTCTTCGGCGAGCCCGACATCCGCATCGAGGCGCAGGCCGACGGGCAGGTATGCGTGCGCGTCAAGGGCGTGGACGTGTTCCGGCCGCAGACCGGCGAAATCGAGAGCGGCGGCACCGACAGCATCGCGCTGTGGATGATCGACACCGCCTACAACGAAGAAAGCTTCTTCGTGCGGCAAGCCTATTTCCTGGGCGCGGCCGATCCGTACAAGTCACTGAAAACCACGCTCAAGGCCGAGATCGACGCCGAGGCCTGGGCCACTTTGAACAGCGATGTGTCGCGGCCGTTCGACAAGCCCAAGACCGGGCGCATCGCCGTCAAGGTGATCAACCACCTCGGGGACGAAGTGATGAAGGTGTTCGGGGTGGCTTGACAAGGCTTGTGCGGAGGGCAGGCGATGAAGAAGCTTCTGATGCTGTTGTTCACGGTGTTGCCGGCCGTCGGCTGGCAGTGGCTCAACACCTTGAAGAGAGCCGGCACGCGTCAAGAACTATGCCGACAATCTGTCTGCCGTCTGCTTCGTTGACGGCGTACGGGCTCTAGGGCAGCCAGTGCGGCAGCCCGGCCCCCATCGGGGAGGGCGGAAGCGCCCAGTACGCCGGCGTCTCGCCGTAGTGCACGATCGGCCGCGGATGGCGCAGCGTGCCGAACACCGATGCGGTCTGCTGGAAGAAGCGCGCGGGCGCGTCGGGCAGGGCGGCCACGCCCTGCTCGCCGTCCGGCCACAGGTGGCGCGGCAGGGCGCCGAGCGACTGCACCCACATCGAGCTCTGCGTGAGCGAGGTCTGCACGTGGTGGCTGCCGCCCTGGGCCGCGCGCCGCAGCAGCGCGCCGACGATGCCGGCCGCGGCCAGGTAGGCGGCCAGGTAGTCGTTCAGCGTGAAGGTGCAGGCCAGCCGGGGTTCATCCGTGGAACCCTCCGCGATCGCGTAGCCCGACACGGCCTGCCCGAGCGGTTCGTAGCCGCCGCGCTCGCCCCAGGGTCCGCCGCTGCCGTAGCAACTGAGGGAAGCCTGGACGATGCCCGGCCGGAGCGCGGCGATCGCCTCCGGCGAGAAGCCGCGGCGCCCCAGCGCGCCGGGCCGCCACGACTGGATGAACACGTCGGCGCCTCGGATCAGCGTGCGCAGGCGCTCGCGGTCATCGGCCCGTTCCAGGTCGATGAAGGCGGTTCGCTTGCCCAGGCCAGTGTCGATGTCGGTGAGGTGGCCATCGGGCTGGTGGGCCGCCGAGACGTGGATGACGTCGGCACCCTGCTCGGCAAGCACGCGCGAGGCGACCGGGCCGGCCAGCACGTGCGCCATGTCGAGCACGCGCACGCCGGCCAGCGGCCGTTCGGCTGGTCCGAAGGGTTCGGGCGGCGAGGAGCCGATGCGCTCCAGAGTTAGCGGCCCCTGGTCCGCCAGCCAGGCGCCCTGGGGGTGCGCCAGCCACTGCTGGCGGGTGCGCGCCACGGCACCGATCAGGCGCTGCTCGGCCAGGGCCTGCTCCAGCGCCTCGCCGTCCCAGCCGGCGATGGCCCTGGCCACGGATACATGGTGGGTGCTGGCGCCGAGGAAGGCATGCAGCCGCAGGCAGTGCTGCACGTAGTTGGCCGTGTACAGCAGGTAGAAGCGCCGGCCGTCGCGGGTCGGGAAGAAGTTGGGGCCCTGGCCGTCCCAGCGGGTGAAGGGCAGGGCATGGCCGTTCTGCTGGATGTGCAGGAAGGTGCACAGGCCCGGGTAGGCCGCGTGCGCCAGGTCGATCACCAGCTGCTGCGGCCGGCCGCCGCGCTGCTGCCAGATCTGCGCGATGCCCAGCGCCTGCGCCCCCAGCGCACCGGCCACCGCGGCGCCCAGCCTGAAGCGGCTGGGTACGATCGGATCGGTGCCGCTCACCGTCAGCGCCGCGCGGTCCAGGCCCTGCAGGCCGGCCGCGGCGAGCACCTCGTCCAGTGCGCGGGCCGCGTCGTCGTTCATGCCGGTCACAGCGTCGGTCATCAGGACAGCGGCTGGATGCCGGCTTCCTCGATCAGCTTGCCGTACAGGGCCTTCTCCTTGCGCACCAGCGCCGCGAGATCCTTGCCGATGACGGGACCGCGCAGCCCCATCTTCCCCAGGCGCTCCTGGCCGGGCTTGTCGGCCTCGTAGGCCTGGGTCAGGATGGCGGTCAGGCGCTCGACGACCGCGGCCGGGGTGCCGGCCGGCGCGAACAGGCCGAAGGTCGAGCGCGGCGGCTCCCAGCCCTTGATGCCGGCCTCCTCCAGGGTCGGGACGCCCGGCAGTTCCGGCACGCGCTCGTTGCGCAGCACGGCCAGACCGCGCAGCCGGCCATCGGCGATCAGGCTGACCACCGCCGAAACCGCTGAGAACTGGCTATCCAGGTGGCCGCCGACGATGTCGGTGATCACCTGGCCGGAGCCGCGGTACGGCACGTGGGCCAGCTTCAGGCCGGTCTGGCGCATGAACATCTCGGCGTTGATGTGCGGCGGCGACCCGTCGCCGGCGCTGCCGAAACTGAGTTTGCCGGGCGCGGCGCGGGCGGCATCCATGAAGTCCTGCAGTGTCTTGTAGGGCGAGTTGCCGGCCACCACGAACACGGTGCCGGCCGATGCGATCGACCAGATCGGCAGGAAGTCCTCCACCGGGTCGTATTTGGCCGTGCGGTACAGGAAGGGCGTGGTGACCAGTGCGCTGGTGAACTGCGTGAGCAAGGTGTGGCCGTCGCGCGGGGCGCGCAGCACCGCGGCGGTGCCGGTGGTGCCGCCGGCGCCGGCGATGTTCTCGACCACGCAGGCGCCCAGCACCGACTGCAGGCGGTCGGCCATGTAGCGGCCGGCGACGTCCACCGGCGATCCGGCGGCGTAGGGGCAAACCACCTTGATCGGCTTCCCGGCGGGGAAGTCGGCCTGGGCGCGGGCCGGCGCTGCCAGCCAGGGCGATGCCAGCGGCGCTGCGGCCATGGCGGCAAGGATCTGCCGGCGTGAGGAGGAATGGGACATACGGGTCTCCTGGGTTGGGCGGCGGCCGTGCGGACGGGCGCATGCAGCCACTCTAGGGAACAAGGGTGTTTCCTGGAAGATGACAAAATCGACCGATTGATTGCTATTGGCTATCTGATGTCCATCAAGCTCAACCAGTTGCGCGACGTGCTCGCGGTGGCCCGCTGCGGCGGCGTCCGGGCCGCGGCGCGCGAGCTGGGACTGGCGCAGCCGACGCTGACCAAGAGCCTGCAGCAGCTGGAAAAGCACCTCGGCGTGGCGCTGTTCGAGCGCTCCGGGCGCGGGCTGCTGCTGACGGCCTTCGGCGAGGCCTTCGTCGCCCGCACCCGCGCCGCCGTCAGCGAGATCCAGCGCGCCGAGGACGAGGTCCGGCAGCTGCGCGAGGGTGGCGCCGGGCGGCTGGCCGTGGCGATGGCTGGCATGAGCCTGATGAACCTGTTGCCGGGCGCGCTGGCTTCGCTGCGCCGACGCCAGCCCGGGGTGCAGGTGCGGGTGATCGAGCGGCCTCACGACCAGTCGCTGCAGGACCTGCGCCGCGGCGAGATCGAGCTGGCCGTGATGCCCCAGCCCTTCGAGGCGATCGGCGACGAGTTCGCGGTGGAGCCCATCCTGCCGGACCGGCTGGGCGTGATGGCGCGGCGCGGCCATCCGCTGGCCGGCGCGCGCACGCTGCAGGCGCTGGGCGGGGCCGAATGGGTCGTCACCCGGCAGGGCGGCGAACGCGCGGCGGAATTCGAGCAACTGTTCCGCAGCCAGGGGCTGCCGGTGCCGCGAGTGGCCGTGCAGTGCGAATCCATCATCGGCACGCTGGCCCTGCTGGCCGGCACCGACCTGTTGGCGCTGCTGCCTTCGCGCTGGCTGCACACCGAACTGGTCCGCAACGCCTGCGCCGAAATGGTGCTGCCCGCGCTGGGGCCTGCGCGGCCCACCTGCATCGTGCGGCGCGCCGCCTTTCCGCTCACGCCCGCGGCCGAGGCATTCGTGGCGGTACTGGTGGTCGAGGCGCACTTCATCGGCCGCAGCGAGCGGGAGTTGAGCCAGGCGCGCGGCAGGAAGCCGGCCGCACGGGGAGCGGCGGCAGGCGACGAAGCGCGGCGCGCGCCGCGCTGAGAGGGTCCCACGCGGCGCCTGCGCCGGCGCGCCGAGCTGCTCGATCAGGGTCCGCAGCAGCTCGCGCGCGGTGCCGTCGGACAGCACCGAGTCCAGCCGGTACAGCAGGCAGGCGACGCCGCCGCGGCTGAGAGTCAGCGGCGCGCCGTCGGCGTCGGTGGCCTGCACGTCCCAGTCGGGATCCGGCGCTGCCGTCCGTGTGGTCACGCGCCATCTGCTGGCCGGTGCTCGGCTCAACGCCGACGAAGGTCACGGCGGCCCCATCGCGCTGATCCAGCGCTTCGGCCCAGCGGCCAACTTGAAGGTGAAGCCACAATACCCTCGTTGTGCAAGTAATTGATTCGTTTAGAACTACCAGGAACGCCTTATGAGCGACAACGCGCAGAAGCTCGACATGGCCTCGTTGCTGGTGTTCGAGCCGTTCAGCCGTTTTCCGCCGGGCTTGAAGATTCGCGTTCACGACGAGGGCAGGCTCGACAGCCTGGGGCTCAGCGTTGCGGTCAAGGAGGCCGATGGCGCATTGGTGCTCGACCTGGATCAGGTCATCAGCAAAGCGGCTGACGCTCCTGCAACCGATACAGCCGATCTCAGCTCAGGCGCATTGCTCGCCAAGCCCTGAGTCGGCACCCCCCGAGCTCGGGGGTTGTTGCGCGACAGCGTTCAACCCTTCGGGTACTTGGCGATCGCCTTCCTGACGAAGTCGTTCGTATAGACCGCCTTCAGGTCGAGCTTGGCCTTGGCGATCTCCGGGTCGATGCTGGCCAGCGCGCGGAACGCGGTTTCGGGCCCGGCCTCGGGGATCAGACCGTCGGGCGACAACGCGCCCTTGGCGGCGAGGAAGGCGTCGACGTAGACCGCGCGGTCGCCGAGCAGATAGCTCTCGGGCACGGTCTTGATCACCTCGCCCGGGCCGGCGGCCTGGATCCACTTGTTGGCGCGCACCATCGCGTTGGCCAGCGCCTGCGTGGTGGCGGGGTTCTTGTCGATGAAGGGTTGCGGCGCATACAGGCAGCCGGCCGGCATCGGCCCGCCGAAGACCTTGTCCGACTCGGCGACGATGCGCGTGTCGGAGACGATCTTCAGGTCGCCCGAGCGCAGCAGCAGCGTGATCACCGGGTCGAGGTTGCTGATGGCATCGATCTGCCCCGAGCGCATCGCCGCCACCGCGCCCTGGCCGCCGCCGACGCCGATGATCGACACGTCGCTCGGCTTCAGCCCGGCCTTGGCGAGGATGAAGTTGACCATCACGTTGGTCGAGCTGCCCGGCGCGGTGACGCCGATCTTCTTGCCCTTCAGGTCGGCGACGGATCTGTAGCCGGGCATCGTCTTCGGGTTCACGCCGAGCACGATCATCGGTACACGGCCCTGCAGCACGAAGGCGCGCATCGGCTGGCCCTTGGACTGCATGTTCACCGTGTGCTCGAAGGCGCCCGAGACCACGTCGGCGCTGCCGCCCACCACCGCCTGCAGAGCGCGCGCGCCGCCGGCGAAATCGACGATCGTCAGGTCCAGGCCCTCGTGCTTGAAGTAGCCCAGCTGCTCGGCGATGGTCAGCGGCAGGTAGTACAGCAGGTTCTTGCCGCCGACGGCGATCGTCATCTTCGGTTTTTCCAGGCTCTGCGCGCGCAGCATCGCGGGTGCGGCCAGCGCGGCGGCGGCGCCGATCAGGGTGCGTCGTTGGATCTTCAAGGCTTGTCTCCGGATGCGAAGGTGTGCGTCATTCTGCCCAAGCGTGCAGGCTATGCTCGCAGCGATGCGTTTCCTGCTGGTGGAAGACGACCCGATGATCGGCGACACGCTGCGCGCCGCATTGCGCATGGAAGGCCATGCGGTGGATTGGGTGCGCGACGCCGCGGCGGCGCAGGCTACGCTGGCCAGCGAACGCTTCGACCTGGCGCTGCTCGACCTGGGGCTGCCGCAGGGAAACGGCCTGGACGTGCTGCGCGGCTTGCGCGCGCGCGGCGACGCCACGCCGGTGATCGTGCTGACGGCGCGCGACGGCCCCGGCGACCGCGTCGCCGGGCTCGATGCCGGCGCCGACGACTACCTGGTCAAGCCCTTCGACCTGGACGAGCTGGGCGCGCGCATCCGCGCCGTGCTGCGCCGCCAGGCCGGCCGCGCGATGCCGGTGCTGGCGCATGGCGGCGTGACGCTGGACCCGGCCGCGCGCCAGGTCACGCGCGACGGCCAGCCGGTGCTGCTGTCGGCGCGCGAATACGCGGTGCTCGAGCTGCTGATGCAGCGCCCCGGCGCGGTGCTGTCGCGCGCGCAGATCGAAGACCGGCTCTACGGCTGGGGGGAAGAAATCGAGAGCAACGCGGTCTCGGTCTACGTGCACCAGCTGCGCCGCAAGCTCGGTGCCGAGTTCATCCGCAGCATGCGCGGCGTCGGCTACTTCCTCGACACCTCCTCGTGAACTCGCTGCGCGCGCGGCTGCTGTGGGCGGTGCTGGCGCTGCTGGCCGCGGCGGTGCTGCTGGTGGGCAGCATCACCTACCGCAACGTGCGCGCCGAGACCGAGGCGTTGTTCGACTACCAGCTGCGCCAGATGGCGCTGTCGCTGCGCGACCAGGGCGAAGTGGCGCCGGCGCAGGCCAGCGCGCTGGTCGACCAGCAGCTCGATTTCGTCGTCCAGGTCTGGACCTCCGACGGCCGCGCCATCTATGCCACGCGGCGCCATGAGGCGCTGCCGCAGCGCGCGCAGCTCGGCTTCGCCGATGTGAGCGTCGGCGGCCAGGTGTGGCGCAGCTTCAGCGTGGCCATGCCGGCACGCGTGATCCAGGTGTCGCAGCCGCTGGCCATCCGCCGCAGGCTGGCGGCCGACGCCGCCTGGCGCGCGGTGCTGCCGCTGCTGCTGCTCGCGCCCTTCCTGGCCGCCGCCGCCTGGTGGATCAGCGCGCTGGCCTTGCGGCCGCTGCAGCGCGTGGCGGCCGACGTGCGGCGGCGCGACGAGCAGTCGCTGGCGCCGCTGCCGGCTGCGGGCCTGCCCGACGAGGTGGCGCCGCTGGTGGCGGCGCTGAACGCGCTGCTGCAGCGCCTGGGCCGCTCGCTGGAAACGCAGCGTGCCTTCGTCGCCGATGCGGCGCACGAGCTGCGTTCGCCGCTGACCGCGTTGAAGCTGCAGCTGCAACTGCTGCAGCGTGCCGGCAGCGAAGCCGAACGCAGCGCCGCCGTCGCGGCGCTGGCCGCCGGCATCGAACGTGCGGCGCGGCTGGTGGAGCAGCTGCTGGCGCTGGCGCGCAGCGAACCCGGCGCCGCCGCCGCGATGCAGCGGCTGGACCTGAGCGAGCTGGTGCGCGAGGCGTTGGCCGACACTGTGCCGCAGGCGCTGGCGCGCGGCACGCAGCTCGAGCTGTTCGCCGAGGCGCCGGTGTTCGTCGCCGGCGACCGTGCCGCGCTGCGCGGGCTGGTGCGCAACCTGGCCGACAACGCGGTGCGCTACGGGCCGCACGGCGCACGCGTCGAGCTGCACGTGTCGCAGCCCGACGGCGTGCCGACGCTGCAGGTGGACGACAGCGGCCCCGGCATTCCGCCGGCCGAACGCGAGCGCGTGTTCGACCGCTTCTACCGCCGGGCCTCGAGCGAAGAGAGCGGCAGCGGCCTGGGCCTGGCCATCGTGCGCAGCGTCGCGCAGCGCCACGGTGCGACCGTCGCACTCGACGATTCGCCGCTGGGCGGGTTGCGTGTGACGCTGCGCTTCGGCGCCGCCTGAGCCCGCGCTTCGCAGGCTCTTCAGGCGCGCGGGTTGCCCAGCCCGGTCTCGATGAAGCGCCGGTAGGTGCGCACCACCGCGTTCGGCACGTTGCGTCCGGGGTTGCCGGCGGTGGTCAGGTGGGTGCGGTAGACGTAGTCGCGTGCGGCGATCAGCAGGTCCGCCAGCGTCGCCAGTTCGTTCCTGCCGTAACGCTCCAGCTCGCCGCGCGCCTTGGCCCGC
Source organism: Rubrivivax sp. (assembly GCA_036724445.1). Lineage (GTDB taxonomy): Bacteria > Pseudomonadota > Gammaproteobacteria > Burkholderiales > Burkholderiaceae_C > Rubrivivax. The sequence continues at coordinate 29,704 of DAIMFR010000004.1, read as the reverse complement.
GTCAGGAAGTGGATGTAGCGCTCATGCACGGCGGCATGGTGCTTGGCCCATGCGGCCGGGGCCTCGACCTCGGCCTCGTTGAGCACGCGCCAGAACCACGGGTGGTCCGAAAGATATTCGAACACCGCACGGAAGCCGATCTCCTCGGCCTCGAAGAAGCGTTCTTCCGCGCCGATGCGCTCGCGCACGTAGTCCAGCATCTGCAGCCCGAAATGCGGCAGCAGCGCATCGAACAGCATCTGCCGTGACGGGAAGTACAGGTAGAAGGTGCCCAGCGCCATACCTCTGGCCGCCGTGATGCGCTGGATCGACGCGTCGCGATAGCCCAGTTCGCCGACCACGCGCGCCGCGGCAGCCATCAATTCATCGCGCGTGCGCGCGCTGCGCTCGGCCCGCGCCCGCAGCGAGGCCTGCGACAGCTGGCGCGGCCGCCGCGTGCGTTTTGCCGGCACGCCGTCGTGGGAGGCGTCGTCGTGTCCTGCTCGCATTTCGGTCATGGGGCGCGATCCTAGGTCAGACCGGTTCGGGGCGGCGCATGCGCGTTTTCCCTAGGGGCGGTTTCGGGATGCTTCATCAATAATGAGCAATGAACCATCGTTCATTTTATAAGTGATGTTGCAGCCTTCCGCAAGCCTTGCCTACCCGGAGCAAGACCCGCAGGATCCCGCCGCCTTCCGCGCCGAGGTGCGGGCCTTCTGCGAGCAGGATCTGCCGGCGCGGGTGCGCGAGCGGGTGCAGTCCAACTTGTTCCTGCGCAAGCAGGACTACCTGGATTTCCTGCACGCGCTGATCCCGCGCGGCTGGGTCGCCGGGCACTGGCCGCGCGCATGGGGCGGGCGCGGCTGGACGCCGTTGCAGCGCTTCATCTTCGAAGAGGAAAGCGCCGCCTGCGGTGCGCCGTGGCTGATTCCCTTCGGCGTCAGCTACGTCGGGCCGGTGATCTTCACTTTCGGCTCGGACTGGCAGAAGCAACGCTTCCTGCCGCCGATCCTGGCCAGCACCGAATGGTGGGCGCAGGGCTACAGCGAGCCGGGCGCCGGCAGCGACCTGGCGGCGCTGAAGACCCGCGCGCGGCGGGACGGCGACCACTACGTGGTCAGCGGGCAGAAGATCTGGACCAGCTACGTGCACTGGGCCGACTGGATCTTCTGCCTGGTGCGCACGAGCGAGGAATCGCGCCGTCAGCAGGGCATCTCCTTTTTGCTGATCGACATGAAGACGCCCGGCATCGAAGTGCGGCCGATCCGTACGATGGACGGCTGCCGCCACGTCAACGAAGTGTTCTTCGACGAGGTGCGCGTGCCGGTGCGCAACTTGGTCGGCGAAGAAGGTCAGGGCTGGGCCTGCGCCAAGTTCCTGCTCAACAACGAGCGCGTCATCGCCGCCGAGACGGGGCGCTCGATGCGCCAGTTGGCGCATCTGCAGGCGCTGGTGGACGACGAGCCCGCGCGCGCGGATGCGCCGGCCTTTCGTGCGCGCATCGCCGAGATGCAGCTGAAGCTGCATGCGCTGCGCGCCTACTGCCTGCAGGCGGCGCGGCACATGGACCCGACGCAGCCCGCCGGCGCCGACGCTTCGCTGATGAAGATCCGCGGCTCGGAGCTGCAGCAGGCCATCGCCGAAGCCACGCTGGACTGGCTGGGGCCGATGGCTGCGGTCTACGACGCGGCCGACCTGCATGCCGAGCACGCGCAGGCGGCGGTCGGCCCGCTGTTGGGCCCGGGGCTGGTGCGCGAGTACCTGCACGGCCGCGCCGCCACCATCTACGGCGGCGCCAACGAGATCCAGCGCAACATCATCGCCAAGGCGGAGCTGGGACTGTGAAGCGCGATGCCTTCGCCGACGAGATCGACGCCGCGCTGGGTGAGGCGGCGCTGCGCTACCGCCGCGACCACTTTGCCTTCGAGCGGCGCCAGCGCCTGAGCGCCGAGGCGCGGCGTTTCGATGCCGGCGTCTGGGCGCAGATGGCCGGGATGGGCTGGCTTAGCGTGGCCAGCGACGAAGCCGATGGCGGCCTGGGCCGGCGCATCGGCTCGATCGCGCTGCTGGCGCGGCATGCCGGCGCGGCGGGCATCAATGAGCCGCTGCTGTCGGCCTGGGTGGCGGCCGAGCTGCTGCGCGTGCACGGCGCTGCCGCGCAGCGCGCGCGCTGGTTGGCGCCGCTGATCGCAGGCGGGCTGCGCATCGCCTGCGCCTTCGATGCCCCGCTCGCGCTGCAGGGTAGCCGGCTGACGGGGCGCTGCGAGGTGGTGCCCGACGCCGACATCGCCGACCTGCTGCTGCTGCAGGTGCAGGGCCAATGGCATGCGCTGGCCGCCGATGCGCCCGGGCTGCGGCGCAGCCGCTACCCGCTGCTCGACGGCCGCGCTGCCGCGACGCTGGAACTGCAGGACTGTGTCGCCGAAGCGCTGCAGCCGGCCGCGGACGGCGACACGCCCCGCTGGCTGTGTGGGCTGGTGGCGGCGGCTGACGCGCTGGGCGCGATGGACACCGCCTTCGATCTGACGCTGGACTACATCAAGACGCGGCAGCAGTTCGGCCGCGCGCTGGCCGACAACCAGGTGGTGGTGCACCGCTGCGTCGACATGTTCCTGCGCCTGAAGGAGGCGCAGGCCGTGCTCGACCAGGCGTGCGAAGCGCTGGCCAGCGGCGACGTCACGCGCGTCGGCGAGGTCTGCGCGGCCAAGGCCTTCATTCCGCCGCAGGGCCGCCTGCTGGCGCAGGAGGCGGTGCAACTGCACGGCGGCATCGGCATCACCGAGGAATACGCGCTCAGCCACTGCCTGCGCCGCGTGCTGGTGGACGAACAACTTTTCGGCGCCACCGGCGCTTTCCTGCAGCGCTTCGCCGGCCCGGCCTTCACGAGGTGACAAGCATGCTTTTCGACGACTATCAATGCCTGCGCTTCACGCGCCAGGGCCGCGTGCTCACGCTGGCCTTGAACCGGCCCGAGCAGCGCAACGCGGTCAACGCCCGCCTGCACAGCGAGCTGTCGCGCGTCTTCGCCGACCTGCAGCAGGACGCGGACTCCGACGTCATCGTGCTCACCGGCGAAGGCAGCGCCTTCTGCGCCGGTGGCGACATCGAGTGGATGCAGTCGCACGTCGACGACCCGGCCGCCTTCGAGCGCATGTCGCGCGAAGCCAAGGACATCGTCTTCAGCCAGCTCGACCTGGAAAAGCCGCTGATCTGCAAGCTCAACGGCCATGCCACCGGCCTGGGTGCGAGCCTGGCGCTGCTCAGCGACATCGTGCTGGCCTCAGTCGACGCAAAGATCGGCGACCCGCATGTCAGCGTGGGCCTGGTGGCCGGCGACGGCGGCGCCTTCATCTGGCCGCAGGTGGTGGGTTATGCCAAGGCGCGCAAGTACCTGTTCACCGGCGAGCTGTTGAGCGCGCAGGAGGCAGAGCGCATCGGCCTGGTCACCGAAGTTCATGCACGCGCCGAACTCGACGCCGCCACGGACGCGCTGGCGCAGCGCATCGCCGTCGGCGCGACGCTGGCCATCCGCTACACCAAGATCGTCACCAACCTGCCGCTGAAGGCGCTGTTCCACGCCCACTTCGACGCCGGCCTGGCCTACGAATGCCTGTCCAACCGCAGCGCCGACCATGCCGAGGCGGTGCGGGCCTTTCACGATCGGCGCAAGCCGGTGTTCACCGGCCGCTGAAAGCGGCTTGCCTTCCATCCCCTGAACTGGAGACAACGATCATGCGCAACCCCAACCGCAGGCAGCTGCTGCAATTCGGCGCCGCCGGGGCCTCGGTGCTCGGCTTTCCGCAGCTGGCGCTGGCGCAGTCCGCGCCGCTGCGCATCGGGCTGATCACGCCGCTGTCGGGCCCGCAGGAATTCATCGGCACCTACGTGAAGAACGGCGCCGAGATCGCCGTCGAGCAGATCAACAAGAACGGCGGCATCCTCGGCCGCCAGGTCGTGCTTGAGATCCGCGACGACAAGGCCAACCCCGCTGCCGCGCTGGCGGCGGCGCGCGAACTGCTGGGCATGGGCATCAACCTGCATGTCGGCGGCATCTCCAGCGCGGTGGTGCTGGCGCTGGCGCCGGTGATGGTGCAGGAAAAGGGCGTGCACCTGACCTGCGGCGCCGGCACCGAGAAGATGAACCACGAGGCCTATTCGGAGAACATGTTCCGCCCCGGCGACAGCCCCGACGCGCGCGGGCGCGCCCAGGCCAAGCTGATGGCCGAGAAGTACCCCGACGCGACGCGCTGGACCGGCCTGATCCCCGACCATGAATACGGCCGCACGATGTGGAGCATCTTCGTCGACGGCCTGCTCGAGTACTACCCGGCCATCGCGAAGAAGAAGCCCGAGATCCTCGACCCGGTGCTCATGCCCTACGGCGTGTCCGACTACCGCAACGGCATCACGGCCGCCTTGCGCGTGCAGGCCGACGGCTGCTTCAACGCCACCTATGGCGGCGACGCCATCACCATGTTCCAGCAGGCGCGCGGCTTCGGCCTGATGCAGCGCTACAAGGTGGTGTGCGACGCCGCCAACGAGTTCCTGGTGGCGCGCGGCATGAAGCAGCAGCTGCCGCCGCAGTGGACCGGCATGCACTACTACGCCGCGGCCAACAAGGGCAATGCCATGAGCGACCGCTTCGTCGCCGACTACCTGGCCAAGACCAAGGACCCGGAGCCGCTGGGCTGGGCCGCCGAAGCCCATGCGGCGGTGTATGCGCTGGCACGGGCCGCGGACAAGGGCAAGTCCACCGACACCAAGTCCGTCATCGCCAACCTGAAGGGCCTGACCTGGGACACCGTGACCGGGCCGCGCACCATGCGTGCCGAGGACAACCAGGCGGTCAAGGACGTGGAGCTGGTGTTCATCGAGCCCGCCGCCACCGACAAGGGCTACGCCGTCAGCCAGTATCTCAAGGTCGATGGCAAGTCGGTGATCCTGCCGCCGTCGCCGGGCCAGAAGCTCAAGCTGCGCACCGCCTGATGCGACGATGGCCGACCTGCTGACCCTGCTCGTCAACAGCCTGACCTGGGCCATGGCCACCTTCCTGGTGGCCGCCGGCCTGACGCTGGTGTTCGGCACGCTGCACATCCTGAACTTCTCGCACGGCGGCTTCTTCATGATCGGCGCCTACGCGGCCTATTCGTTCGCGCAGTGGCTGGGCGCGAGCGATTCGACCGCGGTCTACCTGATCGGCACGCTCGCCGCCGGGCTGCTGGTGGCGCTGCTCGGGCTGGTCGTCGACCGGCTGGTGCTGCGGCGGCTGGCCGGCGTCGAGGACGCCTACGTCCTCATCGCCACCTATGCGCTGCTGCTGGTGTGCGAGGGCGCCACCAAGCTGGTGTGGGGGCTCAAGTACCACAGCGTCATGCCGCCCGCCGCGCTCGACGGCGCCTGGGTGCTGGGGCAGGCGGTGCTGCCGCGCATGTCGCTGTTCATCATCGTCGCCGGCGTGCTGAGCTTCATCACGCTGGAGGTGTTCATGAACCGCACGCGCGCCGGGCGGCTGGTCAAGGCGATCGCGGTGGACCCGTGGATGGCGCGGCTGCTGGGCATCAACGTGCGCCGCGTCTACACCGCCACCGTGGCGCTGGGCTTCGGCCTCGCCGGCCTGGCTGGCGGCGTGCTGCTGGCCAACCAGGCGCTGTCGCCGTCGCTGGCCAGCGGCTTCGTCATCTATGCTTTCGGCGTGATCATCGTCGGCGGCATGGGCAGCATCGCCGGCGCCTTCGTCGGCTCGATCCTGCTCGGCCTGATCGACGCCGCGGGCCAGTGGGTGCTGCCGGGCCTGCCGGGGCTGCCCTTCTTCGCCGCCATGACGCTGATCCTGCTGCTGCGCCCGCAGGGGCTGATGGGCAAGCGCGCATGAACACTGCCTTTGCCGGCGCCGGGCTGCGGCGCGACCTGCTGGTGCTCGCCGCCTTGGTGGTGTTGGGCTTCCTGGCGCCGCTGGTGTTGAACCGCGGCCTGGTGTTCATCGCCGGCATGGTGTGGATCAACGCGGTCTTCGGCCTGAGCTTCAACCTGCTGTTCGGCCTGTCGGGCGTGCTCAGCTTCGGCCAGGCGATGTTCTTTGCTGCCGGAGCCTATGGCGCGGCGGTGCTGACGCAAGCGCTGGGCCTGCCTTTCCTGCTGGCCTGGCCGCTGGCCGGCCTGGCGGGCGCGGCCATCGCGGCGCTGGTCGGCGGCGTGGCGCTGCGCCGCACCGAGGGCGTGTATTTCGCCATCCTGACGCTGGCCTTCGCCGAACTGCTGCATCTGCTGGTGGGCCACACCCGCTTCCTCGGCCGCAACGACGGCCTGAGCGGCCTGGCGCGGCCGGTGATCGATCTCGGCGCGCTGACGCTGGACTTCACGGTCGGCGACCGCTTCTACTACTTCATCGTCGTCGCCTGCGCGCTGCTGATCGCGCTGGTGCGCTGGGTCATCGCCACGCCCTTCGGCCGCGCACTGCAGGCCGTCAAGCAGGAGCCCGAACGCGCCGAGTTCCTCGGCATCCCGGTGCGGTTGCACCGCTGGAGCGTGTTCGTGTTCGCCGGCTTCACCACCGCCATGGCCGGCGCGCTGGTGGCGCCCTGGACGCAGATCGTCACGCCGGAGCTGGCGCACTGGTCGAACTCCACCAACCCGATCCTCTACACGCTGCTCGGCGGCAGCGCCTACTTCTGGGGGCCGGTGCTCGGCGCGGTGCTGCTGTCGACGGTGTTCTACGTGACGCGCACGCTGGTCGGCATCTCCGACCTGGTGACCGGCCTGTTGCTGCTGTCAGTGGTGCTGGCGCTGCCGGGTGGCGTGCTCGGCCTGCTGTCGCGCTGGCTCGTCGCCGCGTCCGCGCGCCGGCCGCCGCAGCGCCAGGCCGCGGCGTCGGAGACCACGCCGTGACGCCGCTGCTCGAGGCCACGGGGCTGTTCAAGGCCTACGGACGCATCCCCGTGCTGCGCGACGTGGGCCTGCGCATCGCGCCCGAAGAGGGCCATGTGGTCATCGGCCCCAACGGCGCGGGCAAGACCACGCTGTTCAAGGTACTCACCGGTGAAGTGCGGGCCGATGCCGGGCGCATCGTCTACCGCGGCGGCGACGTGACGCGGCTGCCCGCCCATGCGCGGGTGCGGGGCGGCTTCGGCCGCACCTTCCAGGTGGCGCGGGTCTTCGGCAAGCTGACCGTGCGCGACAACCTGCAGCTGGCCTGCGAGGCGCGGCAGCGCGGATCGAACCCGCTGGCGGGGCTGTCGGCGGCGCGGGCCGCGGCGATCGCGCGCCAGCTCGACGCGCTGCTGCACGAAACCGCACTGGGGCCGCAGGCCGATGCCATCGCCGGGGCGTTGGCCTACGGCGACCGCAAGCGCCTGGAGCTGGCCATGGTGCTGGCGCTGGAGCCCAGCATCCTGTTCCTGGACGAGCCCACCGCCGGCATGTCGGCGGCCGAGCGGCTGGCCACGGTGCAGCTGCTGCAGCGTGTGCGGCGCGAGCGCCGGCTGGCGCTGCTGCTCACCGAGCACGACATGGACGTGGTGTTCGGCCTGGCCGACCGCATCTCGGTGCTGCACCACGGCGAGCTGATCGCCTCCGGCACGCCGGCGCAGATCCGCGACGACGCCCGTGTGCGCGAGGTCTACCTCGGCGACGAGGCCGCACATGCTTGAAGTGCGCGGGCTGCATGCCCGTTACGGCGACAGCCGGGTGCTGTTCGACCTGAAGCTGCGCGTGCCCGCGGGGGCCGGCGTGGCGCTGCTGGGGCGCAACGGCGCCGGCAAATCGACGCTGATGAAGGCGCTGCTCGACGCCGGCCCGGCCAGCGAAGGCGAGGTCGTGCTGGACGGTCGGCCGCTCGCCGGGCTGGGCACGGCGCAGCGCGCGCGTCTGGGGCTGACGCTGGTGCCGGAGGACCGGCGCATCTTCAGCAACTTGAGCGTGCGGCAGAACCTGGAGCTTGCCCACCATGCGCTGCCGGCCGGCCGGCAGCCGCCGTCGGTGCAGGCCATGGGCCAGCTCTTTCCGCTGCTGCCGCCGCTGCTCGACCGCCTGGGCTACCAGCTGTCGGGCGGGCAGCAGCAGCTGGTGGCGGTGGTGCGCGGGCTGATGGCCGCACCCGCGCTGCTGCTGCTCGACGAGCCGGCCGAAGGTCTGGCGCCGAAGCTCGCGATGGACCTGGCGCAGGAGGTGCGCCGCGCCCGCGAGAGCTTGGGTCTGGCGCTGCTGGTGGCCGAACAGAACATCGCCTACGCCCGCCGCTGTACCGAGTACCTGTACTTGATGGACAGCGGGCAGATCGTCTTCGAAGGCGACTGGGCCGCCTTCGACGCCCGCCCCGAACTCAAGATCCGCTACCTCGCCGTATGAGCACCGCCGTCCGCCCGCCCGCCCGCCGCTTCACGCTGCGTGTGGATACCGAACAGGCGCGCCGCTGGAAGGCCAGCGGCGCCTGGGAAGACCTGACGCTGGCCGACCGTGCGCAGGCGCTGGCGTTGCGCTCGCCGCAGCACGTCACCCATGTCGATGGCGCGCAGTCGCTCGATGCGGCGGCCGCCTGGGCGCGTTCGGGCCGCCTGGTGGCGGCGCTGGCCGCGCGCGGCTACCGTGCCGGCGACGTGCTGGCCTTCCAGACGCCCAACTGGCTGGAAGCGGTACTGATCAACCTGGCCGCCTGCCGGCTCGGGCTGGTGCTGTGCCCGATCGTGCCGATCTACCGCGAGCGCGAAGTCGAACTGATCCTGGCCGACTGCGGCGCCAAGGGCATCTTCGTGCCCGAGCGCTTCCGCAACTTCAACCATCTGCAGATGCTGCAGCGCATGCGCGAGCGCTTGCCGGCGCTGCAGCATGTGTGGACCGTGCGCGGTGAAGGCGGCGCACCCGACCTGCGCGAGCTGCTGGCCGAGGACGCAGCCGAGCCCGTGCTGCCGCGCACCGACCCCGATACGGTGAAGCTGATCCTCTACACCTCCGGCACCACCGGCCGTCCCAAGGCGGTGCTGCACAGCCACAACAGTCTGGCGCGCAGCATGCGGCGTGCCGCACAGCACTGGGGGCTGCGGCCGGGAGACACCACGCTGATGCCGTCGCCGGTGACGCATGTCACCGGCTACACCTACGGGCTGGAACTGCCCTTCCACGACCGTGTGCGCACCGTGCTGATGGACCGCTGGGACGCGGCGCAGGCCGCCGAGCTGATCGAGCGCGAACAGATCTGCTTCACGCTGTGCGCCACGCCCTTCCTGCAGGAGCTGCTGGACATCGCCGAACGCGAGCAGCGGACGCTGCCCAGCCTGCGCACCTTTCCGTGCGGCGGCGCGGCGGTGCCGCCGGAGCTGATCCGCCGCGTCACGCGCGTCTTCGCCCACTGCCGCGCCTTCCGCGTCTACGGCAGCAGCGAGGCGCCGGTGATCACGCTGGGCTACCTGCAGCCCGGGCAGGAAGCGCTGGCCGCCGAAACCGACGGCGAGGTCGTCGACTACGAGGTCAAGCTGGTCGATGCCGACGGCCGGCCGGTCGGGCCTGGGGTGGAAGGCGAGATCTGCGCGCGCGGCCCGGGCCTGTTCCTGGGCTATGCCGAGGCGGCCGACACGGCGCAGGTGTTCGACGCCGACGGCTTCTTCCACACCGGCGATGTCGGCTACCGCACGCCGGAGGGCGCGCTCGTCTTCACCGGCCGCATCAAGGACCTGATCAACCGCGGCGGCGAAAAGATCAGCGCCAAGGAGGTCGAAGACCTGCTGCACCAGCATCCCGGCGTGCGCCAGGCTGCCGTGGTGGCGATGCCGCACGCGCGGCTGGGCGAAACGGTGTGTGCCTACCTGACGGTGGCGCCCGGCGCCGACGTGTCGCTGGACGCGCTGACGCGCACGCTGGCGGCTGCCGGCGTTGCCAGGCAGAAGATTCCCGAGCACGTGGTGGTGGTCGACGCGTTCCCGCAGACTGCCTCGGGCAAGGTGAAGAAGGACCTGCTGCGTGCCGATCTGCGGACGCGCCTCACGTCCTGATCCCGACCCTAATCCTCGCTTCATCGAGCGCTAACCGGCGGCTAACGGCGCGTCTCTATCTTCTCGGGCATGCGGAATGTCCCGCGAGCGCCCCGAAAGAGAATCCGATGAAGACCAAGACCCTGAACACCGCGCTGATTGCCGCCGGCGTGCTGGCCGTGGGCACGGCCGGAGCCTTCAGTCTGAACCCGGCCTGGCTGGACAAGGCCAAGGCCGGCATTCATGCGGACGCTGTACCGGCGGCAAACGGCAGCGCACAAGGCGGCGACGTGCAGGTGGCTGCGCTGGCGGCCACCGCCGCGCCCGCGGCGGTGCCGATGATCAGCGGCAATGCGGCCACGCCGAACTACCGCGCCATCGTGCAGCAGTTCGGGCCGGCGGTGGTCGGCATCACCGTGGCCGGCACGCACAAGGCCGAAGGCGCGCCGGGCCGCGGCCTGCCGCCCGGCTTCGAGGACGACCCCTTCTTCCAGTTCTTCAAGGGCATTCCGGGCTTCGGCCAGGGCATGCCCGGCCGGGGGCAGGGCGGCACGCCGCAGCAGCCGTTCCGCGGCCAGGGCTCGGGCTTCATCATCAGCGAGGACGGACTGATCCTGACCAATGCGCACGTGGTGCGCGAGGCCAAGGACGTGATCGTCAAGCTCAGCGACCGGCGCGAGTTCCCGGCCAAGGTTCTCGGCTCCGACCCGGTGACCGACGTCGCCGTGCTGCGCATCGAGGCCAAGGGCCTGCCGGTGGTGCGCCTGGGCGACCCGAAGCAGCTGGACGTCGGCGACCCGGTGCTGGCCATCGGCGCGCCCTTCGGCTTCGAGCAGTCGGCCACGCAGGGCATCGTCAGCGCCAAGGGCCGCTCGCTGCCCGGCGACGCGGTGGTGCCCTTCATCCAGACCGACGCCGCCGTCAACCCCGGCAACTCCGGCGGCCCGCTGTTCAGCGGCACCGGCGAGGTGGTGGGCATCAATGCGCAGATCTATTCGCAGACCGGCGGCTACATGGGCCTGGCCTTCGCCATCCCGATCGACGTGGCGCTGAAGGTCAAGGACCAGATCGTGGCCACCGGTAAGGCCAGCCACGGCCGCCTGGGGGTGAGCATCCAGGACCTGAACCAGGACCTGGCCGAGTCCTTCGGCCTGAAGCGTCCGGACGGTGCGCTGGTCGCGCAGGTGGCGCCGGGCAGCGCCGCGGCGGCCGCGGGGCTGAAGGCCGGCGACGTCATCACCCACGTCAACGGCGAGGCGCTGACGCGCTCGGGCTCGCTGTCCAGCGTGATCGGCATGTCCGCGCCGGGCGACAAGGTCAAGCTCGGCGTGTGGCGCGATCGCAAGGCCATCGACATCGAAGCCAAGCTCGGCGGCGTGCCGGCCGACGAGGCCGTGGCCGATGCCGGCGACGCCGCGCAGGGCCCGCGCCTGGGGCTGTCGCTGCGCCCGCTGCAGCCGCAGGAAAAGCAGCAGACCCAGCTCGCCGGCGGCATGGTGGTCGAGCAGGTCACCGGGGCGGCCGAGCGGGCGGGCATCGAGCCCGGCGACGTGCTGCTGGCCATCAACGGCAAGCCGGTGAGTTCGCTCGAGCAGATCCGCAGTGTGCTGAAGAGCCAGCCGAAGAGCGTGGCGCTGCTGGTGCAGCGCGACGGCAACCAGATCTTCGTGCCGGTGCCGCTGGGCTGAGAGCGGACGCAGGACCGTGCCTGCGCACGGGCCTGCGCTGCTCGAAGGGCCCGAGCTCTGCGAGGGCGCGGCCTGCAAGGCTGAGAGCGGACGCAGGACCGTGCCTGCGCACGGGCCTGTGCTGCTCGAAGGGCCCGAGCTCTGCGAGGGCGCGGCCTGCAAGGCTGAGAGCGGACGCAGGACCGTGCCTGCGCACGGGCCTGTGCTGCTCGAAGGGCCCGAGCTCGGCTGGCGAAGGGTTGCGCGTGTCGCGCGCGCTCGCGGCGGCTTCTTGTTCGCTATTGCTTGATCGTCCTGTCCATACGGGCTACTATTCATGCCCAAACAGACGGAGCCGGTCATGCGCGTCGCCGAACGAAGCCCTTCCCTCGCGGCCCGGCAGCCGATACTGCGGCGCCTGACGGGCGCTCATCCCGACTACGCGGCCGCCCACGCGCTGAGCCGCGTCGAACGCATCGCCCTGGTCAAGCAGGGCGTGCCGGCGCGGCTGCTGGCGACCATGGCCGACGACATGCAGGTGCCGCGCGAGCGGCTCTACGCCTGGCTGGGTCTCGCGCGCACCACGGCCAACCGCAAGCTGAAGGACGACGCGCTGCTGAGTCAGGACGAGAGCGAGCGGGCGCTGGGTCTCGCGCGCCTGGTGGGCCAGGTGCAGAAGATCGTTGCCGAGTCCGGCGAGCCCGATGGCTTCGATGCCGCGCGCTGGACCGCGGCTTGGCTCGCAGAACCCAACCCCGCGCTGGGCGGGCATGCGCCGGGCGAGCTCACCGACACCGCCGACGGGCGCGCGCTGGTCTCCGGCCTGGTGGCGCAGATGCAGTCCGGGGCCTACGCGTGACCGGGCCGGTCACGCTGTGGCGTATCGCGACCGACACCCCCGACTACGAAGCCGATGACCTGAGCGGCAAGGGCGCCGAAATCTCCGGCGGGCGCTGGAGCCGCGCCGGCACGCCGCTGCTGTACTGCTCGTCGACGCGAGCGCTTGCCTGCCTGGAAACACTTGCGCATCTTGCGCGGCACCCGCTGCCGCTGAACCGGTACCTGGTCGGCATCACGGTGCCCGCGGCGGCCTGGGCGGCGGCAATGGAGTTCGACGCCGACGCGCGGGTAGGCTGGGACGCCGAGCCTTCGGGGAACGTGTCGCTGGCCTGGGGCATGGACTGGATCGCCGGCCGCACGTCGCTGCTGGCGCGCGTGCCGTCGGTGATCGTGCCCGAAGAGTTCAACGTGCTGGTCAACCCGGCGCATCCGGGCATGGCCGGCGTCAGGGCGCAGAAGCTGCGCCGCTGGCTGTACGACGTGCGGCTCGCGGCCAAGTCGACCGGGCGCTAGACTGACGCCATGGGGTCGGTCCTGCGCACCGTGTTGGTCTGGATCATGGTGCTTGCCATGCCGGCCCAGGGCATGGCTGCGTCCACGATGCTGTTCTGCGGGCCGAGTCACGAGCGCATGATGCCTGGCGTCGGCGCCGACCATCACGAAGCGGCGGTTTCGGCCGCGCACGACCATGCAGCCACGCCGCATGTGGCCGACGCGGCGGACCTGGACCACGCGCCGAGCACCGGCGAAGCGGGGCTCGACGACGACGGCAAGTTCACGGACCTTGGCCAGTTCAAGTGCAGTGCCTGTGCTTCCTGCTGCTCCATGCTGGCGTTGCCCGCCGGCTTCGCGCAGCTCGATGAGCCCGGCCTGGCCGACGCCCGGCCAACGGCCCCGGTCGCCGCTGTGCAGTCGCACCACGCCGAAGGCCTCGAGCGCCCACCGCGAGCCACCCTCGCCTGAAGCGGCGCCTCGCCGTGGAGCCTTGCGGATGTCGTCAGACTCCGCTGGGCGGTCGGTTCGCCTGACCTGATCCCACGCAGCGCGCCGCGATGAATCGCGTCCTGCGTGCCGTCGCCGCAGGGTCCTGTGTTCATTCTCGCGAGGCCCTCATGGTCCATCTTTTTCGCCTTCGACACCGGGGGCTGGCAGCCTTGGCGCTGCTGTTCGCCGCGGCCGCCGCGCAAGCCCAGAGCGCGCCGTCCCGACCCGAGCGACCCGATCCGCTCGATCCGCAGGCCCGCGTGCCTGCAGCCGTGTACCCGTCCGCGTTGGCGGCCTATCGCCGGCTGGGCGAGGACAAACCCGTGCCCTGGAACGAAGCCAACGAGACGGTGAACCGTGTCGGAGGTTGGCGCGCATACGCCCGCGAAGCGCACCAACCCGAGCCTGAACCCGAGCCCGCAGCCCCGGCACCCGGTCCGCGCGCCGCTCCGGCGCCTGCTGCCGGCGCCGCACCCGGTCATCGCGGCCACGAGATGCACTGAAGGAGTCGCGATGATCGTTGTACGCAAAGCGCGGCGCATGGCCGTTCGACCCCGTGGCCGCCTGGCGATGGCCGCCCTGGCGGCGGCCGGCGTCAGCGGCTGCGCGTCCTTCAGCCCCGACGGCGGCTTCGACGCGGTGCAGAAGGCCGCCGGCGATCGCCTGGGCCCGCAGGTCAAGCTGGAATGGGCGCGGCAAGCCGAAGACCGCGAGCGCATCGAGCAGCGCGTTGCCGAACTGCTGTCCGGGCCGCTGGGCATGGACGACGCGGTGCAGTTGGCCCTGCTGAACAACCGCGGGCTGCAGGCGGCCTATGCCGAGCTGGGCATCGCCGAGGCCGACCTGGTGCAGGCCGGCCTGCCGCCGAACCCGGGCTTCAGCTTCGCCCGCTTCTCCAGCGGCGGCGAAGTCGAACTCGAGCGCTGGGTGTTCTACAACCTGGCCGCGCTGCTGGCGATGCCGCTGCGCCTGCAGGTGGAACGCAGCCGCTTCGCGCAAGCGCAAACGCTGGCGGCGATGAACGTGCTGATGCTCGCCGCCGATACGCGCAAGGCCTGGGTCGACGCCGTCGCCGCCGAGGAGAGCGTGCGCTACCGGCGCCAGGTGATGCAGGCCGCCGAAGCCGGTGCCGAGCTGGCGCGGCGCATGGCGCAGGTGGGCAACTTCAACAAACTGCAGCAGGCGCGCGAACAGTCGTTCTATGCCGATGCGTCAATGGGGCTGGCCCGCGCCGAGCAGGCGCAACGGGCGGTGCGCGAACGGCTGGCGCGCAAGCTCGGCGTCTGGGGCGGCCAGACCGGGTTTCGCCTGCCCGAGCGGCTGCCGGACCTGCCGGCGCAGCCGCGCGAGCTGCCGCAGATCGAGCGCATGGCCATCGAGCAGCGGCTCGACGTGCGCGACGCCAAGCTGCGCATCGAGCAGACCGCGCGCAACCTGGGGCTGACGAAGGCGGTGCGCTTCGTCAGCGTGCTCGAAGTCGGCGGCAAGTACAGCAGCTTCAGCGACGGGCCCCGCGAGACCGGCTGGGAGATCGGCCTGCAGATCCCGATCTTCGACTGGGGCACGGCGCGCGTCGCCAAGGCCGAGACGGTGTACATGCAGGCGGTGGACCGCGCGGCCGAGACGGCCATCAACGCCCGCTCCGAGGTGCGCGAAGCCTACGGCGCGTACCGCTCGGCCTGGGACATCGCGCGCCACCAGCGCGACGAGATCGTGCCGCTGAAGTCGCGCATCGCCGAAGAGAACCTGCTGCGCTACAACGGCATGCTGATCGGCGTGTTCGAGCTGCTGGCCGATGCGCGCGCGCAGATCGCCAGCGTCAACGGCGCGATCGACGCGCTGCGCGACTTCTGGATCGCCCAGGCGGACCTGGACATGGCGCTGGTGGGCAAGCCCAGCCTCACAGCGACCGCAGGCCCGGCGATGGCCGCCGCCGAAGCGCCCGGCGCCGGTCATTGAACGGGACCGGACGAACACAAGGAACACGATACATGCCCTCCCGAAGAAACTTCCTCGGCGGCGCCGGCGTGGCCGCCGCAGCGGTCGGCATCAGCGCCGTCAGCAAGGTGGCGATGGCCGCACTGCCCGAGCCGGTGATCCAGACCGCTGCCGACACGATGCCCCCACTGGTACCCGACACCGGCCGGCCCTACCACCCGGTGGTCACGCTCAACGGCTGGACGCTGCCCTGGCGCATGAACCACGGCGTCAAGGAGTTCCACCTCGTGGCCGAACCCGTGGTGCGCGAGATGGCGCCCGGCTTCAAGGCGCACCTGTGGGGCTACAACGGGCAGAGCCCCGGGCCGACCATCGAGGTGGTCGAAGGCGACCGCGTGCGCCTGTTCGTCACCAACCGGCTGCCCGAGGTGACCAGCATCCACTGGCACGGCCAGCGTCTGCCCAACGGCATGGACGGCGTGACCGGGCTGACGCAGCCGGCGATCGCGCCGGGCAAGACCTTCGTCTACGAGTTCGTCGCACGCCGGCCCGGCAGCTTCATGTACCACCCGCATGCCGACGAGATGGTGCAGATGGCGATGGGCATGATGGGCTTCTGGGTCACGCACCCCAAAGCGAAGCATCCGCTGATCGACGAGGTCGACCGCGACTTCTGCTTCCTGCTCAACGCCTACGACATCGATCCCGGCAGCTGGACGCCGAAGATCATGACGATGCTCGACTTCAACCTCTGGGCCTGGAACAGCCGCATCTTCCCGGGCATCGATCCGCTGGTCGTGCGCAGAGGAGACAAGGTGCGCATCCGCATCGGCAACCTGACGATGACCAACCACCCGATGCACATCCATGGCCACGAGTGGTACATCACCGGCACCGATGGCGGGCCGACGCCGCGCGCTGCGCGCTGGCCCGAGGTCACCACCGACATCGGGGTGGGCCAGATGCGGCAGTTCGAGTTTGCCGCCGACGAGCCGGGCGACTGGGCCTTCCACTGCCACAAGAGCCACCACACGATGAACGCGATGGGCCACGACGTGCCGACGATGATCGGCGTCGACCATCGCGGCGTGGCGCGGCAGATCACCCGGCTGATCCCCGACTACATGGTGATGGGCGAGCGCGGCATGAAGGACATGACCGAGATGGAGATGCCGCTGCCCGACAACACCGCGCCGATGATGGCCGGCCAGGGGCCTTTCGGCGCGGTCGGCATGGGCGGCATGTTCAGCGTCGTCAAGGTGCGCAAGGACCAGAAACCCGGCGACTACGGCGACCCGGGCTGGTTCAAGCACCCGCCCGGCACCGTGGCCTACGAGTTCGGCGGCAGCCTGCCCGACCCGGCGCGCTTCGGCGCCGAAGGACCGGGTGCCATGCCGCTCGCCGCACGGCCGGCGCAGGACATCGAGGTCAAGGTGCGCAAGCCGTCCGGCGGCCACTGACCGCAGCCGAAGAGCCAGCACCTACAGGAAAGGACATCCCCATGGACCGCCGCAGGCGCCAGCTTCTCCTCGCCGCTTCCTCCGCCTTGCTCGGCAACTCCGGCCTGGCACGCGCTCATGGTGACGAGGACCATCCGAAAAGCGCCAGCCCGGTGAAGAAGGAGCAGAAGGACTGGGGCATCGCCGGCGATGCCAAGGCCGTCAAGCGGACCGTCGAGGTGCGCATGCTCGACACCATGCGCTTCACGCCCGACCGCATCGATGTCCGCCTTGGCGAGACGCTGCGCTTTCGCGTGCAGAACACCGGGAAGGTGATGCACGAGTTCGTCATCGGCACCCAGGCCGAGAACGCCAAGCATGCAGCGCTGATGCTGAAGTTCCCGAACATGGAACACGACGAGCCGTACATGGCCCATGTGCCGCCGGGCAAGACCGGCGAGATCGTCTGGACTTTCAACCGCGCGGGCACGTTCGAGTTCGCCTGCCTGATCGCGGGCCATTACCAGGCCGGCATGGTCGGCACGATCGGCGTCGGCGCGGCCTGAGGCCGCGAACGCTCGAACCGCCCCATTCTTTTGCATCGGAAGAGCTTTCCATGAAGCGCATCTCCGTCTCGGTCCTGATCTCCGCCTTGTTGGCCGGCCCTGAAGATCTGAAGAGCGTCGCGTCCGCACCACTTGAGTCAAATCAAGTGCGGCGCTGGTTCGTGGGTTAGATTGGTATTGTTCGTCCCGCCCGCGGTCGAATGCGAAATCATGATCAGCTTCTGGCGCCAGTACCGTCGCACTTCGAGGATCGCGCGAGCGATGCTGCTCGTGTGGCTGTTTGCTCTGGCCAGCGGGTGGGCCAACGCGTGCGTCCTCCAGACCGCCGCGGCGGCCCCTGGCGAGGCGCGCGACGCCGCACATGAACATGAATTGGTGCCGCTTGGCGCGAAGGGCTCTGCCCAAGCCGTTGTCAGCCACGACGAACCGGCCGGGCACGATGTCGATGGCGCACGCCTGTTGTGCCAGGCGGTATGCGACGATGAGCAGAGCACGTTGCCGAAGGTCGCCACGCCTTCGCTGCCGGACCTTGCGGCTGCGCCGGTCTTGCCGATCGAGGCCTGGTCCTACGGCACCGCCCCGGCGCCGTTGCCCGGCGGCCGTCCACCGGCCGCCGCACCGCCACCCGAGCCTGCGGTGGCGATCCGCTTCCTGCGGTTGACGATTTGATCCGCTGCGGCGGGACGACGGCGCGCTTACGCGCCGGCTCCCGCTCGACCCTCGGCCGACGTGCGTCGTGACCGAGGGCCCGGCGCGCCCGCGCCGGTGCCGATCCGCTTCGACCCCTTTCGAATCCGACCCATGAAGACCTTGCGTTCGACCTTCCTCGCCGCAGCCCTCGTCGTGGGCTCTGTTGCCGCCGCAGCCGCGGCCTATGCGCTCTGGGGTTCCGCACGCGCTGACGAGCCGGCCTATCGGTTGCGCCCGGACGATGCGGCGGTGACCGCGCTGGGCCGGCAGGTCTACGCGGCGCAGTGCGCGTCCTGCCACGGTACCAGGCTCGAGGGGCAGCCCGGTTGGCGCGAACGCGCTCCGGACGGACGGCTGCCGGCGCCGCCGCACGACGCGAGCGGCCATACCTGGCACCACCCCGACGAGATGCTGTTCCGGATCACCAAGGACGGCGTCGCCAAGCTGGCCCAGCTCGAGGACTACGCGACGTCGATGCCGATCTACGACGGCGTGCTCAGCGACGAGGAGATCGTCGCGGCGCTGTCGTGGATCAAGTCGCAGTGGCCGGAGCACATCCGTTCGCGTCATGACCAACTCAACCGTTCTGCCGGGCGCTGAGCGCACTCGGCTCGAGCTTCACACGATGGCGGGGTCCAGGTCCATCCCGGTACCGGCGGGTGCGCCGATCGGTACCTCCATCCCAAGGAGAAAACGCATGTCCCTGAAGAGCGCCCCCAGGCCGGCCTTGCCGGCCGCCCCCCGCGGGGGTATGAGCAAAGCGGCGGAGCCGCATTTGCTCATGAGAGTCCTGCTGGGTACCACGCTGGCGCTGAGCGCCGCTCTCGTCCAGGCCGCCCCAGCCGGCACCGTCTACACCGCCAACGAACGCGGGGCTTCGATCAGCCGGATCGATCTGGCCTCGGGCACGGTCAGCACGTTCAAGGTGGCCATCGCGCCGCACAACGTGCAGGTGTCGCCGGACGGGCGCTGGCTGCTGGCCACCGGCATGCTCCGGGGTGCCGGCCACGAGGGGCACGACACGGGTGCGGCGGGAGGCCGGCTGCTGGTCTTTCGCATCGACGATCTGGACCGGCCGGCGCAATCGCTGGCCGCCGGCGATCACCCGGCCCACGTGGTGACCGACCTGGACGGCAAGCGCGCCTTCGTGGCCGATTCCGGTGCCGGCGTGGTGCGGGTGTTCGATCTGCAGGCCGGCAAGGAAACGGGCCGCATCACCACCGGTCGATATCCGCACGGCCTGCGCCTGAGCCCGGATGGCAGCACGCTGTACGTCGCGGCAATGAAGTCCGATGTCGTTTCCGTGATCGACGTGGCAAGCCTGGAGGAAAAGGCGCGCATCAAGGTGGGCAAGGCGCCGGTCCAGGTCGGCTTTGCGGCGGACGGCAAGCTGGCCTTCGTAGCGCTCAGCGGCGAGAACCAGCTCGGCTTCATCGATACCGCCAGGCAGACGCTGATCGGCAAGGTGCCGGTCGGGCGCACGCCGATCCAGATGTTCGCCACGCCCGACGGCCGGCAGGTCTATGTCGCCAATCAAGGCAGCGCAGCGGCACCCGACGATCGCGTGTCGGTGATCGACCCTGCCACCCGCAAGGTGCTGGCGACGATCACCACGGGCAAGGGCGCGCACGGTGTCGCCATGAGCGGCGACGGCGCCTACGCCTTCGTGACCAACATCGAGGATGCGACGGTCTCGGTGATCGACACCACCACCCGCCGGGTGGTGGCCAGCTACCGCGTCGGCGCAGGGCCCAACGGCGTGAGCTTCAGGGCGCCGTGAGGAGCCGCTTCATGAGGCACCTTGTCGATGAACCCCGCGCGCACGGCGCGTCATCGGGCAAGCGCGTCACCGCCGCACTGCTGATCGGGAACCGGGGCCGGACGCGTCGCCGACGTGACGGCGCGGGTTTGACATGAAGACCTCGACCTGCCCACGTTGTCAAGGTGCATTGTTGCGGTGCGGATCTGCACCGAGCCATCCGTAACAGACGATCAGGGAGACCCCATGGACATACGACGCCATCACCACGACCCGCACGCAGGCCACGCGCACGGGACCGAGGTTCAACCGCCGTCGGCCAACGCCACGGCGCAGGCGCACAAGGATCCCGTGTGCGGCATGACGGTGACCGGCGCTTCGCCGCATCGAGCCGAGCACGCGGGGCGCCCCTACTGGTTCTGCAGCGCAGGCTGCCGCAGCAAGTTCCTCGCTGATCCGTCGCGCTGCGTCAGCGGCACCGTCGAGCCGTCCGCAAGTCCGCCGCCGGCGGCGGTCGCGGACGGCACGATCTACACCTGCCCGATGCACCCGGAGATCCGGCAGGACCATCCGGGCAACTGCCCGAAGTGCGGCATGACGCTGGAGCCGGTCATGCCGAGCCTGGACGACGACGAGAACCCGGAGCTGCGTGACTTTCAGCGCCGCTTCTGGTGGACGCTGCCGCTGACGGTAATCGTCACGGTGCTGGCGATGTTCGGCCACCGGCTCGGCTGGTTCGAGATGGGCACGCAGAGCTGGGTCGAACTGGTGCTGTCCGTGCCGATCGTGCTGTGGGCCGGCTGGCCGTTCTTCGTGCGCGCAGTGCAGTCGGTGCGCCTGCGCAGCCCGAACATGTGGACGCTGATCGGCCTCGGTACCGGCGCGGCGTTCATCTACAGCGTGGCTGCGACCGTGGTGCCTGGCGTGTTCCCCGAATCTTTCCGGTCGATGGGTCGGGTCGCGGTGTACTTCGAGGCCGCTGCCGTGATCATCTCGCTGACGCTGCTCGGCCAGATCCTTGAACTGAAGGCGCGGTCGCAGACCTCGACCGCGATCAAGGCCCTGCTCGGCTTGGCGCCTAAGACCGCGCGCCGCATCGCCGCCGACGGCAGCGAGGAGGACGTGCCGCTGACCCACGTGCACGCCGGCGACCAACTCCGCGTGCGGCCGGGTGAGAAGGTGCCGGTCGACGGCGTCGTCGTCGAGGGCAGCAGTGCGGTCGACGAATCGATGCTCACCGGCGAGCCGCTGCCGGTCAGCAAGCGCGCGGGCGACAAGCTGATCGGCGCGACGCTGAACACGCACGGCGCGCTCGTGATGCGTTCCGAGCGCGTCGGCGCGCAGACCGTGCTGTCGCAGATCGTGCAGATGGTCGCGCAGGCACAGCGCTCCAGGGCGCCGATGCAGCGCATGGCCGACCGGGTCGCCGGCTGGTTCGTGATGGGCGTGGTGGCCGTCGCCGTGCTGACCTTCTTCGGCTGGGGCCTGTTCGGACCCGAGCCGAGCTGGGTCTACGGGCTGATCAACGCGGTGTCGGTGCTGATCATCGCCTGCCCCTGCGCGCTGGGTCTGGCCACGCCGATGTCGATCATGGTGGCCACCGGCCGCGGTGCGACGCAGGGCGTGCTGTTCCGCGACGCGGCAGCAATCGAGCATCTGCGCGAGGTCGACACGATCATCGTCGACAAGACCGGCACGCTGACCGAGGGCAAGCCGGCCTTCGACCGCGCCGTGCCGGCCGGCGGCTTCTCGGAGGACGAAGTGCTGCGCATCGCGGCCAGCCTCGACCAGGGCAGCGAGCATCCGCTGGCCGACGCCATCGTGCGTGCAGCACGCGAGCGCGGGCTGAGCCTGGTCAAGGCGGAAGGCTTCGAGTCGAGTTCGGGCATCGGGGTCAGCGGCAGCGTCGAAGGCCGCCGCATCGCGCTCGGCAACACGACGCTGATGCAGCAGTCGGGCATCGCGGTGGACGCGCTCGCCGCCCAGGCCGAAGCCTTGCGCGCGGAAGGCGCGAGCGTGATGCACCTGGCGGCCGATGGCCGGCTGGCCGGCCTGGTCGCCGTCTCCGACCCGGTCAAGGCGAGCACGCCCGAAGCGCTGGCCGCGCTGAAGGCCGCGGGTCTGCGCGTCGTGATGGCCACCGGCGACGGCGTCACGACGGCCCGTGCGGTGGCGCGGCGCCTGGGCATCGACGAGGTGCACGGCGAGGTCAAGCCCGCCGACAAGCTGGCGCTGGTGCAGCGGCTGCAGTCCGAGGGCCGCGTCGTCGCGATGGCCGGCGACGGCATCAACGATGCGCCGGCGCTGGCCCAGGCGAACGTCGGCGTGGCGATGGGCACCGGCACCGACGTCGCGATGCGCAGCGCCCAGGTGACGCTGGTCAAGGGCGACCTGCGCGGCATCGCCGTGGCGCGGCGCCTGTCGGAGGCGACCATCGCCAACATGAAGCAGAACCTCGGCTTCGCCTTCGTCTACAACGCGCTCGGCGTGCCGCTGGCGGCCGGCGTGCTGTACCCGTTCACCGGCTGGCTGCTGTCGCCGATGATTGCCGCGCTGGCGATGAGCCTGAGCTCGGCGTCGGTCATCACCAATGCACTGCGGCTGCGCCGCAGTGCCGGCCCGACGCCCTGACCGGCACGGCGAAGAAGCGGCACAGCGCAGGCGCGACCCCATGAACGTGCGGCCATGGTCGAGCCGATGTCGCGGGCCTCCCGCTGGAGCTGGAGCCGCCGGGCAGGGCCGCAGCGGCTCCGCAGTGTTCGAGGCCGTACGGTTGACGCAAAGCGGACTGCGCCTCGAACCAGCGATCTATGTACTTCATCTGAAACTGCACTCAAGGAGCTGACACCATGCGCAAGCATTCGACAGCATTGGCGGCACTGGCAGCATTGGCACTGGCGACGACGGTCGCGGCGCAGCCCTACGGTCCGGGAATGATGGGCGGAGGCCCGGGCCCGGGCGGTTACGGCGGTGGCCCGGGCATGATGGGCGGCGCAGGCGGCATGGGCCCCGGCATGATGGGCGGTTGGGGCGGTGGGGGCTTTGCCGACCTCGACCTCAGCAAGGAGCAGCGCGACAAGATCGCCGATATCCAGGGCGATGTCCGCCGTCAGCGCTGGACGATGATGCGCAGCATGCAGCAGCAGGAGTGGCACATGGCCGACGCCTGGCGCGAGGGCAGCTTCGACGAGCAGGCGGCGCGCAAGGCCTTCGATGCGATGTCGGCGCAGCACAAAGCGATGTTCGACGTGATGATCGACGCGCAGAAGCGCATCGACGCGGTGCTCACGCCCGAGCAGCGCGAACAGCTGAAGCGGCGCTGGGGCGGCCGCTAGGCCGGCGGCGATGTTCGGCTGGCACATGGGCGGATGGGGCCCGGGCACGGGCTGGGGCGGCTGGGTCCTGGCCGGGCACCTGCTGTGGTGGGGGCTGCTGGCGGCGGGCATCGTCGTACTCTGGCGCTGGCTGTCGCAGCGGCGCGGCAGCGGCCCGTCCGGCGAGGACCCCGCCCTGCAGTTGCTGCGCGAGCGCTACGCCCGCGGCGAGATCGACCTGGAGGAGTTCGAGGAACGGCGCCGCCATCTGGAGCGCCGAGCCTGATCACTTCAAGGTAAAGCAGGCGGCTTTACCGTCGGCCTGTTCGGCCCGGCGGTCTACGGCGCGGCCAGCGGCCAGCGCGGCGGCTTGTTCACCATCGGCGCCGAAGGGGCGCTGGCGCCGGCCGCCTCGCTGCGCCTGGGCGGCGGCTGGATCAAGGCGCCGAACGGCGAGCTGAGCAGCCCGGTGCTCGACCTGCCGGTGGTCTTCGCCTTCGACGTGCCGGGACGGCCGTAGCCGATGCGCCGAGGAGGCGGGCGATGAAGCGCAGTCTGTTGATCACCAGCGCAGCCACTACTGCTACTGGAACGCCACCTCGGCAAAGCTCCTCAGCTTGCGGCTGTGCAGTTGCCCCGGCCGCTCGTGGCGCAGCAGTTCGACCGCGCGGATGCCGATGCGCAGGTGCTGGTCGACGCGCTCGCGGTAGAAGGTGTCGGCCATGCCCGGCAGCTTGATCTCGCCGTGCAGCGGCTTGTCGCTGACGCACAGCAGCGTGCCGTAGGGCACGCGGAAGCGGAAGCCGTTGGCGGCGATGGTCGCGCTTTCCATGTCCAGCGCGATCGCGCGGCTCTGGCTGAAGCGCCGCTCGGGCGTGCTCGGCATGTTGCGCTTGGGCAGCAGCTCCCAGTTGCGGTTGTCGGTGCTGGCGACGGTGCCGGTGCGCATCAGCCGCTTCAGCTCGTAGCCTTCGAGCCGCGTCACGTCGGCGACGGCGCGCTCCAGCGCCACCTGCACCTCGGCCAGCGCCGGGATCGGCACCCACAGCGGCAGCTCCTCGTCGAGCACGTGGTCCTCGCGCACGTAGCCGTGCGCCAGCACGTAGTCGCCCAGCGCCTGCGTGTTGCGCAGTCCGGCGCAGTGGCCGAGCATCAGCCAGGCGTGCGGGCGCAGCACGGCGACGTGGTCGGTGATGGTCTTGGCGTTGGCCGGGCCGATGCCGATGTTGACCATGGTGATGCCGCTGTGGTCGCCGCGCTTCAGGTGGTAGGCCGGCATCTGCGGCAGCCGCGGCGGCGCGACGCCGGCCTCGTCGCCGGGCTGCGCGCGGCTGCCGGCGCGGCGCGTGAGCACGTTGCCGGGTTCGACGAAGCAGTCGTAGTCGGCCCCCGGGTCGGCCATGATCTGGTGGCCGAGCTTGATGAACTCGTCGATGTAGAACTGGTAGTTGGTGAAGAGCACGAAGTTCTGGAAATGCTCGGGCGCGGTGCCGCTGTAGTGGCGCAGCCGCTGCAGCGAATAGTCGACGCGCGGCGCGGTGAACAGCGCCAGCGGCTGCGCCTCGCCGGGGCGCGGCTCGTGCGTGCCGTTGGCGATGCCGTCGTCCATCGCCGCCAGGTCGGGCAGGTCGAACAGGTCATGCAGCCGCAGCCGGCGCTCGGCGCTCATCGCGCCTTCGACGTGCAGGTGCTCGGCGAACGAGAAGTGCACGGGGATCGGCTGCGTGCTGGTGCCGATCTCGAGCGCGACGCCGTGGTTGCGCAGCAGCAGGCTGAACTGCTCCAGGTAGTAGCGGCCGAACAGGTCGGGCCGCGTGAGCGTGGTTTCGTAGGTGCCGGGGCCGGAGACGAAGCCGTAGCTCAGGCGCGAGTCGGCGCGCACCACGGTATCGCTGCGCACGCGCACGAAGGGGTAGCAGGCGCGCACGCGCTGCGCCGGCGTCTCGCCGGCGACGAAGCGCTGCAGCGCGTCGCGCAGGTGGCCGATGCTGTGGCGGTAGATGTCCTGCACCTGCGCCAGCGCCTGCGCCGGGTCGTCGAAGCGCGCCGGGGCGATGTACATGGGCTCGAGGGGCATGGCGGCGTGCGTGCAAACGGACGGGCCGTCATTGTGGGCCCGGCCCGCGACACGCGTGCGGCGGCCGGCGCCGCTCAATCCTCGGCGCTCAGCCAGCGCGCGCCGATGTCGGAGCGCTTGCGCCCGGCCATCACGAAGTAGTACAGCGGCGCGCCGTCGATCGACAGGCGGTGGCGGTAGCGCTCCAGGTGATGCAGCTCCAGCGTGTCGCTGACCATCAGCTCCTTGACCAGGCGCGAGAAGCCGGTGCGGTCGTCCTCGTGCAGGAAGGTCTCCTTGATGTTGAAGACGACCCAGCCGCCCTCGCTGATCAGGTTGAAGGCCTGCGCGAACGCGGCCACCGGGATGTCGCCGAAGCCCAGCGCGGCGATGCAGCTCAGGCCGTCGAGCTGCCAGCTCTTCATCCGGCGCGCCGTCTCGGCGTCGAGCCGCGCCATGTCGGTCACGTAGTAGGCGTCGTAGGCATGCGGGCGGTCGCGCTCGCAGGCGTCGCGCGCCTCGGGCAGGATGTCGACGCCGATCACGCGCGCCGCGTCGAGCAGCTCGCCCATCATGCCGTTGCCCGCGCCCAGGTCGAGCATGCGCAGGCCGTGCACGTCCTGCTGGCTGTCGGCCAGCACCTTCAGCAGCACGTCGCGTGCCTTGGCCGGCGAGTGGCAGCGCAGCCGCTCGTAGAACAGCTGCTCGTACAGGCCCGGGCGCTTGTAGATCTCGCCGTAGTCGTGGAAGCGCAGGCGCAGCGTCTGCCCGTCTTCGCGCAGCAGGAAGTACGACTGGTCCTGCGTCAGCGCGCCGGGCTCGGTGATGGGGAAGCTGATGTCGTGAATCGGGGGATGGGTCATCGTGCAGGCCGCTCCGTCGTTGCAGTCATGAGGACGGCCTCGACGAGCCGCTCACGAAGCCCAAGCACGGCACACTGCAAGCGCCCGCCGCACGCGAACCACGCCAGTCGGCCCGCTCTCGGCCGCAGGGTGTGCCGCGGCCGGCAGCGCGCCCCCGCGGCAAGGCCGACCTTAACATTGCTCCCGCCGCGTGCCGGCATCATCGCGGTGCGCGAGGCGAAAGGAGCCGCATGAAGTACCTGAACGACGCCGGCGGCCGCTTCAAGCTGCCGCTGAAGGACGACGGCGGCAGGACGCTGTGCACGCTGCTGTGGGGCGACCCGCTGCACGAGCTGGCGCGCGACGGCGAGCGGACCAAGGTGCGCGCGCGCAAGCGCACCGGCTGGCTGCCGGCCAGCGCGGTCGGCGATGCCGGGCTGCTGGAGCTCTACGTCATCGACGTCGGCCAGGGCGACGGCGTGCTGATGCGCACGCCGCACGACGACGCCTGGCACGTGATCGACGCCGGCATCCGGGCGGCCAAGCAGATGACGCGCAAGGGCGCGGCCAACTTCGTGCGCTGGAAGTTCATCGACGACCTGCGGCGCGAGCGCGTGACGCTGGCGAACATGATCCTCACGCACCCCGATGCCGACCACTACGGCGGCCTGATCGACCTGCTGTCCGGCGCGCTGCCCGACGGCCGCACCTTCGGCATCGAGGTCGAGCGCTTCTGGCATTGCGGCCTGGGCCGCTTCAAGGACGGCGACAAGCTCGGCGCATTGCGCGCCGGCACGCGCAGCGCGCCCTGGCCGCAGCCGGTCTACGGCGTCAAGCCCGACGGCCGCTTCATCGTCGAGCTGCTCGACGGCAAGACGCATTTCGGCCGGCCGAAGCGGCCATTCGCGAGCGACTTCGCGGCGCTGGCCAAACTGGCCGGCAAGGTGCCGAAGAAGGTCAAGCGGCTGGCGCCGGCCGACGGCTGGCTGCCGGGTTATGCGCCCGCGCCCGGCGCGGCGGCGATCCGCGTGCTCGGTCCGGCGCTCGAGAAGCTGGCCGGCGGCGCAAAGGGCGCGCAGCAGGGGCTGCGCTGGCTGGGCAGCGAGAGCGTCACGCGCAACGGCCACTCGGTGGTGCTGCGCGTGGATTACGGCCAGGCGCGCCTGCTGCTGACCGGCGACCTGAACACCGCGTCGCAGCGCCTGCTGCTGAGCGCGCAGCCGGCTGCCGAATTCGCCGCCGACGTCGCCAAGGGCTGCCACCACGGCAGCGACGACATCGACCTGCGCTTCGTGCGCGCGATGGCCGCGCGCGCCACGGTGATCTCCTCCGGCGACAACGAGGACTACGCGCACCCGCGCCCGCGCATCCTGGGCGCCAGCGCGCGCTACGGGCGCGAGGCACTGGCGCCCGGCGGCGAACTGCTGCCGCCGCTGCTGTATTCGACCGAGCTGGCGCGCTCGGTGGGCCTGGATTTCGCGTCGCACGTGCGCACCGTGGCGGTGCCGAAGCAGCCGTATACGCCGGGGCAGCTGGAGGTGGATTTCGATGCCTCGCCGGCCGGCCGCTACCGCCGCCTGTCGTGGCTGCCGATGGCCACCGACCTGGTGTACGGGCTGGTCAACGTGCGCAGCGACGGCCGGCGCATCCTGTGCGCGACGATGAAGGAAGGCTCGTCGGACTTCGATCTGCAGGTGTTCCAGGCCGGGGTCGAAGCAGGTTGATGGGGGCAGGCCGGGCCGCTGTTGCCAGAAAACTCCGTAATGCGACCTAAGCACAAACCCGGCGGCGCCGCCGCGGCGCAGCACGAATAATTGCGCCTTTGCACACCGTCCGCCGCACCGAGCCGCCCCACCCATGCCCGCCGATGTCATCCTGGAAACCCGCGGCCTGGTCAAGGAGTTCAAGGGCTTCGTCGCCGTCGACGGCGTGGACCTGAGCGTCAAGCGCGGCGACATCCACGCGCTGATCGGCCCCAACGGCGCCGGCAAGACCACCTGTTTCAACCTGCTGACCAAGTTCCTGGTGCCCACGCGCGGCCAGATCCTGTTCGAGGGCAACGACATTACCAAGGAGAAGCCGGCGCAGATCGCGCGCCGCGGCGTGATCCGCTCGTTCCAGATCTCGGCCACCTTCCCGCATCTGACGGTGCTGGAAAACGTGCGCATCGCGCTGCAGCACAAGCTCGGCGTGTCCCTCCATTTCTGGCGCTCCGAAAAGGTGCTGGACTCGCTGAACGAGCGCGCGCTGCAGCTGCTGGACACGGTGGGCCTGCGCGAGCTGGCCGAGGTGGTGACGGTGGAGCTGCCCTACGGACGCAAGCGCGCGCTGGAGATCGCCACCACGCTGGCGATGGAGCCGAAGATGATGCTGCTCGACGAGCCGACGCAGGGCATGGGCCACGAGGACGTCGAGCTGGTGACGCAGCTGATCAAGAAGGTCTCGGCCAACCGCACCGTGCTGATGGTCGAGCACAACATGAACGTCGTGGCCAGCATCGCCGACACCATCACCGTGCTGGCGCGCGGCAGCGTCATCGCCGAAGGGCCCTACGAGCAGGTGTCGAAGAATGCGCAGGTGCTCGAGGCCTACATGGGCAGCGAAGCGGCCGAACTGCAGGGCGCCCATTGATGAGCCCCGAACTGCTGCGCCTCGACGGCGTGCACGCCTGGTACGGCGAATCGCACATCCTGCACGGCATCGACCTGACGGTGAACAAGGGCGAGGTGGTCACGCTGCTGGGGCGCAACGGCTCGGGCCGCACCACCACGCTGAAGGCCATCACCGGCCTGGTGGGGCGGCGCAGCGGCTCGATCATGATCAACGGCACGCAGGCGGTGGATCTGCCGCCGCACCGCATCGCCCACCTCGGCATCGGCTACTGCCCCGAGGAGCGCGGCATCTTCGCCAGCCTCAGCTGCGAGGAGAACCTGCTGCTGCCGCCGCCGGTGGCCTCGGGCGGCATGAGCGTGGACGAGATCTACGCGATGTTCCCGAACCTGAAGGAACGCCGCGCCAGCCCCGGCGGACGGCTGTCGGGCGGCGAGCAGCAGATGCTGGCGGTGGCGCGCGTGCTGCGCACCGGCGCGAAGCTGCTGCTGCTGGACGAGATCTCCGAAGGCCTGGCGCCGGTGATCGTGCAGGGCTTGAGCCGCGCGATCCGCACGCTGCGCGAGAAGGGGCTGACGATCGTCATGGTGGAACAGAACTTCCGCTTCGCCGCGCCGCTGGCCGACCGCTTCTACGTGATCGAGCACGGGCAGGTGATCGAGAGCTTCGGCGCGTCCGAGCTGGAGGCCAAGCAGCCCATGCTGCACGAGGTGCTGGGGGTTTGAAGGGGCCGGCGGCAAGCGCCGGATATCGGGTATCAACTGAAAGGTCTGGAAATGAAACTGAAGCGCACTCTGCTGTCGACCCTGGTGGCCGCGGCCTGCGGCTTGGGCGCCGCCGCGGCGCAGGCGCAGATCTCCGACGGCGTGGTCAAGATCGGCGTGATGAACGACATGTCGGGCGTGTATGCCGACATCGGCGGTCCAGGATCGGTGCTGGCGGCGAAGATGGCAGTCGAGGACTTCGGCGCCGCCGCCAAGGGCATGAAGGTCGAGGTGGTCTCGGCCGACCACCAGAACAAGCCCGACGTCGGCTCGACCATCGCGCGCACCTGGTACGAC
>DAIMFR010000003.1:9793-137082 GCA_036724445.1 Rubrivivax sp. | reverse complement strand
CGCCCACGCCGGCAAACACCGACAGGCCCGAGTGCGCCTTGGCGATGTTGTTGATCAGCTCCATCATGTTCACGGTCTTGCCGACGCCGGCGCCGCCGAACAGGCCCACCTTGCCGCCCTTGGCGAAGGGGCACACCAAGTCGATCACCTTGATGCCGGTTTCCAGCAGGTCCTGCGACGGGCTCAACTCGTCGTAGGCCGGCGGGCGGCGGTGAATCGGCGCGGCCAGCTCCATGCTCACCGGGCCGCGCTCGTCGATCGGGTTGCCGAGCACGTCCATGATGCGGCCCAGCGTCGCGCGGCCCACCGGCACGGTGATGGCCTTGCCGGTGTTGCTGACCACCAGGCCGCGGCGCAGCCCGTCGGACGAGCCCAGCGCGATGGTGCGCACGATGCCGTCGCCCAGCTGCTGCTGCACTTCCAGCGTCAGCGCCGTGCCTTCGAGCTTGAGCGCGTCGTACACCTTGGGCATGGCGTTGCGCGGGAACTCCACGTCGACCACGGCACCGATGCACTGGACGATCTTGCCGGCCGCTTGAACTTCAGACATTTTTCGCTTCCTTCGAGATGCGTGATTCTTGGATCCGTTCAGACCGCCGCCGCACCGGCGACGATCTGGCTACGGCCGCTCGCTTGCGCTCGCTTGACGTTCGCTTCGCTCACATCAGCCTTCGCCGAATCGTGTCGGGAACGCCCGCCTAGACGGCGGCCGCTCCCGCCACGATTTCCGAGAGCTCTTTGGTGATGGCCGCCTGCCGCGTCTTGTTGTAGATCAGCTTGAGCTCGGCGATCACGTTGCCGGCGTTGTCGGTGGCCGACTTCATCGCCACCATGCGCGCCGACTGCTCCGAGGCCAGGTTCTCGGCCGTGGCCTGGTAGACCAGCGCCTCGATATAGCGCCGCAGCAGTTCGTCGATGACCGCCGGGGCGTTGGGCTCGTAGATGTAGTCCCAGCTGCGCGACGGCGCACCGCTGTCCAGCTGTTCGGCCGACAGCGGCAGCAGCTGCTCGACCATCGGCTCCTGCTTCATGGTGTTGATGAAGCGCGTGTAGCACACATAGACGGCGCTCAACCGCCCTTCGACATAGGCGTCGAGCAGCACCTTGACCGGCCCGACCAGCTTGTCCAGGCGCGGGTTGTCGCCGAGCTGCACCGCCTGCGAGACGACCTTGGCGCCGATGCGGTTGAGGAAGCCGAGGCCCTTGTTGCCTACCGCCACGGCCTCGGCCTTCACGCCCTGCGCGTCCAGCTCCTTGAGTTTGGCGGTCACCATGCGCAGCACGTTGGTGTTCAGTCCGCCGCACAGCCCCTTGTCGGTGGTGACGACGATGAAGCCGGCGACCTTGGCATCGTCATGCGCGATCATGAACGGATGCTTGTATTCGGGCGTGGCCTGCGACAGGTTGGCCGCCAGACTGCGCACCTTCTCGGCGTAGGGGCGCGCCGCGCGCATGCGCTCCTGCGCCTTGCGCATCTTGCTGGCGGCGACCATCTCCATGGCCTTGGTGATCTTCTTGGTGTTCTCGACGCTCGAGATCTTGCCGCGTATTTCCTTGCCTGCTGCCATCAGCGGCCTCCAAGTCGACCAACGCAGCCGCAGCCGGCGCCGGTGGTCGCGATTGATACAAGCGGACGCCGCGGAACCGGCTTGGCCGGGCCGCTGGCGGCGCCCCCCTGGGCGGGAGCGCCGAAGGCGCTGCGGGGGGGGGCCATGTCTACGCGAAGGACTTCTTGAAGGCTTCGATGGCAGCCGTCAATTCGGTTTCCGACTCCTTGTCCAGCTGCTTGCTGTCATCCAGCTTCTTCAGCAGCGCGGCATGGCTGGTCTTCAGGTGCGTGTGCAGCCCGTGCTCGAAGTCGAGCACCTTCTTCACGTCGAACTCGTCGAGGAAACCCTTGTTGACCGCGAAGATCGACGCGGCCATCAGGCTGATCGGCAGCGGCGAGTACTGCGCCTGCTTCAGCAGTTCGGTGACGCGCGCGCCGCGGTCCAGCTGCTTCTTGGTGGCGGCGTCCAGGTCGGAGGCGAACTGCGCGAAGGCCGCCAGCTCGCGGTACTGCGCCAGGTCGGTACGGATGCCGCCGGACAGGCCCTTGATCAGCTTGGTCTGCGCCGCCGAGCCGACGCGCGACACCGAGATGCCGGCATTGATCGCGGGCCGGATGCCGGCGTTGAACAGCGAGGTCTCCAGGAAGATCTGACCGTCGGTGATCGAGATCACGTTGGTCGGCACGAAGGCCGAGACGTCGCCGGCCTGCGTCTCGATGATCGGCAGCGCGGTCAGCGAGCCCGTCTTGCCCTTGACCTCGCCCTTGGTGAAGGTCTCGACGTAGTGGGCATTGACGCGCGCCGCGCGCTCGAGCAGGCGGCTGTGCAGATAGAACACGTCGCCCGGGAAGGCTTCGCGGCCCGGCGGGCGGCGCAGCAGCAGCGACACCTGGCGGTAGGCCACGGCCTGCTTCGACAGGTCGTCGTAGATGATCAGCGCGTCCTCGCCGCGGTCGCGGAAGTACTCGCCCATCGTGCAGCCGGAGTAGGCGGCGACGTACTGCATCGCCGCGCTTTCGGCCGCGGAGGCGGCGACGACGATGGTGTATTCCATCGCGCCGTTGGCTTCGAGCGCGCGCACCACGTTCTTGATCGACGACGCCTTCTGGCCGATGGCGACGTAGACGCAGGTCATGTCCTGACCCTTCTGGTTGATGATCGTGTCGATCGCCACCGCCGTCTTGCCGGTCTGGCGGTCGCCGATGATCAGCTCGCGCTGGCCGCGGCCGATCGGCACCATCGCGTCGACCGACTTGAGACCCGTCTGCACCGGCTGCGACACCGACTTGCGCGCGATGACGCCGGGCGCGACCTTCTCGATGATGTCGGTCATCTTCGCGTTGATCGGGCCCTTGCCGTCGATCGGCTTCCCCAGCGCGTCGACGACGCGGCCGATCAGCTCGGGGCCGACCGGCACTTCCAGGATGCGGCCGGTGCACTTGACGGTGTCGCCCTCGGAGATGTGCTCGTACTCGCCCAGGATCACCGCGCCGACCGAGTCGCGCTCCAGGTTCAGCGCCAGGCCGAAGGTCGGCTGGCCGTCGGCCGTCGCCGGGAACTCGAGCATTTCGCCCTGCATCGCGTCGGACAGGCCGTGGATGCGGCAGATGCCGTCGGTCACCGACACCACCGTGCCCTGGTTGCGGATGTCGGCCGAGACGCCGAGACCCTCGATGCGGCTCTTGATCAGTTCGGAAATTTCTGCGGGATTCAGTTGCATGACTCTTCTCCGTTGAACGACGCGCGGCCCTCAGGCCGTCAACGCCACTCTCATCTGTTCGAGGCGGGCCTTGACCGAAGTGTCGAGCACCTCGTCGCCGACGACGACGCGGATGCCGCCGATCAGTTCAGGATCGATGACCACGCGCGCATCGAGCTTGCGCGCGAAGCGCCGCTCCAGCGCCGCCGTCACCTCCTGCAGCTGCGCGGGCTCGATGTCGAAGGCGCTGTAGATCGTGGCCTCGGACACGCCGCTGCTGGCGTTGACCAGCGCCTGGTATTGCGCGGCGATCTCCGGCAGCGCGGCCAGCCGGCCGTTCTGGATGACCAGGCCGAGCAGGTTGCTCGCGGCCAGCGACAGCGGCGCGCCGAGCACCGAGGTGATGAGCTGCGTGACCTGCACCGGCTCGACCTTCGGATCGTCGGCGAACTGCAGCAACTGCGGCTGCGCGGCGATGCCGGCCAGCGCCTGCACCTGCGGCAGCAGCGTCGCAGGGTCGGTTCCGGCGGCCTTGAACAGCGCCTCGGCATAGGGGCGGGCAATGGTGGCGATCTCGGCCATGTCAGCGCTCCGTGACCGCCGCGCTCACAGCTCGGCCTTCAGCCGGCCCAACAGCTCGGCGTGAACGCCGGCGTTGACTTCGCGCTTCAGGATCGACTCGGCGCCCTTGACCGCCAGGGCCGCGACCTGCTCGCGCAACGCCTCGCGTGCCTTGGTCGATTCCTGCTCGGCTTCGGCGCGGGCGGCGGCGATGATCTTCGCGCCCTCCTCGTTGGCGCGGCCCTTGGCCTCCTCGACCATCGACTGCGCCAGCCGCTCGGCGTCGGCCAGGCGCTGCGTGGCGTCGTTGCGCGCCGCGGACAACTGCTCCTCGACGCGCTTGTTGGCCTGCACCAGCTCGGCCTTGGCCTTGTCGGCGGCCGACAGGCCGTCGGCGATCTTCCTCGCGCGCTCGTCCAGGGCAGCGGTGATCGGCGGCCAGATGAACTTCATCGTGAACCAGACCAGGATCGCGAAGACGATCATCTGGATGATCAGTGTGGCGTTGATGCTCATGTCGTTCCTCCACCCCCGTTGCGGCTTCGCCGCTCCCCCTCGAGGGGGCGACGCCAGCGGCCCGGCCAAGCCGGCTCCGCGGCGTCCGCTCGGGGAGCAGCCGCGGGTGGATTTACTTCGGCAGGTTGGCGATCTGCGCCAGGAACGGATTGGCCGTGGCGAACCACAGCGCGATACCGGTACCGATGATGAAGGCCGCGTCGATCAGGCCGGCGAGCAGGAACATCTTGACCTGCAGTTCGCCCATCAGTTCGGGCTGACGGCCGGCCGACTCGAGGTACTTGCCGCCCATGATGCCGATGCCGATACAGGCACCGACGGCCCCCAGACCGATGATCAGGCCGGCGGCGAGGGCGACAAAGCTGATGACTTCCATTTGGTTGCTCCTGGTTTTGGAAGGTGGGTGGGAAAGGGAGAGGGAAAGGGGAAGGGAAAGGCGTGCGGGAGACTCAGTGCGCGTCGTGCGCCTGACCGACGTAGACCAGCGCCAGCATCATGAAGATGAAGGCCTGCAGCGTGATGATCAGGATGTGGAAGATGGCCCACACGGTGCCGGCGATGACGTGGCCGACGGCCAGCGCGATGCCGGTGCCGCTCAATGCCCAGGCGCCGCCCATCATGGCGATCAGCATGAAGACCAGCTCGCCGGCATACATGTTGCCGAACAGCCGCATGCCGTGCGACACGGTCTTGGCCACGAACTCGACGAGCTGCATCGCGAAGTTCACCGGATACAGGAACCACTTGTCGCCGAAAGGCGCGCTGAACAGCTCGTGGATCCAGCCGCCCAGCCCCTTGATCTTGACGTTGTAGTACAGGCACACCAGCAGCACGCCGAGGCTCAGGCCCATGGTGATCGACAGGTCGGCGGTAGGCACGACGCGCTGATAGGGGATACCGCCCTTCGCGGTGAACCACGGCAGCAGATCCACCGGCAGCAGGTCCATGGCGTTCATCATGAAGATCCAGACGAACACCGTCAGCGCCAGCGGCGCGACCATCTTGCGGCTGTGCGCGTTGTGCACGATGCCACGGGCCTGCGAGTCGACCATCTCGACCAGGATCTCGACCGCCGCCTGGAAGCGCCCCGGCACGCCCGAGGTGGCCTTGCGCGCCGCCAGCCACAGCAGCCAGCAGCCAAGCACACCCAGCGCGATCGAATAGAACACCGAGTCCATGTTGACGATCGAGAAGTCGACCACCGCGGCCTGCTTGCCGGTCTGCAGGTGCTGCAGGTGGTGGATGACGTACTCGCCGGCGGTTTGTCCGTGACCTTCTTGACCCTGGGCTGCCATTGGTTCAGGTTCCCGATTGCTGTTTTTTCCCCGGCCGGCGCCACAGCAGCGCCAGCAGGACCACCTGCATGCAGATCATCAGGCTGACCAGCAGCGCCGGCCAGCTCAACGGCTGCACGATCTTCGGCGCCAGCATCAGCATCAGCACCGAAACCGCTATCTTGACCGCCTCCCACAACATGAAGCTGACGGCACTGGCCGCCGGCGACACGCTGCTGAGGCGGCTGCTCATGCCGCGCGCCATCAAGGCGCTCGGCACCACCACCACGGCGGCGCCATACAGCGCCGACCGCCACACGGCAGGATCCTCGAAGACGAGCCACGCAAGCGCGGCCACCACCAGACCCGTGACGGCTTGCGCCGCGACCACCCACCAGGCCGGCACCTGCGGTTTGCGTTCCCGCAGGTCCTGCGCCTCGGCACGGGTCAGGGTCTTGACTGGCGGTTCGTCCTCCCGATCGTCCCAAGCACCCGAATGAACCCGCCTTCCGGGCATGAAACTCCCACCGCGTTTCCAGCAAAGCGGCGGGATTATATGTGCCAAGCCGCGGGCCTCCGCGAGCCGGATCGCAGGCTCAGGGCAGCGTGCGGTAGCGCAGCGCCAACGCGGCGAAGTCATCGCGCTCGCGCGCCGGCACCGCGCGGCCGAGTTCCTGCTCGATCAGCGCGGCCACCGGTGCGGCCGCTTCGGCGGCGCGCGCCGCGTCCAGGAACAGCAGGCGCGAACGCCGCGCGAGCACGTCCTCGATGCTGCGCGCCATCTCGAAGCGCAGCGCGAAGCGCACCATCGCCTCGCTCAAGCCGCCGCGGCCCGATTCGGCATCGCGCCACAGCCAACGGTCGGCGCCGGGCAGGCGGCGCAGCACCTCGGCCTCGCTGCCGTACAGGTGTTCGCCCGGCGCTTCGCCGAGCCAGCGGCCCGGCGCCGCGCCGATCAACGGCAGGCTGCGCGTCACGCCGCCGGGGCGGCGCGGCAGCAGGCCGCTGGCCATGCAGCGGTCGAGCACGTCCTCGGCCATCGCGCGGTAGGTGGTCCACTTGCCGCCGGTGACGGTGACCAGCCCGGAGCGCGCGACGATGACCGTGTGCTCGCGCGACAGCGCCTTGGTGTGGTCGCCCTCGTCGTCGGACGGCTTGACCAGCGGGCGCAGGCCGACCCATACCGAACGCACGTCGGCGCGCGCCGGTGCCCGCGCCAGATGGCGGCCGGCCTCGCGCAGGATGAAGTCGACCTCCGCGCGGAACGGCGCCGGCTCGCGCGCCAGGTCGTGACGCGGCGTGTCGGTGGTGCCGAGGATCGTCTTGCCGAGCCAGGGCACGGCGAAGAGCACGCGGCCGTCTTCGGTCTTCGGCACCATCAACGCATGCGTGCCGGGCACGAAGGCGCGGTCGACGACCAGGTGCACGCCCTGGCTGGGCGCGACCATCGCCGGCTTCGGCGGCGCATCGGCGTCGCGGTCCATGTCGCGCACCGCGTCCACCCAGACGCCGGCGGCGTTGACCACGCAGCGCGCGCGCAGCGTGAAGCGCTCGCCGCTTTCGGCATCGTGCGCCAGCACGCCGCGCAGCTTGCCGGCCTCGCGCAGCAGCGCGCTCACCGGGCAGTGGTTCAGCACCAGCGCGCCGCGCTGCAGCGCCGTGCGCGCCAGCAGCAGCGCCAGGCGCGCGTCGTCGAACTGGCCGTCCCAGTACTTGATGCCGCCGGCCAGCCCCTGCGCGCGCACCGTCGGCAGCAGCTCGCGCGTGCGGCGCGCCGACAGCAGCTCGGTCGGCCCCAGGCTGCGCCGGCCGGCGAGCACGTCGTAGGCCTTGAGCCCGGCGCCGTAGAACGGCAGGTCGAGCAGCCGGTAGGCGGGCACGACGAAGGCCAGCCGCTGCGCCACCTGCGGTGCGTTGGCGAGCAGCGTGCTGCGCTCGTGCAGCGCCTCGTGCACCAGGCCGATGTCGCCCTGCGCCAGGTAGCGCACGCCGCCGTGCACCAGCTTGGTGGCGCGCGACGAGGTGCCTTGGGCGAAGTCGCCGCTCTCCAGCAGCACCACCTGCAGCCCGCGCGCCGCCGCGTCCAGCGCCACGCCCAGGCCGGTGGCGCCGCCGCCGATGACCGCCAGATCCCACTCGCACGGCGCACGCAGCCGCGCCAGCAGCGCGCCGCGTTCGAGGGGCGGCGGCTGCATCAGCCGCGGCCCGCGGCGCTGGCCCGGCCGCGCTTCAAAGCACGTCCACGTCGAGCTGCATCCAGGCTTCGATGCTCTCGCCCGGCGCGACGCGCTGCAGCCCATGCGCCAGCGGATCGGCCATGTGGATGGCGTTGGACACGTGGCTCACCGGCTCGACGCAGAAGTAGTCGCGCTGCGGCGGCGTGTAGACCACCAACCGCGGCAGCGACGAACTCAGGCGCAGCGACATCGTCTCGTCGCGGATGCGCGCCGCGCCGCGCCAGCCGTCGAAGCAGTGGTCGTAGTCCAGGTGCTGCAGCTCGGCGTCGATGCCGTGCTGCGCCACCTTGCGCACCGGCAGCTGCGCGGCGTCGTTGTCCCAGCGCGCGTCCAGCTCGGCATGCAGCCGGCTGCGCGCACGCTTCGGAAAGTACGGATGCCAGCCGAGCCCCACCGGCTGCGCGACTTCGGCCCGGTTGTCGAACACCAGCTGCACGCGCAGCGTCTCGGGCGTCAGCGCGAAGTACTGGCGCGCCTCGAAGGCGAAGGGCCAGTCGCCGTCGGCCTCGTGGCGGCAGCGCAGCACCAGGTCGGCGGCGCTGGACGAGACCACGTCCCAGGGCCGGCGCCAGCCCACGCCGTGCAGCGAATGCGGGCTGTCGTCGAAGTTGGGCTGCGTGCGCTGCTCGATGCCGTCCCAGCGGAAACGCCGGTAGGCCAGGCGGTTGGCGTACGGCAGCAGCGGGAAGCAGCCCGACTGGCGTGCGCCGGCCAGCGTTCGTGCATCGGCGCTGCGCAGCAGCGGCAGGTGGCGGTGCCACAAGCCGGCGATGCAGCCGCCGAGGTCCGGACGCAGCACCAGGCGCAACGCGCCGGCATGCAGCTCGAAGCGGGGCGCGGTCATTGGGCAACCCTTCGCGCGGCGCGCTCCGGGGTGAGCGCTCGGGAGCGGCCCGGCGCGCTCATAAGGCAACCTTCGCGCTGATCGCGCTCCGGTATGAGCGCTTTGGAGCGGCCATGCGCGCTCATCGGACGACCCTTCGCGCGGCACGCTGCGCGACGGGCGCTTGGCAACGGCCCGGCGCGCGCATCAATCGGTCTGCGTGCCGCGGTCCAGCGAATGCACGTACGCGCCGTCCGACAGGCTGCGCAGTGCGCGCACCGCGGCCAGCGCGCCCGACATCAGCAGCCCCATGTCGGACGAGATCGCCAGGTAGTCGAAGCCCATCGCGCGGTACTGCGACACCACCTCGGGCGTGCTGCCGACGCTGCCCACCGGCTTGTCCAGCGCGCGGCAGCGGCGCGCGGCGTCGCCCAGCGCGCGCATCACCTGCGGGTGCGTGAACTGCGCCGGGAAGCCCAGGCTGGCCGACAGGTCGGCCGGGCCGACGAACACCGCATCGACGCCGTCGACCGCGGCGATGGCCTCCAGCTGCGCCAGCGCCTGCGGCGTCTCCAGCTGCACGATCACGCCCATGTTGGCGTCGGCGGCCTTCAGGTAGTTGGGCGCGGTGCCGAAGTGCGAGGCCCGCGTCATGCCCGACATGCCGCGCACGCCCTGCGGCGGATAGCGCGTCGCCGCCACCGCGCGCGCCGCATCATCGGCGCTCTGCACGAACGGGAAGAGCACGGTGGTCGCGCCGGCGTCGAGCACGCGCTTGACCATCACCGCGTCGTTCCACGGCACGCGCACCACCGGCGTCATCTTCGTGCCGGCCAGCGCCTGCAGCACGTGCACCAGGCCCATCATGTCCAGCGGCGCGTGCTCCATGTCGACCACGCCCCAGTCGAAGCCGGCGTGGCCCATGGCCTCGGCGACGATCGGGCTGGCCGAGCTGATCCAGGTGCCGATCGGCGGCTTGCTGCCGGCGGCGCGCAACAGTTGCCGGAATGCGTTCATCGTCTCCCCCGTCTCGCCTGGCCCGCGGCGGCGCTGGCCGGCAGTCTACGGCCAAGCGCGGGCGCCGCCGCGCGCTACAGCGGTGCCTTCAGGTAATGTGCGCCCGGAATCGGGTTGAAGTAGTACGGCGCCACCTCCTGGAAGCCCAGCGCCGCATACAGCTCGCGCGCCGACTCCATCTCGTCCAGCGTGTCGAGCAGCATCGACGAATAACCGGCGCCGGCGGCGCGGTCCATCAGCGCCTGCGCCAGCAGCCGGCCCAGGCCGAAGCGGCGGAACGCGCGGCGCACGAACAGCCGCTTCATCTCGCAGGCGTTGGCATGGTCGACGTCGCGCAACGGCCGCAGCGCGCCGCAGCCGGCCAGCGCCTCGTCGGCGAAGGCCAGCAGCAGTGCCCCGCCGGGCGGCGCGTATTCGCCGGGCAGCGCCGCCAGTTCGCCATCGAAGTCCTGAAAGCACAGGTCGATCTGCAGGCTCGCGGCGTACTCCTGGAAGATGTCGCGTGCCATCGCCAGCAACTCCGGCGTGTCGGCCTGCACCAGGCGGAACTGCACCGCAGGCGCCGTGCTCACGGGCCTCAGCCGCCCAGGTTGACGACCCAGCCCACGCCGGCCGCGCACAATGCCGCCACGGCCAGCGCCAGCAGCCGCGTCGCGGCGCTGTCGGCGGCCGGCGGGGTACCGGCCGGCAGCGCCTTGTCGCCGACGATCATCGGCCGCACCAGATTGCGGCCGCGCCGCCACAGGTAGTACAGCACTGTCGCCACGTGCAGCGCCACCAGCGCGAGCAGGATCCACTTCCCGAAGTCGATGTGCCAGTGCGTGGCCTGGTTCGCCACGCCGCCGCTGACGAAGCGGTTCAGCGGACCGACGTTGGCGATGTCGTCGTCGGCCACCAGGCCGGTGGCCACCTGCAGCGCCAGGAAGCCGAGCAGCGCAAACACCGACAGGCTGCCCAGCGGGCTGTGGCCGACCTCGTGATGCTCGTCGGCACGCGACTCGCCGCGCAGATAGCGCAGCACCGTGCCCGGCGCATAGATGAAGCTGGCAAAGCGCGACCAGCGCCCGCCGATCAGCCCCCACAGCGCGCGGAAGGCGAGCAGCGTGAAGACCAGGTAGCCGAAGCGGAAGTGCCAGACCATCGCGCCGCCGCCGATCTGGGCGCTGACCACCGAGCCGACGATGGTCAGCGCCAGCACCCAATGGAAGGCGCGCGTGGGCAGGTCCCAGACGCGTACGGCGGTCAGGCTCGAAGGGGTGTGGCTCATGATCACGAGGGCAGCTGCGGCAAGCGCAACCATAACGCGAAGCGGCAGTGCGGACATGCCCGAGCCGCGCCGCGCCGCACGCATGGGCAGCACAAGGTATGGCGTGGGCAGCAGTGAAAGCGATGGCGTGGAAGCAATGGCGCGCGTGCTGCGTACACTGGCCGGCACATCGGGTCTGCGCTGCGGGCCGCGGGTGTGCCGCCCGATCCCAGCCTCACCCACCCCACCCTTTGCACGGAGGAATCGCATGAAGCGTCTGTCCCTTGTCGCGTTGGCCGCTGCCGCCATCGTCATCACGCTGCCGGCCGCGGCCCAGTTCGCCAAGCCGGAGGAAGCGGTGAAGTACCGTCAGTCGGCGCTGACCGTGATGGGCACCCACTTCGGCCGTGTCGGCGCGATGGTTCAGGGCAAGGCGCCCTTCGATGCGGCCGCCGCGCAGGCCGACATCGAGATCGCGACGATGATGTCGACGCTGCCCTT
The DNA here is from genome assembly GCA_036724445.1 of Rubrivivax sp. Classification (GTDB taxonomy): domain Bacteria; phylum Pseudomonadota; class Gammaproteobacteria; order Burkholderiales; family Burkholderiaceae_C; genus Rubrivivax. The sequence goes on along the minus strand of DAIMFR010000003.1, from coordinate 125,658 downwards.
CACCGCCTTCGGCCCCGGCACCGACGTGGGCAAGACCGGCGCCAAGCGCGTGATCTGGACCGAGCGCGCGAAGTTCGACGCCGCGGCGAAGAAGATGCAGGACGAGATGGTCAAACTCAACGCGGCGGCGAAGACCGGCAACCTGGAGCAGATCAAGACCGCCTTCGGTCCGACCGCGGCGGCCTGCAAGGCCTGCCACGACGACTTCCGCAACAGGTAGCCGAAGCGGCAGCCGCCCGGACGCCGCGTCAGCCGCGGCCTGCGGCCGCCTCGGCAAAGCCGAGGATGACCCTGCGGGTCATCGCGCTCTTCGTCATCGCGCTCTTCTTTTGGCTTCGGCACGCGGGCTTCGCCCGCTTCACATCGCTTCGCGATATGAGCCTGCGCCGGAAGAAGTCAGCCGCGGCCTGCGGCCGCCTCGGCAAAGCCGAGGATGACCCTGCGGGTCATCGCTGACTTCTTCTCTACCTTGGTGACGATCACCGCGCCGATGTCGGCGGTGTTGGCGACGTGCGTGCCGCCGCAGGGCTGCAGGTCGATGCCTTCGATGTCGATGACGCGGATGCGGCCCTGGCCGCGCGGCGGCATCACGCTCATGCTGCGCACCAGTTGCGGATTGGCGTCGAGCTCGGCCTCGCTGATCCAGCGCGGGCGCACCGGCTGCGCCGCGGCCACCAGCCGTGCCAACCCCGAGCTCAGCTGTTCCTTGTCCAGCGGCCCGTTCATGTGGAAATCGAGCCGCGCGTAGCGCTCGGTGATCGAACAACCGTCCACCGGATGCGGCACCAGCGCGCACAGCAGGTGCGTGGCGGTATGAAAACGCATGTGCGCCGCGCGCCGCGCAGCGTCGACGACGGCGGTGACTGCGTCACCCGGTTGCAACGCCGCCGCATCGGCGGCGTCAGCCAGCCGATGCACGATCTCGCCCGGCAGCGCGCCCTTGCGCGTGTCGGCGACCCGCAGCTCGCGGCCGTCGGCGAGAAGCAGCACGCCGGCATCGCCCGCCTGGCCGCCGCCCTGCGGATAGAACACCGTGCGGTCCAGGCGCACGCCATCGGCGTCGGCAGCGAGCACCTGCGCCGCGCATTGCAGCAAGGTGGCGTCTTCGCGGAACAGTTCTTCAGTCATCGTTTGATCATGCCTCGAGCACGCGCGCGAACACCTCGCGGTCGACGTTGCCGCCGGTCAGCGCCAGGCCCAGGCTGCGCCGGGCGAAGTCGGCGCGGCGCTGCAGCGCGGCAGCCAGTGCGGCGGCGCCGGCGCCTTCGGCCACGTTGTGCGTGTCGCTGAAGTAGATGCGCATCGCCGCGGCGACCTCGTCGTCGCTGACGGCGATGATGTCGTCGACCTCGCGCCGGATGATGGCCAGCGCCTCGGCGTCGGGCACGCGGCAGGCCATGCCGTCGGCCAGCTGCGTGCTCACCGGCGCTTCGACCACGCGGCCGGCGGCGAAGGAATCGCGGTAGGCGGTGGCGTGCGCCGAGACCACGCCGACGATGCGCGTGGCCGCGCCGCAGTGCGCGCGCGCCGCGGCGCAGGCGCAGATGCCCGAGCCCAGGCCGATCGGCACCAGCACCACATCGGGCTGCGCTGCGGCGAAGAACTCGATCCAGCCGCTGGCCACGCCGCGCACCAGGTCGCGGTGGAAGCTCGGCACCATGTGCAGCCCCAGTGCGTCGGCCAGCGCCGCGGCGTGTTCGCGCGCCTGCTGGAAATCGTCGCCGTGTTCGACCAGCGTCGCGCCCAGCGCGCGCATCGCCGCGTTCTTCTCCAGCGAGTTGCCGTGCGGCACGACGATGGTCGCGCTCAGGCCCCGCTGCGCCGCGGCACGGGCGATCGACTGGCCGTGGTTGCCGCGCGTGGCGCTGATCAGGCCGCGCACGCCGGGCTCGCGCCGCAGCAGCTCGTGCACGTAGACGATGCCGCCGCGCACCTTGAAGGCGCCGAGCGCGGTGTGGTTCTCGTGCTTGACGAAGACGGTGGCGCCCAGGCGCTGCTCGAGCAACGGCCAGCGGATGGTCGGCGTCGGCGGCATCTGCGCGCGCACGATGTCCCAGGCGCTGCGCAGTTCGTCGCCGGTGGGCAGCGGGGGCAGGCTCATGTCAATGCTCGCTGGACAGCCGCACCATGCCGCGCGGCGTGTCGAACTCGGCCTGCAACGCCGCGCCATCAGCCGAACAGGGCACGCCCTGCAGCGCCAGCGCCGCGGCCACCGGCGCGCTCAGGCCGCCGAAGTCGCCCAGGTGCAGCGCGCGCAGCGCCACGCCGCTGGCCGGCAGATGCTGCGCCGGGTGCATGCCCTGCCATTCGATCAGCGTCGGCAGGGCGCCGCCGCACAGCAGTCGGCCGTCGCTGCGTCCGGCGATGCGCCAGCGGAAGACGCCGTGCGCGCTGGCGCGTTCGGCCGCCACCGGCTGGCCGGCGTCCAGGCCCAACACGCGCAGCGCCTCCAGCGTGGTCTCGATGTGCGTGCCGCGCGCCACCACGTGCAGCAGCCTCGGGCGCTCGCGCAGCCGCAGCAGCAGCGCCGCGTCGTCCAGGCCGAACCAGCGCGGGCGCGCCGGCGCCGGCGCATCGGGGTCGTGGGCGATGATTTCCAGATAGGCCTGCGGGAAGGCCGTGCTGCCGACGGCCAGCAGCCGGTTGTGCGTGCCCATGCCCGCATGCTTGCCGCCGGCCGTTGGAGTGGCAGCGAGCACGCGCTCGCACCACTGCGCACCCTGCTCCAGCGTGGCTGCGGCAACCACCAGATGATCGACTTCGTTCACAGCAGCACCTCGCCGCGGATGCATTCGGCGACCTCGCCGCCGACCCAGACCACATCCCCCACGCGCTCAATGTAGACGCGCCCGGCGCGGCCCAGCGCGTGGCCCTGGCTGGCGACATAACTCGGCGGCGCCTGGCCGGCGCCGATCAGCCACTGCGCGACGCTGGCGTTCAGGCTGCCGGTGACCGGATCCTCGTACATGCCGCCGCCGATGAAGGCGCGCAGATCGAACAGCGCATCGCCGCCGGCAGCGTGCCTGCCGACCACGCCCAGCTTCAGCTCACCCAGAGCCGGCCAGTCGGGTCGCAGCGCGCGCACCGCCTCGGCCGATGCCAGCCTCACCGCGCACCAGCCGGGCCCGTTGTCGACCCACTGGTGGTCGATCAGCGCCGTACGCGGCACGCGCAGCGCCTGCGCGATGCGCGCCAGCAGCGGCTCGTCCAGCGGCCCGCTGCGCCGCGTGGGCGGCGCGGCGAAGGCCAGCCGCGGCCCGTCGCGCCGCAGCTCGACCAGGCCGACGCCGCACTGCTGCACCACCGTGCCCTCGCGCCGCGGCCGCCCGCCCGCCGCCAGCCAGGCATGGCAGCTGCCCAGCGTCGGATGCCCGGCAAAAGGCAGCTCGCCGCCGGGCGTGAAGATGCGCACGCGGTAGTCGGCTGCCGCGTCGTCGGACGGCAGCAGGAAGGTGGTTTCGGACAGGTTGGTCCAGCGTGCAAAAGCCGCCATGCGCGCCGCGTCCAGGCCGGCGGCATCGTGCACCACGGCCAGCGGGTTGCCGCGCAGGGGCTCGGTGCTGAACACGTCCAGCTGGTCGAAGCGGCGCTTCATGCCCGAGCCTGCAGCGCCGCCGCCAGCACGCGGCCGAGCGCGGCCACGCCCTGCTCGATCAGCGCCGGCGCCACGGTGACGAAGCTCAGGCGCAGCGTATTGGCGCGCGGCGCCTCGCAGTAGAAGGGCGCGCCGGGCACGTAGGCCATGCCCGCATCCACCGCCTGCGGCAGCAGCGCCACCGAGTCCAGGCCATCGGGCAGCTCGACCCAGAAGAACATGCCGCCGGCCGGCACCGTGTAGCGGCAGCCATCCGGCAGGTGCCGGTCCAGCGCCGCGCGCATCGCATCGCGCTGCGCCTTGTAGCGCGCACGCACCTGCGGCAGGTGGGTGTCGAGCAGGCCGCTGCGCACGACCTCGTAGGCCAGGCGCTGGTTGAAGCCCGGCGTGTGCAGGTCGGCCGCCTGCTTGGCCTGCAGCAGCTTCGGGTACAGGGCCGGCGGCGCGAGCACGTAGCCCAGCCGCAGCCCCGGCGCCAGCACCTTGGAGAAGGAGCCGAGGTAGATGGCGCCCGCGCCAGCACTGGCCGCCAGCGGCGGCGGCGGCGGTGCGTCGAACCACAGCTCGCCGTAGGGGTTGTCTTCGACCAGCGGCAGGCCGGCGCGCGCGGCGGCCTGCGCCACCTCCAGGCGCCGCGCCGCGCCCATGCTGCGCCCGCTGGGGTTCTGGAAGTTCGGCAGCAGGTACAGGAAACGTGCACCCGCGGCCGCCGCCAGCGCCTGCGGCAGCGGCCCCTGCTCGTCGCAGTCCACCGACTGGAAGCGCGGCTCGTAGGGCGCGAAGGCCTGCAGCGCGCCCAGGTAGGTCGGCGCCTCGACGGCCACGCGGCTGCCGGCGTCGAGCAGCAGCTTGCCGACCAGGTCCAGCCCCTGCTGCGAGCCGGTGGTGATCAGCACCTGGTCGGCCTGCGCCGCCAGGCCCTGCGCTGCGAGCTGCGCCGCGACCCATTCGCGCAGCGGGCCGAAGCCTTCGCTGGCCGCGTACTGCAGCGCCTCGCCCGGGGTGTCGGCGAGCACGCGCGCGCAGGCCTCGCGCATGGCCTGCACCGGAAAGCTCTCGGGCGCCGGCAGCCCGCCGGCCAGCGAAATGATGCCGGGCCGCTCGGTCACCTTCAGGATCTCGCGGATCACCGAAGGTTCGAGCCGCTCGGCGCGGTGCGCCAGCTGCCAGCGTGTGGAGGTATGCATCTTGGCTCCTTGGGATTCAGGCGCGCCCGACCGGCATCTTGCGCCCGGCGAAGACGACGCCGATCACCGCCACGGAGAACAGCAGCGTCGCCGGCTGCAGCGTCTCGCCCAGCACCGGCACCGCGAACAGCAGCGCCAGGAAGGGCTGGACCAGCTGCACCTGGCTGACGCGCACGGTGCCGCCCAGCGCCAGGCCGCGGTACCAGGCGAAGAAGCCCAGCCACATCGAGAACAGCGTGACGTAGCCCATGCCCAGCCAGGCCGACGCGCGCACCGGCGCGGCCGGCCACCAGGCCAGCGCCAGCGGCGCGGTGAGGGGCAGCGAGCCGACGAGGATCCAGCAGATCACCTGCGACGCCGGGATCACCGCCGAGACGCGCGCGCCGGCCACGTAGCCCACCGCCGTCGACAGCACGGCCAGCAGCAGCCAGCCGTCGCCCGCACCGAGCCGCCCGCTGCCCTGCCACGCGGCGAAGGCCAGCACCAGCGCGCAGCCGGCCAGCGCGCACAGCCAGAAGCCGAGCGACGGCCGCTGGCGATGCGCCAGCGCCGCCACCACCGCGGTGGCCAGCGGCAGCACGCCGGTGACCACCGCGGCGTGCATCGCATCCACCTCGCGCAGCGCCAGCGCCAGGCACAGCGGAAAGCCGACCACCGTGCCCAGCGCGCTCAGCGCCAGCGCGCCCCAGTGGCGGCGCGGCGGCGGCGCCACGCGGTGCCAGGCCAGCCACGCGGCGCTGAGCAGCCCGGCGCCGGCCGCGCGGCCGGCGGTGACGAAGCCCGGGTCCAGCTGCGGCGCGGCTTTGCCGCCGACGGCCAGGCGCGTCATCGGCAGCGTCATGGCGAACAGGGTTACGCCCAGCAGCCCCAGGGCCATGCCGCGCCGCACGTCGACACCGGCAGCAGCACTCATACGGCAAGCTCCGCGCTTGCGCGCTCCGGCATGAGCGCTTTGGAGCGGCCATGCGCGCTCATCAGGCAACCTTCGCGCTTGCGCGCTCCGGTGTGAGCGCTTTGGAGCGGCCATGCGCGCTCATCAGGCAACCTTCGCGCTCGAGCGCTCCGGTGCGAGCGCTTTGGGCGGCCATGCGCGCTCACAGCCGCACCATCCACGCCGCGGTCAGCAGCAGCACGCCCGCCAGCAGCCGGTTGAACCACAGCAGCCGCGCACCCTGCGCCAGCCAGCCGCGCAGCGCCGAACCGAGCAGCGCATAGCTCAGGTTGCTGAGCAGCCCGTAGGCCATCAGCAGCGGCAGCACGAAGGCCAATCGCGCCCACAAGTCGCCGGCCGTGCTGATCCACCCTGCACTCACCAACAGCGCCGCCATCCAGGCCTTGATGTTGACGAACTGCAGCAACGCACCCTGCCAGAAGCCGACGTCGAAGCGCCGCGGGTCGGCCTGCGCCAGGCGGGCGCTGCCGGCCAGCTTCCAGGCCAGCCACAGCAGGTAGGCCAGCCCGGCCCACTTGAGCACGCCGCGCAGCAGCGGCAGGCCGTCGAGCAAGGCGCCGAGCCCGAGCGCGCTGCCCAGCAGCAGGGCGCCCCAGCCCAGCGGCACGCCGGCGACGAAACGCAGCGCGTGCTTCAGACCGTGGTTGGCCGCGAGTGCCGCGGCCAGCGTGGTGTTGGGCCCGGGCGTGAAGGAAATCGCCGTGGCGAAGGCCAGCAGCGCGGCGAGTTCGGGCCAGGGCATCGGCAGTTGCATGGTGCGCAGTCTAGCCGCGCGCGCCAGTACAGTTGCAATACACTTCGCGGCACAGTCAAAGAACTGTATCGAGCATGTCCACGACACAGGCGCCCGCCATCACCGGCAACCTGACCGAGCAACTGGCAGCGCGCTTCGCCGCGCGCATCGAGCAGCGGCTGCTGGCGCCAGGCAGCCGGCTGCCTTCGGTGCGCGACTGCGCGCGCCGCCATGGCGTCAGCCCTTCGACCGTGGTCGGCGCCTACGATTTGCTGCAGGCGCGCGGGCTGGTGCAGGCGCGGCCGCAGCGCGGCTTCTTCGTGCGCGAGCCTTCCGCGCCATCCACGCCGCGCACGCCGCCGCCGGCCGGCGCGGTGATGCCGCTGCCGGCGCCGGTGGACGCCACGGCGCTGATCCGCAGCATGTTCCAGGCGCAGGGCGGCCGGCCGGCGCCGGGCATGGGCACGCTGCCCGAGGCCTGGCTGGACGCCCCGCTGCTGCAGCGCGCGCTGCGCCGCGTCTGCCGGCAGCCCGAGGCCTGGCTGCGCTACGGCGACCCGGCCGGCAGCCCGCGCCTGCGCCAGGCGTTGGCGCAGCGGCTGGCCGACCTGGGCGTCGCGGCGACGCCGGCGCACATCGTCACCACCGTCGGCGCGACGCATGCGCTGGACCTCGTCAGCCGCACGCTGCTGCAGCCGGGCGATGCGGTGCTGGTCGACGAGCCCGGCTGGGCGGTGGAATACGCGCGGCTCACGCGCATGGGCATGCGGCTGCTGCCGGTGCCCAGGATCGCGGCGGCGCCGGGCGGCGACGGCGGCCCCGACCTGGGCGTGATGGAGGCGCTTGCGCGACAGCACCGCCCGCGCCTGTACGTGACGGTCAGCGTGCTGCACAACCCCACGGGCCTGAGCCTGACGCCGGCGCAGGCGCACCGGCTGCTGCGCCTGGCCGAGCAGCACGAGCTGCAGATCGTCGAAGACGACACCTACGCCTGGCTGGCGCCGCCGCATGCCACCCGGCTGGCGCAGCTCGACGGCCTGCGGCGCACGATCTATGTCTCCGGCTTCTCCAAGGTGCTGACGCCGCAGTGGCGCGTCGGCTGCGTCGCTGCGGCGCCGGCCCTGGCCGAACGGCTGATCGACACCAAGCTGCTGTCCAGCCTGTCCACGCCCGGGCCGCTGGAAGACGGCGTGGCGCTGTGCCTGGAGCAGGGGCTGGTGCGCCGCCATGCCGAACGCGTGGTGGCGCTGCTGGACGCGGCGCGCGGCCGTGCGGTGCGGCTGGCCGAAGGGGCGGGCTGCCGCTTCGTCACGCCGCCGGCGGGCTTGTTCGGCTGGGTCGACGCCGGCCATGACACCGAGGCGCTGGCGCAGCTGCTGCTCGACGAAGGCTGGCTGATCGCGCCCGGCGCGCTGTTCCACGCCACGCCGCGGCCGACGACGCTGATGCGCATCAACTTCGCGACCACGCAGGAAGCCGCGTTCTGGCGCAGCCTGCGCCAGGCCATCGCGAAGCTCGGGGCGCGCTGAAAGGCGCCCCGGACGCGCCGCGGCGGCGTAGCATCGCCGCCTCGTGCGCCCCGCCGCCGGGCAACGCGCGCGCCAAGCCATGTTCCAGTCGACCCTTCCTTTCGGCGAACCCGACCTGATGCGCGCCAGCGAGTTCCGGCGCTGGCTGGACGAGGCGGCGCGCGACGGCAGCGAGTCGACGGCAGCGCGGCTGTCGACGCTGAGCCCGTCGCTGATGCTCGACCTGCTGCGCTTCGAGCAGCAGGGCCGCCACGGCGGTGCGATCGAGATCCTCGCCGCCTGCATCCGCCATGCGCGCCGGCTGCTGCTGCACCTGCAGGCCGGCAAGCGCATCGTGCCGCTGACGCTGTTCCCGGTCGAGCGGCTGGTGCATTGCCCGATGCCGATGACGCAATTCCTGCAGCTGCCGCTGGGCGAGCTGGGCGTGCTGCACGTGGAGCCGGCGCTGCTGCGCCCGCCGGGCGACCGCGTGCGCTCGATGGTCGGCGAGCTGCAGCACTACGGCCCGCTCGGGGCGGTGGCGTGGGAACTGGCGCTGCGCGGCGCGCGCGAGGAGCTGCTGCCCGAGATCGCCGGCCAGGCGGCCTACCGCATCTCGGCCGGGCTGAACCTGCGCACGCTGCAACTGCGCGGCTCGCTGGCCGCGGCGGTGGCGCGGCTGCAGCGCGAAACCACCAGCCTGCGCCAGATCGCGCAGTGGCCGGGCTTCGACCGCGGCCGCGCAACGCGCCTGCTCAACGGCCTGTACCTGCAGGGCGGGCTGATCGTCAGCCGCACGCACCCGGCGGCGAGCGAACACCGCGGCGGCAGCCGCGCGCAGTGAGCGCCGGCGCTCAGAGCCGCTCTCTCAGCGCGCGGCCAGCGCTTCCCAGCGCTCCAGCGCCTGCAGCAGCTCGTCGTCGATCTGCGCGTAGCGCGCCTGCAGTCCAGCCACCTGCTGCGGCTCGTCGATGTACAGCGACGCGCTGGCCAGGCGCTCGCCGATGGCGCGCTGCTCGGCTTCGAGCGCGTCGATGCGCTCCGGCATCTGCGCCAGTTCGCGCTGCTCCTTGAAGCTGAGCTTGCGCGCGGCGCCGGACGGCGCCGGCTTGGGCGGCGGCGGTGCGGGCGCAGGCGCTGCCGCCGGCCGCGGCCGCGCCGCCTCGGCCAGCTCGCGCGAGCGTGCGCGCTGCAGCTGCCAGTCGGCATAACCGCCTTCGTACTCGCGCCAGCGCCCCGGCGCGTCGTCGCCTTCCCAGGCGATGCTGCTGGTGACCACGTGGTCGAGGAAGCGCCGGTCGTGGCTGACCAGGAACACCGTGCCGGCATAGGCCTGCAGCAGTTCTTCCAGCAGCTCCAGCGTGTCGATATCCAGGTCGTTGGTCGGCTCGTCGAGCACCAGCACGTTGGCCGGCAGCGCGAACAGCCGCGCCAGCAGCAGGCGGTTGCGCTCGCCGCCGGACAGCGTGCGCACCGGCGCATGCGCGCGCTCGGGCGCGAACAGGAAGTCGTTCAGATAGCTGATCACGTGCTTGCGCTGGCCGTTGAATTCGACCCACTCGCTGCCCGGGCTGATGCTGTCGGCCAGCGTCGCATCCAGATCCAGCGCGCTGCGCATCTGGTCGAAATAGGCCACCAACAGCTTCGTGCCGCGCCGCACCGTGCCCTGCGTGGGCTGCAGCTCGCCGAGGATCAGCTTCAGCAGCGTGGTCTTGCCCGCGCCGTTGGGGCCGATCAGCCCGACCTTGTCGCCGCGCAGGATCGTGGCGCTGAAGCCGCCGATCAGCGGCGGCGCGTCGGCCGCGTAGCGGAAGCCCACGTCGCGCAGCTCGGCGACGATCTTGCCGCTGCGCACGCCGGCATCGATCTCCAGCCGCACCTGGCCGAGCGTATTGCGCCGCTGCTCGCGCTGCGCGCGCAGCCGCTGCAGCCGCTCGATGCGCGCGGCGCTGCGCGTGCGCCGCGCCTCCACGCCCTTGCGGATCCACGCCTCCTCCTGCGCCAGCAGCTTGTCGGCGCGCGCGCTGGCCAGCGCCTCGGCGGCGAGCTGCTCCTCCTTCAGCGCCTCGTAGGCGCTGAAGTTGCCGGGCCAGCTGCGCAGCACGCCGCGGTCGAGCTCGACGATGCGCGTGCACACCGCGTCGAGGAAGGCGCGGTCGTGCGTGACCAGCATCACGCTGCCGCGAAAGCCGAGCAGCAGCTCTTCGAGCCAGGCGATCGAGTCCAGGTCCAGGTGGTTGGTGGGCTCGTCCAGCAGCAGCACCTCGGGCAGCGCCACCAGCGCCTGCGCCAGCGCGACGCGCTTGTTCATGCCGCCGGACAGGCTGCCGATGGCGCGCGTGCCGTCCAGGTGCAGCCGCGCCAGCGTGGTGGCCACGCGCTGCTCCCAGTTCCACGCGTCCAGCGCCTCGATGCGCGACTGCAGCGCGTCGAGGTCGTCCTCGGGCGAGCCCGCAGGGTCGCCTTCCAGGCTCCCGTGCAGTTCGTAGCGCGCGCGCAGCGCACGCGCTTCGGCCACGCCTTCGCTGACCACGTCGAACACGCTGCTCGCGTCGTCGAAACGCGGCTCCTGCGGCACGTAGCGCACGCGCAGGCCCTGCGTCATCTGCAGCAGCCCGTCGTCCAGCTGCTCCAACCCGGCCAGCACCTTCAAAAGCGAGGACTTGCCGGCACCGTTGCGGCCGATCAACCCGAGCCGCTCGCCGGCTTCCAGCGCCATGGAGGCGCTGTCGAGCAGCGCGACATGGCCGTAGGCGAGGTGGGCGTTGGTCAGCGACAGGATGGCCATGGGGCGGCGATTATCGGCAGCGCGCGGGCACGGCGCCGTCTGTGGCGAATTCCCCGAAGCCGGCACCGCCGGCCTTTTCAGCGCCGGCGCGGCAGCGGACAATGCCGTTCTTCACAGAGCGACGCGCACCTGCCACAGGCCATCCCCCTCATCCACGGTGGATGGACCCAGGCAGCCGTGACGAAGTCGCCGCGCGCGATGCGAGCCTGTATCGGCGCTCCCACCGGAGCACGAATGCCGCCGATCATTGCGCCATCAACAACGTCGTTGGAGAGAGATGATGATCACCAGACCGGCAGCCGCGCGCTGCCGCGGCCTGCTGCTGGCGCTGTGCGCGGCCTGCGCACCGGCACTGGCCGCGCCGATCGTGCTCGCCCCGAGCCTGGCGGGCCAGTACCAGGCGGGCAGCGGTGTGGATGCGACCTTCCTGAAGGTCGACGACGCCTGGCATGGCAGCAGCGTGCTGTGGAACGAAGCCACGAAGCAGTACGGCAGCGGCCAGCCGGTCAGCAGCTGGGGCTGGGGCACCGGGCTGTGGGGCATCGCCGACTGGCAGACCGCCAACCACAGCCCGACGGCGGGCATGATCCAGGACAGCTGGAGCGGCCGCGTCGCACAGATCGCCTGGGGCGACGATGCCTACAACAGTGCCCACGGCGCGCGCTGGGGCACAGTGGATCGGGCGCCGCTGTTCAGCGGCGCGGGCAGCCAGGACAACTGGAGCTCGAGCTTCAGCGGCTACATCCGCATTACCGACGACGGGCTCTACAACTTCAGCGTGCGCTACGACGACGGCTTCTTCTTCAAGCTGCACGGCGACGGCAGCACGCTGGAGTTGAGCACCGATCTGCTCAACCCGCGCGACACGCTGGGCTTCGGGCAAGACCTGCTGCTCAGCGCGGGCCTGTATGCCTTCGAGCTCGGCGCCTACGAGCGGCTCGAGGCCGGCGTCGTCGAGTTGTCGTGGTCGCGCGATGGCGGCGGCTGGGCACGCGTGCCGACGGCGAACCTGGTCGCCAGCGACGCGGCGGCGGCGGTGCCGGAACCGGCCACTTTCGCGCTGGTGGCCGCCAGCCTGGGCCTGCTGGCGGCGTCGCGTGCGCGGCGCAAGCGCCGCGACGCCTGATCGGCCACGCCATGGGCTCGCACTGCGCCTTGCGCGCTTGCGCGCGCGTGCGCTGATGCGCAAGCTCGCCCATCTGCTGGTGCTCGCGCTCGGCTGGATCGGCTTCGTCTGGATGTGGCTGCTGGTCGCGGCGCGGCCCTGGGATTCGCGCGTGCTGGTCCGGCTGATCCTCGGCTCGCTGCTGCTCGTGCCGCTGCTGACCGGCGCCTGGGTGCTGCACAACCGTTCACTGCACCGGCGCAAAGGCGAGCGCCGGTCGGTCGCCCGTGCCGACATGAGCTACGCGCAGGACTGGCACGGCCGCCAGGTGCAGGCCGACTGGTCCGCCTTGCACCACAGCCGGGTGGTGCTGATCAGCGTCGAGGGCGGGCGCAAGCTGTACCGCGGCGGCTCGAGCGGCAACACCCCGGCCGCGATGCAGCCGCTGCCGTCGCGGGCCGCCGCGGCGCCCGCGCGCGCCGTGGCGCCGCACGCGCCGCTGCGCTGAGGAGCCGGCTCCATGGGGCCTGCGCTTGCGCAACTCATTGTCGATCTGCAGTACACGCTGCCCTACGCCGCGGCGCTGCTGTTCTTCGCCGCCTACCCGATCGTCACCAGCATCATGTGGATCACCACGTCGATGGTCTTTCTGCGGCGCTGGGAGCGCGGCGGCCCGCCGCCGGACAGCATCGTCGACGCCGACCTGCCGTGGGCCACGGTGCTGATTCCGGCACACAACGAAGCCGAGGTCATCACCGGCACGCTGGAAGCGGCCTGCCGCATCGACTACCCGCACTACGAGGTGGTGGTGGTGGACGACGGCTCCAGCGACGACACGGCGCGTCGCGTCGAGCCCTTTCTCGCCGGCGGGCGTGTGCGCCTGGTGCGCAAGCTGCTCAACGAGGGCAAGGCGCTGGCACTGAACGACGCGCTGCCGCTGGTGCATGGCGAGATCATCCTGACGCTGGATGCCGATGCCTCGCCCGACCCGCTGATCCTGCGCCGCATCGTGCCGCACTTCCGCAGCGCCCGCGTCGCCGCGGTCACCGGCAACCCGCGCGTGCGCAACTTCGACAGCTTCCTGGCGCGGCTGCAGGCCATCGAGTTCAGCTCCATCGTCAGCCTGCTGCGGCGTTCGCAGCGCATCTGGGGGCGCATCGTCACCGTCTCCGGCGTGGTTGCGGCGTTCCGCAAGAGCGCGGTGTTCGACGTCGGCGGCTTCTCGCCGAACATGCCCACCGAGGACATCGAACTCACCTGGAAGCTGCAGAAGCGCTTCTACGACGTGCGCTACGAAGCGCGCGCCATCGTCTGGATGACCGTGCCGGCCTCGTTCAAGGGACTGTTCAAGCAGCGGCTGCGCTGGGCGCGCGGGCTGATGCAGGTGTTCCACAAGCATGCCGACGTGATGCTGCACTGGAAGTACCGCCGCATGTGGCCGGTGTTCATCGAGTCGGCGCTGTCGATTTTGTGGGCGCTGTGCTTCGTGATGCTGACGCTGATCTGGATCGCCTCCTGGTCGATCGGCGTGCCGCCGGTGGGCGCTTCGCCGATCCCCAACCTGTGGGGCATGACCATCGGCACGCTGTGCCTGCTGCAACTGCTGGCAGGCGCGCTGATCGACCGGCGCTACGACCCCGGCATCCTGCGCTGCTATGCCTACGCGGTGTGGTATCCGCTGGTCTACTGGATGTTCCTGTCGGTGACCACGGTGCTGTCGCTGGGCTGGCTGTTCCGCCGTCCGCAGGCCGGCTCGGTGCGCTGGAACACGCAACGCTCGGGCAAAGAGGCATGAGGTTCGGCGCTCTGGTCATGGCCGCACTGCTGGCGGCCGGCGCCGCACCGGCGCAGACGCTGCAGCAGGCGCGCGAGCAGGTAGCCGCGCGCCAGTACGGCCAGGCGCTGCCGATCTACGAAGCGCTGCTGCGCGCGCAACCGGCCGACACCGGCCTGCTGATCGAGACCGCGCGCGTCTACGCCTTCGCCGATCGCCACGAGGAGGCCATCGCCACCTACCGGCGTGTCATCGAAGCCGACCCCGGCCGCGCCAAGGACGTGACGGCAGCCCTGGCCTGGCAGACGCTGTGGTCCGGCGACGCGGCCGCCGCGCTGCCGCTGTTCGCGCAGGCGCGCGGCTTCAGCGCCGAATCCAAGCAGCAGGCCGAGCTGTGGCGCGGCAGCGGCGAGGCCTGCGTGCACACCGGCGACAACGCCTGCGCGCTCGATGCCTACCGCCGCGCGCTGGTGCTGACGCCGGGCGACCGCGAACTGCGGCGGCGCATCGCCACCGTGCTCGGCTGGCTGGACGAATACGCGCAGGCCGAAGCCGCGTGGCGCGAGCTGCTGGCCGAAGACCCGACCGACAAGCGCGCGCAGGCCGGGCTGGCGCGCACCATCAATGCCGCCGGACGCCACAACGAAGCGGTGCGCTTGTACCGGCAGATCGACGACGGCAGCGACGCCGACCTGCGGCTGGACCATGCGCGCGCCGTGCGCTGGGCCGGCTACGACGCCGCCGCCTTCCCGCTGCTGGACGCGCGCACCGACTGGCCGGGCGTGTTCCTGCGCGACTGGCGTGCCGACCGCGAGCAGCGTTCCTATGTCTGGGGCGGCGCCGACTACGCGACCGATGCCGACGACCTGGACATCTACACGCTCGCCGCCGGCGCCGGCACGCTGCTGAAGCCCGGCCTGCTGCTCGAAGGCGGCTACCGCTTCGCGCGGCTGACTTCGCCGCAGGGCGGCGTCAGCGCCAACCGCGTGCAGGCCACGCTGCGCGGGCCGATCGGCACGCCGGGCGAGACGCCGCCGGGGCTGCTGCTGCCGTCGCTGACGCTGGCCTGGAACGACTATGACGGCTGGACGCCGGTCACCGGCTATGCCGGCCTGCGCTGGCTGCCGCAGGACCTGTGGCGCCTCAGCGCGGATGTCGGGCGCGAAGTGGTGGAGACGCCGCAGGCCATCGGCAACCGCATCACGGTCGACGTGGCCGCGCTCGGCGTCGAATACCGGCTGCCGCCGCGCTGGACGGTCGGCGGCACGCTGTCGGGTCTGAACTTCTCCGACGGCAACAACCGGCTGCGCGTCTACGGGCATGTCGACTACGCCGCGCGCCTCAACCCGAAGGTGATCATCGGCCTGGAAGGCGCCGCCTTCACCGACTCCGATCCGGCCAGCTTCGAAGCCGTGCGCCCGCCGGGCACGCTGGCGCCGGCCGGCTACTGGAATCCGAAGAACTATGCCGAGGGCCGCGTCTTCGCCGGCATCTGGCACGAGCGCGACGACTGGGACGCCTATGCGCGCGTGGCGCTGGGCCTGTCGCGCGAGAAGGACGGCGACGGCAAGCGCAGCACCGGCCACCCGAACCTGCTCGAGGCCGGCATCGCGCACGACGTCGGCCCCAGCCTGCGCTGGCGGCTGTACGCCGGCGGCTCGGGCTCGAGCTTCGCCGCCGGCAACGGCGGCACCGGCTACTGGCGCCGCTACGCGGGCTTCATGCTGACGGCCTGGTTCTGACGCGCTGCGGCGGCCGCTTCGCCGGCATCAACCGGCCGGCCGCCGGGCGGTGCTGGCGCTGTTCGGCGTCTACGGCCTGTCGTGCTGCAGCCGGCCCGTCTGGCCGGCTGCGCCGGCGGGCTGCTGAACCACCCCAAGCATGAGGGCGGCGCAGCCCGCGCTCATTCGACCCAGGATTCGGCCAGCCACGGCGCCGGCAGCACATAGCCCTTCAAGTGGCGCCAGACGCTTCGCTCCACCCGCCCCGGACCGAAGCTGCTCTTCAGATGCGACCAGCGCGACGGGTGCGGCGGCGACTTGTCGTTCCAGCGGCCGAGCAGCACGTCGTCCGGCTTCGGGCCGCCGGCGAAGGTGACGATGCGCGCGCCTCGCGGGATTCGCGGCGCCGCGAAATAGCGCAGCGGGAACGGCGGCAGGCAATGCAGGCGGAACAGGCAGGTCCAGTCGCCGGGCCAGAACTTGATGCCGCCCGCGACCCGGGCGGTGACGTAGTGCTGCTCGAAGCGGTACTTGTCGGCGGTGCCCTGCGGGTCGGCACGGAAGGCGTCGATCAGGTGCGGATTCGACCCCACGCGGAAGCGGAACACCGAGGTCTGGCCCAGCCGATGCAGCGGGCGCGACCAGTTGCGCGCCAGGATCACGTCGTCGGGCTGGCCGTGCTCGAAATACGGATCGAGCGAGCCGACGATCACCGAATCGAGGTCGATGTACAGCGCGACGCCATCGAGGCCCGGCAACTCGCGCCCCCACAGCACCTGCTTGCGCCACTTGCCGATGGTTCGCTGCGGGTGCGGAACGCCGAGCTCCGGCAAGTCGAAGCATTCGACCTCGCGGCGCACGCCCTCGCGGTCGTCGGTCAAGCACACCAGCCGGAACGGCGGCGTGACGTGGCGCGCGGCCATGCCGTACAGCCGGTTGACGTAGTGCACGCCGTAGCCGCGGCCCCATTTGACGCAGACGATCTGCTTCATGCCGCGGTCTCGCGCGCCCTGCCGGGTACCGGGTCGGCCCGCCTCATGCAGGCCCGCCGGCGAGGGTGCGGCCGGTCAGGCGCTCGAGAACGCGCAGCGGCGACGTCGCCGGATCGAGCAGGTGGTCGGTGTGCAGCGTCAGCGTCTGCTCGATCATGTGCTGCCCGCGCATCGCCGCGTGCAGCACCTGGTCGCTGAAACAGACCCAGGTACTGCCGGGCGCGAAGTCGATGCGCTGCTGCGGCGCGTTGCGCTGCCACTCGCCGTCGGCTTTGGCGCGGTCGTGCAGCTGCAGCATCAGGTGGTCGTATTCCGAGCGCCGCCGCTTCGTGATGTGCAGCGTGTCGAGCAGCCACGCCGATCCGGGCAACGGCCGCGGGATGTGCCCGACATGGCGCGCGGCGAAGGCCTCGAAGGGCTCGCCGACCCGCCATTCGCGCGGCAGGCCGTCCGGGTTGGCGTTGTGGAAGACGCGCAGCAGCCGCAGCCCGCGGCTCGGGTTCGACGGAAAGGCGTCGACATGCAGCCGCGTGTCGTCCTTGCGCCAGCTGGTCGCGCGGCCTTCGATCGCCACCGGACGGAACGAGGTGTTGGCGCGGGTCAGGTGGCCGCGGTAATGCGGGAACAGGCGATCGACGAGCGCGCAGGCCTGGTCGCGGTAGCGCACGAGCATGGTGCGCAGCGCCTGCTGCTCGGCGGCCGTACCGGCGGCGCCGCGCAGCTCGGCGCGGTCGCCGCGCAGGCTGATGTTCTTCGCCTTCGGGTCGGCGAAGCGCGCATCGAGCAGGCGCCGCTCGTCGTCCGGCAGCGTGAACGCGAGATTCGGGAACCACAGCACGCAACCGGCTTCGAGCACCGGCTCGACCGCGCGGGTCGGGGCCGCAGCGCTGCCGGCGTGCCAGTCGCCGTCGTCGAAGCGGCGGATCAGATCGAGCGTCATGGTGCGCGATTGTCGCAGCGGCGCGGGCGGCCCGATGCCGGACGACACGCAGCGCCGACACGCCGGATTCGGCGAAGATGCGCACCTTGCCAACCAAGAGAGCAAGAGAGCGATCGGATGAACGAAACCCATGAGTACGTGCCGCCCGAGGTCTGGGTCTGGAACAAGCCCAGCGGCGGCCGCTTCGCCGGCATCAACCGGCCGACCGCCGGGCCGACGCACGACAAGGCGCTGCCGGTGGGCAAGCACCCGCTGCAGCTGTATTCGCTGGCCACGCCGAACGGCGTCAAGGTGACGGTGATGCTCGAGGAATTGCTCGCGCTGGGCCACCAGGGCGCCGAGTACGACGCGTGGCTGATCCGCATCCATGAAGGCGAGCAGTTCGGCAGCGGCTTCGTCGCGGTCAACCCGAACTCGAAGATCCCGGCGCTGCTCGACCGCAGCGGCCCGCAGCCGATCCGCGTGTTCGAATCCGGCGCGATCCTGCTGTACTTGGCGCAGAAGTTCGGCGCGCTGCTGCCGGCCGAGCCGGCGGCGCGGGCCGAATGCCTGTCGTGGCTGTTCTGGCAGATGGGCGCGGCGCCCTACCTGGGCGGCGGTTTCGGCCACTTCTATGCCTATGCGCCGCTGAAGATCGAATACGCGATCGACCGCTTCGCGATGGAGGTCAAGCGCCAGCTCGACGTGCTCGACCGCCGCCTGGCCGAGAGCCAGTACCTGGCCGGCGCGGAGTACACGATTGCCGACATCGCCGTCTGGCCGTGGTACGGCGCGCTGGCCAAGGGCCTGGTCTACGGCGCCGGCGAATTCCTGCAGGTGCAGGACTACAAGAACGTGCAACGCTGGACCGACCAGATCGCCCAGCGGCCGGCGGTGCGGCGCGGGCGCATGGTCAACCGCACCTCGGGCGAGCCGTCCAGCCAGCTGCACGAGCGCCACGATGCGTCCGACTTCGATCTGCGCACCGCGGACAAACTGAGCCAAGCCGGCTGATGCAGGTCGCGATCGGCGCATAGGAGCGGCGGCCGCTCGCGGCGCAAAGCGGCCGTAGGCCGCTTTGCGCCAAGGCGCGTTGATGCGGCTCCCCCGCGCCCCCTCCGAGAGGGGGCTCCAGCAAGGCCGTCGGGCCGGCCTTGCGGCCGGCGCAGCCCCCCCCTGCGCGTGCCTGGCGAATGCCAGGTACGCCCGTCCGTCGGCCGCCAGGCCGGCTTGTATAACGAACTGGAGCCCCCTCTCGGAGGGGGCTCGGGGGAGCGGTGTGCATAGCGCCCCCAGGCGCAAAGCGGCCGAAGGCCGCTTTGCGCCGAGAGCGCCTTACTGATCTTGGCGTCCGAACGCGGGTGGGCATGAGGCCCGCGCCCGCCAAGCCTCAACGCGACGCCGCCAGCGCGCGCTCCAGCGCGCCGACGAACATGCCGGCGACGTCGAAACCGGTCTGCTGCTGGATCTCCTGGAAGCAGGTCGGGCTGGTGACGTTGATTTCGGTCAGGCTGTCGCCGATCACGTCCAGCCCGGCCAGCAGCAGCCCGCGCGGCGCCAGCACCCGGCCGATGGCGATGGCGATCTCGCGGTCGCGGTCGCTCAGCGGCAGCGCCACCCCCTTGCCGCCTGCCGCCAGGTTGCCGCGGATCTCGCTGCCCTGCGGGATGCGCGCCAGCGAAAACGGCACCGGCTCGCCGTCGATGACCAGGATGCGCTTGTCGCCCTTGACGATCTCGCTGAGGAAGCCCTGCACCATGATCGTCTGCTCGCCCTGCCGGTTCAGCGTCTCGATGATGCTGCCCAGGTTCAGGCCGTCCGGGCCGACGCGGAAGATGCCCATGCCGCCCATGCCGTCCAGCGGCTTGAGGATGATGTCGCGGTGCTCGGCATGGAAGGCGCGCACGTCGTCGGCGCGGCGCGTCACCAGCGTCGGCCCGATGAACTGCGGGAACTCCATGATCGCCAGCTTCTCGGGGTGGTCGCGCAGCGCGCGCGGCGAGTTGAAGACGCGCGCGCCGTCGGCTTCGGCGCGCTGCAGCAGGTGCGTGGCGTAGAAGTATTCGCTGTCGAAGGGCGGATCCTTGCGCATCAGCACGGCGTCGAATTCGGCCAGCGCGCGCGTCTGGGCGTCGCTGGCTTCATGCCAGTCGGCGTCCAGCGTGCCGCTGAGCACCACGCGCCGCACGGCCGCACACACCGGCGCGCCGCGCTGCCAGTGCAGATGCGCGGGCTCGCAGGCCCACAGCGCATGGCCGCGCGCGGCGGCCTCGCGCATCATCGCGAAGGTCGAATCCTTGTAGGGCTTGAAGTGCTCCAGGGGGTCGGCGACGAACAGCAGGTTCACGGTGGGGCTCGGGTACGTGCTCAGGCGCGGGAGCGGTAGTGTTGCATCAACAACGCCGCGCTGCCGGCGAGCACGCCCCAGAAGGCCGAACCGATGCCGGCCAGCGTGATGCCCGACAGCGTCACCAGGAAGGTCAGCCCGGCGGCGTCGCGGTGCGCCTCGTCCTTCAGGGCGGCGGCCAGGCCGCCGGCGATCGTGCCCAGCAGCGCCAGCCCGGCCACCGCCAGCACCAGCTCGCGCGGAAAGGCCTGCAGCAGCCCGACCACCGCGCCGCCGACCAGCCCCAGCGCGATGTAGAACACGCCGGCCGCCACCGGCGCGACGTAGCGCCGTGCCGGGTCTTCATGCGCCTCGCGGCCCATGCAGATGGCCGCGGTGATCGCCGCCAGGTTGAAGGCATAGCCGCCGAAGGGCGCGAGCAGCACGCCGGCCACGCCGGTGGCGGTGATGCTCGGCGACACCGGCGTCGCGTAGCCGGCGGCGCGCTGCGCGGCCACGCCGGGCAGATTCTGCGAGGCCATGGTGACGACGAACAGCGGCAGCGCCAGCCCCATCAGCGCGCCGACGCTGAACTGCGGCGTGGTCCACACCGGCGTGGCCAGCTCCCAGGCGATGGCCGCGGTGTTCAGCCGCCCCTGCAGCGCAGCGACGGCGATGCCGGCGAGCAGCACGCCGGGCACCGCATAGCGCGGCCACCAGCGGCGGCCGAGCAGGAAGACGAAGGTCATCGTGCACACCAGCAGCGGCGCGGTCTGCACCGCGCCCACCGCGTCGAGGCCGAAGCGCGCCAGCACGCCGGCCAGCAGCGCCGCGGCGATGGCCTGCGGGATGCGGTCCATCACGCGCTCGAAGCCGCGCGTCGCGCCGGCCAGCACGATCAGCGCGCTGCAGGCGACGAAGGCACCGGTGGCCTCGGCCAGGCCGAAGCCGCTGCTGCCGGCGATCAGCGCCGCGCCGGGCGTCGACCAGGCGGTCAGCACCGGCTGGCGCATGCGCAGCGACAGCGCGATCGAAGTCGCGCCCATGCCCAGGCCCAGCGCCCAGATCCACGACGTGGTCTGCGCCGGCGTCGCGCCCAGCGCCTGCGCCGCGGCGAAGACGATGACCACCGAACTGGTGAAGCCGACGAGCACGGCGACGAAGCCGGCGACGACGGCGGACAGCGACAGGTCGTTCCAGAAGCGGCGCATCGACGAGGCGGCTAGTGCAGTGTTCCACGCTGTGCGGCACTCGAGAAAACCGATGGATTTGTCGTCCTGGCTAGGCGCAAACCGCAGTGATACCCGTAGGTATCACGAGGATTTGCAACGACGCCAGGGCGGCAAAGACGCGGTTTTATGTGCTGCATAGCGTGGAACACTGCACTAGATCTCGACTTTCGAGCCCAGCTCGACGACGCGGTTGGCCGGCAGGTTCAGGAAGTCGGCCGCCGCGGCGGCATTGCGGTGCATGCCGGCGAAGAGCTTCTCGCGCCACAGCGCCATGCCCCTGCCGATGCTGGGCATGACGATGTCGCGCGACAGGAAATAGCTGGTATCCATCGGGTCCAGCGGCACGCCGCGGCCCTCGAGCAGTTGCAGCGCCTCGGGCAGGTCGGGGTCGTTCTTGAAACCGAAGTGCAGCGTCACCTGCCAGCAGTCGTGGCCCAGCGGCTCGATTTCGATGCGCCGGTCGAAGCCGATCCACGGCACGTCGTGGTGGCGCACGGTGACGAACAGGTTGTGCTCGTGGAACACCTTGTTGTGCTTCAGGTTGTGCAGCAGCGCGTTCGGCGTGATGTCGGGCTCGGCGCTCAGGAACACCGCCGTGCCCTGCACGCGCGCCGGCGGGCTGACGAAGACCGCGTCGAGGAAGCTCCTCAGGTCGATCGCGTCATGCTTCAGCTGCTCGGCCATCAGCCGCCGGCCCGTGCGCCAGGTGAGCATCAGCGTGAACATGCCGATACCGATGACCAGCGGGAACCAGCCGCCGCCCACCAGCTTGAGCAGGTTGCTGGCGAAGAAGGTGATGTCGATGACGAAAAAGAATCCGGTGGCCGCCAGACACAGCGCGAGCGGGTACTTCCAGCCGTAGCGGATGACGAAGAAGGTCATCACCGTGGTGATGCTCATGTCCAGCGTCACCGCGATGCCGTAGGCCGAGGCCAGGTTCGAAGAGGTCCTGAACAGCGCCACCGCCAGCACGATGAACACGTACAGCCCCCAGTTGACGAAGGGCACGTAGATCTGGCCGGTGTCGCGCACGGAGGTGTGCAGCACGCGCATGCGCGGCAGGATGCCGAGCTGCACCGCCTGCTTGGTCACCGAGAACGCCGCCGAGATCAGCGCCTGCGAGGCGATCACCGTGGCGGCGGTGGCCAGCAGCACCAGCGGCAGCCGCGCCCACGGCGGCGCCATCAGGTAGAAGGGGTTCTCGATCGCCTCGGGCTGGTCGAGCAGCATCGCGCCCTGGCCGAAGTAGTTGATCACCAACGCCGGCATGACGAAGCCGTACCAGGCGATGCGGATCGGCCGCCGGCCGAAGTGGCCCATGTCGGCGTACAGCGCCTCGCCGCCGGTGACGCACAGCACCACCGCGCCCAGGCCGATGAAGGCCACCAGCGGGTTGTCGGCGAAAAAGCCCGCCGCATACGCCGGGTTCAGCGCCAGCAGCACGTGCGGGTTCTCGACGACGTGCGGCAGCCCGATGGCCACCAGCACCACGAACCAGACCAGCGTGACCGGGCCGAAGGCACGGCCGATGCCGCCGGTGCCGAAGCGCTGCACCGCGAACAGCGCGGTCAGCACCAGCAGCGTGATCGGGATCACCACGTGGTGCAGCGCCGGCGCCGCCACCTGCAGGCCTTCGACCGCCGACAGCACGCTGATCGCCGGCGTGATCACGCCGTCGCCGTAGAACACCGCCGTGCCGAACAGGCCGACCATCATCAGCGCGTCGCGCAGCCGCGGCCGTTCGCGCACGGCGTGCGTGGCCAGCGCGAGCATCGCGATCAGCCCGCCTTCGCCGTTGTTGTCGGCGCGCAGGATCAGCAGCACGTACTTCAGCGAGACGATCACGGTGATCGTCCAGAACATCAGCGACAGCACGCCGAGGATGTTGTCGTGCGTGGCCGCCACGTGCCCGCCGTGGAACACCTCCTTCAGCGCGTACAGCGGGCTGGTGCCGATGTCGCCGTAGACGACGCCCAGCGCGCCGAGCGTCAGCGCGGCCAGGGCAGCGGGGCTGCGCGCAGGCTTGGCCGGACTCGAGGCTTTCGCGCTAGTGCAGTGTTCCACGCTGTGCGGCACTCGAGAAAACCGATGGATTCGTCGTCCCGGCTAGGCGCAAACCGCAGCGATACCCGCAGGTATCGCGAGGATTTGCAACAACGCCGGGGCGGCAAAGACGCGGTTTTATGTGCTGCATAGCGTGGAACACTGCGCTAGGCGTAAACCTCGGCCTCGGGGTCGGTGGCTTCCAGCTCGTAGCTGGCGGCGGCCATCGCCAGCCGCGCGACCACGCCGTACATGTAGAAGCGGTTCGGCGGGCTGGCGCCGGGCTTCTCGCCGCGCCGCGGCAGGTGCGTGCCGGGCGCGAAGGCCAGCGGCACGTAGCTGGAACCCGGCGCGCTCAGGTTCTCGTCGATGCCGCGCTCGGCATGGATGCGGTAGAAGCCGCCGACCACGTAGCGGTCGATCATGTAGACCACCGGCTCGGCGACCGCGTCGTTCATGCGCTCGTAGGTCGGCACGCCTTCCTGCACGACGATCGCGCCGCCGGCCGGCTCGCCCAGGCCGGCACGCTGCAGCTGGTCGACATCCTTGAGGTCGCGCACCGTCAGGATGCCCTTGCCGCTGGAGCCGGCGTCGGGCTTGACGACGACGAAGGGCCGCTCGGCGATGCCGTATTCCTTGTACTTGCGCTTGATCTTCGCCAGCAGCGTCTCGGCATGGCCGCGCACGCAGTCCAGCCCCTCGCGCTGGCCTAGGTTGACCTGGCCGCAATGCGCGTACATCGGGTTGATCAGCCACGGATCCATGCCCAGCAGCTTGGCGAACTTCTTCGCCAGCTCCTCGTAGCTGCGCAGGTGGTTCGACTTGCGCCGCAGCTGCCAGCCGGCGTGCAGCGGCGGCAGCAGGTACTGCTCGTGCAGGTTCTGCAGCACCGGCGGCACGCCTTCGGCGAGGTCGGTGTTGAGCAGGATCGTGCACGGGTCGAAGTTCTTCAGCCCCAGCCGGCCGCGCGTGCGCAGCAGCGGCTCGAGCAGCAGTTCGCTGCCGTCGGCCAGCGGCAGCCGCTGCTTCGTGCTGCCCTCCAGTGCACCCAGCCGCACGTTGAGCCCGGCCTGCGTGAACACCGTGACCAGCCGCTGCACGCTGGCCAGGTAGAAGGTGTTGCGCGTGTGCATGCCGGGGATCAGCAGCAGGTTCTTGGCCTCGGGACAGATCTTCTCGATCGCCGCCATCGCCGCCTGCACCGCCAGCGGCAGCATGTCCTGCGTCAGGTGGTTGAAGCCGCCGGGGAACAGGTCGGTATCGACCGGCGCGAGCTTGAAGCCGGCGTTGCGCAGGTCCACCGCGCAATAGAACGGCGGCGTGTGCTCCATCCATTCGAGCCGGAACCAGCGTTCGATCGCCGGCATCGACTCGAGGATGCGCTGCTCCAGCTCGTTGATCGGGCCGGTGAGCGAGGTGATCAGGTGCGGGACCATGCGGGGTGCCAGGCCAGAGCGGACAGACGTTGATTCTAGGAGTCTGGCGTGACGGCACAACGGTCGCCAGACCGATGCGCTGCAGGCTCATGTCCCGAAGCGATGTGACGCCGAAACCACAACGGTCGCCAGCCCGTTGCGGTGCAGGCTCATATCGCGAAGCGATGTGATGCCGGAACCAAGCCGGAACCAAAAATGGGGCTGCCCGCAGGCAGCCCCGAACTCGCCCTGAGTCTGCGGATCTACTTGCTGTAGGCCGTCTCGCCGTGCGAGCTGATGTCCAGGCCCTCGCGCTCTTCCTCTTCGGCGACGCGCAGCCCGACGCTGAGGTCGGCGATCTTGTAGGCGATGAAGGCCGCCACGGCCGACCAGACGACGGTGAAGAGCACGCTCTTGACCTGCACCCAGACCTGGTGGCCCATCGCGAAGTCGGCGCCCTGCGTGCCGCCCAGCCCCGGCGCGGCGAACACGCCGGTCAGGATCGCGCCGATGATGCCGCCCAGCCCGTGCACGCCGAACACGTCGAAGGAGTCGTCGGCGCCGAGCATGCGCTTCAGCCCGGTCACGCCCCACAGGCACACCAGGCCGGCGATCAGGCCGAGCACGATCGAGCCCATCGGGCCGACGAAGCCGGCGGCCGGCGTCACCGCCACCAGGCCGGCGACGGCACCCGAGGCCGCGCCCAGCATCGAGGCCTTGCCCTTGGTCAGCGCTTCGCCGGCGATCCAGGACAGCACGGCCGCGGCGGTGGCCAGCACGGTGTTGACGAAGGCCAGGCCGGCCAGCGCGTTGGCCGCGCCCGCCGAGCCGGCGTTGAAGCCGAACCAGCCGACCCACAGCAGCGAGGCACCGACCATCGTCAGCGGCAGGTTGTGCGGCGCCATCGCCTCGCGGCCGTAGCCGATGCGCTTGCCCAGCACGTAGGCGCCGACCAGGCCGGCGATGCCGGCGTTGATGTGCACCACGGTGCCGCCGGCGAAGTCGAGCGCGCCGTCCGCGGCCAGCAGGCCGCCGCCCCAGACGATGTGCGCCATCGGCACGTAGCTGAAGGTGAACCAGATCGCGCTGAACACCAGCACCGCCGAAAACTTGATGCGCTCGGCATACGAGCCGACGACCAGCGCGGTGGTGATGGCCGCGAAGGTGCCCTGGAAGGCGATGAACACGTACTCCGGGATCGTCGTCAGCGCGCCGAAGCTCTGCTGCGTCACGCCCGCGAGAAACAGCTTGTCGAACGAGCCGAAGAAGTTGCCCTCGCCGCCGAAGGCCAGCGTGTAGCCGTAGATCGCCCACAGGATGCTGATCAGCGAGAAGATGACGAACACCTGCATCAGCACCGACAGCATGTTCTTGCTGCGCGCCAGGCCGCCGTAGAACAGTGCCAGGCCGGGGATGGTCATCAGGATGACGAGCAGCGTGCTGGTCAGCATCCAGGCGGTGTCGCCGGAGTCGACCTTCGGTGCGGACGCGGCGGCCGAGGCGGCGGCCGAGGCGGCCTCGGCCGGGGCAGGGGAGATCGCAGCAGCCGCGGGTTCGGCCGCAGCGGCGGCCACCGGCGCCGAGGCCGCCGTGTCCTGGGCCAGCGACGCCGTGGACAGGCCCAGGGCAGCGACGCCCAGGGCAAGGATGGCAATGAGCTTCTTCATGGTTGCTTTCCGTGTGTGCTGCCCACGCGGCGGCCCTGCCGATGCCCCGCGGGCACCGTTCACGAGGGCCGGACGCAGGCGATCGGGGGTCGTCTTAGAGCGCGTCCTTGCCGGTTTCGCCGGTGCGGATGCGCAGCACCTGCTCCAGCGGCGAGACGAAGATCTTGCCGTCGCCGATCTTGCCGGTGCGCGCCGAGGTCTCGATGGCTTCGACGACGCGTTCGACCAGCGGGTCGTCGACGGCGGCCTCGATCTTCACCTTGGGCAGGAAATCGACCACGTACTCCGCGCCGCGGTACAGCTCGGTGTGGCCCTTCTGGCGGCCGAAGCCCTTGACTTCGGTCACCGTCACGCCCTGCACGCCGATGGCGCTCAGGGCTTCGCGAACTTCGTCGAGCTTGAAGGGCTTGACGATCGCAGTCACCATCTTCATGGTCGTGGACTCCTCGCAGGCTTAGAAGCTCTTGGTCACCGACAGCAGCGCCGTGCCGTTGCTGATGTTCTTGCTCGGGTCCGTCCAGCCGCGGATGTCGCGGTTGGTGGACACGTAGGCCAGGGCCATCACCCAGCCCTGGATGGTGTAGCTGCCGCCGAGCTTGTAGTCGGTGATGCTGCACGACACCTGGCCGTCGAACTGGGTGACGCAGGAGCTGTAGCCCGGGTCGCCGCTCTTCAGCCCGCCCTGGTAGCCGACCGAGGCGTTGACGCCGAAGCCGTTGCCGAAGTCGTGGCTGCCGCTGAGCTGCACGTAGTACGCGCCGCGGGTGCCCGGCACGCCGAAGAAGTCGGACACCGCATAGCTGTACTTCAGCGCCAGCGGGCCCCAGCTGCCGCCGATGTACAGCTCGGTGTTGTCGACCTTGAAGGCGTTGCCCTCGCCCGAGCCGGGGTAGTAGTAGTAGATGACGCCGAGGTCCAGGCCGAAGTCGCCGAAGCTGTGCTTCCAGCCGCCGTAGAAGTCCATCTCGATGTTCGCGCCGCTGAAGCCGGCGCTGTCGACGTTGGAGTTCCAGTTGCCCAGATAGAAGCCGCTGTTGTGCGCGAAGTCGATGCCGCCCTGCACGGCCGGCTTCTTGTTGGTCTGCGAGATGCCGCGGAAGCGGTAGTCGGAGAGCACGCCGAGATTGCCGCTGAAGCTGAATTCGGGGTCGGCTGCGGGCGCGGTCTGCGCCAGACCGGGCAGCGCGCTGACGGCGAGTACCGCGGGCAGGGTCAATCTTGAAAGTTTCATGGTGATGGGGGCTGTTGTGAATGAACGGTCGCTTGAAGGATCGATGACACGATCGCTTATGCAGGTTGCGTGCCACGCGCCGATTCGGTGACGCCGCCCCCGCACCGGGCGACAGGCCGCCCCGCCGCCCCAAACCGGCGCCCGCAGCGCACCAGTTGTGTGCGCGCTCGCCGCAGCGCGACCGGAGACCCCGTAGCCGGCACTGGCATGATGCGCAGCCATGTCCTTCGCCGTCGTCCACAGCCGCGCGCTCGATGCGCTGCAAGCCGAGCCGGTGACGGTGGAGGTACATCTGGCCAACGGCCTGCCGAGCTTCACGCTGGTGGGGCTGGCCGAGACCGAGGTCAAGGAGTCGCGCGAGCGCGTGCGCGCGGCGCTGCTGCAAAGCGGCTTTGCCTTTCCGCACAACAAGCGCATCACCGTCAACCTGGCGCCGGCCGACCTGCCCAAGGAATCGGGCCGCTTCGACCTGCCGATCGCGCTCGGCATCCTGGCCGCGGCCGGCGACGTCGATGCCGCGCGGCTGGCCGGCTTCGAATTCGCCGGCGAGCTGTCGCTGGCCGGCGAGCTGCGCCCGGTGCGCGGTGCGCTGGCCCTGGCGCTGGCGCTGCGCCGCACGCCGCAGCCGCGCTGCCTGGTGCTGCCGGCCGACAGCGCCAGCGCCGCGGCGCGCGTGGCCGGTATCGACGTGCGCGCGGCCGACAGCCTGCTGCAGGTGGTGCGCGCGCTGCAGCCGGGCGAGGACGCGCCGCCGTTGCCGCGCGCCGTGCCGCCGCCCGCGGCGGCGGCACCGGCAGCCCCTGACCTGCGCGACGTCAAGGGTCAGGCGGTGGCCAAGCGCGCGCTGGAGATTGCCGCGGCCGGCGCGCATTCGCTGCTCTTCATCGGACCGCCGGGGACAGGCAAGTCGATGCTGGCGCAGCGGCTGGCCGGCATCCTGCCGCCGATGGACGAAGACGAAGCGCTGGACAGTGCGGCACTGCAGGGGCTGGCCTCAGCCGGCCTCGGTGCCGCGGGTTTCGACGCCGCAAGCTTCGGCCGGCGACCGTTTCGCGCGCCGCACCATTCGGCCAGCGCCGTCGCGCTGGTGGGCGGCGGCTCGACGCCGCGGCCGGGGGAGATTTCGTTGGCGCACGGCGGCGTGCTGTTCCTGGACGAACTGCCGGAGTTCCCGCGCGCCGCGCTCGAAGCCTTGCGCGAGCCGCTGGAAAGCGGGCAGATCACGATCTCGCGCGCAGCGCGGCAGGCCAGCTTTCCGGCGCGCTTCCAGCTGGTGGCGGCGATGAACCCCTGCCCCTGCGGCTGGCTCGGCGCCTTCGCCGCCACCGGCAAGACCTGCCGCTGCACGCCGGATGCGATCGCGCGCTACCAGACGCGGCTGTCGGGACCGCTGCTGGACCGCATCGACCTGCAGGTCGAGGTGCCGGCGGTCAAGCCCGAGGCGCTGCTGGCGCAGGCCGACGGCGAAGCGTCGGCCGAGGTCGCGGCGCGCGTGCGCGTGGCGCGGCAGCGCCAGATGCAGCGTCAGGGCAGCGCCAATGCCGCACTGGATGCGCCGCGCATCGACGCCTTCTGCCGGCTCGACGACGCGGCGCACCGCTTCGCGCAAAGTGCGGCGTCGCGCCTGCACTGGTCGAGCCGCAGCCTGCACCGCGCGCTGAAGGTCGCGCGCAGCATCGCCGACCTGGCGGGCGCCGAGCTGATCGCCACCGTCCACGTCGCCGAGGCGGTGCAGCTGCGCCGCTCGCTGCAGACCGCCGCGGCCGGCTTCTGACGCCGGCTCGAGCGGCTCGAGCGGTTCGAGCAAAGGTGGCTTCGCCGCTTTGCTTGACGCCCGCGGGCGGCCGGCTGCGGCGCGGCCCAGGGCGCCCAGATCAGAGCAGCGGCGCCAGCCGGCGGCGCGCCGCGTCGCCATCGATGGCCTGGCGGCGCGCCCAGTCCTCGGCCTGGTCGGCGCCGATCTGGCCGACGTTGAAGTAGGTGGCCTGCGGGTGCGCCAGGTAGAAGCCGCTGACGCTGGCCGCGGGCATCATCGCCAGGCTGTCGCTCAGCTCCATGCCGATGGCCGAAGCCTGCAGCACGCGGAACAGCTCGCGCTTGATGCCGTGTTCCGGGCAGGCCGGGTAGCCGGGCGCCGGGCGGATGCCGCGGTACTTCTCGGCGATCAGTGCCTCGTTGCTCAGCTGCTCGTCGGCCGCGTAGCCCCAGAACTCGGTGCGCACGCGCTGGTGCAGCCGCTCGGCAAAGGCTTCGGCCAGGCGGTCGGCCAGCGCCTTCAGCGTGATCGCCGAATAGTCGTCGTGGTCGGCCAGGAACTGCTTCTCCTTCTTTTCGACGCCCAGGCCCGCGGTCACCGCGAACAGGCCGATGTAGTCGGGCCGGATGCCCTTGGGCGCGATGAAGTCGGCCAGGCAGCGGTTCGGTCTTTTCACGCCGTCGATCACCGGCCGCTCGCTCTGCAGCCGCAGCGGCGACCAGCGCAGCAGCACATCGCTGCGCGACTCGTCGGCGTAGACCTCGATGGTGTCGTCGTCCACGGTGTTCGCCGGCAGCAGCGCGATCACGCCGCTGGCCTGCAGCCAGCGGCCCTCGATCGCCCGGCGCAGCATGCGCTTGCCGTCGCTGAAGACACGCTGCGCTTCGGTGCCGACGACCTCGTCGCGCAGGATCTCGGGGAAGCGCCCGGCCAGGTCCCAGGTCTGGAAGAACGGGCCCCAGTCGATGCAGGCGGCCAGTTCGTTCAGGTCGTAGTTGCGGAACTCGCGCCGGCCGATGAACTTCGGCTTCGGCGGCACGTAGGCGCTCCAGTCGACGGGCGTCTTGTTGGCGCGCGCCGCCGCCAGGCTGACCAGCGGCGCGACCTTCTTCTTCGCATGCAGCTCGCGCACGCGGGCGTAGTCGGCGTTGACCTCGTCGACGAAGCGCGCAGCGCGCTCGTCGGACAGCAGCTCGGAACACACGCCCACGCTGCGCGAGGCGTCGGGCACGTAGACCACCGGCCCGTCGTAGTGCGGCGCGATCTTCACCGCGGTGTGCACGCGGCTGGTGGTGGCGCCGCCGATCAGCAGCGGGATCTTCTTCTCGCGGCACCAGTCGTCGCGCTGCATCTCGGCGGCGACGTGCTGCATCTCCTCCAGGCTGGGCGTGATCAACCCGGACAGGCCGATCAGGTCGGCGCCTTCCACCTTGGCCTTGGCCAGGATGTCCTGGCACGGGACCATCACGCCCATGTTGACGACCTCGAAGTTGTTGCACTGGAGCACGACGGTGACGATGTTCTTGCCGATGTCGTGCACGTCGCCCTTCACGGTGGCGATGACGATCTTGCCCTTGGCCTTCGCTTCGCCGCCGGCCTCGACCATCGCCGCCTTCTCGGCCTCGATGTAGGGCAGCAGGTGGGCGACCGCCTGCTTCATCACGCGCGCGCTCTTCACCACCTGCGGCAGGAACATCTTGCCCTGGCCGAACAGGTCGCCGACGATGTTCATGCCGTCCATCAGCGGTCCTTCGATGACCTGCAGCGGCCGGCCGCCGGCCGCCAGCAGCTCGAGGCGGCAGGCTTCGGTGTCGGCGACGATGAAGTCGGTGATGCCGTGCACCAGCGCATGGCTCAGCCGCTGCTGCACCGTGCCGCTGCGCCAGGCCAGGCGCGCCGAGTCGTCCTTGGCGGCGCCCTTGGCGCTTTCGGCGATCTCGACCAGCCGTTCGCCGGCATCGGGGCGGCGGTTCAGCACCACGTCCTCGACGCGCTCGCGCAGTTCGGCATCGAGCTGGTCGTAGACGCCGACCATGCCGGCGTTGACGATGCCCATGTCCATGCCCGCCTGGATCGCGTGGTACAGGAACACGGTGTGGATCGCCTCGCGCACCGGGTCGTTGCCGCGGAAGCTGAAGCTCACGTTGGACACGCCGCCCGACACCTTGGCGCCGGGCAGGTGCTGCTTGATCCAGCGCGTGGCCTCGATGAAGTCCACCGCGTAGTTGTCGTGCTCCTCGATGCCGGTGGCGATGGCGAAGACGTTGGGGTCGAAGATGATGTCCTCGGCCGGGAAACCCACGTCGTGGACCAGGATGCGGTAGGCGCGCGCGCAGATCTGCGTCTTGCGCTCGAAGGTGTCGGCCTGGCCGGTCTCGTCGAAGGCCATCACCACCGCCGCCGCGCCGTAGCGGCGCACCAGCGTCGCCTGGCGCTTGAACTCGGCCTCGCCTTCCTTCAGCGAGATCGAGTTGACGATGCCCTTGCCCTGGATGCACTTCAGGCCGGCCTCGATCACCTCCCACTTCGAGCTGTCGATCATGATCGGCACGCGCGCGATCTCGGGTTCGCCGGCGATCAGGTTCAGGAAGCGCACCATGGCCGCCTGGCTGTCGAGCATGGCCTCGTCCATGTTGATGTCGATGATCTGCGCGCCGTTCTCCACCTGCTGGCGCGCCACCGCCAGCGCCTGCTCGAACTCGCCGTTCAGGATCAGGCGCGCGAAGGCCTTGGAACCGGTGACGTTGGTGCGCTCGCCGATGTTGACGAACAGCGAGTTCGCGTCGATGAGCACCGGCTCCAGGCCGGACAGCCGCATCGGCGGCACGGATCGGGTTTCGGACATCGGTGCTCCTGCGTGCCGGCACCGGTTGCCGCGGCCCACCCGCGGCGCCCGGCATCGGGCGGGGGTGAGCGCCGTTGGCGTCTGCGCGGGCCGTGCGCCCGCCGCAACCTCCCGAGCCTGGCGGCGAACCACATGGCTGCAAGTGCAGCCGGCCGCCGTCGCAACGCTCCTCGGGAGGGCTCGCATTCTACGGGCGCGGCCCCTACACTGCCGCCATGAGCCTTGGCGTCAGGGAGCCGCGTGAGGGATACGCCCTCGAAACCCGCCCGATGACGGCGCAAGAGTTCCTGGTCTGGGACGAAACCCAGACCCTCAAGCACGAGTACGTGCGCGGCGAGGTGTTCGCGATGACCGGCGGGGCCGATCGCAACTACACCGTGGCGCTGAACCTGGCAATGGCGCTGCGCCGGCACCTGCGCGGCACGCCGTGCCGCGTCTACGGCAGCGACGTCAAGCTGCGCGTCGAGGCGGCCGACTGCTTCTTCTACCCCGACCTGATGGTCACCTGCAGCGCCGCCGATCTGGCCGACCGGCTGATCAAGCGCGAGCCGGTGCTGGTGGTGGAAGTGCTGTCGCCGTCGACCGCCGCCTTCGACCGCGGCGAGAAGTTCGCCGACTACCGCCAGCTGCCCAGCCTGGCCGAGTACCTGATGGTCGACGTCGAGCGCCGCCACAGCGACCTGCACCGCAAAGGCGCCGACGGGTTGTGGGTGCTGCATCCCAGCGGCCCCGGCGACGCGGTCCGGCTGGCCAGCCTGGACCTGGTGGTCGAAGCGGCGGAGCTGTGGGCCGAGCTGGAACCCGACGCGCCGGACGCTGGCTGACCGTGCCTGAGCCGCTCAGGCGGCGAGCAGGGGCGTGAACAGCGGGTCGGCGCGATGGCGCGGGCGGTAAGCCGACACGCGCCGCGCGATCTCGGCGATGTGCTCCGGCGTGGTGCCGCAGCAGCCGCCGGCGATGTTCAGAAAGCCGCTGTGCGCAAAGCCTTCCATCAACCCGGCGGTGACGTCCGGCGTCTCGTCGAAGCCGGTCTCGCTCATCGGGTTGGGCAGCCCGGCGTTCGGATAGCAGCTGATGAAGGTGTCGCCGGCGACCTTGGCCAGCTCCTCGATGTAGGGCCGCATCAGCGCCGCGCCGAGCGCGCAGTTCAGCCCCACCGCCAGCGGCCTGGCATGGCGCACCGAATGCCAGAACGCACCCACCGTCTGCCCCGACAGGATGCGGCCCGAGGCGTCGGTGACGGTGCCGGAGACGATCACCGGCAGCCGCTCGCCGCTTTCTTCCATCAACTCGTCCAGCGCGAACAGCGCCGCCTTGGCATTGAGCGTGTCGAAGATGGTCTCGACCAGGAACAGATCGGCGCCGCCTTCGAGCAGACCCTCGGCCTGCTCGCGATAAGCCGCACGCAACTCGTCGAAGCTGGTGTTGCGCGCCGCCGGGTCGTTGACGTCGGGGCTGATGCTGGCGGTGCGCGGCGTCGGGCCCAGCGCGCCGGCGACGAAGCGCGGCTTGTCGGGCGTGCCGTACTTGGCGCAGGCTTCGCGCGCCAGCCGCGCGGCGGCAGCGTTCATCTCGCGCGCCAGATGGCCGAGGCCGTAGTCCTCCTGCGCGATCGAGGTCGCGCCGAAGGTGTTGGTCTCGATGATGTCGGCGCCGGCCGCCAGGTACTGCTCGTGGATCCGGCGCACCACCTCGGGCCGCGTCAGCACCAGCAGGTCGTTGTTGCCCTTCAGGTCCTTCGGGTGGTCCTTGAAGCGTTCGCCGCGGAAGGCCTCTTCGGTGAGCCGGCAGCGCTGGATCATCGTGCCCATCGCACCGTCGATGATCAGGATGCGCTGCTGCAGCAGCTCGGGAAGGTCGGCGGCGCGGGTGTAGGGGACTGAAGTCATGCTGCGATTGTGCGGCAGCAGCGAACGCAGGGCACATCGACGGCCTGTCGCGACCGCCCCACAACACTGCGCCCGTGTACACTACTCCAGTGAAGAACATTACTCTGTCTGCAGACGAACGTCTGATCGAAGCGGCGCGCGAACGTGCTCGCGCCGAGCAGACCACGCTGAACGAGCAGTTCCGCCGCTGGCTGGCCGATTACGCCAGCACGCACCAGCGGCTGCAAAGCTACGACAGGCTGATGGCCTCGATCCGCGGCAAGGCGCGCGTCGGACGGAAGCTGTCGCGCGACGAGATGAATGAGCGCTGAGGTCTTCATCGACACCAACGTCTTCGTCTACCACGTCGAGGACCTCGACAGGCGCAAGCAGCGCATCGCCGAAGGCATCATCCGCGACGCGCTGGCCTCGGGCAGCGCCTGCATCAGCTACCAAGTGGTGCAGGAGTGGCTCAATACCTTCCTGCGCAAGGCGGTGAAGCCGCTGCCCGACGAGCTGGCGCGCGACTACCTCGATCAGGTGTTGTGGCCGCTGGTGCAGACGGTGCCATCGGCAGGGCTTTATCGCCGCGCGCTCGAGCTGCGCAAGCGCTGGCAGCTCGGCTTCTACGACGCGCTGATCGTCGCCGCCGCGCTGCAGTCGAACTGCAGCCGGTTGCTCAGCGAAGACTTGTCACACGGCCAGCGCATCGAAGGTCTGAAGATCGAGAATCCTTTCGCATGAAGCGTGACGACGCCGGCCCGGAAAGCGTGCTGCGGCGCCGGCTGCACGCGCGCGGCCTGCGCTTCGCGCGCGCTGTGCGCGACCTGCCCGGCCCGCCGGATCTGGTGCTGCCCAAGCGGCGCAGCGTGATCTTCGTGCACGACTGCTTCTGGCACGGCCATGACTGCACGCATGGCCGGGCCGCCGCGAAGTTCAGGGTCGGCACGTGGGCCGAGAAGATCGCCGCCAACCGCGAACATGACCAGCAGTTCAGCGCGGCGCTGCGCGCCGCCGGCTGGCACGTGGAGACGATCTGGGAATGCCAGGCCGAGCAGCGCTCGGCGATCGACCGGCTGGCGGCGCGCCTGCTGAAGCGCTGACCCGCCTCAGCCCCTCACGAAACCGATCCCCCGCCGCTGCCGCACCTCGGGCTTGACGCGGTGCTCGCCTTCGAGCTGCGACAGGAATTCGTCGGGTTCGAACGCCGCGCCGAGGATCTCGACCTGCCGCTTGACCGCGGCGAAGTCGCCGGCCGTCAGCTGATCCAACAGCGCCAGCCTGGCGCGCTGCTCGGCGCCCAGCCGCTGCGCGTCGCCCTCCAGCGCCTCGGCAACGAACATGCGCTCGCGCTGCTCGGGCTGCAGCGCATGGAAGCGCAGCTTGAAGGTGAAGCGGCGCAGCGCCGCCTCGTCCAGGTCGTCGAACAGGTTCGTCGTGCAGACGAAGATGCCGCCGAAGCGCTCCATGCCCTGCAGCATCTCGTTGACCTCGCTGACTTCGTAGTGGCGCTCGGCCATGCGCCGGCTGCGCAGGAAACTGTCGGCCTCGTCGAGCAGCAGCACCGCGCCTTCGCTCTCGGCCTCGGCGAACATGCGCGCCATGTTCTGTTCGGTCTCGCCGACGTATTTGCTGGCGATGTCGCTGGCCTGGCGGATCAGCAGCGGCCGGCCCAGGCGCTGCGCGATGTGCTCGGCCAGCGCCGTCTTGCCGGTACCGGGCGCGCCGTGGAAGCACAGGCTGCCGTGGCCGCGGCGCTGCAGCGCCTCGATGATGCGCGGCAGCTCGAAGCGCGACTCGACGTTCAGCAGGCTCAAGGAGTAGCCGGTGACCACCAGCCGCGCGCCGCGCTCGTTGCTGCTGCCCAGCGCCCGGTCGGCATTGCCCAGCTGGCGCTGGATCAGCGCCTCGAAGCCGCCACCGCCGTCATGCGCCAGTTGCGCGAAGCGCACCGCGGTGCGGATCTGCGCCGGCGTCAGCGCGCGCCGTTCGGCGAGCTTCGCGGCGAAGCCTTCGCCCACCGGTGCGCCGGCCAGCGCGCGCGCCACCAGCGCTTCGCGCGCGCCCGGCGGCGGGCTCTTCAGCAGCAGGTGATACTGGAAGCGGCGGCGGAAGGCCGGATCGATCTGCTCGATGCGGTTGGTGACCCAGATCACCGGCACCGGGTTGGTCTCGAGGATCTGGTTGACCCAGGCCTTGCCGCTGACGCTGCTGTTCATGCCGCCGGCACCGGCGTCGGTGCTGTCCAGCCGCGCGATCAGCTGCGCCGCTTCGCTGCTGATCGGCGGGAACACGTCCTCGACTTCGTCGAACAGCAGCGCCACCTCGGGGCTGCCCTTCAGGAACACCTGGCTGATCTGCAGACTGCGGTAGCGGTCGCGGCCGGACAGCGAGTTGCCGTCGCGGTCGGCGTATTCGACCTCGTACAGCTCCAGCCCGGCTGCGGCCGCGCAGACCTTGGCCAGCTCGGTCTTGCCGGTGCCCGGCGGGCCGTAGAGCAGCACGTTGACGCCCGGCTCCTTGCGCGCGACCGCGTTGCGCAGCAGCGCGCACAGCATGCTCGCGTCCTCGGCGACGAAGCCGAAATCCGTCAGCGTCAACTCGCTCTTCGCCGCCGGCCGCGTGAACACCGCCATCAGGTCGCCGGGCTGCGGATACTCGCGCATCAGCACCGGCGGCAACTGCTCGCTGACCTTCATCAGGTCGGCCAGGTCGGTGATGTTGTGTTCGGAGATCAGGTTCTCGACCATGCCCACACGTTCCAGCCGCGAGCCGGCGCGCAGCGCCTCGGCCACGTCGCGCGCATCGACGCCGGCCACCGCGGCGATCGCCGCATAGGCCTCCTGCGCGCTCGACACCTTGAACTCGACCAGCAGGCCGCGCAGGTCGCGCTGGTAGCGCGCCAGCGTGCCGTACAGCAGCAGCGCGCGCTCGGCCGGGTTCAACTGCAGCAGACCGGCGAGCGCGTCGATGTTCTTCTGCACCAGCGTGGCTTCCTTCTTGAGCCGGCGCTCCAGCCAGTCGCAGCTGGCGCCGAGCACGGCGAGCAGGTCCTTGGCCGCGTCCTTGACGTATTCGTCGAGGTAGAAGAACAGGCTGCCCTCTTCGTAGGCGCCGCGCCACGCGCCGTGGCGCTCGATGAAGGCTTCGTCGCTCAAGCCTTCATGGCCGCGCCAGCCCTCGCTGCCCTTGCAGCGCAGCGCCAGATAGGCGCGCACGCGCGCCAGCACCGCGGGCGGCCACACCAAATGCCGGCCGACCAGCGCCAGCAGGCTGTTGCAGTCGCGCCGCAGGTTGAAGCGGCCGGCCTGGCGCAGCGTCAGTGTCAGCACGAAGTGCGAACACAGCCGGTCCAGCACCGGCGCATCGGCCAGCCCGGGTGACAGCACCCAGCGCGCCCCGGCTTGGCCCTTGGCCATCCCACCTCCTGCGCAGATCCGCGATGCGCGGCATCTTGGCGCAGTGCGTGGCACGCCGCAAGTCTTGGGACAATCCCTTAATGCAGAACCTTAGTGTGGAAGTCTTCCATGATCCGGGGCGTTGCCCCGCACCATGAAAGTTAGTGCACAACCTCAGTGCAGAAGCACCGGTTGCTGCGCCAGCACGGTATAGCCGGCGATGTAGTCGTCCATCGCTTCTTCGCTCGGGCCGGCGTCGATCAGCGCCTGCACGCCGTCGCGGAAACTCTGCGCCGTCGTGCCTTCGATGAAGATGCCCTTGCGCGCGAACTTGTCGACGATCTCGAAACCGCCGCGGCTGGGCCCGGCCTGCGCGTCGCCGGACTGGCCGAAGTCAAGCTGCAGCACCGCAAAGCTGTCGGAGTTGTAGAGCAGCTGCATGGCATAAACCTCCTGCTGCCCTACCTGGGTGCGCCGGGGGTCTTTTCAAGGTACGCCGCATCGCCGACGGCCTGCAGCGTCAGCTCCAGCGGCGTGCCGCCCGGCAGCGTGGTGAAACGCGCGCGTACCGGCAGATGGCGGCGCGCCGGGTCCAGCCAGACCTCGACGCGCGTGTCGTAGGGGCGGGTCGGCTCGCGGCGCAAGCGCAGCGCGTCGGCCACCTCGCCGGCCGGCAGCTGCAGCGTTTCGCGGCCCAGCACCTCGAAGCGCCAGGCCTCGGCGTCGCCGCGCGTGCCGGCGACGAACAGCGTCACGATCGCGCCGGGCCGCGCCAGCCGCGCGTCGGCCTGCACGATCGCCGGCAGCTGGATCATCCAGCTCAGCCGGTCCTGCGCGCCGGCGCGCAGCGCATACACCGCCTGCGGGCCCGAAAAGCTGATCAGCCCGGCCTCGCGCCGGAAGTTCACGGCGCGCACTTCGCGCGCGCGGCGCAACTCGGCATGGCGCACCGGCGCCACGCCGTCGGCGTCGATCAGGCCGCGGCTGGCCGTGCCCTGCGCCGGCTGGCCCGGCCAGTCGGTGTCCAGCCGCAGCAGGTAGCCGGCGTCGTCGACCTGCCAGTGCAGGCTGGCGCTGCCGATGCGCTCGCCGCGCTGCAGCCGGTAGCTCAGCCGCGCCGGCTCGGGCAGCTGCGTCGCATACACCGGAATCGGCTCGCCGGCGGGCGCCGGCATCGGCAGGGCCGCCGGGGCCGCGGCAGCGGCCGGCCGCGGACGCGGCACGGGCCGCGGCGCGGTCATTGGCGCGGCGGCGGTCTGCAGCGCCGATACGGACACGGACACGGATACGGGCGCGGGCACGGGTTCCGGCGGCCGGCTCGGCAGCAGCCGCAGCGATACCGCCGCGCGTGCAGTCCGCGCCTGCGCCGGCGCGGCTGGAGCCGCCGCCAGCGCATCCAGCAGCGCCCAATGCACCAGCGGCACCACCAGCCACAGCAATGCACACGCCGCGGCGCGCGGCAACTGCCGTGCGGCTGCCGGCCGGTCCGAGCGCTGCAGCGATGGCATCGGACAATGGTGCCACCAACCGGAGCCACCGATGAAGCTCGCCACCTACAAGGACGGTTCGCGCGACGGGCAGCTGCTGGTCGTGTCGCGCGACCTGCAAAGCGCCCATTTCGCCACCGGCATCGCCACGCGGCTGCAGCAGTTGCTCGACGACTGGAACTTCCTGTCGCCGCAGCTCGAAGACCTGTCGCAGACGCTGAACCAGGGCAAGGCGCGCCATGCCTTCGCCTTCGAGCCCGCGCGCTGCATGGCGCCGCTGCCGCGCGCCTACCAATGGGCCGACGGCTCGGCCTTTCCGAACCATATCGATCTCATCAGCCGCTCGCGCGGCGCCGCGCCGCCGGCGGATTTCATGGACGACCCGCGCATCTACCAGGGCGGCAGCGACGACCTGCTCGGCGCCTGCGACGACGCGGTCTTCGCCGACGCCGGCTGGGGCATCGATTTCGAGGCCGAGCTGGCCGTGGTCAGCGGCGACGTGGCGCTCGGCACCGGGCCCGACGCCGCGCTGGACAGCGTGCGCCTGCTGCTGCTGGCCAACGACTGGAGCCTGCGCGAGCTGATCCCGGCCGAACTGGCCAAGCAGTTCGGCTTCCTGCAGAGCAAGCCGGCCACCGCCTTCGCGCCGCTGGCGGTGACGCCGGACGAGCTGGGCGGCGCCTGGCGCGGCGGCCGCGCGCACCTGGCGGTGGACATCGACTGGAACGGGCGGCGCGTAGCCCACATCGACGGCGGCGCCGAGATGAGCCTGCACTTCGGCCAGCTGATCGCGCACATCGCCAGGACGCGCCGGCTGCGCGCCGGCAGCATCGTCGGCAGCGGCACGCTGAGCCAGCGCGACGCCGCCAGCGGCCACGGCTGCATCATCGAGCAGCGCGCGCGCGAGCTGCTCGAACACGGCGCAGCGCGCACCGCCTACATGGCTTTCGGCGACCGGCTGCGCATCGAAGCCTTCGACAGCGACGGCCGCAGCGTCTTCGGCGCGATCGACCAACGGGTGGAGCGGCCCGTCAGCGCAGGCGCATGAACGAACTGCCGCGCGGGCTGAAGGTGGCCACGGTGTGGCTGCTGCTCGGCCTGGCGTTGTTCCTGGGGGTGCAGGCGCTGCTGTCGCAACAGCAGCGCACGCGCTTCGAGATTTCGGGCGGCGAGGTCAGCATCCGCCGCGCCCCCGATGGCCACTATCACTGGCCGGCCACCGTCAACGGCCATGCGGTGGACTTCCTGGTCGATACCGGCGCCACGCGCAGCGCCTTGCCGGCCGAGCTGGCACGCCGGCTGCAACTGCCGGTGGAAGGCCACACCCGCTCGCAGACCGCCGGCGGGGCCGTGCGCGGCGAGATCGTGCGCGCCGACCTGGTGCTGCAGGGTGGGCTGCGCATCGAGCGGCTGCGCATCACCGCGCTGCCGGCGCTGTCGGCGCCGCTGCTCGGCATGGACGTGCTCGGCAGGCTGCACTGGCGCCAGGCCGACGGCGAGCTGATCGTCGACCTGCGCGGCGGCTGAAGGCCGCCGAAGAGCCTTGCGCGCGGCGCGCAGTCGCGCACAATGGCCGCGGCCTTCAGCCAAGTCCAGAGTCCAGGAGACGCAGTTCATGATCGATACCCAAGCCTTCGCGAAGCTGGTGCCCGGCTTCGACTTCCTGACCAACCTGATGCAGGGTGCCGGCGACGCCGCGCCGGCGATGGGCCAGTGGGTCGCGCCGACGCTGAATCCAGACGAGCTGGAAAAACGCATCAGCGAGCTGAAGACGCTGCAGTTCTGGCTCGAACAGAACGCACGCATGATGAGCATGACGGTGCAGGCGCTGGAAGTGCAGCGCATGACGCTGTCGACGCTGCAGTCGATGAACCTGCCGCTGGCCGACCTGCGCAACGCGCTGACGCTGCCGACGGCCGCCGCCGAAGCGCCGCCCGCTGCCGCCGCGCCGGCAGCGCCCGAACCCACTGCCGAGAGCGATGTCGAGCCGGCGCCGCAAGCCAAGGACGAGCCGGCGAAGCCGGCCGTCGATCCGATGCAATGGTGGGGCGCGCTGACGCGGCAGTTCACCGAACTGGCCACCAAGGCGATGCAGGACAGCAGCGCCATCGCCGCAAGCAACCTGGCGGCCGTGCCGGAAGCGGCGGCCGCGGCGGCCGCGGCGGCCAAAACGCAGGGCACGCCGGGCAAAGCGGCGGCCAAGCCGGCGCCCAAGGCCGCACGCAAGCGCAGCGCATGAACGCCGCGCGCCGCACTGCGACATCCGCGCCCGCCGCCCGGGCACGGTGCGCACTGCAGTGAACGCCTTCGCCTGCGGCCACGCCGCGCACCCCGACTGGCGCATGGCGCTGACCATGGCGGCGGCGCAGATCGATGCGCAGCCGCCGGCCGCGCCGACGCTCGGCTTCGTGTACTTCACCGACCACTATGCGGCGCAGGCCGACGCGCTGCTGGCCGCGCTGCGCCAGCGCTGGCCCGGCGCCGCCTGGGTCGGCAGCGTCGGCGTCGGCGTGCTCGCCAGCGGCGTCGAGTACTTCGACGAACCGGCGCTGGTGCTGCTGCTGGCCGCGCTGCCGCGCGAGCGCTTCCGCGTCTTCTCCGGCGCGCGCCCGCTGGCCGGTTTCAATGCCTTCAGCGCGCTGGTGCATGCCGACCCGCAAACGCCCGAGCTGCCCGAGCTGCTGCGCGAGCTGAGCCGGCGCACCGCGTCGGGCTATTTGTTCGGCGGCCTGGCGGCGTCGCGCAACGGCGTGCGCCACATCGCCGACGGCGTGTGGCAGGGCGCGCTGTCGGGCGTGGCCTTCGCGCAGGACGTGGCGCTGCTGTCGCGCGTCACGCAGGGTTGCCAGCCGATCGGGCCGGTGCGCCGCATCAGCGCCTGCAACGACAACGCCGTGCTCGAGCTGGATGGTGAGCCGGCGCTGCGCTGCCTGCTGCGCGACCTGGGCACGACGCTGGACGAGCCGCGCAAGCTGCTGCCGCGGCTGCGCAGCACGCTGGCGGGCCTGAGCGGCGAGACCGAGCCGCTGCTCGGTCGCGGCGCGATGTTCGGCAGCGACACGCGCGTGCGCCATCTGGTCGGCGTCGACGCGGGGCGCGAGATCGTGGCCGTCGCCGACCACCTGAAGGTCGGCATGCGCCTGGCCTTCTGCGGGCGCGACGCGCAGGCCGCGCGGCGCGACCTGGTGCGCATCTGCAGCGAGATCCGCGACGAACTCGAGCCGCAGTCGCTGGACCTGGGTGCGCCGGTGGCTGCGACGCTGGCCGCCGCAGCCGCGCCGGTGCCGCCGGCTGCGGCGGCGATGCGCATCGCCGGCGCGATCTACGTCAGCTGCGCCGGCCGCGGCGGGCCGCACTTCGGCGCGCCTTCGGCCGAGGCGCAGATCGTGCGCCACGCACTCGGCGACGTGCCGCTGGCCGGCTTCTTCGCCGGCGGCGAGATCGCACGCCACCATCTGTACGGCTACACCGGGGTACTGACGGTCTTCACGGCCCCCTGACAGGGGCAGGGAAGGCGCCAGCCTCCCCTGCCTCCGAACCGTGCGTGCGGTTCTCCTGCACATGGCTCATGAGCAAATGTGGCTCCGCCACTTTGCTCATACCCCCGCGGGGGGCGGCCGGCAAGGCCGGCCTGGGGGCGCTCTCGAGCAAATGTGGCTTTGCCACTTTGCTTGACCCCCACGGGGTGGGATGGGCGCAGCCCGGCCCTGGGGGCGCACATGAGCAAATGTGGCTTTGCCACTTTGCTCATACCCCCGCGGAGGGCGGCCGGCAAGGCCGGCCTGGGGGCGCTCTCGAGGAAACGTCGCCTTGCTGCTTTTCTTGACCCCTGGGGGCGGGAATGACGAAGTCATTTCCTGGGGGTGCTCATGGTGAACTGGGGCATCCGCCACGGTTCGTGCGGCTTCGGTCCCGGTTTCCCTCGAAGCAGATCTTGACCCCGCTCAAGCCGGGCGCAGTGGCGCCCAGCAATTGTTGCGTCGGGCGCAATGTTGCAAGGCTGCGCGACCGGCTGCGTGCTAGCGTCCCCTTCGATCATGACGCGAACATTCCCAGGTCTGCGGCGTTCCCCGATGGCGCGTTTCCTGGCCCTGCTGGCCATCGTTGCGCAGCTGGGACTGGTCGTTGCCGGCGCCGCGCACCAGGCAGCCATGCTGGTGCAAGACCGCGGCGTTGCAGTCGAGGTGTGCACCGCGTGGGGCACCGAACGCGTGTTGCTGCCGGCCGGCGACGATTCGGCCACCGAAGAGCCGCCCTCGCGCGGCTTGCCGCTGACCGATTGCGCGGTTTGCGCTGCCTCGGGCCTGCTGGCCGGTCCCGCGACCTCTCCGACATGTCCGCCCGCGCCGCCGGTTGCGGTGGCAGCAGGCCCGGCCGCCGCTGCCGCGCCGATCCCTTCGCGCAGCCACGAACTCCCGCCCACGCGCGGGCCTCCCGCCGTTTCCTGATTCGCCTTTAAGACTGAAGCGCTCGCGCGGGCTCGCCCTTGCGCGAGCCGCGCGCTTCTGCGCCGCACGAGCGGCCGCAGACGGCATCGACGAATCCGAAGGAAACCGCAATGAAGCAACCCCCTCCTTTTCCCCGTGGCCAGCGCACCGTGCTGGCCGCCGCCATCGCATCGATCTTCGCTGCACCCGTTCTCGCCGATGCCCAGGCGGACACGCACGAGCCGGTGATCGTCGAAAGCTCGGCCGAAGTCCTGCCTTCGCCGGGCAGCAAGCCGGTTTCGCCGGCGCAGCTGCGGTCGATGCGCTCGGCCACGAGCGACACCGCCAGCCTGCTGCGCGACGTGCCCGGGGTCAGCCTCCACGGCGCGGGAGGCCTGTCGAGCCTGCCCGCGATTCACGGTCTGGCCGACGACAGGCTTCGCGTGAAGCTCGATGGCATGGACCTGATCGCTTCCTGTCCCAACCACATGAACCCGGCGCTGTCCTACGTCGATCCGTCCAACCTGGGCAGCCTGTCGGTGTATGCCGGCATCGCGCCGGTCAGCATGGGCGGCGACAGCATCGGCGGCGCGATCGTCGCCAGCACCCGCGCGCTGCGGTTCGCGGCGCCCGGGCAGGGCAGCGTGACCGGCGGCGAGGTGGGCGCGTCCTACCGCACGAACAACAACGCGCGCAGCGCCAACGTTGCGCTCGACCATGCCACCGAGCAATTCAGCATTGCCTATGACGGCGCCTGGAGCCGG
This sequence comes from Rubrivivax sp., assembly GCA_036724445.1. Classification (GTDB taxonomy): domain Bacteria; phylum Pseudomonadota; class Gammaproteobacteria; order Burkholderiales; family Burkholderiaceae_C; genus Rubrivivax. The sequence continues at coordinate 81,925 of DAIMFR010000003.1, read as the reverse complement.
GCCGACAACTACACGGCGGGGGGCGACTTCAAGACCAGCACGGCCACCGGACGCGACGGGCATCTGCTGCCGCTGGACGAGGTGGGGTCCACCGCCTACAAGACCGCGAACCACACGCTGGGTTTCGGATTCCGGGGCGACGGGCACCTTTTCGAGATCAAGCTCGGCTACCAGGACATGCCTTACCAGCTCTATCCGAACCAGCGCATGGACCTGCTGGGCAACGAGCAGCAGCGGGTGAATCTGCGTTACCTGGGGACCTACGATTGGGGCTCGCTCGAAGCGCGCGCCTATCACGAGAAGGTCGATCACTTCATGGACTTCGGGCCGGACAAGCGCTTCTGGTACGGCTCGCTGTCGGGCACCGGCTCGCCATGTTCCCCGATCCGCTTTCACGGGGATCCGGCGGGTACCTGCGCTGCCGGCATGCCGATGTATTCGGAGGGCCGCACCACCGGCGCCAGGCTGCAGGCGGACATCGACCTCAGCGAAGGCGAGGTGCTGCGCGTGGGCGCCGAACTGCAGCGCTACAGGCTCGACGACTGGTGGCCCGCATCGGGGGGCGGCATGGGGCCCGGCACCTTCCAGAACATCAACGACGGCCAGCGCGACCGCGCGGGCCTGTTCGGCGAATGGGAAGCGCGCCTTGTTCCGCGCTGGAAGACGTTGGCGGGCCTGCGTTACGAGCGGGTGCGCACCGATGCCGGCGAGGTTCACGGCTACCGCGCCGCCGGCGCCGATCTGGGCGGCCAGATCAGCGAGGCCGCCGCCTTCAACGCACTCGATCGCAGGAAGACCGACGACAACTGGGATCTTGCCGCGCTGGCGCGCTACCAGCACGACGACACCCTGGACATCGAATTCGGCGTCGCGCACAAGGTCCGCTCGCCGAACCTCTACGAGCGCTACACCTGGTCCAGCTGGCCGATGGCGGCCACGATGAACAACTTCGCGGGCGACGGCAACGGCTATGTCGGCGATGTGGATCTCCAGCCCGAGAAGGCCTGGACCTTGTCGGCCACCTTCGACTGGCATGCTCCCGACAAGCGCTGGGCCTTCAAGGCCACGCCCTACTTCACCCTGGTGGACGACTACATCGATGCGGTGCGCCTCGCGAGCTGGACGCCCGAGCAGTTCAACGTGCTGCAGTACGCCAACCAGTCGGCACGGCTGTACGGCGCCGACCTCTCCGGCCACATGCCGCTGGGCAGGACGGCGCTGGGCGACTGGGGCCTCGAGGGCCTGCTCGGCTGGACCGTGGGCAAGAATCGCGATACCGGCGAGCACCTCTACAACATCATGCCCTTGAACGCCAAGCTGAAGGTCACGCACCGTTACGGCAGGTGGGACAACAGTCTGGAGTGGGTGGGCGTGAAGGCCAAGAGCCGGGTCTCGGAAGTGCGCAACGAGATCGAGACTGCGGGTTACGCGCTCGCGCACCTGCGGGCGAGCTATTCGTGGAAGCAGGCCCGGCTCGATTTCGGCGTCGAGAATCTCTTCGACCGGTTGTACAGCCTGCCTACGGGGGGCGCCTACCTGGGCCAGGGAAGCACGATGCAGATCAACGGCGTGCCTTGGGGTATTGCAGTTCCAGGCATGGGGCGCACGTTCTATGTCGGGATGACCGTGAATTTCTGAGGCCTGCTCAGGCGGGCATGGACGCCGGCCTGCCGCGTCCGTCCGCCTCGCAACGGCGCCGTTGCCTTCGGCTTCTGGGTTCCAGCTCCCCCCGACAGGGGCTTGCATCCTGCTGAATAGACGCCTCCACGGGCGTACAGCGCAGCGCGCTAAAGTCGCACCCATGAACGCGCCGCTTCCGTCCGCCGCGGCCGCCGATGCAGGCGCCCGCGCGCAGCGCCAAGCCGAGGTGCTGGCCGCGCTGCGGCCGCTGCTGCCGGCGCATGCGCTGCTGTGGCGCAGCGAGGACACCGTGCCCTATGAATGCGACGGCCTGACCGCCTATCGCGAGCAGCCGCTGCTGGTGGCGCTGCCCGAGAGCGAGGCCCAGGTCGCCGCGGTGCTGCGCTGCTGCCACGAACTGAAGGTGCCGGTGGTGGCGCGCGGCGCCGGCACCGGGCTGTCGGGCGGCGCGCTGCCGCACCGGCTGGGCGTGACGCTGTCGCTGGCCAAGTTCAACAAGATCCTGAAGCTCGACAAGCTCGCGCGCACCGCGGTCGTGCAGTGCGGCGTGCGCAACCTGGCCATCAGCGAGGCCGCCGCGCCGCTGGGCATGTACTACGCGCCCGACCCGAGCAGCCAGATCGCCTGCACCATCGGCGGCAACGTGGCCGAGAACTCCGGCGGCGTGCATTGCCTGAAGTACGGGCTGACGCTGCACAACGTGCTGCGCGTGCGCGGCTTCACCATCGAGGGCGAAGCGGTCGAGTTCGGCTCCGAGGCGCTGGACTGCGCCGGGCTGGACCTGCTGGCGCTGGTGCTGGGCAGCGAGGGCATGCTGGCGGTGATCACCGAGGTCACGGTCAGGCTGGTGCCCAAGCCGCTGCTGGCGCGCTGCATCATGGCCAGCTTCGCCGACGTGCGCCAGGCCGGCGACGCGGTGGCGCAGATCATCGCCGCCGGCATCATCCCGGCCGGGCTGGAGATGATGGACAAGCCGATGACCGCCGCGGTCGAGGCCTTCGTGCACGCCGGCTACGACCTGAACGCCGCCGCCATCCTGCTGTGCGAAAGCGACGGCACGCCCGAGGAGGTGGACGAGGAAGTCAAGCGCATGCTGGACGTGCTGACCGGCAGCGGCGCCACCCGGCTCGAGGTCAGCAAGGACGAGGCGCAGCGCCTGAAGTTCTGGAGCGGGCGCAAGAACGCCTTTCCGGCGTCGGGCCGCATCAGCCCCGACTACATGTGCATGGATTCGACCATCCCGCGCAAGCGCCTGGCGGACATGCTGCTGGCGATCCAGGCGATGGAGCAGAAGTACGGCCTGCGCTGCGCCAACGTGTTCCATGCCGGCGACGGCAACCTGCATCCGCTGATCCTGTTCGACGCCAACGATCCCGACCAGCTGCAGCGCTGCGAGCGGTTCGGCGCCGACATCCTGGAGACCAGCGTGGCCATGGGCGGCACCGTCACCGGCGAGCACGGCGTGGGCATCGAGAAGCTGAGCTCGATGTGCGTGCAGTTCTCGCCCGAGGAGCGCGAGCAGATGTTCGCCGTCAAGCGCGCCTTCGACGCGGCCGAGCTGCTGAACCCGGGCAAGGTGATCCCGCTGCTGTCGCGCTGCGCCGAGTACGGCAAGATGCATGTGCGCAAAGGGCTGCTGCCCTTCCCCGAGCTGCCCCGCTTCTGATGGCGCCTGCAGATGCCTGAGGCCACTGTCGCCGCGCACGAACCGGCGCTGCGCGCGCTGGTCGAGCGTGTGCAGCAGGCGCGCGCGAGCCGCGGCACGCTGCGCATCCTTGGTGCCGGCAGCAAGGACTTCTACGGCAACCCGGTGCGCGGCGAGCCGCTGGACATGGGCGGGCTGTCGGGCATCAGCAGCTACGAGCCCACCGAGCTGGTGGTCACGGCGCGCGCCGGAACCAAGCTGGCCGAGCTGGAAGCGGTGCTCGCCGAACAAGGCCAGTGCCTGGCCTTCGAACCGCCGCGCTTCGGGGCGCGCAGCAACGCAAGCGGCAACGGCAACGGCAACGGCAAAGGCATAGGCGGAGGCACGGTCGGCGGCATGGTCGCCGCGGGCCTGAGCGGTCCGTCGCGCGCCGCGGCCGGCGCGGTGCGCGACCACGTGCTCGGCGCGACGCTGCTCAACGGCAAGGGCGAGGTGCTGAGCTTCGGCGGCCAGGTGATGAAGAACGTCGCCGGCTACGACGTGTCGCGGCTGCTCGCCGGCTCGATGGGCGTGCTCGGCGCGATCTGCGAGGTGTCGCTGAAGGTGCTGCCGCGGCCGGCGGCGACGGCCACGCTGCGCTTCGAGATGGACCAGGCCGAGGCGCTGCAGCAGCTCAACCACTGGGCCGGCCGGCCGCTGCCGCTGCATGCCAGCGCCTGGTGGCAGGGCCTGCTGGTGCTGCGCCTGGCCGGCGCCGCCGCCGCGGTCGAAGCGGCCGCGCGCGCGCTGGGCGGCGAGCACGTGCCGCCGGAGCTGGCGGCCGGCTTCTGGGACGGGCTGCGCGACCAGGGCGACGAGTATTTCACCGAGGCGCGCGCCGCGGCCGAGCAGGGCATGACGCTGTGGCGGCTGTCGCTGCCGCCGACCGCGCCGCCGCTGACGCTGGCCGGCGACTGCCTGGTCGAATGGGGCGGCGCGCAGCGCTGGCTCAGCACCAACCTGCCCGCCGCCGAAGTGCGCGACGCCGCCGCCGCGGCCGGCGGCCATGCGACGCTGTTCAGGGGCCGCGACCGCAGTGCCGGCGTGTTCGCGCCGCTGAAGAGCCCGCTGGACCGCATCCACCGCGAGCTGAAGCGCGCTTTCGATCCGGACGGCGTGTTCAACCTGGGCCGCATGTATCCGGGCATGTGTCCATGAGCGCCGCGTTGCAGGACTACTACGCGCGCCGTGCCGCCACCTACGAGCGCATCTACCTGAAGCCCGAGCGCCAGGCCGAGTTGCGCGCGCTGCAAGCCTGGCTGCCCGGCGTCTTCGCCGGCCGCCGCGTGCTGGAGATCGCCTGCGGCACCGGCTGGTGGACGCCGCACGGCGCGCGCGACGCCGCGTCCTGGCTGGCCACCGACCTGAATACCCAGACGCTGGCCATCGCGCGCGGCAAAGCCATGCCGCCGTGCGTGCGCCTGGCCGAACTCGACGCGTGGCGGCTGGAGACGCTGAGCGCGCAGTGCTTCGACGCCGCCTTCGCCGGCTTCTGGTGGAGCCATGTGGAGCGCGCGCGGCTGCCCGGCTGGCTGGCGACGCTGCATGCCCGGCTGCAGCCCGGCGCCCGCGTGGTCTTCATCGACAACCGCTTCGTGCCCGGCTGCAGCACACCGATCGCGCGCACCGACGCCGCCGGCGACAGCTGGCAGCGGCGCACGCTGGACGACGGCTCGGTGCACGAGGTGCTGAAGAACTTCCCCAGCCGCGACGACGCGCTGGCCGCGATCGGCCCGGGCGCGCGCGACATCGAATGGATCACGCACCCGCACTACTGGGTGCTCGGCTACACCGTCGGCTGATGCAGCCCCCGAGCTCACTTCGTTCGCAGCCCCCCAAGGGGGCGCAGGTCTGCCTTGGGGCGGCCCGGCGGGAGACCTGATACACCCCCCGAACTCACTTCGTTCGCAGCCCCTGATGCAGACCACGCTCGCCCCCGAATTCAAGGACACGCGCGACGGCCAGGAGGCCGAAGCCATCCTGCGCCGCTGCGTGCATTGCGGCTTCTGCACCGCCACCTGCCCGACCTACCAGCTGCTCGGCGACGAGCTCGACGGGCCGCGCGGCCGCATCTACCTGATCAAGCAGGTGCTCGAAGGCCAGCCGGTGACACGCAGCACGCAACTGCATCTGGACCGCTGCCTGAGCTGCCGCAACTGCGAAACCACCTGCCCGAGCGGCGTCGAATACGGCCGCCTGGCCGACATCGGCCGCCACATCGTCGAGCAGCGCGTCGCGCGCCCGCGCGGCGAGAAGACGCGGCGCTGGCTGCTGAAGGAAGGGCTGACCTCGGCGCTGTTCGCCCCGGCGATGAAGCTCGGCCAGGCCGCCCGGCCCCTGCTGCCGGCGGCGCTGAAGCACAAGGTGCCGGCCGCCGCCAGCCCGCGCACGCGGTTCTGGCCGACGCGCGCGCATCCGCGCAAGGTGCTGCTGCTGCTGGGCTGCGTGCAGCCGGCGATGATGCCCAACATCAATAGCGCCACCGCCCGCGTGCTCGACGCCGCCGGCATCCAGACGCTGGTGGCCGACGAGGCCGGCTGCTGCGGCGCGATCCGCACGCACCTGAACGACCGCGAAGGCGGCCTGGCCGACATGCGCCGCAACATCGACGCCTGGTGGCCGCTGGTCGAGGGGCTCGGCTCCGCAGGCCAGGTCGAGGCCATCGTCATGAACGCCTCCGGCTGCGGCGTGACCGTCAAGGACTACGGCCATGCGCTGGCGCACGACGCCGACTACGCCGAGCGTGCCCAGCGCATCAGCGCGCTGACGCGCGACCTGAGCGAGCTGCTGCCCGAGCTGGTGCCGCTGTTGAAGCGCAAGCTGCGCACCCCGGCACCAGGAATGCTCGCCTACCATCCGCCCTGCACCCTGCAGCACGGCCAGAAGCTGCGCGGCGGCGTGGAGACGCACCTGGCCGCGCTCGGCTACGAGATCGGCACCGCGCAGGAAAGCCACCTGTGCTGCGGTTCGGCCGGCACCTACAGCGTGCTGCAGCCCGAACTCGCCTACCAGCTGCGCGACCGCAAGCTCGAGCAGCTCGCGCCGCTGCAGCCGCAGGCCATCATCTCGGCCAACATCGGTTGCATCCAGCACCTGCAGAGCGGCACGGCCACGCCGGTGCGGCACTGGGTCGAGGTGCTCGACGAAGCGCTGCTCAGCTGAGGCTGCTGCCGCGTCGAAGCCTCCTGCCGGGTCAGGTTGCCGATTCCGCGCAGCGAGTCGCGACCAGGCCGACCCGCGCCAGTCATCCAGAATTCACGCTGCGGTGCGTTGCAGCGATGATCGGCCGCGCTCCTGTTCCCGCCCCACGCCCCCTGCATGCAGTCCTACCTCATTCATCTGGGCCACCGGGTGCTGCGCATGTTCCGCACCGTGGCCTTCATCATGGTGCCGGTGATGGTGCTGGTCTACGTGGCCGAGCGCCTGGGGCTGGTGGCGCTCGCCGGTCAGGCCCTGGCACCGGCGATGGGGCTGATGGGCCTGCCGCCGCAGGCCGGCATCGCCTGGGCGACGACAGTCCTCACCAACATCTACGGCGGCATCGCCGTCATCGCCGCGTCGGCCGGCGACGTGCAGATGAGCGTCGCGCAGATGAGCGCGCTCGGCTCGATGATGCTGTTCGCGCACAACCTGCCCACCGAGCAGGCGGTGGTGCGCCGCGCGGGCGCGAGTGCGCTGTTCACCGGCAGCCTGCGGCTGGTGGCCGCCGCGGTCTATGGCGCCGCGGTGGCGTGGATCTGCCAGATCGGCGGCTGGCTGCAGCAGCCGGTGTCGCTGGCGTGGCTTGCCGGCAGCGGCGCCTCGCGCTCGGGCCCTCCCGACTTGTGGCCCTGGCTGGTGTCCACCGCGCGCTCGCTGCTGCTGATCCTGGCGATCATCGCGGTACTGGTCGTCGTGCTCGACGCGCTGGAGCGGCTGGGCATCACGCGCTGGCTCACGCGCAGGCTCGCGCCGGTGCTGCGCCTGACCGGCCTGACGGAACAGGCGGCGCCGTTGACCACCATCGGTTTGCTGCTGGGCCTGGCCTACGGCGGCGCGCTGATCATCGAGGCGAGCGAGCGCGAAAAGTACGACCGCCGCACGCTGCTGCTGGCGCTGTGCTGGCTGTCGCTGTTTCACGCCGTGCTGGAAGACACGCTGCTGATCGCGGCGCTCGGCGCCGATCTGTGGATCATCCTGGCGTTGCGCGGTCTGGTCACGCTGGCGATCATGGCCGGCCTGGCGGCAGCGACCCGGCCGCACACGGCGTGGGGCCGGCGGCTGGCGCAAGCGCCGACGCCATGACGCGGCGCAGCGCCCGCACGGCGATCCCGATGCTCAGGACGCGGCGGCTGGGTCGTGCGGCGCAATGGTCAGCCGGCCGCTTTGCCCAGCGGCTTGCCGGCGACGTAGCGTACGCACTGATCGATGCCCGAAACCGACAGCGTCTGGCCGGCCGGCGGGCTCAGGCGCAGCACGATGGTGTCGCCCTCATGCTGCACGTCGCAGCGGTCGATGTGCACGCACTCGCCGCTCGGGCACGCCCACACGCCCGTGCGCCGGCACGCCTTCACCGCGTCGTGGAATCCCTCCGCGTCAGGCATGGGCCCGGCGATGCGCACGACGATGTCGCTGCCGTCACGGTCGATCTTCAGTCTGTTGTCCATGGCATCCCTCCTCGGGCGGTACATGCCGCCGCAGCAGCGTGCACCAGTGCCCACTCTATGACGGGCCGGCAGGCTGTCAAGCGGCGGGCGGGGCAGCGCAGGACAGCGGCGACAATTTTCAATCCGCCCGCAGCGCGCTTCGGACCGGCACCGCGCGGGAGCGGATCCGGTGCCGCCGAGGTCGCGGGATCAGCGCCGCCGGCTGCTGAATCAACCCCATCGGCGACATCATGGCGTACAGCGGCTTCGGCTACGTCGGTACCGTGCGGCCACTCGCGGACCGCCGGAAGCGCTTGCGGATCTCGGCCAGGTTCGCGCGGATCTTGGGGTCGTCGTCATCCGGCTTCGCCGTCCTGTCCAGCAGGAGCTGCACCTCGTTGGCCACGCGCTCGGCCATGACGCCGGAACGTTGCAGCGGAGCCTTTTCGACCGCGCTCAACCATGCCTTCACCGCATAGTGCAGCGGCATCTTGCTGGCGCCGGGACCGTCGGCCTCGACCTGATGCAACTCGTTCTCGACGCACTGAACCATCCGGTCCGGAGAGACCGGCTCGCTTGCGCGCACGCGGTAGTAGATGATGCGGTCGAAGTCCCACATGCTGTTGGCGCAGGCCTCGAGGTCGTCCTGCGCTTCGATGCCGAGCGCCGTGCGGTCGACGGGCACGCCCTTCGACTGCAGGAGCCGCTTCTTGTCGTCGAACTGATCGATTCCCAGCTGCGCGAAGCGCAGCGCATCGTCGAGTCGCGGTGCACCTTGCGGCTTGGTGAGGCAGAAGACCACATGCCGAATCTCGCGGCAGCGGCGCAAGCATGTCGCGGCAATCGCTGCGGCCGGTCGCGGTGCAGGCAGCTCGAGCGCCTGGCCGAAGTCGACCTTCGCCGCGCCGGCAACGGCAAAGCGCCGCTCGACCAGAAGGTGCTCGCGAAGGTCGCGCACGTAGCCGTCGAGCTGGCTTTGCAGTTTGCGGTACAGCCACACCTGCCATGGCTGGCAGCAATTTTCGACGCCGGCGGCGCGCCGCTCGATGGCAAGCAAGGTATCGCGCGCGCCGTCGCAGCGCGCGATCCAGCCCTGATCGGTGCACTGGTCCAGAGGCTCGTCGAATGTCTTGCGCTGGAACAGGCTGTCGATCTCGGGGATGAGCTCGGACAGCCTCGGTGCCGCGATGCTGCGCAGGAAGCGGTTCAGCTCGGGCCAGCGGGCGTCGAAGCGCGCCTGCACCTCGACCGCGTCCAGATGGCCGGCGAGTGCAAGCGCCTGAACCAGCTGCAAGGTCCCGTCGAGCGTTGCGGTCTTGGCTTGGCTGATGCTCAACGGACCGGCGATGTTCGGAACCTTGGTGCCGAGGAAATACGGCAGCACGCGATCCTGGCCGCCGCGAAACACCATGCCGGCTTCGAAGTGCATCCATGCCGAGCGCAGGTTCTCCGGCGTCAGGCAGATGATCGCGGCGTCGGCGGCATCGAGCTCTCGCAGCAGTTGCTGCAACCATGGCACCCCGGCCTGGAACTGGGTCGAGATGACGCAGTCGAGCTCGGGACCGCAGACGCCGGGCAGCCAGGACGCCAGCCGCGCCGCGAGATCGCCGCTGCGCGATTCGGACCAGCAAATGAATGCACGCATGGTGTGCCTCCGCGACGATCAGTCCCCCAGACGGGCCGACGCGTTGCGCCCGTCGTGCCCGCGATGCGCCGGCAGCGGGCAAGAACACCGTCGGCGCCCCGCCGGGCCACGATTCACGCGAAGCCCTTCAACTTGTCGCCGTCGCCGATTCTGGCGCCTATCCCTCGGTGCTGCGAGCAGGGATGCCTTGATTCATTTGCCGCGAGTCCCTTGTTTTCGGCGGCGAAGATCAGGACAGCGCCGCAGCGGCGCTGGCGCTGCGCCCGATTCGATGACGGACACTTGACCTTGACACCATGGCAAGGTCTAAGCTTCTTTCCGTATCGAACACCAGGATTGGAGAAACCGCATGAGTGCGCAACTCGCAGAACGCCCAGCCGCCGCCGCGACGATCAGCCTGCCCATCGAGGGCATGACCTGCGCCAGTTGCGTCGGCCGCGTCGAATCGGCGCTGGCCAAGGTGCCCGGCGTCGGCGGCGTGTCGGTCAACCTGGCCACCGAGCGCGCCGACATCCGCCTGGCCGGCCCGGTCGAGCGCCTGGCGCTGATCCAGGCGGTGCAGAAGGTGGGCTACGAGGTGCCCGCGGCCAGCGTCGAGCTGGCGGTCGAGGGCATGACCTGCGCCTCGTGCGTGGGCCGCGTCGAGAAGGCGCTGAAGGCCGTGCCCGGCGTCAGCGAGGCGGTGGTGAATCTGGCCACCGAGCGCGCCAGCGTGCGCGGCACGGCGGCGGTGGAGGCGCTGGTCGCGGCGATCGACAAGGCCGGCTACGCCGCCAGCCCTGTGGACACGAGCGCGCTGCGCCAGGACGAGGCGGCGCAGAAGAAGGACGCCGAGCGTGCCGAACTGAAGCGCGACCTGATCCTGGCCAGCGTGCTGGCCTTGCCGGTGTTCGTGCTGGAGATGGGCTCGCACCTGATCCCCGGCATGCACGCATGGGTCATGGAAAACATCGGCATGCGCCAGAGCTGGATGCTGCAGTTCGTGCTCACCGCGCTGGTGCTGGCGATTCCGGGGCGGCGCTTCTACCGCCAGGGCATCCCCGCGCTGCTGCGGCTGGCGCCGGACATGAACTCGCTGGTGGCGGTCGGCACGGCCGCGGCCTTCCTGTATTCGGTGGTCGCCACCTTTGCGCCGGGGCTGCTGCCCGAGGGCACGGTCAACGTCTACTACGAAGCCGCCGCGGTGATCGTGGCGCTGATCCTGCTCGGGCGCTTCCTCGAAGCGCGCGCCAAGGGCCGCACCTCCGAGGCCATCAAGCGCCTGGTCACGCTGCAGCCCAAGCTGGCGCATGTGCGGCGCGACGGCCGCGTCGTCGACGTGCCGGTGGACGCCGTGCTGCTGGGCGACAGCGTCGAGGTGCGTCCCGGCGAGCGCGTGCCGGTCGACGGCGAAGTGAGCGAGGGCCGCAGCTTCGTCGACGAGTCGATGATCACCGGCGAGCCGATCCCGGTGGAGAAGACCGCCGGCAGCAGCGTGGTCGGCGGCACCGTCAACCAGACCGGCGCCTTCACGCTGCGCGCCACTGCGGTCGGCGCCAAGACCATGCTGGCGCAGATCATCCGCCTGGTCGAGCAGGCGCAGGGCTCGAAGCTGCCGATCCAGGCGGTGGTCGACAAGGTCACGCTGTGGTTCGTGCCGGCGGTGATGGCGGCCGCGCTGCTGACCTTCGTCGTCTGGCTGGTGTTCGGGCCCTCGCCCGCGCTGAGCTTCGCGCTGGTCAACGCGGTGGCGGTGCTGATCATCGCCTGCCCCTGTGCGATGGGGCTGGCCACGCCGACCTCGATCATGGTCGGCACCGGCCGCGGCGCCGAGCTGGGCGTGCTGTTCCGCAAGGGCGAGGCGCTGCAACTGCTGAAGGACGCCAAGGTGGTGGCGGTGGACAAGACCGGCACGCTCACCGAAGGCCGTCCGGCGCTGACCGACCTGGAAGTGGCGCCTGGCTTCGAACGCAGCGAGGTGCTGGCCAAGGTGGCGGCGGTGGAGTCGCGCTCCGAGCACCCGATTGCGCGCGCCATCGCCGACGCGGCCGTGCAGCAGGGCCTGGCGCTGCCCGAGCTGGCCGAGTTCGAATCGGTCACCGGCATGGGCGTGCGCGCCGTGGTGGGCGGCCAGCGCGTGATGGTCGGCGCCGACCGCTGGATGCGCGAGCTGGGCCTGGACGTGGGCCTGTTCGCGGCCACCGCCGAGCGCCTGGCAAGCGAAGGCAAGTCGCCGCTGTACGCGGCCATCGACGGCCGGCTGGCGGCCATCGTTGCCGTCGCCGACCCGATCAAGGCGACGACGCCGGCGGCCATCGCCGCGCTGCACCGGCTCGGCCTGAAGGTGGCGATGATCACCGGCGACAACAAGCGCACCGCCGAGGCCATCGCGCGCCAGCTGGGCATCGACGAGGTGGTGGCCGAGGTGCTGCCCGCGGGCAAGGTCGAGGCGGTGAAGCGGCTGCGCGCCGCGCACGGCCAGATCGCCTTCGTCGGCGACGGCATCAACGACGCGCCGGCGCTGGCCGCGGCCGATGTCGGCCTGGCCATCGGCACCGGCACCGACGTGGCGGTGGAGTCCGCCGACGTGGTGCTGATGTCGGGCAACCTGCAGGGCGTGCCCAACGCCATCGCGCTGTCGCGCGCCACCATCGGCAACATCCACCAGAACCTGTTCTGGGCCTTCGGCTACAACACGGCGCTGATTCCGCTGGCTGCGGGCGTGCTCTACCCGGCCTACGGGCTGCTGCTGTCGCCGATCTTCGCCGCCGGGGCGATGGCGCTGTCCAGCGTGTTCGTGCTCGGCAACGCGCTGCGGCTGCGGCGCTTCCAGCCGCCGCTGGCGGCAGCGGCGCATTGAGGAGACGGGCATGAACATCGGTGACGCATCCAAGGCCTCCGGCGTCTCGGCCAAGATGATCCGCTACTACGAGCACACCGGCCTGATCCCGCCGGCCAGCCGCAGCGACGCCGGCTACCGCGCCTACACCCAGGCCGACCTGCACCGGCTGCACTTCATCCGCCGTGCGCGCGACCTGGGCTTCTCGGTGGCCGAGATCGCCGAGCTGCTGGGCCTGTGGCACGACAAGTCGCGCAAGAGCGCCGACGTCAAGCGCCTGGCGCAGCAGCACATCGCCGAGTTGGAGCAGCGCATGCAGGCACTGCGCCAGATGGCCGACACCCTGCAGACGCTGATCGGCTGCTGTGCCGGCGACGAGCGGCCGGACTGCCCGATCCTCGAAGGCCTGCAGCAACCCGACGACGCGCCCGTCCAGCCCGAGCCGCGCCGCGGCGCGGTGGCCCGGCGCGGCGCACACTGAAGCTCGCTCCAATGAAGCGCACCATGTCCATTGCCAGCGACGATCACGATCACGATCACGATCACGATCACGATCACGCGCACCCGGGCCAGGCCCATGCGCATGGGCACGAAGGCCATGCGCACGAACACCACGCCCACGCACAGGTGGTGACGCAGGCCAACGAACGCCGCATCCGTTTCGTCTTCATCCTCACCGTCGGCTATGCGCTGATCCAGGCCATCGGCGGCTGGCTGTCGGGCTCGCTGGCGCTGATCGCCGACTCGGGCCACATGGTTTCGGATGCGGCGGCGCTGCTGCTCGCGCTGGTGGCCTACCGCATCGCGCGCCGCGCGGCCGATGCCACGCGCACCTACGGCTTCCACCGCGTACGCGTGCTGGCCGCGCTGGCCAACGGCGCCACGCTGCTGCTGCTGGTGGCCTGGATCGCCTGGGAGGCCGTCGGGCGCATCGCCCACCCCGGCGAGGTGCTGGCCGGGCCGATGTTGATCGTCGCCGCGATCGGCCTGCTCGTGAACCTGGCCGGCGCCTGGATCCTGTGGTCAGGCAACCAGGGCGACGGCAACCTGCGCGGCGCGCTGCTGCACGTGATGGGCGACCTGCTCGGCTCGATCGGCGCCATCGCGGCAGCCATCGGCATCATGTTCACCGGCTGGACGCTGCTCGACCCGATCCTGTCGGTGGGCGTCGCGGTGCTGGTGCTGCGCTCGGCCTGGCGGCTGGTGGCCGAGTCGATCCACGTGCTGCTGCAGGCGGTGCCGCAGGGCGTCGACGCCGAGGCCGCCGAGCGCGGCCTGGCCGAGCTGCCGCAGATCGCCGAGGCCGGCCACTTCCACGCCTGGACACTGACCGACGACACCGCCATCGCCACCGTGCACGTGAGCCCGGCCGCCGGTATCGACCCGCTGGCGCTGCCGCCGCTGGCCGCGGCGTGGCTGAAGGAGCGCTACGCCATCGCCCACGTCACCGTGCAGGTCGACCCGCCGGGGCGCTTGGGCGGACGCTGCTGAGCGCATGCGCTTGCGCTTGCGCACCGCAGCATCAGGCCTCCCACGGATTCACGAGCTGCACGCCCAGTCCCGCGAAGTCCTTGACGTTGCGCGTCACCAGCGTCAGATCGTGCTGCAAGGCCGTCGCCGCGAGCAGGCCGTCGATGACCGGCAAGGTGCGGCCGGCACTGGCCTGGACGCGGCCCAAGCGGTCGGCCACCCGTTCATCGATGCCCAGCAGTCGTCCGACGAAGTAGTTGGGCAAGTCCACATCCAGCCAATCCGTGAGCGTCTGGCGGAACGCGGGATCGGCCACGCCTTCGATGCCCTTGCGGATTTCGCCGAGGCTCAAGACCGAGAGGTAAAGCGACTGGCGCGGGCGCGCCTGCATCCACGCCCTGACATTCGCGTCGGGCCTCCTGTTCCGCAACTCGGACAGGACGTTCGTGTCGACCAGACAGCTCAAAATCCGATCTCGCGCGGCAGGCCGCGGTTGCGCTCGAACTCGATCTCATCGTGATCCGCCAACGGCGAAGCACGCATGAAATCCACCAGCGACTGTTCATTGCCGGAAAGACGGTCGAACAGCTCGCGGGAGACCACCACCGCCACGGAACGCCCGTGCAGCGTGATGTCCTGCGGCCCCTCCTGCGCTGCATGCTTGACCAACTCCGAGAACCGCGCCTTTGCGGTTTGCATCTGCCAGCTTTGCATGGCCCACTCCCAACGACTCGACAAGTCTGACCTGACGGATCAGCATTTTAGCTGATCCGTGGGAGGCGAAGTCGCTGCGTTGGCAGATCCTCAGGGCTCGCGCGGCGGAAAGCCGGCTTCGCGCAGGGTCGCGACGACCTGCTCGCGTGCCGCGGTGGTGGTGATCTCCACCTGCCGGGCCGGCGGGTTCGCGCTGACCTGCGCCTCGGGATCGAGGGTTTGGATCGCCTTGGTCACGCTGCGCGCGCAGCCGCCGCAGCTCATGTCGTCGAGATGGAACTTCATATGGCCTCCTTGGAAAAAGTCCAGTCGCCATGCTGAGGCTTGCCATCGTTGCAAGGTCAAGCGATTCCGGATCAGGAGCCGATGACAACGACCAGCGCCGGATCGTCGGCATGTTCGGTGAGGATCGTGCGCACCCAGTCCTGCCAGGTCTGCGCGAAGGCCTGCCGCGCGGCCGCGTCGGCGCCGGACGCGAAGGCCTGCTGCATCCTGGGCATCAACTCCGGCGGCCGCGGCACGGCCTGCATGTGGTGCGCGAGCATGATCGACGCGCCGTTGTCCAGCCGCGTGAAGCGCATCTCGCCGGCCATGGCCACGCCGAAACGCAGCAGCCCCTGGCGCCCGAAGCGCCCGGCCAGCCCCTTGAAGCCGCCCTCGCCGGCCGCGCCGGTGACGAGCTGGGCGATGCTGGCGATGACGCCGGCCACGCCTTCGTCCTGCCGCTGGCGCAACTCGACCTGCAGCTCGCCGCGCCGCGGCAGCTCGCCGGCATACAGGCGGGCGAGCGCCGCGCGGGTCATCAGCCAGGCGCCGGCCACCGTCGGGCAGGAATGGCCGGCGAGCTTGACCGCGTCCGCGTAGCGATATTCGAGCACGCCGCCGTCGGCCGCGCCCAGCGCCTCGGCCAAGGGGTCGACGACGGTGATCGTCGGCACCGCGTCATAGAAGGGCGGCAGGCGCATCGCCGCCGTGGCGGCAACGGCCGAGGTTCCGTGTTCTTGCGCTGCGTTCATCAGAGCTTCTCCATCAGTGGCTCGAGGGCTTGCATTGCATGCGCGGCCAGGGCGGCGGAACATCGGCTGCCCCCAGCCGCCGGATATGTCCATGCGCCGCTTCCAGATCTATCGCTACGACCCCGAGGGCAACGCACCGCCGCGCATGCAGAGCTTCGAGTTCGAGCCGGACCCCGGCACGCGCATGCTGCTCGATGCGCTGATCGGGCTGAAGGCCATCGACCCGAGCCTGTCGTTTCGCCGCTCGTGCCGCGAAGGCATCTGCGGCTCGGACGCGATGAACATCAACGGCCGCAACGGCCTGGCCTGCCTGACCAACCTGCGCGGCCTGCCCGAGACGATCGTGTTGAAGCCCATCCCCGGCCTGCCGGTGGTGCGCGACCTGATCGTCGACATGACGCAGTTCTTCACGCAGTACCACTCGATTCGTCCCTGGCTGATCAATGACGATCCGCCGCCCGAGAAGGAGCGGTTGCAGTCGCCCGAAGCGCGCGACGAACTGAACGGGCTGTACGAATGCATCCTCTGCGCCTGCTGCTCGACCGCCTGCCCCAGCTTCTGGTGGAACCCCGACAAGTACGTCGGCCCGGCCGGGCTGCTGCAGGCCTACCGCTTCCTGGCCGACAGCCGCGACCAGGCCACCGGCGAGCGGCTGGACAACCTGGAGGACCCGTACCGGCTGTATCGCTGCCGCTCGGTCCTGAACTGCACCGACATCTGCCCGAAGGGTCTGGACCCCGCGGGGGCGATCTCCAAGATCAGGGCGATGATGGTGCGGCGCAAGCTCTGAGCACCCCCAGGAAGTGACTCCGTCATTCCCGCCCCCAGGGGTCGAGAAAAGCGGCAAAGCCGCATTTCCCCGAGAGCCGGGCGCGTGGGCAGCCACCTGCGGACGGGGTTCAGCTCACGCGGAAATCGATGACGATGTTGCCGCTGTCGCGCCGCAGGTATTCGACGGCGACGCGGTCGCCGTAGCGCTGCGCGATCTGCGCCAGCAGCGGCAGCGGGTCGTGGTCGTTGGCGAAGCGCATCGTCTCGCCCGGATGCAGCGCGTCGAGCGCGCCGAAGATCGCGGCATGGCGAAAGCGCTTGGCGACGCCGCGGGCGTCGAAGGGATAGATTGCGTCGGGCGACAGGTGGACGTGGGGTGCGGACATGGCATTTCCTCGGGAGACGGGCCCGCGGCAGCACGGGCCGGGGTTGATCAAGGCGAGCGGGACGCCGCGCCGCTGCGGCGCCGGACCAGCTTGACGGGCGCGGGCCTGCCCTTGCCGCCCGCCGGCGGGGTGATGTCGGCCAGCGTCGCCCGGTCGAGCGTCTCGAAGTACGACTGCAGCGCATCGTCCATCAGATGCTTCAGGCGGCAGCTCGGCGACAACGTGCAGGCATTGGTCTCGGGATCGAAACATTCGACCAGGCGGAAGTCGGTCTCGCAGGCGCGCACGACGTCGCCGATGCGGATCTGCTCGGGCTCGCCGACCAGGCGCAGACCGCCGCCGCGGCCGCGCGTGGTTTCCAGCAGCCCCTGGCGCGCCAGATCGTTGACGATCTTCATCAGATGGCTCTTCGACAACGCATGCCGCTCGGCCAGCTCGGCGATCGTCAGCCGCTCGTCGCGATGCGCGGCGCAGTACATCAGCACGCGCAGGGTGTAGTCGGTGTATTCGGCGAGGCGCATGGTCCGGCTTAAAAGATGCACGCAGTGTATTGCTTTTGCGCGAAGGCGTCTATAAGATTCCGCCGTCATGCATGTTCAACGCGCGCCGGGCGCGCACGAAAGAGTCCACGATGAGCCAAGACATTGCCGCCACCCTCGACGTACGCCAGATCCCGCCGCCCGAGCGGCACGCGCAGATCTTCGGCCGCTTCGACGCGCTGCAGCCCGGGCAGGCGCTGCAGTTGGTCAACGACCACGATCCGCAGCCGCTGCGCCGGCAGTTCGAGGACCGCCTGCGCGGCAGCTTCGACTGGAACTACCTCGAATCCGGCCCCGAGTTGTGGCGGGTGCGCATCGCCAAGGTGAAGGCGCGCCCTTCGGGTTGGGCCGAGGACTCGTGCTGCTCGGGCGGCGCCTGCGGCGGCTGAGGACGGCTCGAGCGGCCGGCGTCGCATGACCGAACGCAGCCGCCAGCGCATGCTGCTGGCGATCATCGCCGTGCTGCTGCTGGCGATCGCGGCGCTGGCCTACAAGTTCATCGTCGCCGGCTCGGTCGAGAAGGCGGCGGATGGGCGCACGGCCATCCTGCTGGAATCCGGCGAGCGCGCTTTCGTGCTCGGCGAGATGCGCGGCTTCGTCGCCGGGCTGCAGCAGCTGACGGCGGCGCTGGCGCAGGACGACATGCAGGCGGCCGCGGCCGCCGCACGAACGATGGGCATGGGCGCCGCGCATTCGGCACCGGCGCCGATGGTCGCCAAGCTGCCGCTCGAATTCAAGACGCTGGGCTTCGGCGTGCATCGCGACTTCGACGCGATCGCCCTGGACGCCGAGAGCCTGGGCGACCCCAAGCACACGCTGACCCAGCTGGCAGGCACGCTGCAGAAATGTGTCGCCTGCCACAGCGCCTACCAGATCAAGGTGGCGTCCGAGCGATAGCCGCGTGGCGCCAATACCATTGGCCGCGCGGAAAGCGGCAGCCGTGGCATCCTTGGCGTTCAGCAACGTACGAGGTTCATATGACTACACCACTGCACGAGCTCGAAGCAGAGGTGCTCAGCTTAGGCGCCGCAGAGCGGGCGCGGCTGCTCGAACGCCTCATTGCCAGCTTCGAACCTGAAGCAAGCGTCGAGAAAGCTTGGATCGCAGAAGCGCGAAGGCGCGAGGCCGACGTGAAGGCAGGCAGGTCCAAGATGGTCTACGGTCCAGACGCCGTTGAGCGAATCAGAGCGAAGCTCGGCTGAGCGGATGAGCTACTGGCTTCACGAAGAAGCGCAGGCCGAGCTTGACGCAGCCACGGCCTTCTATGCAGAGCGGGCCACACCCAGGGTTGCCATTGCATTCCTCGAAGAATTCGAAAGAGTCATCGAACTGCTTCAGTTGAATCAGCAGTTGGGCACGAGAAGAGACGACGGGATGCGGCTTTATCGGTTTCGCCGGTTCCCCTACTCGCTCGCCTATCGAGAAGATGAAGACGCCGGGCCGCAGGTGTACGCAATCGCTCACCAGAATCGCGAACCGGGCTATTGGCAAGGGCGGCAATAGCTGCTGCTGCGCAGCCGGTACCGCATGGAAACGCCCCAGCTGCGTCCTGTCAGCTCTGCCACAGCGCCCCACCAGATCAAGCTGGCTCCCGAGCAATAGCCGCGCGGGCGGCCGCGCCGGGCGCCGTCCCGGCCGGAGCCGGCTCAATCCCCCGCCCCATCCGGCGGCAGCACGTCGGGCACCTCGAAGGCCTTCAGGTCGGCCGCCGGGGCCTTGGCTGCCGTGCCCGGCAGGATCTCGAAGTTCGGCGCAAAGGTCACCATCAGGCCCCGAAGCTGGTCGAAGGGCTTGCGGTCGCCGTCCAACTTGGCCTTGCCGGCCTTGATCAGGTCGTCGAAGCTGCTCGCGCCCATCATCACCTGGTTGAGGTCGCTGCGATTCACCGTGATCGTCCGGTCCGGCTTCACCGCTTGCACGCCCTTGATGTTGATCAGCGTCGCCCAGGCGACGTGGCCGGCGTCGGCCATGATCTTCATGAACGGCGGCTCGGCGATGAAGCCCTTCTTGGCCTCGTCGAAATCGCGCTTGTCGTCGAGCGGCAAGGTGGCCGTCACGCCGGGCGGGACACCTCCGCTGCGCGCGTAACCCACACGCAATACACTGACCGGATGAAGTCCGCCGTCATTCCCCAGATCCGCGTCGAGCCGGAACTGCGCGCCGAGCTCGAGTCCGTACTCAGGCAGGGCGAAACCCTGACCGACTTCGTCGAGGCGACGGTGCGCAACGCCATCGCTTTCCGGCGTGTCCAGACGGCGTTCCATGCGCGTGCTCGAGCAGCGTCCGAGGCGTATCACCAGACCGGCGTTTCGGTGCCGGTCGAGACCGTACTGGAAAGACTCCAATCCAAGCTCGACGCCAGGCGCAAGAAGCTCGGACTATGAGTTTTGTCGTCGAGCTGTCTCCAGCGGCCGAAGCGGACCTGGAGCGCCTCTTCGACTTCCTGCTCGATCAAGCCGAAACAGTCGAAGACCTCGATCGCGCCCAAGCAGCGATCGAGGCCGTCAGGGCGGCGGCGCAGCACCGCCTGGCCGTCACGCCCTTCAGCTTTCGCAAGGCGGCGCGGAACCCGGCACAGCGCGAATTGATCATCCCGTTCGGAAGTACGGGATATGTCGCGTTGTACGAGATCGTCAGTGCGTCCAAAGTCGTCGTGCTGGCGCTGCGCCATCAGCGCGAAGAGGACTATCACTGAGCCGGGTCTCGCGATCAGGTGGCCGACCCGCCCCCGAACGCCTCAAAGCCGCCTCAAAGCCCCAGCGTCAGCTGCGCCGCCTCGGAGATGCGCGAACGGTCCCACGGCGGGTCGAACACCAGATCGACCGTGGTTTCGCCGACGTGCGGCAGCGCCAGCACCTTGTCGCAGACCTCGTTGGCCAGCACCTCGCCCATGCCGCAGCCGGGCGCGGTCAGCGTCATGCGCACGCGCACGCGCAGCTGGCCGTCGTCCATCGGTTCCACGTCGACGCCGTAGACCAGGCCCAGTTCGACGATGTCGACCGGAATCTCCGGGTCGAAGCAGGTGTGCAGCACCTGCCACACCAGCGCCGGCACGTCCTGCGGCGTGGTGCCGGCGGGGATGGCGATGCCTTGCGGGACCGCGAGGCCGATGGCGTCGGCGTCGGCGCCCTTCAGCCGCACCAGTTGCCCCTGCACCAGCAGCGTGAACGACGAGCCCCGGTCCTGCGCGATCTGGGCCTTCGTGTCTGCCGCCAGTTCGATCGGCGTGCCGTCGGGCACGCGTTCGACGCGCACCGGCCGCGTCGTCGTCACCGACTGGTACAGGTGGCTCATGACGTGCCCGCCTCGGCCTGCGCGCCCACGTCGGCCAGCGCATGCATCAGCGCATGCCAGCCGAGCAGCGCGCACTTGATGCGCGCCGGGTAGCGGCGCACGCCGGCCAGGCTGATCAGCTTGCCGAGTTCGGCCGGCTCGGGCTCGTGCTGGCCGGTCAGCACCGCGCGAAAGCGCTGCTGCAAGGCCTCGGCTTCGGCGACGCTGTGGCCCTTGACCGCCTCGCTCATCATCGACGCCGACGCGATGCAGATCGCGCAGCCCTGGCCGTGATAGCGGATGTCGGCGAGCCGGCCGTCTTCGACGCGCAACTGCACTTCCAGGTCGTCGCCGCATTGCGGGTTGTGGCCGCGCGCCTGGTGCGTCGCCGCGGCCAGCGTGCCGAAGTTGCGCGGCGCACGCTTGTGCTCGACGATCAGTTCGCCGTACAGATCGCTGCCCACGCTGTTCATCGCAGCACTTTCAGCGCGTCAGCCACGCCTTCGACCAGCCGCTCGACCTCGTCCAGCGTGTTGTACAGCGCGAACGAGGCGCGCGTCGTCGGCCCGAGCCCCAGATGGTCGAGCAGCGGCTGCGCGCAATGGTGGCCGGTGCGCACGGCGATGCCGCGCGCGTCGAGCAGCGTGCCGATGTCGTGCGGGTGCGCGTCCTCGGCAACGAAGGAGACGATGGCCGCCGCCGGCTCGTCGGCTGCGAGCACGCGCACGCCCGGCAGCGCCGCCAGGCCGGCGGCGGCGGCGGCGCGCAGCTTGCGCAGGTGGGTGTCGATCAGCCCGCGGCCGATGCCATCGATGAAGGCCGCCGCCGCCGCCATGCCGACCGCACCGGCGACGTGCGGCGTGCCGCCCTCCAGCCGCGCCGGCAGCGGCGCGAACTCCGCGTCGCCCAGCGTCACCCGCTCGACCATGTCGCCGCCCAGGCGCAGCGGCGCCAGCCGGTCCAGCGCAGCGCGCCGGCCGACGAGCACGCCGATGCCCATCGGGCCATACATCTTGTGGCCCGAGAAGGCCATGAAATCGCAGTCCAGCGTGTCGATCGCCGGCAGCGCGTGGCTGGCCGCCTGCGCCGCGTCGAGCACGGTCAACGCGCCTGCGCTTGCGGCCAGCGCCAGCAGTGCGGCATACGGCGGCACATGGCCGGTGGCATTGGCGCAGGCGGTCAGCGCGAACACGCGCGTGCGCGGGCTCAGCAGGCGCACCAGGCCGGCCTCGTCGATGCGGCCCTGCGCGTCGGGCAGCAGCACCTTCAGCGTCGCGCCGCTGCGCCGCGCGGCGGCCTGCCAGGGGAGGAGGTTGGCGTGGTGCTCGAGCGCGCTGACGACGATCTCGTCGCCCGGGCGCAGCCAGGCCGCGCCGACGCCGCTGTCGCTGAGGCCGTGCGCGGCCAGGTTCAGCGCTTCGGTGGTGCCGGAGCTGAAGATCACTTCGTGTTCGCTGCCGGCGCCGGCAAAGCGTGCGATGCCGCGCCGCGCCGCTTCGTAGTCGTCGGTGGCGCGCTGGCTCAACGAGTGCACGCCGCGGTGGATGTTGGCGCGGTCGCGGGTCTCGAAGTCGCGCATCGCGTCCAGCACCGCCAGCGGCATCTGCGTCGTCGCCGCGTTGTCCAGGTAGGCCAGCGGCTGGCCGTGAATGCGCTGCGCCAGCGCCGGAAAACCGCCGCTCAGCGCAGCGAGCTGCAGCCGGTCACCCATGCGCTTCTCCCGTCGTCGCGGCCAGGTGGCGCGCCACCTGACGCGCCAGCAGGCCGTCGATGCCCAGTGCCGCCGGCAGCGCCGCGTCGGCGAAGACGCGTCCGGCCACCGCCTGCGCCATGCCGTCCAGGATCAGCGCGCGCGCTTCGTCTTCGGCCAGGCCGCGCTGGCGCGCGTAGAACAGCGCGTCTTCGGGCAGCGATCCCCAGGTCGCGCCGTGCGCGGCCTGCACCTGGTCGTGTTCGATTTCCAGATGCGGCTGCAGCACCAGCTTCGGCGCGCCGGCGGTAGGAATGCCGGCCAGGCGCTGGCGCACTTCGGCCTGCGCGGCGCCGGGCGCGATGTGCGCATGCGCGTCGACCACGGCACGCGCGCGTCCGCTGGCCAGCACCAGCGCCTCCACCGCGCTGCGCGTCTGCGCCGCCTGGTGCGACGCGCGCAACTGCTGCTGCAGGGCGGAGCCGGCAGCGAAGAGCACGCTGCCCAGACGGGCCGACGCACGCTCGGCGTGCAGCTCGAGCGTGCTGTGCTGCAGGTGGTAGCCGCTGCCCGCGGCAATGAGCAGTTGCTCGTAGTGCGCGCCGGCATCGAGCCGGGCGTGCACCTTATGTGCCCATTGGTCCTGCGGGCCGGGCGTGGCGACGCGCAGGTGCGAAAGCCTCGCGCCGCGGCCGAGCCGCAGTTGCACCTGCAGGTTCTGCGTGATCCGGTGCGAACACGCCGACAGCTCGCGTTCGTGCGTCTCGATCAGCACGCAGTGCACGCCGTCGGCCAGGTCGACGACCAGCAGCGGCGCCTCGACCGCGGCCAGCGGCATGCGCCGCAGTTGCAGCCACGTCGTCTGGTCGCGGTCCGGGCCGCCGCGCCCGCCGACCTGCAGCCGCAGGCCCAGCCGGCACAGCGCGCGGTGCGCCCACGTGAAGGGCGCGGCTTCGCCGGCCGCCTCCGGCGCGATGCCGGCGAAGAGTTCGGCGCGCTGCGCCGCGTCGGTGGCATCGAGCCAGCGGGCTTCGACGCCGCCGCTCGGCTTGACACCCACCGGGTGCAGCGTCCAGCCGGCGCCGGCCAATGGCGAGGCTTCGCAGTCGATTCGCGCCGCGTCGATCGCGCCGCCGAGCCAGGCCTCGGCTGCCGGCGGCGGCAGGTGGCGGAAGGACTCGGCGCGCGGCGAGATCCAGCCTTCGGCCGCCAGCCGGTGGCGGGCGGACAGCGCGTCGGCGCGGGCGGCGTCCATGGTGTCAGGCCGCCTGCGGCAGCGAGCTGCGCGCAAAGCCGCGCTCGGCAATGGTGCGTGCCAGCTCGATACCGCCTTCCTCGGCGATGCAGCCTTCGTCGAGCCGCAGCACCGCATCGGGCGCCAGCGCCTCGACCAGCTGCAGATAGTGCGAGACGACGAGCAAGGCCATGCCGCGTGCCCGCTGCGCCGCGATCAGCTCGACGACGGTGCGCACCCCGTCGACATCCAGCCCGGAGTCGATCTCGTCCAGCACCGCCAGCCGCGGCTGCAGCAGCGCCAGCTGCAGCAGCTCGTTGCGCTTGCGCTCGCCGCCGGAGAAGCCGTCGTTGACCGGCCGGTTCAGCAGCGCCTCGGGCAGGCCCAGCCGGCCGGCCGCGGCACGCGCGTCGCCTAGAAAGTCGTAGGCGTCGAGCGCCGCTTCGCCGCGCGCGGCGCGTACCGCGTTCAGCGCGGTGCGGATGAACAGGTTGTTCTTCACGCCCGGGATGTCGGGCGGCGCCTGCATCGACACGAACAGGCCCGCGCGCGCGCGCGCGGTGACGTCGAGCGCGAGCAGGTCCTCGCCGCCGAAGCGCACCTGGCCGCCGGCGACGCGGTAGCGCGGATGCCCGGCCAGCGTCAGCCCGAGCGTGCTCTTGCCGCTGCCGTTGGCGCCCATCAGCACCACCAGCGCGCCGGCCTCGACGTCGAGCGAGATCGACTTCAGCACGTTGCGGCTGCCGATGTCGACGCGCAACTCGCGCACCTGCAGCAGGGCTTCGGATCGGCTCATGGTGCTTCCTTTGTTTCTTTCATCCCACCGCGCCTTCGAGCGACACCGCCAGCAGCGCCTTGGCCTCGAGCGCGAATTCCATCGGCAGCTCGTCGAGCACTGCCTGGCAGAAGCCGCCGACGATCAGCGCGGTGGCCTCGTCGGGCGCGATGCCGCGCTGCTGGCAGTAGAAGAGCCGCTCCTCGGAGATGCGCGTCGTCGTCGCCTCATGCTCGACCAGCGCGTCGGCGCGCGCCGCGTCGATGGTCGGGAAGGTGTGCGCGCCGCAGTCCGCGCCGATCAGCAGCGAGTCGCACTGCGTGTGGTTGTGTGCACCGGCCGCGGTCGGCGCGATCTTCACCAGCCCGCGGTAGCTGTTCTGCGCGCGGCCGGCGCTGATGCCCTTGGAAACGATGCGGCTGGTCGTGTCGCGGCCGAGGTGGATCATCTTCGTGCCGGTGTCGGCCTGCTGCGCATGGTTGGACACGGCGATCGAATGGAACTCACCCGCCGAGCCGTCGCCGCGCAGCACCACGCTCGGGTACTTCCAGGTGATCGCCGAACCGGTCTCGATCTGCGTCCAGGCGATGCGCGAGCGCTGCCCGGCGGCGAGCCCGCGCTTGGTGACGAAGTTGTAGATGCCGCCGCGCCCCTGGGCGTCGCCGGGGTACCAGTTCTGCACCGTCGAGTACTTGATCTTCGCGTCGTCGTGCGCGACCAGCTCGACCACCGCCGCGTGCAGCTGGTGCTCGTCGCGCTGCGGCGCGGTGCAGCCTTCGAGGTAGCTGACTTCGGCGCCGGCCTCGACGATGATCAGCGTGCGCTCGAACTGCCCGGTGTTGCGCGCGTTGATGCGGAAGTACGACGACAGCTCCATCGGGCAGCGCACGCCTTCGGGCACGTAGACGAAGGAGCCGTCGGAGAACACCGCCGAATTCAGCGCGGCATAGAAGTTGTCGCCCGGCGGCACGACGCTGCCCAGGTAGCGCTCGACCAGCTCGGGGTGATGCTCGACCGCGTGCGAGAACGAGCAGAAGATCACCCCGACCTGCGCCAGCTGCTCGCGGAAGGTGGTGCCCACCGACACCGAATCGAAGACCGCGTCCACCGCCACGCCGGCCAGTTGCGCGCGCTCGTGCAGCGGCACGCCGAGCTTTTCGTAGGTTTCCAGCAGCTTCGGGTCGACCTCGTCCAGGCTCTTCGGCCCCTCGCTGGCCGACTTCGGCGCGGCGTAGTAGCTCAGCGCCTGGAAGTCGATGGGCGCGATCTTCAGCCTGGCCCAGTCGGGCACGCGCATCGCCCGCCAGCGCTCGAACGCGGCCAGGCGCCAGGCGAGCAGGAAGGCCGGCTCGCGCTTGCGGCGCGATATCTCGCGGATCGTGTGCTCGTCCAGCCCCGGCGGCAGCGCGTCGGTGTCGATCTCGGTGACGAAGCCGTGGCGGTACGGACGTGCGAGGGCCGTGGCCAGGGGGTCGGGCGAAATGGCGGCAGCATTCATGGCGCGGCGGTTTATTGATGCACACGATATGCATCTTTTGGCGCGAGGGCAAGTTCGGCACGTTTTCCCGCCAGGGCGTCATGGTCATCGCCGCGCCTGAGAGGGCCGCGTGCTTTCGCCAAGACAAGGCATTGACGGCGGCCGGGCAGCGGCGTAAACCTGTACCGCGCACCCGCGGACACCCTTGTCCTCGAGGGCCGCAAGGGGCGCGAAGGAGGCCATCATGCGCAGACGCCTGTATTTCGTGCTGCCCGACCTGGCCAGCGCGCGGCGCACCGCCGAAGACCTGCTGCTGGCGCGCATCGAGGACCGGCACATGCACTTCCTCGGCCGCCGCGACATGGACCTGGGCGAGCTGCACGCCGCCAGCATCCTGCAGAAGACCGACGTGCGCCATGCCACTTTCGTCGGCGCCGGCCTCGGCGTGCTCATCGGCGCCGCGCTCGGCGTGGCGCTGAAGCTCGGCGTGCTCGCCGGCACGGGCCTGGTCTTCGATGTCGGCGCGGTGCTCGCCTGCGCGCTCGCCGGGCTGCTGCTCGGCGCCTGGTGCGCGACGCTGATCGGCGTGTCGACGCCGAGCGTCAAGCTCAAGGACTACGAGCGCGACTTCGAGGCCGGGCGCATCCTGCTGATGGTCGACGTGCCGCATGCGCGGGTCGCCGAAGTGCAGCAGTTGCTGCACCGCCGGCACCCGGAAGCCGCCGACCACGGCATCGACCTGAGCATGCCGGCCTTTCCTTGAACGCCGGATGGCGGCGGCTGCTCACGGCGCTGCGGGTGGCGGCAGGCGGCCCGGCGCTGACACAAGACGCGTCGGCCACAGCCGCGTTGCATGCGGTGCTCGACCGCGACGGGGAGCAGACCGCCAGCGACTCGCCCGGATGGGCCGTTTGGCGTGGCGGCCAGCGCCATGACCGCGATGCCCGTCATGCCTGCCATGCGCGCCACGACAGCCGACACACCCGCCGCAGCCGCACCGGCGCGGCTGCAGTTGCGCGCCAGCGGCTATCCGCAGCTGTGGGTCGACGGCCGGCCGGCGGCGCTGAAGCTCAAGCGCGGCCTGGCGCTGCTGGTGTACCTGAGCGAGCTGGGACGCAAGCTCGCGCGCAGCCATCTGGCCGAACTGTTGTGGCCCGATGCGGCACCGGAGCTCGGCCGCACGCGGCTGCGCAGGTTGTGCCACGAGGTCAATGCCGTGCTCGGCATCGAGCTGCTGGCCGGCGACAACGACGCGCTGTGGCTGGCCGGCGCCGATGCGGCGCTGGCCAGCGACGTGGCCGGGGTGCGCGCGCTGGCGCTGCAACTGCTGACGGCGCCCGACGGCGCACCCGATGCCGCGGCCGACGCCGCGGTCTGGCAGCGGCTGTGCGCGCCGGAAGCGACGGACCTGCTCGAAGGTTTCGACCTGGCATCGGACCGCTACATGGCCTGGTGCGACGGCCGCCGCGCCGAGCACCGGCAGCTGCTGGTGCGCGCGCTGACGCGGCTGGCCGCGCTGGCGCAGCGGCGCGGCGCGCCGGCGCAGGCGGCCGAGGCCGCGCAAGCGCTGATCCGCCTCGACCCCTTGGCCGATGCCGGCCATGCCGCGCTGCTGGCGGCGCGCGCGCAGCTCGGCGACGCGGCCGGCGTGGAGGCCGCCTACTTCGGCTGTGCCGAGCTGCTGCGCACGGAGCTGGGCATTCGGCCGTCGGCGCAGATCGAGCGCATCTATGCGCAGGCGCAGCGGCAGCTGGCGCTGCAGCCCGGCGAGCGGCAGGCGCCGGCCCTGCCTACCGCGCCTATCGCCTTTGCCGACAGCGAGGGCGGCACGCTGGCCCATCTGCGCCTGGGCAGCCCGCACGCGCCCTGCGGCACGCTGATCGTGCTGTTCGGCCTGTGGTCGCATGTGGAGGTGGCCTGGGAACACGCCGGCATCCGCGCGCTGCTCGAGCGGCTGGCGCAGCGTTTCCAGGTGGTGCTGCTCGACCGGCGCGGCATCGGCTTGTCCGAGCGGCTGACCTTGCCGCAGGCGCTGAACGCCGGCGTGCAGGACGTCGACGCGGTGCGGCGCGCGCTCGGCGTCGAGCGCGTGTGGCTGTTCGGCAGTACGGTGGGCGGCGCGATCGCCATCGAATACGCCGGCGCGCAGCCGCAGCACGTGCAGGGGCTGATGCTCTACGCCGCGCAGGCGCGCGGCGCCTGGGCCGACGACTATCCGTGGGCGCTGCGCCCCGAGCAGATGGCCGCGTGGCTGCAGCGGCTGCAGTCGGCCTGGGGCCTGGCGACCAGCCTGGAGCATTTCGCGCCTTCGCTGGCCGCGGACGAGGCGGCGCGCCACTGGTGGGCGCGCATGCTGCGCCAGGCGGCGTCGCGCAACAGCCTGCCGGCGATCCTGCGCGGCTTCGCCAGCGTCGACGTGCGCGCACGGCTGCCCGCGCTGCGCGTGCCGACGCTGATCGTGCAGCGCGAGGCCGACCGCATCGTGCGCGCCGGCGTCGCGCGCTACCTGGCGGCGCGCATCCCGGGCGCGCAGCTGTGCCTGCTGCCGGGCGAGGACCATCTGCTGTGGGCCGGCGACAGCGGCGCGGTGCTCGACGCGCTGGAAGACTTCGTGCAGCGCCGCGCGCCCGGCTGAGAGCCGGCCCTGCCGCCAGCGCCGCAGCGCCGCGGCGCCGCCGGCAAAGCGGCGTGCCGGCCCTCATGGCATCGGCTGCGCCCGCTCGGCCCGCAGCGCATCGGCCAGGTCGTGATCGCCGCCGCGCTCGGCGGCTTCGATCAGCGTCAGGTCGATCAGGTCGCGCTGCGCGTGGCTGCCGCCGAAGCGGTGCGCCTCGTGGCGCACCGCGCGCAGCAGGCGCTGCGCCTCGCCCCAGCGCTGCTGGCCGAAGGCCTGCACCGCGCGCGTCGCGGCGTGGCCGACATCCTGCAGGAAGCCGGCGTTGTCGCCGCCCGCGGCCAGGGCGCGCTGCTGCGCCGCGAGCAGCCTCAGCGCGTCGGCGTCGCGGCCGGCGCCGACGAAGGCCAGCATCGCGTGCAGGTCGTTGAAGGCGTAGTTGCCGGCCTCGATCTGCGGCACCCAGCGTTCGGCCAGCGCCGACCAGCGGTCGCCGACATCGATGCCGCGCAGCTGCAGCCGCCACAGCATCTGCGAGGCGTCGACCATGTTCAGCACCAGCGGCGAGGCCGGGCCGAGCAGCTGCGCGTCGACCAGCGCCAGCACCTCGTCGACCTGGTCCAGGCCGAGGTGGAACAGCGCCAGGTGCCACCAGTTGTGCGTGGCAAAGAAGCTGTCCGCGCTCCAGGTGTCGCGGTGCCGGCCGAGCCAGGCCACGCCGTCGCGGCGCCGCCCCTGCATCTCCATGACGTGCGCCACCGCGTGCCAGGCCCAGCCGTCCTGCGGCTGCAGTTCCACCGCGCGCCGGCCGACGTTCTCGGCCTGCGCATAGGCGCCCGTCTCCTCCAGTCCGAAGGCGTACATGCCGAACACGGCGTGGCAGCCGGGCATGTCGGGCCGCCAGTGGCCGATGGCGCGGGCAATGCGGTCGCGCAGCATGCGCGAATCGCCGCGGAAGAAGTCGATGCTGTGCCCGGCCTGCAGCGCCAGCGCGTCGCGCGGCCAGCGGATGCTCAGGTCTTCGAGCGCCAGGCCGGCGGCGTGCCAGCGGCCCTCGACGACGTGCTCGATGGCCCGGCAATGCGCGGCCTCGCGTTCGTTGGCCGGCAGCGCGCGCGCCGCGGCCAAGGCCTCGCGCGCCGCCGGCAAGTCCAGCGACTCGGTGCCGAGCAGGTTCAGCCAGGCCGTCAGCACGTGGCCCATGGTCAGCTGCGGGCTGGCGGCCAGCGCCGCCTGCACCGAGGCCAGCGGGTCGCCGACGTAGCAGCGCAGCTGGTGGCAGGCGGTCTCGAAGTGCTCGACCGAGGGGGCGGTGGCACCGCTCAGCGCGTGGTCCAGGTAGTCCTTGGTGCTCATTTCGATCCTCCGGTGGTTGAGGAGCGCATGCTGCGCGGCGGGCGTCCGCTGCGCGTCCCTCGGGGCCAGGCGTCAGGCGCCGTGCGCCACCGGCGCGCCGACCGCCGGCCCCGTCCGCATCAGCGCCTCGCGACGGCGATCAGCGAGGCGGCACCCGCCAGTGCGCCGCGCTCCTATAGAGTGTCCGGTATGGCATTCGATCTGGCGTTTTCGATCAAGGTCTTCTCCGCGCTGTTCGCGATCATGAACCCGGTCGCCAACGTGCCCGTGTTCCTGTCGCTGACGCGCGGCGCCTCCGACGCCGAGCGCCGCCGCATCGCCGTCACCTCGCTGACCGCGGTGTCGGTGGGCTGCGTGGTCGCGGCCGTGGCCGGCGAGGCGATCCTGCGCGTGTTCGGCGTCAGCATCGACGACTTCCGCCTCGCCGGAGGCCTGCTGGTGCTGCTCATCGCGCTGTCGATGCTGCACGGCCAGACCAGCACGCAGCAGGCGCCCACCGACAAGGAGCGCCAGGCGCTGGACCGCAGCGATGCCGACAGCGTGGCGCTCTATCCGCTGGCGATCCCGCTGCTGCTGGGCCCCGGCGCCATCACGACGATGATCGTGCTCGGGCACAGCGCCTACAGCGGCGGCAAGGAGCTGGCCTTCGCGCTCGGCCTGCTGTCGTTCCTGGCGGTGCTGAGCGTGTCGATGCTGGCCGCGCCGTGGATCGGCCACCACCTGTCGGCGCGCTCGACGGCGATCACGCAGCGGCTGATGGGCATGATCCTCGCCGCGATCGCGATGGACATGATGCTGAGCGCGCTGCGCGCGTCGTTCCCGGGTCTGCTGAGGTGACGCGCTGCGGCGCGTGCTGATGGCGCGGTCCGCGCTGCGTCCGCTTCAGCCGCTTCAGGGCCCGCCTCAGGCCCCGTGCACCACCGCCGGCTCCGGGCGCACGCGCAGCGCCCACAGCACGCCGGCCACCAGCAGCGCGATGCCGGCCAGCGTGGCCGGGGCGGGCATCGCGCCGCGCAGCAGGAAGGCATAGGCCAGCGCCGACAGCGTCTCGAAGACGATCAGCTGCCCGACCAGCGTGGTCGGCAGCCGCTGGCTGGCCTGGTTCCAGCACAGCGTGCCCAGCCACGAGGCGAACAGCCCGACCGCGAACATCAGCGCGACGAAGGCGCCGGGCCACGGGCCGAAGGGCATCGGGAAGGCGTTGCCGCCGATCGCCGACCAGGCCCACCACGCGGCGTAGCCCGCCAGCGCCAGCGGCAGCGTGGCGATGCCCTGCGCGGTGGCCCAGGTGCCGGGCGGCCGGTCGGCGTGCGCGCGCAGCCAGTCGGCATTGCGCAGCGGGTACCAGGTCCAGCAGGCGACCGCGCCCACCGCCAGCAGCGCGCCGCTGGCGTAGCGGCCCAGGTCGACATGCGCGCCGCCGCGCAGCTGGGCGATCTCCACCTGGTTGACGAGCGCGATGCCGGCGCCGATCAAGGCCAGCGACGGCAGCAGGCGCAGCCACGGCAGACGGCCGTCGCGCCGGTGGTCGCGCAGGTTGGAGCTGATGGCGATGACCACCGGCAGCGTGCCGATGATCATCGTCGGCAGCGGCCCGCCGGCGCGCTGGATGGCACTGGCCAGGAACAGGTAGTAGACGATGTTGCCGATGGCGCCCAGCTTCAGCGCCTCGATCCAGTCGGCGCGCTGCAGCGTGGCCAGCCGCTTGCGGTCCAGCCAGGCCAGCGGCAGCGCGATCAGCCCGAAGGCCACGT
Organism: Rubrivivax sp.; assembly: GCA_036724445.1. GTDB lineage: Bacteria > Pseudomonadota > Gammaproteobacteria > Burkholderiales > Burkholderiaceae_C > Rubrivivax. Next base: position 50,443 of record DAIMFR010000003.1, on the reverse strand, counting down.
AGCGGCCGAAGGCCAGCAGCGCCGCCGGATACTCGGGCAGCAGCAGCGGGGCGATGAACACCAGCCCCCACATCAGGCCTGCGGCCAGCGCGAAGGACACGCCTGCACCCATCGGCTGGAACCCCATCGGTTAGATTGCCCGCGCCGGACACGCAGGAGACGACATGGACCACATTCTCGCGCTCGACCAGGGCACCTCCAGCTCTCGCAGCATCGTGTTCGACGCGCAGGGCCGCATCGTCGCGCTGGCGCAGCGCGAGCTGACGCAGCACTTTCCGCGGCCGGGCTGGGTCGAGCACGACCCGCTGGAGATCTGGGACACGCAACTGGCCACCGCGCGCGAGGCCATCGCCCGCGCCGGGCTGCAGGCCGCCGACATCCGCGCCGTCGCGATCACCAACCAGCGCGAGACCACGCTGCTGTGGCACCGGCGCACCGGCCAGCCGCTGCACCACGCCATCGTCTGGCAGGACCGCCGCACCGAGCCCTTCTGCGCCCAGCTGCGCGCGCAAGGGCTCGAGCCGCTGGTGCAGCGCAGCACCGGGCTGCGCATCGACCCGTACTTCTCGGCCACCAAGCTGCGCTGGCTGCTCGACCGCGTCAAGGGCGCGCACGTCGCCGCGGCGCACGGCGAGCTGGCCTTCGGCACCGTCGACAGCTGGCTGCTGTGGCAACTGACCGGCGGCGCGGTGCATGCGACCGACGTCAGCAACGCCTCGCGCACGATGCTGTTCGACATCCGCCACAACGTCTGGGACCGCGAGCTGCTGAAGGCGCTGCACGTGCCCGACAGCGTGCTGCCGCGCGTGCTGCCGTCCAGCGGCGCGTTCGGCGAGACGCTGCCCGGTCTGTTCGGCCGGCCGATCCCGATTGCCGGCATCGCTGGCGACCAGCAGGCGGCGCTGTTCGGCCAGGCGGCCTTCAGCGCCGGCCAGGCGAAGAACACCTACGGCACCGGCTGCTTCATGCTGATGCACACCGGCACGCGCTTCCAGGCTTCGGCCAACGGGCTGGTGACCACCGCCGCGGCGCAGACCGGGCCCACGCCCGAGTTCGCGCTCGAAGGCAGCGTGTTCATCGGCGGCGCGGTGGTGCAGTGGCTGCGCGACGGGCTGCGCGCCATCGACGCCAGCCATGAGGTGCAGGCGCTGGCGACAAGCGTGCCCGATGCCGGCGGCGTGGTCGTGGTGCCGGCCTTCACCGGCCTGGGCGCGCCCTACTGGCAGCCGGACGCGCGCGGCGCCATCGTCGGATTGAGCCGCGGCACGACGATGGCGCACATCGCGCGCGCGGCGCTGGAGAGCATCGCCTTCCAGAGCGCGGCGCTGCTGCAGGCGATGGACCGCGACGCGCGCTCTGGCGGCAGTGCGCCGGTCAGCGAGCTGCGCGTCGACGGCGGCGCCAGCGTCAACGACCTGCTGATGCAGTTCCAGGCCGATCTGCTCGGCATCCCGGTGCTGCGCCCGCAGGTGGTCGAGACCACGGCGCTCGGCGCGGCCTACCTGGCCGGGCTGGCCAGCGGGCTGTGGCGCAGCCGGGACGAACTGGCCGCGCAATGGCGCGTGCAGCGCGTGTTCGAGCCGGCGCTGCCGCGCGAGCGCGCCGCCGAACTGATGGCGCGGTGGGAGCGCGCCGTGCGGCAGGCGACGCAGAGCTGAGCCTGTGACCGAACCCGACGCGCCCGCGTCGGCCCCTCAACCCGTCAGGTCGATCACCTCCAGGCCCTCTTGCGGCCGCGTCATGTCGCGCGGCGCGCTGCGCTGCACGTCGTCGCGGCCCGCCTGCCACAACGCGTCGACGCTGCCGCGCGAGAACTCGTAGTCCTTGACGCTGGCCGAGCCGGTGTCGTGGCGGTTGATCAGGTGCACCAGCGACACGTTGCAGCTGCGGCTGACGGCGGCCAGGTGCTGCACGTCGGCGTCGTCGCGCAGCGCCGGCGGCAGCTTGTCGAGCAGGCGGCGGAACGAGGTCTTCATCGCCTCGCGCTGGCGCAGCTCGTTGCTGTTGTAGCGCGTCTTGCTGGAATAACGGATGTCCATCGCGCGTTCCTGCACCTGGTCGAGGTTGGCCGGCAGCTTGCCGCTGGCGCTGAACAGGTCCACCTGCAGGATCAGCGCGTCGATGTCCGGCGCCTCGTCCATCACGTACCACAGCGGCGAATTCGAGACGATGCCGCCGTCCCAGTAGTACGCGCCGCCGATGCGCACCGGCGGGAAGCCCGGCGGCAGCGCGGCGCTGGCCATGATGTGCTCGGGCCCGAGCCGCATGCGCGCGTTGTCGAAGTATTGGGAGTTGCCGCTTTGCACATCGACCGCGCCCACCGACAGCCGCTGCTCGGCGCGGTTGATGCGGTCGAAGTCGACCAGCTCGAGCAGCGTGCGCTGCAGCGGCGCGGTGTCGTACCAGCTGGTGCCGGTGAAGGCGGCGAGCGGCAGGCGCGGCTGGAAGAAGCCGGGGATGCCGAACAGCGACGCCGTGGCCGCGGCCAGGCGCGTCGTCCACGGCCGCCACGGCGCCGGCACCTCGAACGGCGGCGGCGGCAGCGCCAGCGACACGCGCTGCCAGAACTCGCGCAGCCGCGCCACGCGCAGCTCGGGCGGATTGCCGACGATCAGCGCGGCGTTGATCGCGCCGATCGACACGCCGGCCACCCAGTCGGGCAGCGCGCCGGCCGCGGCAAAGGCTTCGTAGGCGCCGCCCTGGTAGGCGCCGAGCGCGCCGCCGCCCTGCAGCACCAACACCGTGTGGGCATGGCGCTGTGCGGCGGCGCAGACGAAGGCCGCGGACGACTCTGCGGGCACGGGGGTGGGCAAGGGGGCATTCATGCAGGCGAGGCGAGAAAGAGGGCGGAGGGCGGGTGATGGCCGAAGCGCGCGCGGCCACTCTAGCAGCGATACTGTGCGCCGCCCTCAGCGCAAGCCTGGCGCACCGCCGCAATGATCCGCGCCTGCACCACTACCCCGGCAACGCCAGCCTCGCGCCGCACGTGCTGCTGCACGAGATCGGCGTGCCCTTCGAGCTGGTGCGGGTCGACCATCGCGCCCGCGGACGGGTACCGCGATCGAATCCGGCTCGACCGGATGATCGCCTACGACCGCAGCAACTCGCTGAGCCGAGTCAGGCCACCGGCGCCGGCGATGTCAGCGGCGGGACCTGGAAACGCCGGACTCCCCGGCGTCCAGAACTCGAGCGACTCGGCGTTCTCCTCGAAGAACTCGGGGTCGGTCGTCACCGCCACCTGTTTCGCTCCGGGCTGAATCCAGAACACGTCCTTGCCCGTCGCTCGCTGGGCCTCACAGCCGGGCGGCAGCAGCTTCGCGTGGTCCAGCAGCCTGTCCAGGTCTTCCAGGCCATAGGGCGGCGGCGGCCGGTCGCCGACCTCCAGCGCCGACTCGATCGCGTCGTCAATGTCGAAGGACTCCGGCGGCGGCGCACCCGCTTCATGTTGCAGGTGGGCCACCAGTTTGGCTCGCGCCTGATCGCGGCCGTCAGGCCCGGCCAGCGCGACCTCGGCGATGCGTTGCGGCATCGACGACAGGATCGGCTGCAGCCGGCCGACCACGGCGGTGAACAGGTTGATGCGCGCACGCAGGGCGCGGTAGACGTCGGTCTCCACCGTACCCTCGTACATCAGGTTGACGATGGCGATGCGCTCGAAGCGCTGCCCCAGGCGGTCGACGCGCCCGATGCGCTGCTCCACGCGCATCGGGTTCCACGGCGCGTCGAAGTTGATCAGCGCCCCGCAGAACTGGAAGTTCAGGCCCTCGGCCGCTGCGTCGGTGCACACCAGCACCTGCGCGTCGCCGTTGCGGAAGCGGCGCTTGGTCTCTTCGCGCGACAGGTTCTTCCACCGTCCATCGGGCTGCAGCCACTCCCCTCCACGGCCGGAATAGCAAAGGATGGAAAAGCCCTCGGTCTTCAGGTAGTCGCGCAGGTAGTCCAGCGTGTCGGTGTACTGCGTGAACACGATCGCCTGCGGGTATGGGGGCAGCAGCGAGTGGTCCATCGCGTGGAAGCTGCCGGCCTGCAGCGCGCGCAGCACTTCCACCAGGCGGTTCGCCTTGCTGTCCACCGGCAGCCTGCGCACCCGGGCCAGCAGTTGCTCGATGTCGCCGCTCTCCTCCAGGTGCAGCGCCGCGGCCTTCTGGGCGGCCACCACGTCGTCGTCGGCCTGGTCGCCGCTGTCGTCTTCGTCGTCCTCCGCGTCTTCGCTCGTGCGCAATGGGTCGAAGGGCAGGCTCGCCTGGCCGGTCACCAGCGACAAACGCTCCTCCAGCGTCCGGCGCAGCGCGTAGAAGCTGGACGCCAGCCGCTTGCGGTAGGTGGTCATCACGAAGCCCACCGCGCTGCGCTGCTCCTGGAGCGCGTTGTTGTAGGTCGTCGAGATGTAGTCCTCCAGCGTCTTGTAGGCATTGGCTTCAGCCGGCGTCATGTCCAGGAACTCGTCGACCACCATGCGCGTGGCGATCGGCGAGTCGATCATTCCGCGGCGGTGGTACTCGCGCAGCAGGTCGCGGGTGTGGCGCGAGATCAGGCCCGCCACCGGCGTGTGTGCCCGCATGATGGCGACGGCACTGCGCCGCTCCTCGGCCGAAAGCTGGCGCCTCGGCGTGGCCGCGGTGTCGCGCAGCGCCCGCAGCACCTTCTGCGCCTTCAGCTTGCTCTTGCCCACCGTGCGCCGCACCGCCACGTCCAGCGGCACCGGGCCAAAGGCCGCCTCGGCCGCGCGGAACAGCGCGGCCAACACCTCGAAGTCATTCGGCGACGGGTTGCCGTCGCCGGACTTGCGAAAGAATTCCAGGAAGGCGCCACGCGACCAAGCCGTCGGCATGGCCAGCAGCGAGAGCAGGTCCCACACCTCCACCGGGTGCACCTGCATCGGCGTGGCCGTCAGCAGCAGCAGGGCCTGGGTACGGGCGCTCAGCTTCTGCATCAGTTGCAGCAGCAGGTTGGGCGGGCCTTCCCTGGTCGCGCCCGGGCTCTTGCGGCGCGCGTGGTGGGCTTCGTCCAGCACGATCAGGTCCCAGGGCTCCGCCGCCTCCAGCAGCTCACGCTGCCGGTCGCGCCGGCGCATCAGGTGGCTGGACGCGATCACGCAGGGCTCGCGGTGCCAGTCGTCGCGTGAGACCTCTCGCTCCGCGCGTCCGCGCATCAACGGCGACGGGTACCACTTCAGCGCCTTGCCGTCGTACAGCGGCCAGTTGAGGTTGAACTTCTCGCGCAGTTCGATCTGCCACTGCGTCATCACCGCCTTCGGCGCCAGCACCAGGATGCGCTTCGCACGGCCGGACAGCCAGGCGTGGCGTAACAGCAGGCCCGCCTCGACGGTCTTGCCCAGGCCCACCTCGTCGGCGATCAGCAGCCGCGGCGGCTGGTTGTGTTGCGTCCATGGCCCGACCATGCGTTCGAACGCGCGCACCTGGTGCGGCCACGGCACAACGGCACTCGTCGCCTCGGCGATGCGCTCGCCACCCGGCAGCCGCGGTGCGCCCCAGATGATGTTCCACACCTGCTTGCGCAGCTCGTCGGCGCTGACCGGTTGGGGCGCCACCGGCCGATCTGGCCGATCCGGCGGCGGCGCCTCGTCAGGCACACCGTCGGCCCGGGCCCGCTTGAGCCGTTCAGGCTCCTGGTCGTCACCCGGCAGAAAGCGCAGCAGGTCTTCGCGCACGGCCGCCGGCACATCCAGCACCCGCGCACGCCTGGCCTTGTCGGCCCACAGTTGGGCAAAGCTGCGTTCCTCGGCCTCGACGTGCTTGGCGCCACCGTCCCAATCGCAGAAGACGTGGAAGCTCTCCCAGTTGTGCTGCCAACCGTAGGCCGTTTCGTTGATGCTGCCGGCGAAGGCCAGCTTCGCTCCGGTCTTGTCTTCGATGACGCCGGCCTTCTCGTGAAAGATCGCGTTGGACGCGACGGCATTGCGGTTCTCGTCGCAAGGCACCGCCACCTTGATCTCGAGAAAGCCCTTGGCCACCATCCAGGCCAGCAGTTCGAGCGCTTCCTTCTCGCCCTGACTATTGCCCACCAGCGGCATGGCCAGCAGCCTGCCGGCCACCGTGTCCTTCAGCGACTGGCCTTGCTCGATCGCCTGCACCTCCGGCGGCCCCAGCGTGCAGCCGACCACCATGCGCACGCGGCCCGCGTTGAGCACCAGGCCTTCGATGCCGCGCGCCGCGATCGCCAGCGCAGTGGCGCTGAAGTAGCCCGTGGTGCGGTCATAACGCTGCGCGCAGGCCAGCGCCGTGAGGTAGAACTGCCCGATGAGCGGGCCGTCATCGGGGTCGTACTTGGTGCGCCAGTCGTAATCGGTCAGCAGCGGCATCCGTCTCCTCCGGTTGGGGCCACAGGCGCCGCGCCTACGGCTCCGCCGCTTCTTCCTGCCAGATCTTCAACTGCTCGGGCTCGGCCACCTTCTCCGACAGCGCCAGGCGACGCAGCTTCTCGAGCGCGTCGAAGTCGGCACCGGCACCGGCCGCAGCATCGGGCAGGTCGAGACCGCTCCATTCCTTGCCGACGGGCAGCACTTCCAGCACGGCCTCCAGCGCCACCAGGAAGCCGGGCTCGTTGGCCAGGCTGTGCCTGGCCAGCAGTTCGTTGGCCGAGTCCAGCGATGCCGACCTCGCCGCCCGCGCCAGGTGATGCAGCGCGTCCATCATCGAGTCGCGCCCGTCCGGCAGGCCCAGCGAACCCTTGGCGGCGCGCGTCACGCTGTCCCACAGCACCAGGTCTGCCGCCTTCTTCTCGGCGAGCTTGCCGACCACGCCGCGCTCCAGATCGACGCCGCACACCTTGGCCAGGCGGTTGGCTTCGTCGTAGGGGAAGACCGGCGCTTCGAACGCATCCCAGGCCAGCACGAACCAGCTCGTCAGGTTGTCCAGCTCCACGTTGCGCTGCACGTGGGTCAGCTGTTGCAGGCGCCACTCCTTCACTTCGCGCCGGGCCACTTCCAGCGCGTCTTCCGGCGTCACGGCATAGGGGTCGTACTCTTCCTCGAACATCTCGCTTTGCCGCTTGCGGCGCCGCGTCTGCTCCACGTCCTGCCGGGGCGCCCCCCGCTTCAGCGGCCAAGCCTGCGAGAACGCTTCCAGCGCCGGGCCGAAGCAGGAGAGGTACAGATCCACGCCGCGGATGCCGCCCTGCTGGAACTGCGCGATGCGCTGGCGCACGGCCTGGCGCACCGTGGGCTCGACATCCTCCCAGTAGCGCGCCTCGCCGGCATGGTCGGTGCGCGGCCGGCACACCAGGAACACGGTGGAGTTGGCAGCCGACTTGTCCTTGATGTGCAGGCTGCCTTCCGCCTCCGTATTGATCGGCCACGATGCGGTGATCGCGAAGCCCGCTTCGATCAGGCCGGTGGTCAGCGCATCCCAGGCTCCGGTGGCCTTGTGCGTGAACATCAGGGTCATGATGCCGTCGGGCTTCAGCACGCGGCGCATCTCGGTGAAGATCGCCGCCATGCGCTGCTGGTAGTCGCGGCCCGCCAGTGCCTTGGCTCCTTTCTCGCCCTTGAACTTGGCCGGGTTCGCGACCGCCTCGTTCTCCTTGTCGGTGAGCTTGCGGCGGAACAGCTCGGGATAGACGTAGCCGGCGGTGCGCTTGAGCCAGACGTAGAAGAAGTCCGACAACTCGGCGTACATCACGTTGTCGTAGTACGGCGGGTCCATCACCACGGCATCGATGCTGGCGTCGGCGATGTGGTCCAGGCTGTCGCCGGACTTGCAAGTGAGCGTGATGCGCGCCGGCGCGGCGCGTCCGGTAGCTCCCTCGAAGTCAAGGCCGGCTTGTGGGCCGGAGGTAGTGTTTTCGGGATGCACAAGCTCGACCAACTCGCTGATGCACTTGGCGGTCTGTTCGATGGCCCAGTCGTAGCCCAGGCCAACGATCAGCGGCGCCATTTCGGCGAATGACCACGCAAACGCGAAGTCGTGACGATTGAAGGTGTTGGCAACCACCTCGCGGGTCGACATCCACACAGACTTGCGCGAGTTGTAGTTCAGCATCTTGTCTAGAGACAGCGCAAGGTAGGCGAACGCCGCTGACTTCAAATCAGTCCAGTCATCGCCGGCCCGTGCCTCTTCGAGCAAGCCACGGAACGTCTCCACCGCGGTTGCATGGCCTAACAACTGTCGTGGCGCGAACATTCGCACCCAGTGGGTCTCGCCTCGCTTCAGCGGCACATCGGTACCAGCGCCCTCAGTAGTTCCAGTCTTGTGGCCTTCCGGAACTTCCTCGGTCGGCACCATGTCCAGCGCTTCCCACTCCGGCATCTTCTCGGCCAGCGCGGCGGCGACCTGCTGCGACACGTCGTCCTCGGGCCGCGGCGCACGGTAACCGCGCTCCCACTTGTCCTTGCCGCGCTTGCCGCTCTTGGTACGGGTCTCGATGCGGCGCTTGAACACCACCGCGTAGAGCTGCTCGCCCATGCGGCCGGCCTGCGCTTCGGCCTTGATGTGATCGCCCGCGATCAGCCGGCGGCAATCGTCGAACGGGCAGGTCGCGTCGCCACCGGATACCGTTCCCGGCGACTGCTCGCTAGGCTTGCGCACGATCTTGAAACTCACATGCCGGCTCGTGTCGCCGGGACCGTTGCCGAGCTGCGGGTGCAAAGCGACGCCCGTCCCGTCGGGCGCGAGCCGCCAGTTCGGAGACAGCGGGACCGTGCCTTCGCAGTGCGGGCAGCGAATAGTGCGCGCCCAGACGAAGTTCGTAGGAATCGCGTCCTTGTCGGGTTCATCCGGAAAGAACGCCTTCAGCCTTTCCTCCCTGCATGTTAGGTAGCAGGCGGCAAGGCGCTCGAACTCCCGCCTTAGCGCTTGGCCATGGATCAACGGGAACTCGATCGTTGCGCGCTCGATGAGCGCGGCCACGGGATTGAGGTCGTTGCCGTGGGTATGCAGCCCCAGGCGCGCGCTCTCGAAGGGCACCGAGCCGCCGCCCGCGGTCGGATCGAGCACCGCAGGCTTCTCAAGCCCGAGCCGGCGTTTCTCTTGAAGGAACCAGGCACGGTCGTCTACGGTCGGCACGTAGCCGAACGCTCGCCCGTAGCTGTACGCCTGGCCCTCGAAGCGTTCGCCCTTTCGCCGAGCCGCGTCGATGCGCCTTCGCGACGCTACCGGATCCCCATGAATCCCCAGCATATGCATGAAGCGCTCACGGTCGGCATCGGCCGGCAGCAGCGAAGCGAGCACCGCAGCGCGCGACGCCACCAGCGGCCGGCGTGCCCACCATACATGCAAGCGGTTCGGTGCCGGAAAGGGCGTCATTGGTGTGCGCTCGCGCAGGCTCTCAATGCCGAGCTGTGCAATCGGAAGCCAGTCTTCAATCAAGCGTCGCGTCATCGTGTTCTCTTCTTCTGCGCCGGCTCTTCGACGCCCGCGTATTCGTAGGTAGCGCCGCGCCCATGCCCGCTCAGGCGCACCGACTCAGCCTCCAGTTCGTGGATCAGCCGGTTCACCTGCTGACGCGTGTAGCCGGTCACCGCCCGCACTTCGGCATTCGTCAGCCCGCGTTCGCCGCGGCGATGGCGCTGCTTCAACATGTTCAGCACGCGCGTCTTGGCCACGTCGGCGTCGATGCGTTGGTCGCGCTCGGCGTTGCCCCGGCCTTCCAGGCGGCGGTGCAGTGCCGGCTTCAGCCGCCACCAGGTACCGCGGCCGGCGCCGCCGCGCTCCAGGTAGCCGTAGTCCTGCGCCATCTCGTCCAGGATGTCGCGCATCTCCGGCTCGCGGCGCTGGCACAGCTCCGCGGCCGCGGCCGTGTCGGTCTCGGCATGGCCCAGCAGCCAGCGCAGCAGCAGCAGGTGGTCCACGTCCAGCACGCGGCCGGCCTTGCCCTCGTCGGCAATGAATTCGCGGAACGGCGCCGAAGTCTCCTGGCGCTTGAAGACGACGCGCACGGCGCTCTCTTCGTCGACGATGAGCGGTGGTTCCTTGCCCTCGATCAGCATGGCCTCGAACATGCGGCTGACGCCCAGGTTGCTGCGGTTCACCAGGCGTAGCCGGGACAGCGCGTGCACCAGCAGCGGATTGCGCGCCAGCGGTGGGTGATGAAGGATGTTGGCCGGCGTGATGCCGCCCACCAGGCCGCCGGGGTTGCTGATCTCCAGCTTGCGCGGGTACTGCTTCACCAGCACCGGGCTGGCCAGCCGCAGGTCCAGGTGGCACAGCGCGTTGAGCAGGGCTTCGCGCAGCGCCACCGTGGGGTAGGCGCGGAACTCGAAGTGATGCAGACCATGCTCGACGGTGGTGATGGGGTTGTCGGCGTTGATGCGCGCCTCCAGCGCCTGCAGCGCCAGCGGCAGCGCCAGCTCGCCCTTGCCGGGTCCATCGCGCCCGTCGGCCCGGTCGACGTAGGTGGTGGCGCTCTTCATGCGCTCGTGCGTCCAGCCGTAGTTGGGCAGGTGGCGTGCCAAGGCGTCGGCGCTGCCGGCGATCAGCAGGCCGGCCTTGGTGAGCCGGCCGTCGCGCAGCACGTCCAGGGCGCCCAGCAGGTCGAGGTCGGTCTTGCGCAGCAGGTCGGCCGGGGCCTGCTCCTGGCGGGCGAGGTCGCGCAGACGCTCCAGCGCGGCGGCCGAGAGCAGGGACTCCACCGGCTCGGGCACGCTACCCGACACGATCATGGCAGTCACGTCGGACTCGCCACGCTCGACCATCAGCCGGTCGCGCAGGTCACCGGTGAGGGGCACGCAGTCCTTGCCGCGGCGCACGGTGCCGGCGCCGGCGGTGGTGGTGTACGGAGGCAGACCGCCATGCACCTGCATCACCAGCAGGCGGCCCGTGCCTTCAGGCACCGGCAGCTCCAGCACCTCCGGCGTGAGCTTGGGCGCGGTGCGTTCGTAGATGTCGCGCTTGAGCTGGTGTGGATCGGCCGACGCCGGAACGCCGACGATGGCTTGCGCGCGGCCAACGACCCGATCGCGCACGCCCAGCACCACGGTGCCGCCGCCGCCGTTGGCCATGCACACAGCCATGTCCACGGCCAGGCGCACGGCATGGCGGTAGTCCGCAGGCCATTCCTTGAAGTCGAGGTCCTGCGCCTCCAGTGCGTCGGCACTGGCCTGGTCCAGCCGGGCAAGGAGCGCGCGGACTTCGGTGAGTTCCCGCATCAGGGCCTGTGCTCGTTGCGTGGGCCTGCGAGCGCTCAGGCGTTCGGGTCGATGAGCAGGAAGCGCAGCGCCATCAGCACCCGGCGCGGGTACTTGCGGTGCATCGCCATGCCGAGCCAGTAGCCGGCTTCTTCCTTGCTCATCGCCTCGATACCGGCGGCCACCGCGGCCATGTGGTCGCGGTTGCGCATGGGTGCCAGCGCACGGAACAGCAGGCCCAGGTTGATGGCCAGCTCTTCGTCGATGGGCACGCGCAGCGCGTCGATGGTGGGCAGGTCGTGCAGGTTGATGCGCAGCACCTTCAACCGGCGCAGCAGGCGGTGTTCCACCAGCGAGAGGTTGCGGCCGTGCAGCCCGGCCACGTAGGTGGGCTGCTTGATATGGGGCGTCGCGATCGCCGGCAGTTGCCAGATCTCCAGCGCCATGTCGGCGCCTTGCTGGCGCTTGGCGCGCAGCTCGTAGTGCGGCAGCGCGGAGGCGCCTTTACTTGGGAGGGCGATCAGTTTGGCGCGGGGGGTGGCGGCCATGGGGGCTCCTCAAGACTTCGCGTCGGCAACAACCGCCAGCACGTGGGCCACGGGCGAGACCAGGCGTGTCAGGCGCTGGATCAGGCCGTCGGCGCTGGGGCCTTGCACGGCCAGCGGTGGATCGAAATGCAGGCGATAGGTGACGCTGGCGTCGCTGTCGCTGGCCGCCCTGAACTGCGGCTCCAGGTAGTCCTTCAACGGCGTGGCGTCGTCGAGGTCGCCCTTGAACGAGATGCTGGCTTCGGACTGGGTCGGGGTTTCGAACTGCGCCTCGAGCTCGATGCGCTTGGTCGCGTTGGGCACCGACTTCACCAGCGCCAGCAGCTTCATGGCATCGCCCTTGTCGAACGGGCGGATGTCGATGGAGCCGAAGGTCAGCGCGCCGTTGTGGCGCGCCTTTTCGAAGACGCGCGTGAGCGCGGCCTTCAGGACATCTTCGGCCTCGAAGACGCCGGTCTGCTGGGCCACGGGCGCAGACGCAGGGCTGGGCGAGGCCGCGGGTGACGGGCTGGGCGCCCCCGCACCGGCTGGCGAAGGGGCCGGCGTCGCCGGTGCTGCAGGAGGAGTGCGCGGCCAGATGCCATGGTCCTGCGCGTAGGTGATCGTGTAGACGAAGGACTGCTCGTCGACCTTGATCTCGGCATGCGGGTCGCCTTTGCCGCGCAGCAGCTCGCCCGACTTGTAGATGTAGTCGCCCTGTTCGATGCCCTGGCGGATGCCCTTGATGAACACGTCATCGCCCACGAGCATCGGCAGGGCCGCGTCCTGGCGGAACTCGGCACGCAGCGCGGCCGTGGTGATCTGGCCCTTCTTCAGCGGCGTGCGGTCGCGCACGTAGACCGGTGAGTCCGGCTGGTCGGTGGGCAAGCGCAGCTTGTTGACGTTCTGCAGCTGGGTGACGACCTGCTTCTGCCCGTCGCCCGGACGGTCGGACGCGGTCTGGATATCGACCACGGTGTGCGCCAGGTCGCAGTTGGCGCCATCGACGCGGTTGCGCGAGGGATAGAAGATGTGCCGATAGCACTGCTGGATGGCGGTGGCGAGCTGGTGCTTGGTGCGGCCGAAGTCCTCGTTCAGTTTGGCCACCTGGTAGTCGGCCAGATCCTTCAGCTTGCCCGGCACGCGCAGCGACTCCAGCGCCAGATAGCGCAGCATGCGCGCCTTCATCACCGGGATGCCCGCCGCATCGGCGACGACAAAACCGAGGTGGTTGCGGTTGTGGCGCCAGTCGTTGCCGGCGCCGCGATGCAGGAAGATCTTCTCCACCAACGGATCGACACGCACTGCGTCACCGGCCACCTGCACGGCATCGTGACTCAGCAGCACGAGGTACGGGCGCCCGCTGCCGTCGTCGTCGGCCACGTCGTGCGGCCCGGATGCGAAGGGCACCAGGTTGAGGTGCGGGCCGGCGAAGAGGTCGCGGATGTCGGCGTTGAGGCGTGACCGGGCTTCTTCGCGGTCGACGTTGGTCTCTTCGCGGCGGATGATCTGCGTGAGGTTGGCCTCGGCCAGGAAGCGCAACGGAGCGCCGGGCTTGTCGTCGATATAAGCCGAATCGACGACGAAGCGCTTGCGCGCATCGTCGATGAAGGCGATGTCCGTGCCGGGGCCGAGGACGGCGTAACGCAGCTCCTCCGCGTTCAGGCCGCGCAGGGTTTCGTTGAAGGCCAGCGTGTGCATGAACACGGTGCGCGCCACGTACGAACCGTAGCTGGGCTGCCCCTTGAATGGACCCGCGTCGAGCTGCTCGGCCAGTGACGAGCTTGCGTCAGCGCCGGCGATCTCGGCCTTGATCGCCGGCACATAGATGTCTTGCTTGAGTCGGGTGACCAGTTCCAGCCGGATGGGCTCGAAGCCGAGGTCGATGTGGTGCGTGTGGATGGCGAAGGCGTCCGCCGGCTTCTCTTGCCACAGGCGCGCCACCGTGCGGGCCAGCAGGCGCAGCATGCCGCGCACGCGCTGGAAGTTGCCCAGGGTGCCGGTCTTCTGGGTGAGCACCTTCACCAGTTCCGGGTGCAGTGGGTACCCGGCCTCGAACTCTTCGACCCGCCGGTCCTGCACCGGCGGCGTGGGCAGCTTGTCGCGGTTGGCGTCCCACAGCGCCTTGTAGGCGGCAACGACCTGGCGCGCGTTGGCTTCGTCGATACGGGTGAAGAGGCGGCGGCAAACGACCTTGACGGTCTCGTCGTCCTCGGTGGGGTCGATGACCGTCGCCTTGCGTGCGGCAACGCTCTCGGCCTCGGCGAAGAAGGCGGCGATGTCCTGGGTTTCGCGGCTGTAGGCATCGGTGGCTTTTCCGTCGCGGCCGACCGCCAGCGTGAAGACAAGGGCGACGCGCGGCAGGCTCTCGACCGCCTTCATCAGCGAGGTCATGAAGGCGAGCAGCTGTTCGCCCGCCCGCTGCGCGTTGCGCCCGGCGACCTTGCGCAGGTACGGCGCGATCTCGTCGATGAGGATCAGGGCCGGCTCGGTGCCCAGCAGTTCGCGCAGCGTGTCGGCACCGGGGGCGATGCCTTCCTTGTCGCTTTGTTCGACGAGCCGGTAGCCGGATTCGCCGACGAGCGCGAAAGCCAGTTCGCCCCATGGGCTGAACGCGCGGATGCTGTCGCTCAGGCGCCGCCCATTGGCCGGGTCGGCGTTCTCGCCGTCGAATGCAGCGATGCGGATCGGCGCGGCCGGGCACAAGGCCGGTTCCAGGAACTCGTCGGCGTTCGGCACGCCGATCAGTCCCCGCATGGCATGCGCCAGGCCGATGAGGGTGTGCGTCTTGCCGCCGCCGAACTGGGTGTCGAGGCGGAAGACCGCGCCCACCTGCTCAGGGCGGCCCAGCACCCGCAGCGCCACCAGCTTCAGGGCGTTCTTCAGGCCCTTGGTCGGGTAGGTGTTGGCGAAGAAGAGCCCGGGCTTCTTGTATTCGTCGGGCGCGTCGCCGCGGAGAACCTGCGACAGGTCGGCGGCGAAGTCGCTCTCCTTGAGCGCGCCTTGGAGAACGTCGGAGCGCGGTTCGCAAATGGCGAAGAGATTGTCAGCCATGGGCACCCTGAATGTCGCGGTCGGTGAAAATGTATCAGGTCAATGTATTGGCGAACATTGGCGCGATCCCGAGATCCCTCCAAATCCCGTCACGCAACTCATGCCCATGCACCGTAGAACCCTGTCGCTGGCCTTCAGCTTTACTCTGCTGCCGATCCGTGCCCTCGGCCAAACGCAGCGCCTGGTCCCGTCCAGTCCCGTCGACGGGGTAAGCCTATACCTCATCCCCACCGACGGCTTCCCCGAGCAGGCGGCGGCGGGCATTGCCCGCGCGCTGACGAAGGACACCGGGCAGTGGGTCAAGTCGTCATTGCTGATGCCGTCCGGCGTGCACGACCCGCTTCCCGGCACCCACCAGTACCCGGCCGACGACTACCTGCCCTTCGGGGCGAAGGCGGCAAGGCAGCTGCCGGACGCCAACGCCAGAACGTACTTCATCGTTCTGACCGACCGCGACATCAACTCGCGAACCCGGAACTTCCGCTTCCAGTACTCGATGCACAGCCCGATGGCGCGAACCTCCGTACTTTCGGTCGCCCGCCTGCTGTACGGGAAGGACGGCTCGGTGGAGCCGGGCGAGGTGATCAGTCTGCGCGTGCAGAAGATGCTGACGCGCATCGTCGGCGAAATGAAGCTGGGCTGGAAGCGGAGCAGCGACCCGGCGGATCTGATGTACGCACCCATCATGTCGATGGAAGACATCGACCGCATGAGCCTGACCCACAGCATGCAAAGCCGCATGCCGCGCTGATGCCGAGGGGCAGCCCCACACGCCGATGCTCACTTTGGCTCCCGTTCTGCTCGCCGTGGGCGCCGGCCTGGTCGCAGGCGTCTTCCTGGCCTTCTCCACCTTCGTGATGATCTGAAGCCATCGGCGCGCATGATGCGTGATGTATGATGCAAAGCATCAGATGTTCCTGGAGTGCGGCATGCGGACCACCCTGGCCATCGACGACGACATCCTGGCCGCGGCCAAGCACCTCGCGCAGCGCGAGCGCAAGAGCGTCGGCGAAGTGATCTCGATGCTCGCGCGCCAAGGACTGATGCGCAGCGCGCGAGGCAGCAGGACCGAGCGCAATGGCATACCGCTGTTGCCGAGCCGCAAGGCGGCCATGCCGGTCACGCTGGAACTCGTCAACCAGTTGCGCGACGAGCAGCCGTGACCCGCTATCTGCTGGATGTGAACGTGCTCATTGCGCTCATCGATCCGGCGCATGTGCAGCATGATCAAGTCCACGACTGGTTCGGGCGCGTCGGGCACAAGGCCTTTGCCACCTGCCCCATCACCGAGAACGGCCTGCTGCGCATCGTCGGCCACCCGAAGTACCCGAACTCCCCGGGTCCGCCGAGCGTGGCGGCAAGCGCCTTGTCGGCCATTCGCGGCTTGCCGGGGCACGCGTTCTGGTCCGACGGCATCAGCTTGGTCCAGAGCCGTTGGGTCGATCCGGCGCTGCTGTCCAGCCACGGTCGGGTGACGGACAGCTACCTGCTTGCGCTGGCGAGGGAGAACAAGGGCCAGCTCGCCACCCTGGATCAGAAGCTGGCCACGGAAGTGGCCGACGAAGGCAAGGCGGCACTGGCCTTGCTGTGACGCGTGTGTTGCCGAGCCGCCGATGCGCACCCTCGTTCCCCTTCTCCTCGCCGTCGGCGCGGGCCTGGTCGGCGGCGTCTTCTTCGCCTTTTCCAGCTTCGTGATGAAGGCGCTTTCGCAGTTGCCCGGCGAGCAGGGCGTCGCGGCCATGCAGCGCATCAACGTCGTGGTCTTGAACCCGCTGTTCCTCGGCCTGTTCGCCGGCACGGCGCTGATCGCCGGACTGTGCGGCGTGGGCGCCGTGCTCGCCTGGGGTTCGATGCGCTCGGCCTGGCTGCTCGCCGCCGCGGTCTTGTACGTCGCCGGTTGCTTCGGCGTCACTGCGGCCTTCAACGTGCCGCGCAACGAGCGCCTGGCGCGCCTGCCGCCCGACTCTGCCGAAGCCGCGGCCTACTGGCCGGTCTACCTGAAGCAGTGGCTGTGGTGGAACCACGTGCGCACAGTCGCTGCCGCGGCCTGCGCCGCCGCCGCCAGCGTGAGCCTGGCCCGCTGAACGCGACCCGCGCCGGCGCCCGGATCAGCCGGCCGCGCCCGGCGCGCCCTGCACCTGCGCCTGCCAGTGCTGGCTCAGCGCCGACGCGGGCTTGGCCATCAGCCGCTCGTTGAGCAGCGCGCGGCCGAGGCCGCGGCGCGAGCCGCGCGCGGCGGCCGACAGCAGCGTCTGGTCGATCAGGTCGCGCTGCGCGTGGCTGCCGCCGAAGCGCTGCGCCTGGCCGCGCGCCGCGTACAGCGCGTCGGCCGCGGCGTCGAACTCGCCGCGTTCGTAGGCCAGCAGCGCGCGCATCAGCGGCAGGCCGGCCTCGCGCGCCATGCCGTGGTTGCTGCGCCGCGCGTCGTCAGCCGCCAGCGCGCGTTCGGCGCAGCGCGCCACCCAGGCTTCGGCGCGCGCCAGCTCATCCGCGCCGAGCATCGCCAGCACCGCATGCAGGTCGTTGAAGGCGTAGTAGCCGGCGGTCTCGGGCCTCAGGTCCCAGCCGTCGAGCAGCCTCGCGCAGCGCGCCGCCACGTCGACGCCGAGCAGCCGCAATCGCCACAGCAGCGCCGCGGCGTCCACGCGCTGCAGGGTGATCTGCAGCTGCTCGGGCGCCAGGCGCTTGTCGGCCAGGCGCAGCGCGCCTTCCAGGTCCAGGGCCTCCAGCCTGAACAGCCCCTTGTGCCACCACAGGTGGCCCGAGAAGCCGTTGCCTTCGGCCCAGTCGGCCTGGTACTGGCGCAGCCAGACGCCGCCTTCCTCGAAGCGGCCCTGCATCTCCATCACGTGCGCCACTGCATGCACCGCCCACGGCACCTTCGGGTTCAGCGCCAGCGCGCGCCGGCCGGTCTCCTCGGCCAGCGGATAGAGGTTGCTTTCCTTGAGCCCGAAGGCGTACAGGCTCAGCAGGTACGGATACAGCGTATCGGCCTCGTTCCATTCGGGCAGCGCGCGCGCCGGACGCAGCCGCAGCTGCGCGGCGTCGCCGCGGTAGAAGTCCCACAGCTGCGCCCACTGCAGCGCCAGCGCGTCGCACGGGTACTCCACCAGCAGCTCGTCCCAGATGCGGCAGGCGGCCTGCCAGCGGCCGTCGCATACGGCCTGCACGGCGTGCAGATGCGCTCGCTCGCGCGCCGGCGCGCCATCTCCAAGTTCGGCGGCGCGCTGCAGATGCCGCCCGGCTTCGGCCACCATCGAAGGCTCGGTCAGGCTGAGCAGGAAGCCGGCGCGCATCAGGTGCGGCAGCGCCCAGCCGGGATCGTGCGCGCTGGCCGCGTCCAGGTCGGTCAGCGGCGTGTCGTAGAAGGACATCATGCGCCACAGCGCCGTCTCGGCGGCAGCCAGCGCGGCGGCGTTGCGCGTGCCGCTGGGGTTGCCGCGCGGGTCGGGGCTGGACATCGGCCGCGAATGCAGCAGGCGCTTCAGCGCCCGGGCGGCTCGGGCCACGGCCGTTGCGCCGGGCGCAAACGCTCCCACGCGGCGGCGAGCTGCAGCACGCCGAGGTCGTCGTGGCGCCGGCCGGTGATCTGCAGGCCGATCGGCAACCCGGCACGCGTCCAGCCGCAGTTGATCGATGCCGAGGGCTGCTCGCTCATGTTGAAGGGCAGCGTGAAGGCGATGTGCTCGAACGGCCGCTCGGGGTCGTTGGTCGGACTGGCCCATTCGGCGGCGTAGCTCGGCACCGGGCTCACCGGCGAGAGCACGAAGTCGAAGCGCCGGCAGGCGTTGACCGCGGCTTCGCGCATCAGGCCCATCTGGCTGTAGCCGTGGAACACCTGCGCCGCCGTCAGCGTGGCGCCGCTGGCCACCCACTGGCGGATGTAGGGCAGCACCTTCTGCCGGCGCTCGTCCGGCAGCGCGCTGATGTCGAGCCACGAGCGCATGCGCCAGAAGCGGTCCATGCCGTCGGCCATGTCGCGTGTCATGAAGGCCGCCATCGGTTCGACGATCGCGCCGGCCGCCTCGAAGGCGCGCGCCGCGGCCTGCACCGCGGCCGCGGTCTCGGGCTCGACGGCCAGGCCCCAGCCGGCATCCATCTGCAGGCCGATGCGCAGGCCCTTCAGGTCGCGCTCCAGGTCCAGCCAGGCGATGTCCTGATACGGCAGGCTCATCGTGTCGCGCCAGTCGGGCTGCGACAGCTCGCGCATCAGCAAGGCGGCGTCGCGCACCGTGCGCGTCATCGGCCCGGCAACGCGGCCGGCATAAGGCGGCTTGATCGGGATGCGCCCCAGGCTGGGCTTGAGCGCGAACACACCACACCAGGCGCCCGGCAGCCGCACCGAGCCGCCGATATCGGTGCCCACGTGCAGCGGGCCGTAACCCGCCGCCGCGCCGGCACCGGCGCCGGAGCTGCTGCCGCCGGGGTTCTTGCTCAGGTCCCAGGGGTTGCGCGTCAGCGGGTGGAAGCTCGACAGGCCCGAGGACAACATGCCGTAGTCCGGCATCGTGCTCTTGCCCAGCAGCACCGCGCCGGCCTCGCGCAGCCGCGCCGCGGGCGGCGCGTCCTCGGCGGCGGGCAGCAGCTCGGTGGCGGCGGTGCCCAGCGGCATCGGCACGCCCTGCGTCGCGATGTTCTCCTTCAGCAGCGTCGGCACGCCGTCGAGCCGGCCTTGCGGCTGGCCCTCGAGCCAGCGGGCCTCGGAGGCGCGCGCCTGCGCCAGCGCGCCTTCGGGGTCGAAGGCGTAGGTGGCCCGCAGGTGCGGCTCCCAGGCCTCGATGTGCGCGATGACCGCGCGCGTGGCCTCCAGCGGCGAGGCCTCGCGCTTCGCATACAGCGCCAGCAGTTCGGCCGCGCTCAGATCATGCAACCCGCTCATTGCCACGACACCGCAGCGATGTCGTTGGCGAAGATCGGCGAACTGGCCCACAGCCCCTTCAACCCGCGCTTGCTCACCGCCACCTGTGCCGGGTTGAAGATGTAGGCATTGACCGCGTCCTCGGCCAGCTTCTTCTGCAGCGCCGCCCAGGCTTCACTGCGCTCGCGCACGCTGCCGGCCGCCGCATGCTTGGCCGCCAGCTCGCGGAAGTCCTTGCTGTCGTAGCCCCAGTAGTAGCCGGTGTTGGTGTACTGCATGTAGTCCAGCGGCTCGACGTGGTTGATGATCGTCAGGTCGAAGTTGCCCTTGAAGGTGCCGCTGAGCCACTGCGCCCATTCGACGTTTTCGATCTTGGCGATCACGCCGACCTTGGCCAGCTGCGCGGCGATGATCTCGCCGCCCTTGCGCGCGTACTGCGGCGGCGGCAGCGTCAGCGTCAGGTTCAGCGGTGTGGCCACGCCGGCCTCCTTGAGCAGCGCGCGGGCCTTCTCCGCGTCGTAGGGATAGACCTGGGTCAGGTCCACGTAGCCGGCGTCGGTGGGTGCGAAGTGGCTGCCGATCGGCTTGCCCAGCCCGTCGATGGCGCCGTCGATGAAGGCCTTGCGGTCGATGGCGTGCATCAGCGCGCGGCGCACGCGCACGTCATTCAGCGGCGGCTTCTTGTTGTTGATGGCCATGATGCCCTTGCCCGCGGTGTCGCCGATCTCCACCGTGAAGCGCTTGTCGGCCTTGAACTGGCTGGGGTCGCGGTTGAAGCGCGGCATCCCGTCGATGTCGCCGGCCAGCAGCGCCGCGGTCTGCGCCGCCGGGTCGTTGATGAAGCGGAACGTCACCTTGCTGATCTTGATCGCGCCCGGGTTGCGGTAACCGGCCCACTTGACGAGCGTGACCGCGCTGCCCTTCTGCCAGCTGTCGAAGGTGTAGGGGCCGGTGCCGACCGGCTTGGTGGCGGTGGTAGCCGCGCTCTTCGGGCTCAGGATCACCGCGGTGTTTTCGCCCATGCGGAACGGGATCGTGCCGTCGGCGTTGTTCAGCACCAGGATCACCGTCTGCGCGTCGGGCGTGGCGACGCTGGAGATGTTGTCGAACACCGCCTTCTTGGCCTTGTTGGTCGAGCCCTCGGCCTTGGCGCGCTCGAAGCTGAACTTCACTGCCGCGGCATCGAAGGGCTCGCCGTCCTGGAAGCGGATGCCCTTGCGCAGCTTGAAGGTGTAGCTCTTGCCGTCGGGCGAGACTTCCCAGCTCTCGGCCAGCAGCGGCGTCACCGAGCCGTCGACGTTGATCTTGGTCAGGCCCTCGAGGATGTTGTAGTGCACGATCTCGCCGATCGCCGCCGCCGGCGCGGTAGTCGGGTCCAGCCCCGGCGTGGGCTCGAGCACCATGCCCAGCACCACGCTGTCCTTGCGCGCCTGGGCCTGCGCGTCCAGCGTGGCGCCGCCCAGCGCCAGTGCGCCGGCGAGCATCAGGTTCAGGGTGCGGCGTTGCAGCGTCATCGGTTTCTCCTTGGTGGGTGCGATCTCATTCTGCGCCATCGCGGCGCGCGCCCGGCACCGCCGCCAGCAGCCTGCGGGTGTAGGGATGCTCGGCCGCGCGGAACAGCGTGTCCGGCGCACCGCGCTCGACGATGCGGCCCTGGTAGAGCACGATCACCTCGTCGCACACCAGGTTCACCACCGCCAGGTCGTGGCTGATGAACAGGAAGGCCAGGCCGAACTGATCCTGCAGGTCCTGCATCAGGTTCAGCACCTGCGCCTGCACCGAGACGTCGAGCGCGCTCACCGGCTCGTCGGCGACGATCAGCTCGGGGCGCGTGATCAGCGCGCGCGCAATGGCGATGCGCTGGCGCTGCCCGCCGCTGAACTCGTGCGGATACTTGGCGCCGTCGGCGGCGCGCAGGCCGACCGCGTCCAGCACTTCGGCGGCGCGCTCGCGCTGCTCGGCCGCGGACGCGCCGTGCAGCACGCGCAGCGGCTCGGTCACGGTCTGCAGCACGCTGCGCCGCGGGTCGAGCGAGCCGTACGGGTCCTGGAACACCATCTGCAGCTTTTCGCGCGCGCGGCGCAGCGCGGCCGGTGCCAGCGCGTGCAGATCCTCGCCGTCGAGCATCACGCGGCCGGCGCTCGGCGCTTCCAGCGCCATCACCAGCCGCGCCAGCGTCGACTTGCCCGAGCCCGATTCGCCGACCACGCCCAGGCTGCGGCCTGGCGGTAGGCTGAAGCTCACGCCTTGCAGCGCATGCACCACCGGGCCGGGCCGCAGCAGCTGCTCGCGCGGCAGGCGGTAGTGCTTGGCCAGGCCTTCGACGACCAGCAGCGGCGCGTCACTCACGGTGCCGCGGCCTCGGCCAACGTGGCGTCCAGCCGCAGGCAACGCGCGTCGTGCCCAGGCGCCACCGGATGCGGCGCCGGCAGCGCACGACGGCAGTCGTCGATGACCCAGCGGCAGCGTTCGGCGAAGGGGCAACCTGCGGGCAGATCGACCAGTTCCGGCACGCGGCCGGGAATGGTGGCGAGCCGCGTGCCGCGCGCCAGCCCGAGCCGCGGCCGCGCCGCGAACAGCCCGCGCGTGTACGGATGCGCGAGCCTGCGGAACACCTGCCCGGTCGGCCCGCTCTCGACCACGCTGCCGCCGTACATCACCAGCACGCGCTGCACCGTCTCGGCCATCACGCCCAGGTCGTGGCTGATCAGCAGCAGGCCCATGCCGTCCTCGGCCACCAGTTCGCTGATCAGGTTCAGCACCTCGCGCTGGATGGTCACGTCCAGCGCCGTGGTCGGCTCGTCGGCGATCAGCAGGTCCGGGCCGCAGGCCAGCGCGATGGCGATGACCACGCGCTGGCGCTGGCCGCCGGACATCTGGTGCGGCCAGGCGTCGAGCCGCTTCTTGGCGTCGGGCAGCTGCACGCGCTGCAGCAGGCGCAGCGCCTCGGCGCGGGCGGCTGCGTCGGACAGACCCTTGTGCAGGCGCAGCGGCTCGGCGATCTGCCGGCCGATGGTGTGCAGCGGGTTCAGCGCGGTCATCGGTTCCTGGAACACCATGCCGATGCGCCCGCCGCGCAGCCGGCACATCGCGTCCTCGGACAGCGCCGTCAATTCCCGGCCATCGAAGCGGATCGAGCCCGACACGCGCGCGCCTTCGGGCAGCAGGCCCATCAGCGCCAGCGCGGTGATGCTCTTACCGCAGCCCGATTCGCCGATCAGGCCGACGGTATCGCCGCGCTGCATGGTGAAGGACACGTCGCGCAGCGCATCAGCCGGGCCGCGTGCGGTGTGCAGCGTGACGCGCAGGTCGTTGACTTCGAGCAGGGGGGTCGACAAGGCGGATGGGCTGCCGGTTGGGGGGAGGCCCGACGATAGCGCCAATGCGTACTCACTCTGGCCAGGGCCGGGGGCAGGCCGACGCCGACTGCTGCCGCATCCTCGGCTGGCTCAGCCGGTCCAGTCCTGAACCTTCAGCCCCTTCACGCGGCGGAATGCCTGGTCGTTCGAAACCAGCACCGCATCGGCGGCCAGCGCATGCGCGGCGATCAGCGTATCCATGCTGCCCATCGGCGTGCCGGCGGCCTCGAGCGCAGCGCGCAGGTGGCCATAGCGAACGGCGGCAGCGCTGTCCCACCGCAAGGTCCGCACATGCGCCAGGAAGGCATCGACGGCGGCAGCGAGTGCGGTCGCGCCCGGCTTGCGTGCCCGCCCGTACAGCAGTTCGGCCTCTGTCACTGCCGAAATAGCGACGGCTCCGACCGCATGCGATCGCAGGCGCCGCAGCAGCCGCGCATCGTGGCCGCGGATGACGAAGCTCGCGATGTTGGTGTCCAGCAGATACAGCGCGGGCGAAACCATCAGAACAGCTCGCGCGCCTGCGCCGGCGCGTCGCGCCGCTCGGCGAGGAAGTCCCGGCTCTCGGCCCGCGCCTCGGCCACCGCCGCCAGCAGGCCGCTCCAATCGGCCGGCCGCCGCGAAAGGATCACGTCGCCGGTGGCCGCGTCGCGGCGGATGAAGACTTCCTTGGTGTCGAAGCGGTAGGCGGCAGGCAGGCGCACTGCCTGGCTGCGGCCGGTCTGGAAGACTTTGGCGATTTCGTCCACGGGACACTCCGGTTGATACATACTAAAGTATGTACCAGAGCGTGCCCTCGCTCGAGCGCGAGGGCCTAGATTCCGTGGTCTGCAACGAGAACATGTCGGCGCCCCTCGCAGCAAGGGCCACGCCGGTCGAAGCCGACGGTGTGCGCGACCGGACCGGCGGCTTCAATGACTTGTCGAGCCTGCTGAAGTAGTGGCCCCGTGCGTCGCGGACTGCGCTCGAGCGGCGGCGTGCTGTAAGCACGCGAACAAGGGCGGCCGGTCAATCCGGCATCGCGAGCTTGGTTCCATCGGCGAAGACGAGCGCGCTCGGAACGAAGCGCGTCTTGTACTTGCCTTCTTCAAGATTCCACACTGCACGGTGCTCTGCGATGAACTGGTTGTAGTCCCGGCCGCCCTTCCAGACGTACGAGCGGGTCGGAGCAATCATTTGGCTGATGCGAGACGCCACCGACCCGACTTCCTTGTCGAAGATGTCGACGAACTTCAGCCTGTTTGCTTTGGGCATTAGCCCCCGCCCCGCAGCTCGGAGAACGACACCAGCCGACCGGCAATGGCGCTGGCCACCACCGTCGCCGGACTCGCCAGCCACACCTGGCCCGGACCGCTGCGACCGGGAAAGTTGCGGTTGACGGCGCTCACCGTCACCTGCTCGGGCCGGCTCGACGCGCCGGGGCCGCAGTTGGCGCAGGCGCCGCAGGCCGGCTGCAGCAGTTCCGCGCCGACGGCCTCGAACGTTGCCAGCCAGCCCTGCGCCTCGCACCAGGCGCGCACGTCCTCGGTGCCGAACTGCAGGTACAGCGTGACGCCGGGCGCGACGCGCCGCCCATGCTGCACAGCCCAGTCCAGCACCGCGTGGTACTGCGCGAAGTCCTCGCGCTTGCCCGCTGTGCACGAGCCGCCGTAGGCGATATCAGGCACCGGGCGTTCGGCCAGTTCATGCAGCGGCACGCCGAGCCCCGGGTCGCCGGGGCGCGCGACCATCGGCGACAACGCGGCCGCGTCGATGCGGATCACGCCGGCATACGGCGCGTCGGCATCGCTGCGCATCCAGGCCTGCAACTGGAAGTCGACGCCGCGGCGCTCGCGCAGGAACTGCAGCGTCACTTCGTCCGGCTCGACGATGCCGGTGAAGCCGCCGAGCTCGGCGCACATGTTGGTCAACGTCGCGCGCTCGTCGATGCTTGAACGCCGCACCGCGGCGCCGCCGAACTCGAACACGCGGCCGACGCCGGCGCCGGCGCGGATCGCCGGCAGCGCCAGCAGGTGCAGCACCAGGTCCTTGGCGCTGACGCCCGGCGGCAGCCGGCCGTCGACCTCGATGCGCAGCACCTCGGGGCTGCCTGCGCGCACCGCGCCGGTCATGAAGGCATTGGCCATGTCGGTCGTGCCGACGCCGAAGGCGACGCAGCCGAGCGCGCCGCTGTGCGGCGTGTGCGAATCGGTGCCGACGATCAACTCGCCCGGCAGCGCATAGCGCTCGGCCATCAGCGCATGCGAGATGCCCTGCGAACCTTCCCCGTCGGCCAGCAGGCCGTGGTCGGTCAGCCCGTGCCGCGCGACGAACTCGCGGTGCGCCTGGGCCAGACGCTGCACGCCGCCGACCAGGCCGTTGGCCACATGCACGGGGCTGCGCTCGACGTAGGCGTGGTGGTCCTCGAAGCAGACGATGCTCTGCGGGTCGTGCAGCCGGTAGTCGCCGCCGACATGCCGGCGCAGCAGCTGCGCGCACATGCCGGTATAGATCTCGTGGATGAAACGCCGGTCAGCGCGCACGAAGCCGGGCTTCAGCGCATGGCGCTCGACGATCTTGTGAAACAGCGTCTTCGGGCCCGGCGCGGGCGGCGGCGCGCTTTCCTCCGGCCCGAGCCCGTAGGCGAGCAGTCCGCCGGCGCGCAGGATCGCCGCAGCCTGGGGCTCGCGCCCGGCGAGCAGCTCGTCGAGCGTGATCTGCTCGCCGCGCTGCAGCCGCTCGACCAGGCCGAAGTCGGTGCTGGTGAACAAGCCCAGGTTGTCGGCGTTCTGGCGGTAGATGCGCTCGAAGCTGCGCGCGATGACCAGCCGCACGCCCGCCGACCGTTCGGCCAGCGGGCTGTGCTCGCGCGAGCTGCCCTTGCCGTAGCGCTGCCCGGCGACCAGCACCTCGATGCGCGCGTCGCGCAGCGCATCGCGAGGAATCGGCCGCTCGCCGCCGGCCGTGAAGCCGGTATGCGCGTAGCGCCCGAGCGTGGCGTCGAAGTGCACCAGCACCGGCAGCGGCGTGATCTCGTCGGTGGAAATCTCGTCGCGCAGCGCGCCGGCCGCGGCCGGCTCCAGCTCGCGGCCGGCCAGCTGTTCACGCACCCGGGCCGGGTCCGCGCTCAGGAACAGCACCCGGCCGAACTTCATCGCCGCAAGGTCACTGCAGCTCGACGCCGGCCTTCTTCACCAGCTGCGCGTAGCGCGCCATCTCGCTGCGGAAGAAGGGCATCGCCTTGTCGGCCGGGCCGACGTTGATGACGTTGCCCTGCCTGGCCATCGCCTCCTTCACCGCCGGGTCGGCGAAGGCCGCCGCCACCGCCGCATGCACGCGCTGCACCTCGGCCGGCGGCAGGTGCTTCGGCGCGACCACCGCAAACCAGGCCTCGACCACGTAGTTCGGCAGCCCCTGCTCGACGAAGGTCGGGATCTCCGGCGCGGCCGGCACGCGCTGCGCGGTGGCCACGCCGATGGCCTTCAGCGCGCCGCTCTTCAGGTGCGCCTGCACGCTGGGCAGCGCGGCGGTGGCGAAGTCGACCTGGCCGCCGATCAGGTCGGTGAGCATCGGGCCCACGCCCTTGTACGGAATGTGCCGCGCCTGCACGCCGGCCTCGTCGAGGAACATGGCCGACGCGAGGTGCAGGATCGTGCCGTTGCCGCCGCTGGCGTAGGTCATGTCGCCGCCCTTGCTCTTCAGCAGCGCGATGAACTCCTTCGAGTTGTTCGCCGGCACCTTGGCATTGACCACCAGCACCACCGGCGTGTAGCCCACCACCGCGATCGGCGTGAAGTCGCCCGGCATGTCGAAGGGCAGCGACTTGTAGACGCTGGGGAAGATGACCACGTTGTTCGACACCACGCCGAGGCTGAAGCCGTCGGCCGGCGAACGCGCCAGCGCCTGCAGCCCGACGATGCCGCCCGCGCCGGGCTGGTTGTCGACGATCACCGGATGGCCCAGCGCCTTGCCCAGCGCGGCCTGCGCCGAGCGCGTGATCGCATCGACGCCGGAGCCGGTGGCGTTGGGCAGGATGAAGCGCACGCTCTTGTCCTGCGCCAGCGCCGGCAGCGCGGCGGCCGACGCGGCGGCGGCCAGCGCCGACAGCGCGGCACGGCGGGTGAAGCCTTGGGTCATCGTGTCGTCTCCTTGGGTGTTGCTCGGGTCGTTCAGGCCACCACGGCCCGCTTCTTCAAATCGTCGATCTCGGCGGGCGCATAGCCCAGGCCGGTCAGCAGCGCATCGGTGTGCGCGGCGAAGCGCGGCGGCTGCAGGCGCACCGGCAGGCGCTCGCCGGCCAGCGTGATCGGGAACAGCGTGGTCTTCACCGTGCGCCCGGCCTGCTCGCCGTCGGGCAGCACCACGTCGGCCAGGCCGCCGGTAGCCTGCAGGTGCGGGTCGTCGTACAGGTCCTCGGGCTTGCGGATCGGCGCAAAGGGCAGGCCGGCGCGCTCGAAGATCGCCGCCAGTTCGGCGGCGCTGCGCGCGGCCAGGCGCTCGCGCAGCGTGGCCAGCAGTTGCGGCCGCAGCTTGACGCGGTGATTGTTGGTGGCCAGCGCCGGGTCGGCCTTCAGGTCGGCCAAGCCCAGCACCTCGCACATCGTCTGCCACTGCGCGTCGCTGACCGCGGCGAGGAAGATCTGCTCGCCGTCCTTGACCGTGAACACGTCGTACACCGCCCACGGGTTGTCGCGCGCCGGCATCGGCTGCGGATGGCGGCCGGTCATCGCGTACTGCAGCATGTGCTGGCCCATCAGGAAGACGTTGTTCTCGAACAGGGCGCTCTGCACCTCCATGCCCTTGCCCGTGATGCCGCGCTGGATCAACGCGCCCAGGGCGCCGATGGCGCCGAACAGACCGCCCATGATGTCGTTGACGCTGGTGCCGGCGCGCAGCGGGTCGCCGGGGCGGCCGGTCATGTAGGCCAGCCCGCCCATCATCTGCACCACCTCGTCGAGCGCGGTGCGGTGTTCGTAGGGCCCGGGCAGGAAGCCCTTGTGGCTGACGTAGATCAGCCGCTCGTTCAGCGCCGCGAGGCTCTTGTAGTCGAGGCCGAACTTGTGCAGCGCGCCGGGCTTGAAGTTCTCGGCCACCACGTCGGCGCTGGCCGCCAACCGCCGCGCCACTGCCGCGCCCTCGGGCTGCTTGAGGTCGATGCCGATGCTCTTCTTGTTGCGGTTGAACATCGGGAAGAAGCCCGCGCCGGCGCCGAGCAGCCGGCGCGTGCCTTCGCCGTCGATCGGCTCGACCTTGATGACCTCGGCGCCCAGGTCGGCCAGCACCATGCCGCAGGTCGGGCCCATGACCATGTGGGTGAACTCCACCACGCGCAGCCCGGCCAACGGCTGCGGTGCGGCCGGCTGAGGCGGGACGCCCTGCAGCGCTTGCGGCGCGTTCATGCCGGCTCCTTCGTCATCGTCTTCGGCAGGCCGGCCAGCGCGATGCTGCCGTGCAGCGTCTCGCCGTCCAGCCACTGCGCGACGCGGCTGCGCAGGGCGATCAGCGCATCGAAATCCAGCCCGGTGGGCACGCCCATGCTGGCGAAGAGATAAGCCACGTCCTCGGTGGCCACGTTGCCGCTGGCGCCGGGGGCGTGCGGGCAGCCTCCTATGCCGCCCAGGCAGGCGTCGAAGCGGCGCACGCCCGCTGCCCAAGCGGCGTAGACGTTGGCCAGCCCGAGGCCGCGCGTGTCGTGGAAGTGGCCGCAGGCCAGGCGCTCGCCGGCAATGGCGAAGCCCTTCTCGAACAAGCGCGCCACCTGCAGCGGGTCGGCATAGCCGACGGTGTCGGCCAGGCCGACGCGTTCGGCGCCGGCATCCAGCGCCGCCTGCAGCAGGCGCAGCACCTCGGCTTCGTCGACGCGGCCCTGGATCGTGCAGCCGAAGGCGGTGCTCATGCCGACCTCGATCAGGCAGCGTGCGCCGCGCGCGTCGCGCTCGGCGCGGATGCGCGCGATGTCGGCCACCGCTTGATCCGGCGTCTTGCGCAGGTTGGCCAGGCTGTGCGCATGGCTGGCCGACAGCGGCAGCAGCATCGCGTCGGCGCCGCTGTCGAGCGCCGCCTGCGCACCCTTCAGGTTCGGCACCAGCACCGACGTGACCAGCCCCGGCAGCGTCTTCGCCACGGCGACGATCTCGGCGGTGTCGGCCAGCTGCGGCAGCAGCCGCGCCGGCACGAAGGAGCCGACCTCGATCTCGCGCTGGCCGGCCGCGTGCGCCGCGCGCAGCCATTCGAGCTTGTGCGCGGTGGGCAGGGTGCGCGCGATGCTCTGCAGGCCGTCGCGCAAGCCCACTTCGCGCACGATGACGGGGGTCTGTGTGTCCATGGCCGCGCAATGTAGGCGTTCCTTGGTGAAGACACGAATGCTATTTGTTCAATGCAAGCGTTCCAATCCGGAACGTCATGAGGTTGCTGGACCCGGTTTCGCTGCAGCACTTCGTCGCCGTGTGCGAAGAAGGCAGCATCGCGCGCGCCGCCGAGCGCGAGGCGCTGGTGGCGTCGGCGCTGAGCAAGCGCATCGGCGCGCTGGAGGCCGAGTTCGGCGTGCCGCTGCTGCTGCGCCGGCGCCGCGGCGTCGAGCCGACGCCCGCCGGCGAAGCGCTGCTGTCGCGCGCCCGCGAAGTGCTGTCGGCGCTGCAGCGCGTGCGCGGCGAACTCGACGCCTTCGGCCAGGGCGCGCAGGGCAGCGTGCGCGTGCTCGCCAGCCCGTCGGTGCTGGCCGAGAAGCTGCCCGAAGACATTGCCGGCTTCGTCGCCCGGCACGGCGGCGTGCATGTGAGCCTGGACGAGCGCACCAGCCCGGAGATCGTGCGCAGCCTGCGCGAAGGCGCGGCCGATGCCGGCGTGCTGTGGGACGCGGCCGACCTGAGCGGGCTGCACACGCTGCCCTATCGCAGCGACCACCTGTGCGTGGCCATGACGCCGGCGCATGCGCTGGCGCGCCGGCCGCAGCTTGGTTATGCCGAGACGCTGGACCAGGTGTCGGTGGGCGTGGCGCCGGGCGGGCTGATGGACCAGCTGATGCGCCGCCAGGCGGCGCTGCTCGGCCGCGTACCGGCGCACCGCATCCAGGTGTCGAGCATCGACGCCGCCTGCCGCATCGTCGCCGCCGGGCTGGGGCTGGCGGTGCTGCCGCGCGAGGTGGCGGTGCCGCATGCCGGCGCCGGCCGCCTGGCGCTGGTGCCGCTGTCCGACGCCTGGGCTGAGCGGCGCTTCGTCATCGCCACCCGGCCGCCGCCGCTGCCGTCGGCCAGCGCGCGGCTGCTCGTCGAACACCTGCGCTGCGCGGCGGCGTGAGGCGGCGTGAGGCGGCACGACGCGGCATAACGCGGCACGACGCGGCACGACGCCTCAGCGCGAAGCCGGGGGCGCGGCGGCGGTGCCGGGCGTGCCGTAGCCCAGCTGCTGCAGCGTCGCCCGCAGCGCAGCGTCCGGCGGCGTGCTCGGCAGCGGTCCGGCCTCGGCCTGCAGCGCACTGTCGTCGAGCGCATGCGGCACGCGCCACAGGTATTCCATCTCCAGCAGCTCGCGCCACAGCGGCACGAAGGGCGCGCCCAGCCGCATCAGCCTCCAGGGCAGGCTGCCGCGCCGCCAGCCCCTGGCCGGCGCGAGGTCCAGCGACGCTGCGGCGCGTTCCACCGCAGCCAGCAGTTGCGCACCGGTCAGCGTATGGCCGGCGAAATGCAGCCGCGTGAACGCCGGCAGCTCGGGCAACGCCGCCACCGCGACGAAGGCCCGCGCCAGGTCCGGCAGATAGGCCCAGGCATGCGGCACGTCGAGCGGGCCGGGGTAGACCAGCTTGCCCTTGCGCAGCCCGCCCAGCACCACCTGGTCGAGCCAGGCGCCGCGGCCGGTGCCGTAGAAGTCGCCG
Source organism: Rubrivivax sp. (assembly GCA_036724445.1). Taxonomy (GTDB): domain Bacteria; phylum Pseudomonadota; class Gammaproteobacteria; order Burkholderiales; family Burkholderiaceae_C; genus Rubrivivax. The sequence goes on along the minus strand of DAIMFR010000003.1, from coordinate 19,716 downwards.
GCGCGGATCACCACCGCTTGCAGGCCCTGCCCGCTGCGCGCGCGCAACTCCGACTCCATCTCCACGCGGATGCGGCCCTTGACCGTGTCCGCGCGCTGCTCGGTATCGATCTGCAGCAGCGGCGGCATCGTGCTGCCGAAGTTGTAGACGTTGCCCGGCAGCATGAAGCGCGCGCCCAGCTGCTGTGCCAGGTCCATCGCCTGGCGCGCCAGCGGCAGCGCCTGCTGCGTCCACTGCGGGTATGGCGGGTTGAGCGCATGGACGACGGCCTGCACGCCCGAGGCCGGCGCGGCCAGTTCGGCCATCGGCCGCGCCAGCAGGCGCACGCCCGCCGGCAGCGCCTGCGGCGGCTCGCGCCGCGCCTGCGCCAGCACGCGCCAGCCGGCCGCCGCAAAGGCCTGCAGCGCCGCCTGGCCGAAGCGGCCGTTGGCGCCGAGCACCAGCACGCTGCGTTCGCCTGGTTCCGAACTGTTCATCGCGGTACCCGTCGCGGAAGTGATCGATGCCCCGCAGTGTGGGCGATTGCAGGGGCGTCCGGCCATGGCCGATACGCGAATTCGGGCTGGACGATTCCATATGCCGAATGCACGGCCCGGACTTCGACCGGCGACCGGTGCGCAGCTTCCTCGCCGTGCCCGATGCCGCCAGCCTGAGCGAGCGCGTCTACGCCTGCCTGGCCGAGACGATTGCGCGCGGGCTGCGGCGCCTCAGCTGAAGGGGTTGGCCGTGGCGAACCACAGCCCGATGCCGGTGGCGATGATGAAGGCGCCGTCGGTGACGCCGACGGCGAGGAAGAACTTGGTCTGCAGCTCGGTCATCAGCTCGGGCTGGCGCGCGCAGCCTTCCAGCATCTTCATCGCCGCCATGCCGACGCCGAGGCACGAGCCCAGCGCGGGGATGGCGATCAGCACGGCCACGGCCAGGGGAAGGAGGTCGCTTGCGCTCATCTTGAAGCTCCTTGGATTCGGTGGCGATGGCCGCAGTCTGCGCGGCGCGGCCACGCGCGTCGATGACCTGCGAGGTCATGGACGCCAGGCTCGCGCAGGCCGAGCATCGCTGGCCCAGCAGCATCGACCTGCACCACGGCACGGCGTGCTGTGGCTGGCAGCTGCTGACGCCCGACGGCGGCGTGGCGCTGGAAGGCACCGACTTCGCGCAGCTCGACGACCACCGCCGGCTGCAGTGCGTCACCGGCTTCTTCGGCCCGCTGCCGGCGCTGGAGGTTGCGGCCCGAGCTTCACCGGCGCGCAGCGGCGGGCGCATCGCCTATGCTCCGCCGCTGCAGCGGCAGGAGCATCGATGAACACGACGGCGAGCCAGACATCGGCAGCGCTGGACCAGGCGCTGGCGGCGGCCATCGAGCGCTATCGCGCGCGCCATCCGGCGAGCGCACACCAGCTCGAACTCGCGGCCGAGGTGCTGCCCGGCGGCAACACGCGCAGCGTGCTGTTCCAGACGCCCTTCCCGCTGGCCATGGTGCGCGGCGACGGCTGCCGGCTGTGGGACGCCGACGGTCATGAATACCTGGACGCGCTCGGCGAATTCACCGCCGGGCTGTACGGCCACTCGGCCGCGCCGATCCGCGAGGCGATCGTCAGCGCGCTCGACGGCGGCATCAGCCTGTCCTCGCACACGCTGCGCGAGGTGGAACTGGCGCGCGAGATCCAGCAGCGTTTCCCGTCGCTGGAACTGCTGCGCTTCACCAACAGCGGCACCGAAGCCAACCTGCTGGCGCTGGCCGCCGCGCTGGCGCACACCGGGCGGCGCAAGGTGCTGGTGTTCGACGGCGCGTACCACGGCGGCGTGCTGTCCTTCGGCGGCGCGGCCGGCGCGGTCAACGTGCCGCATCAATGGCTGCCGGCGCCGTACAACGACCTGGAGGCGGCGCGCGCCCACGTGCAGCGGAACGGCGCCGAGCTGGCCGCGATCCTGGTCGAGCCGATGCTCGGCGCCGGCGGCTGCATCCCGGGCACGCCGGAGTTCCTGCAAGGGCTGCGCCGGCTGGCCGACGAATGCGGCGCGCTGCTGATCTTCGACGAGGTCATGACGTCGCGGCTGGCACTCGGCGGCCGGCAGTCGCAGCTGGGCATCCGGCCGGACCTGACGACGCTGGGCAAGTATTTCGGCGGCGGCCTGTCCTTCGGCGCCTTCGGCGGCCGGCGCGAGGTCATGCAGCGCTTCGACCCGCGCCGCGCCGACGCGCTGGGCCACGCCGGCACCTTCAACAACAACGTGCTCAGCATGGCCGCCGGGCTGGCGGGGCTGCGCCGGCTGTGGACGCAGGAAGCCGTGCAAGCGCTGAACAGCCGCGGCGAGCGGCTGCGCGAGCGCTGCAACGTCGTGTTCGACGCGCGCGGCCTGGCACTGCAGGCCAGCGGCCTGGGCTCGCTGATGACGATCCACCCGACGCGCCGGCCGCTGCGCAACGCCGCCGACCTGGCCGGCTGCGACCGGCGCGTGCGCGACCTGCTGTACTTCGCGCTGCTGGAGCGCGGCGTGTTCATCGCGCGCCGCGGCATGAGCGCGCTGTCGCTGCCCTTCGGCGATGCCGAGGTGGAGCAGTTCGTGGCGGCGCTGGAGGACGCGCTCGGCGCCTGCCGCAGCGTGCTGCCGGCGGCCGGGTGAGCACGGGCCCACAATCGGCGCTGGAACACGCGCCGTGACCGACCCCGCCGACTTCTTCGACCCGACCCGCCACGGCTTCACCCGTGTGGCCGTGGCGGTGCCGCGCTGCCGCGTCGCCGACCCGGCCTTCAATGCCGGGCAGAGCATCGCGCTGCTGCAGCAGGCGGCGGGCCAGGGCGCGGCGCTGGCGCTGTTCCCCGAACTCGGCTTGTCGGCCTACACCTGCGACGACCTGTTCCAGCAGCGTGCGCTGCTCGACGGCTGCGAGGCCGCGCTGGCGCGCATCGTCGCCGCCAGCGAGCCGCTTCCAACGCTGGCCGTGGTCGGCCTGCCGCTGCGCGTCGACCATTCGCTGTTCAACTGCGCCGCGGTCGTGCATCGCGGCCGCGTGCTCGGCGTGGTGCCCAAGACCTATCTGCCCAACTACGGCGAGTTCTACGAGGCGCGCCAGTTCAACCCGGCCGACCATGCGCAGCGCCGCGAGATCCGGCTGCTCGGCCAGGATGTGCCCTTCGGCGCGGAGTTGCTGTTCGAGGCGCGCGACGTGCCCGACCTGTGCCTGCACGTCGAGATCTGCGAGGACCTGTGGGTGCCGATCCCGCCCTCGTCCTACGCGGCGCTGGCCGGCGCCACCGTGCTGCTGAACCTGTCGGCGTCGAACGTCACCGTCGGCAAGTCGGCCTATCGGCAGGCGCTGGCGGCCTCGCAGTCGGCGCGCTGCCTGGCGGCCTATGCCTACTCGTCGGCCGGCCAGGGCGAATCGACCACCGACCTGGCCTGGGACGGCCAGTCGCTGATTTGCGAGAACGGCCAGCTGCTGGCCGAATCGGCGCGCTTCGCTGCCGACTCGCACCTGATCAGCGCCGACCTCGACCTGGGCCGGCTGGCGCACGAGCGGCTGCGCCAGACCAGCTTCGGCCAGTCGGCGGCGCGCCATGCGGATCGGCTCGCCGGCTTCCGCCGCATCGGCTTCAGGCTCGGGCCGCCGCCGGCCACGGGTCTGCAGCGCCGCATCGAGCGCTATCCCTACGTGCCGGCGGATGCGGCGCGGCGCGACGAGCGCTGCCACGAGGTCTACCACATCCAGGTGCAGGGGCTGACGCAGCGGCTTTCGGCCAGCGGCATCGGCAAGCTGGTGATCGGCGTGTCCGGCGGACTCGATTCGACGCACGCGCTGCTGGTGTGCGCGCGCGCGATGGACCAGCTCGGCCTGCCGCGCAGCCACATCCTCGGCGTGACCATGCCCGGCTTCGCTACCGGCACGCGCACGCTCGATCAGGCCTGGCGCCTGATGCGCGCGGTGGGCTGCGCGGCACGCGAGATCGACATCCGCCCCAGCTGCGAGCAGATGCTGAAGGACCTGGGCCACCCTTACTCGCAAGGCCAGCCGCAGTACGACATCACCTTCGAGAACGTGCAGGCCGGCGAGCGTACCAGCCACCTGTTCCGGCTGGCCAACTTCCACGACGCGCTGGTGGTCGGCACCGGCGACCTGAGCGAGCTGGCGCTGGGTTGGTGCACCTACGGCGTCGGCGACCACATGTCGCACTACAACGTCAACGCCAGCGTGCCGAAGACGCTGATCAAGCACCTGGTGCGCTGGGTCGCCGAAAGCGGCCAGGCGCTGGTGCCCGATGCGCAGGTGCTGCTCGACATCCTGGACACCGAGATCAGCCCCGAGCTGGTGCCCGGCGACGCCGCCGGCCAGCCCGGCCAGAGCACCGAGGAGCAGATCGGCCCCTACGACCTGCACGACTTCTTCCTGTACTACACGCTGCGCTTCGGCTTCGCGCCGAGCAAGGTCGCCTATCTGGCGCATGCCGCCTGGCACGATGCCGGCGCCGGACCCTGGCCCGAGGGCGCGCACGTGCGGCGCCAGGCCTACGGCCTGGGCGAGATCAAGCGCCACCTGCGCAGCTTCGTCTGGCGCTTCTTCAAGACCAGCCAGTTCAAGCGCTCGTGCGTACCCAATGCGCCGAAGGTCGGCTCGGGCGGCTCGCTGTCGCCGCGCGGCGACTGGCGCGCGCCCAGCGACGGCGAAGCCGCCGCGTGGCTGGCCGACGTGGAGCGCATTCCCGACACCTGACAAGTGCCTGCGCAATGCCCACTCTCGGGATATGGAGTTATTCCCATTCGCGGGCCGGGATTTGCTGCAAACTCGCGCGATGCGACCACGAGACATCCTGGCAGCCAACCTGCGCGCGCTGATGGCGGCGCACCCCGATCTCGACACGCTGCCGAAGATCACGGCACGCAGCGGCGTCACCAACGGCACGCTCGACCGCATCCGCCGTGCGGTGGTGTCGACGCGCGTGGACGAACTGGAAAAGCTGGGCAGTGCCTTCGGCATCGAAGCCTGGGAGCTGCTGCGTCCGCGCCGCCAGGCCGCCCTGTCGCCGCTGGCGCTGATGCTGGCCACGCACCTCGACCGCAGCGCGCAAGACGAGGCCGGCCACCGCGCCGCCTATGCCGCCGCCGTGGCGGTGATCGACGCGCTGGCCGCTGCGCCGCCGGCCGAAGAGCCCGCGAACGAGGCGCCGCCGCGGCGTGCGCGCGAGAAGCGCGGCGCCGGCTGACGAGCCGGCGCTTGCCACCGGTGCGCAGCCATCGCGGGTGGTGCCGCCGCAACGCGGCGCCACACCGCCACCGGGGCACGCGCAACGATGCCTAGTTCGATCATTTCACTGCCGCAGGCCGACTGGCCCTACTCGCAAAGCCTGATACGGCTGGCGCTGGGCCTGTCGCTGGGGCTGCTGGTCGGGCTCGAACGCGAGCGCCGCGGCAAGGAAGCGGGGCTGCGCACCTTCGGCTTCATCGGCCTGATGGGCGCGATCGGCGGCGCACTGGGCCCGGCCTACGGGCTGGCCGCGCTCGCCGCCACGGCGGTGCTGGTGATGATCCTCAACGTGTCGTCGCTGCGCGCCGAACAGGGCACCGAGCTGACGACCTCGGCGGCGATGATGGTCACCGCGATGGCCGGCATCCTGTGCGGCCAGGGCCACACGCTGCCGCCGGCAGCGGTGATGGTGATCGCCGCCGCGCTGCTGGCCTGGAAGGAGCGGCTCGCCGACTTCTCGATGGGCGTGTCCGAAGGCGAGATCCGCTCGGCGCTGCTGCTGGCCATCCTGGCCATCGTCATCTACCCGGCCCTGCCGATCGGGCCGGTGGGACCATGGCACCTGATCGAACCGCGTTACGCCTGGGCCACGGTGATCCTGATCGCCGGCATCGGCTTCTTCAACTACGTGCTGTGGAAGATGTACGGCACGCGCGGCACCGAGTTGTCGGGCTTCTTCGGCGGCCTGATCAACAGCAACTTCACGGTGATCGAGCTGTCCGAGCGCGTGCGCGAGGTGGGCATCGCGTTCGTGCCCACGGCCTACCGCGGCATCCTGCTGGCGACCACGGCCATGGTCGCGCGCAACGCGGCCTTGCTGCTGATCCTGGCGCCGCAGGCGCTGGCCGGGGCGCTGTCGGCCTTTGCGCTGATGGCGCTGGTCAACGTGGCGCTGGTGGTTCACAGCATGCACGGCCGGCGTGCCCGTCTCGGCGCGGCAGCACCGGAGATCCACCTCGATATGCCCTTCTCGCTGCCGCAGGCGCTGAAGTACGGCGTGATCTTCCTCGTGCTGCACGTGGTGGGAGCGGTCACGCAGCGCCACTTCGGCGATGCCGGCTTCTACCTGGTCAGCGTCGCCGGCGGCCTGTTGTCCAGCGCCAGCGCCGTGGCCGCGGCGGCGACGCTGGCCGAGCAGGGCAGCATCACGCCGGCCACCGCCGGCGTGGGTGCGGTGCTGGCCTCGTTCACCAGTCTGGTGTTCAGCCTGAGCTTCGTGCTGCGCACGCGCAGCCGGGCGCTGATCCGCACGCTGGCGCTGTCGATGGTCGCGGTGGGCGTGGCCGGCGTGGCGGGCCTGCTGCTGAGCCGCTGGGCGCAACCGTGGGTGATGCGCGTGGTGGACTTCGCACGCACCGCGCAGCCTTGAGCTGAGGCGCTAAGGCGCGCCCGCCGCGGACGGCTGCAACCAGCGCAGCAGCGGCGCCCAGCGCTCGGCCATCCCGGCCCTGTCGGCCATCTGCGCCGCATCCAGCGCCGCTTCGGCATCGAAAACAACAACCTGCGCTTCTTCGTCAGCCGTCAGCGGGCTGGCATGGGCCATCTGCTGCTCGAGCACCGCCAGGTCAGCCTCGGAGGCGTCGCCGCGGCGCTGTGCGACGCGCTGGCGCAGCGTCGCGGGCGAGGCGCGGAAGTCGATGATCCGGCAGCGCACGCCCAGGCGCGCGGCGAGCTCGCGCGCCTGCTGCCGCGTCTCGAAATCGAGGAAGGTGGCATCGAGGATCACCGGCCAGCCGGCGCGCAGCGCCAGCGCCGCCAGTTCGCGCAGCCGCGCCTGCGTCGCCCGGCTCGCCTCGCGCGAATACAGCCGCGGCTTCAGCGCCGCATCGCTGGCCGCCAGCGCATCGAGCCCGTACAGGCGCTTGCGTTCGACGTCGGCGCGAAAGCGCAAGGCGCCGCACAGCTCGAGCAGGCTCTGCGTCAGCGCGGTCTTGCCGCTGCCCGAAAAGCCGTGCGTCAGCAGCAGCACCGGCACGGCCGGCGTGCTGCCGCGCAGCGCGGCCTGCAGATAAGTCTGCCGCGAGCGGGCCGCCGCGGCGCGTTCTTCCGCCGCGCCGGCCGCGTCATCCACGTCCTCGAGTTGCGCGCTGCGCAGCGCCGCCACCTTGGCGCGCACCAGCGCGCGATACACGATGTAGTAGCGCAGCACGCGCAGGCCGCCGGCGTCGCCGCTGCGTTCGACATAGGCGTTGACCAGGCGGTGCGCCAGGCCGTCCAGGCCGTGCGCCTGCAGGTCCATGGCCATGAAGGCGAGGTCGGCGAAGACGTCGCTGCAGCGCAGCTCGGCACTGAATTCCAGGCAGTCGAAGAGCCGCGTGCGGCCCTCGAACTGCGTGACGTTGCCCAGATGCAGGTCGCCATGCACGTCGCGCACGCGGCCGTGCTGCCGGCGGCGTTCGAAGCTCGCCCGCAGGGCAGCGTGGGCCTGCGCCTCCCAGCGCGACAGCCGCGCCAGCGCGGCGCGCTGCTCGGCGCCGCGGCACAGGCCGTCGAGCACGCGCAGGCTGTCGCGCACCGGCGCGCGCACGCTCTCGGGCGAGCCCCAGGGGCTGCCGGCATGCACCGTCTCGGCCGCGCCGTGGAACTCGGCCAAGGTCTCGGCCAGCGCGTCGATGTGCACGCCGCTGAGCGCGCCGCGCGCGGCCAGGCGTTCCCACAGCCCGTCCTGGTCGAAGGCGCGCATCTGCAGCGCCCATTCGATGGCCGGCGCGCCCGCATGGCCGCCCAGCACCGGCCGCTCGGGCGTGCCGCTGACCGGCAGCACGTCCAGGTACAGCTCGGGCGCGGTGCGGCGGTTCAGCCGCAGCTCCTCGCGGCAATAGAACTCGCGCTGCGCCAGCGCGCGGAAGTCGACGAAGCCCAGGTCCACCGCCTTCTTGATCTTGTAGGCGCGCTCGCCGGCCAGCAGCACGAAGGAGATGTGCGTCTCGATGCAGCGCACGCCGCCGTCGCCGCCCGCGGCCAGGCCGGGCGCGGCCTGCAGCCGCCGCTGCAGCGCCGCCACCAGCCGCGCCTGCGCTTCGAGGCCCGCCGCCGGCATCAGCCGCCGTCCCAGCCGGCGGCGGCGAGTTCGGCGACGAAGCGCGGCAGCTCGTGCGCCGGAAGATGGTCGATGCCGGCAGCGCCGGCGCGCCCGCCGCCGCCGAAACGCCGGCACAGCGCATCGGCGCCGCGCGGCGAATGCTGCGGCGCGCGCAGGCTGACCACATGGCCGCCGCGGCCGTCGTGCTTCAGCACCGCATGCGCCAGGTCCGGCTCGGCCGACGCCAGCTCGTTGGCCAGCGAGCCGATGACGCGGCGGCTCCACGGTGCGTCGGGCAATTGCAGCCAGCGCGCACGCGCGCCGGCGCAGTGCAGCGGCTGCGCCAGCGCCTGCTGCAGATCGGCGCGGCGCAGCGCGTCGAGCTCGGCGCCGATGGCTTCGCCGCGCAGCATCTGCAGCGGCTGCGCATGGCGCTGCATCAGCGCGTACAGCCGCTGCGGCGCGATGTGCTGGTCTTCGGGGGCACCGCCGTAGGCGTTGTAGTTGATGGCCTCGCCGAGGCGGCGCAATTGGTCGCGCTCAGCGGCGTCAAGACCCATGTCGGCGGCCAGGGCGTCAGCCACGCGGCCGAGGTTGTCGCCGTAGGCGCCGACCAGCGCCCAGGCGCGGAAACGCCCGCCCAGGTGGCGGTCGACCAGCAGGCTGGTGCACACGCGCGGGTCGAAGTCGATGTGCGCCTGCAGCGCCGCATGGCGCGGAATGCCGTCGACCTCGTGATGGTCGAAATAGCGCACCCGCGCGCCCTGCTGCAGCACGCGCTGCAGCGCCGCCAGGTTGCGCTGCATCGACAGGTCGCAGACCAGCACCTCGTCGCCGGGCTGCGCCTGCACCTGCTGCAGCAGCTCGATGTCGCGCTTCAGCCCGGTGACCAGCGTGGCCTCGGCCGGATGCGCGAGCCGCCACTGCAGCACCGCGCACAGCCCGTCGGCGTCGCCGTTGCAGACGTCGTAGCGATGCATGCCGCGCGCGGGATTCAGCGCAAGGGCCGGCGCCGCCGACTCACTCGCGTTCCAGATGCGTCGGCGACTGGCCCTCGGCCGGCAGGCCGCTGTCGGGGTCGATCCAGTCGGCGACGCCGAGTTCGCTTTCGGCTTCGGCGAGCGTTTCGCCCGGCGTCCAGCCGCCGGCCTCGCCCGAATCCATGTCGGCCATGGCCTCGGCGAAGCTGTCGAAGGGGCCGATCTCCTGGCGACCGTCGGGCGCCAGCCAGTAGTAGCCGTCGGGCCGCTTGACGATGCGCTCGCCCGGGTCGCTGCTGTCGATCTCCTCGTCGTCGAGCGGCAGCACCGGCCTGACGGCGGGCAGCGCTGACGCGGGCTTCGACGCGGGCTGGGGACGGGACTTGGTGGAGCGTGTCATCGCCGTCTTCCTCTCACGGCCGGTGCGGGTTCTTCAGGCCGCAAGGCTACCGCAACTGCGCCGGCCCGTCGCCACCGGCGGCGTCCAGCGCCGCGATCAAGCCAGCCTTGGCACTGATCCCGCTGCGCTATGAGCGCTTTGGCGACCACGCGCGCTCATGAGGCAACCTCCGCGCTGATCGCGCTGCGGTATGAGCGCTTTGGAGCGGCCACGCGCGCTCATGGGGCAACCTCCGCGCTGATCGCGCTGCGGTATGAGCGCTTTGGAGCGGCCACGCGC
>DAIMFR010000003.1:0-9693 GCA_036724445.1 Rubrivivax sp. | reverse complement strand
GCTCATGGGGCCGAATGCAGTGCGATCGGCGCGCGCCGCACGGCCGACGGGCAGCGCGTTGACCCCGCGCAAGTACAGTGGTGGCCCCGCACCGCATCATCGGCCGCCAGGGAGGACGAGCGATGCCAGCGACTTCGCCGCCGCTGCAGCCGATGAACCCCGTGCTGTGGTCGCAGACATTGACCGAAACCTTTGCCGCCGGCTTCGACCCGCAGGGTCTGGCGCTGGCGCAGCGCGCCGACCGGTTGAAGCGGCTGCTGGCGCAGGCGCAGGCCGATTCGCCGTTCTACAGGCAGCGGCTCGGCGCCCGGGCAGCACGCCTGGAGGACGTCGAGCCGGTGGACAAGGCCGAGCTGATGCGCCACTTCGACGACTGGGCCACCGACCGGCGCATCACGCGCGCCAGCGTCGATGATTTCCTCGCCGACCCCGCGCGCCTGGCCCATGCCTACCTGGGCCGCTACCTGGTGTGGACCAGCTCGGGCACCAGCGGCGAGCCGGGCATCTTCGTGCAGGACGAGCGCAGCCTCGCGGCCTACGACGCGCTGGACGCGCTGCGGCTGCGTGGCGTGGGGCTGGAATCGGCCGCCTGGCCGGCGTGGAGCATGGGCCAGCGTTTCGCCTACGTCGCCGCCACCGGCGGGCATTTCGCCGGCGCCGCCAGCATCGAGCGGCTGCGGCGCATCGGCGGCTCGGCCTGGCCGGCGGTGCAGTGGCTGATGCCGGCGGTGCGCACTTTTTCGGTGCAGCAGCCGCTGCAGCAGCTCGGCGCGGCGCTGCAGGACTTCGCGCCGACGGTGCTGATCACCTATCCGAGCTGCGCCGACGCGCTGGCGCAGGCGCAGAGCGAAGGCCGGCTGCGCCTGCGGCTGGCCGAAGTCTGGGCCGGCGGCGAGCAGCTCAGCGCCGAGCAGCGCGCGCGCATCCGCGCCGCCTTCGGCTGCCGGCTGCACAACAACTACGGCGCGTCGGAGTGTTATGCGATCGGCTGGGAATGCAGCGCCGGCCGCTTGCACCTGAATCACGACTGGGTGGTGCTCGAGCCGGTGGACCGCGCGCTGCGCCCGGTGCCGCCGGGCGAGACTTCGCATGCGGTGCTGCTGACCAACCTGGCCAACCGCACGCAGCCGCTGCTGCGCTACAAGCTCGACGACAGCGTGCGCTTCCTGCCCGAGCGCTGCGCCTGCGGCAACGCCTTTCCGGCTTTCGAAGTGCAAGGCCGCGCCGACCACACGCTGCAGATGCACGACGCGCAGCAGCGGCCGGTCTCGCTGCTGCCGCTGGCCCTGTGCACGGCCATCGAGGAGGGCGCGCAGGTGACGCGCTTCCAGGTGCTGCACGATGCTGCAGACCGGCTGCAGCTGCGCTTCGAACCCGAAGAGGCCGAACCCGAAGCCGCGTTCCTGCGCACGCAGGCGGCGCTGGCCGAGTATCTGGCGGCGCAGGGGCTGGGCAACGTGCAGGTCGAGTACAGCGCCGAGCCGCCGCTGCGCCATCCGCGCAGCGGCAAGCTCGAGCGCGTGCGCCCGGGAGAAGGCAAGGGCACTGCCCGGCCGGGATAATCGGGGCCGTGGACAAACAGCGCATCGTGGTCGGCTTGTCCGGCGGCGTCGATTCGGCCGTCAGCGCCTGGCTGCTCGAGCGCGCCGGGCATGAGGTCGTGGGCCTGTTCATGAAGAACTGGGAAGGCGACGACGACGACGTCTATTGCAGCGCCAACGCCGACTTCGTCGACGCCGCGGCGGTGGCCGACGTGCTGGGCATCGAGATCGAGCACGTCAACTTCGCCGCCGACTACCGCGAGCGCGTGTTCGCCGAATTCCTGCGCGAGTACCGCGCCGGGCGCACGCCGAACCCGGACGTGCTGTGCAACGCCGAGATCAAGTTCAAGGCCTTCCTCGACCATGCGCTGCGGCTGGGCGCGGATGCCATCGCCACCGGCCACTACGCGCGCGTGCGCCAAGGCGCCGACGGCTTCGAGCTGCTGAAGGGCCTGGATCCGCTGAAGGACCAGAGCTATTTCCTGCACCGGCTGAACCAGGCGCAGCTGGCGCGTACGCGCTTCCCGGTGGGCGAATTGCGCAAGTCCGAGGTGCGGCGCATCGCTGCCGAGATCGGCCTGCCCAACGCGCAGAAGAAGGATTCGACCGGCATCTGCTTCATCGGCGAGCGGCCGTTCCGAGAATTCCTGAACCGCTGGCTGCAGCACCAGCCGGGGCCGATCCTTGATGAGCGCGGGCGCACGCTCGGCCGCCACGTGGGCCTGAGCTTCTACACCATCGGCCAGCGCCAGGGCTTAGGGATAGGCGGCATCAAGCCGCGTGGCGCGGCGCGCGGCGGCGCCGAGCACGCACCGTGGTACGTCGCCGGCAAGGATCTGCCGCGCAACGTGCTGCAGGTGGTGCAGGGGCACGAGCATGCGGCGCTGCAGTCGCGCACGCTGTGGGCCGACGACTGCAGCTGGGTCGCCGGGCAGCCGCCGGCACCGGGGCGCTATGCCGCCAAGTCGCGCTATCGCCAGGCCGATGCCGGCTGCACGCTGGCGCTGGCGGGCGACGGCGGCATGCGGCTGGATTTCGACGCGCCGCAGTGGGCGGTGGCGCCCGGGCAGTCGGCGGTGCTGTACGACGGTGATCGCTGCCTCGGCGGAGGCGTCATTCAACGTGCGGAAACCTGGACCGCCGCGCCGGCATCGAAGAGCCGCGAGACGGTCGATTCATAGCGGCCGAAATATTGCGTGAGCATGCACCCACATTCGTCAAAGATGATCAGCCGTGGCCTATGGGCCGTCTTCCTCGGCCTGCTGCTGGCCGCACGAGCGGCGCAGGCGCTGACCGTGCTGCCCGCGGCGCAGAGCAGCGGCGTGGCGCGCACCGAGCACGTCACGGCCGAACTGGTGGCCGAACGCGACGCGGTGCAGCCGGGCCAGAGCCTGCAGATCGGGCTGCGGCTGCAGCACAGTCCCGGCTGGCACACCTACTGGCGCAACCCCGGCGATTCGGGGCTGCCGACAGCCATCGACTGGCAGCTGCCGGCCGGCGCTTCGATGGGCGACATCGAATGGCCGGCGCCGAAGCGGCTGCCGCTGGGCCCGCTGGTCAACTACGGCTACGAAGGCGAGCTGCTGCTGCCGCTGCGCTTCACCGCGCCGGCCGACGCCGTGCCGGGCCAGCCGCTGCAACTGCATGCCGAGGTGCGCTGGCTGGTGTGCAAGGACGTCTGCATCCCCGAAAACGCGACGCTGCAGCTGGCGCTGCCGGTGGCCGACGCGGGCACGGCGCCGGGCAGCACGCCGTGGACGGCACAGTTCGCGCAGGCCGCGGCGGGGCGCGCGCAGCCGCTGCAGGGCTGGCAGGCTTCGCTGCAGCACAGCGGGCGCGAGCTGCTGCTGAACCTGGAGGCGCCCGAAGCGCGTGCGCCGGGAGCGCCGCAGCCGGCGATCGAGGTCTTTCCCTTTGCCGAGCAGTTGATCGAACCGGCGGCGCACGAGCTCTATCGCACGCCGCGCGGTTATGCGCTGCGCCTGAAGCTGATGGCCGACGCCGCAGCGCCGGCCGAACTGCGCGGCGTGCTCGTCGCGCAGGACGGCAGCGGCGCGGTCTGGGGCGGCGGCAGCGCGATGGCCGAATTCAGCGCACCGCGGCAGGAGGTGGCGCGCATCGCGCTGCCCGAAGGCGCGGTGCGCATGGGCGCGCCCAGTCGAATGCCGGCCGGCGCGGCGAGTTCGCTCAACGGCACGATCACCGGCCCGGTCAGCGGCCTGTGGATGGCGCTGCTGCTGGCCTTCATCGGCGGCATGGTGCTGAACCTGATGCCCTGCGTGTTCCCGGTGCTGTCGATCAAGCTGCTCGGGCTGGCCAAGCAGGCGCCAAGCCGCGGCGCGCTGCGCACGCATGCGCTGGCCTACGGCGGCGGCGTGCTGCTCAGCTTCCTGGCGCTGGCTGGCGTGCTGATCGCGCTGCAGGCGGCGGGCAGCGCCATCGGCTGGGGCTTCCAGCTGCAGGAGCCGGGCATGGTGGCGGTGCTGGCGCTGCTGTTCTTCGTCATCGGGCTGAACCTGATGGGCGTCTACGAATTCGCCAACCTGCTGCCGCAACGCGCCGCCACCTGGCGCGCGCAGCGGCCGGCCGGCGACGCCTTCGCCAGCGGCGTGCTGGCGGTGGTCGCCGCCAGCCCCTGCACCGCGCCCTTCATGGGCGCGGCGCTCGGCTATGCGCTGACGCAGTCGGCGGCGGTGGCGCTGGCGGTGTTTGCCGCGCTGGGACTGGGCATGGCGCTGCCGTACATGGCGCTGGCCGTGGCGCCCGGCTGGCGTCGGCGCCTGCCGCAGCCAGGGCCATGGATGGAACGGCTGAAGCAGGGCCTGGCCTTCCCGATGTTCGCCACCGCGGTGTGGCTGCTGTGGGTGCTGGGCCAGCAGGCCGGCGTCGGCGCGATGGCGCGGCTGCTGATGCTGCTGGTCGGCGTGGCGCTGCTGCTGTGGCTGGCGCATCTGGGCGGGCTGCGCGGCGCGCTCGGCAAGGGCCTGGGCACGCTGGCGCTGGCCGCGATGCTGGCCTGGGCCTGGCCGCAGGCCGAGCCGGCGGCGGCGCCGGTGGCACGCGGCGAAGGCGGCGCCGTGCCGGCCCTTGGGGCGCATGAAGCCGGCTGGCTGCCCTACGACGAGCCGCTGCTGGCACGGCTCGCGGCCGAGGGCCGGCCGGTGTTCGTCGACTTCACCGCCGCCTGGTGCGTCAGCTGCCAGGTCAACAAGCGCCTGGTGCTGAACACCGACGAGGCGCAGCAGGCTTTCGCCCGTGCCGACGTGGCGCTGATGCGCGCCGACTGGACGCGGCGCGACGCGGTGATCACGCAGGCGCTGGCGCGGCTGGGGCGCAACGGCGTGCCGGTGTACGTGCTGCTGCGCCCGGGTCGCGAGCCCCTGTTGCTGCCCGAGATCCTGAGCCAGGGCATCGTGCGCGAAGCGCTGGCCACGCTGCAGCCCTGAAGGGACGCGCCCTGCCGACACGCCGCAGCGCCTATGCGCCGAGCGGCTGTCGATCCGCGCAATCAGCAGCTCCCCGCGCTTGGCATGTGCCGATAATGCGGAAACTGCATATGGATTCCCGCGGAACGTGAACTTCCAGCAACTGCGCTCGGTGCGCGAAACCGTGCGCCAGGGCTTCAACCTGACCGCGGTGGCGGCGTCGCTGCACACCTCGCAGCCGGGCGTCAGCCGGCAGATCCGCGAGCTGGAAGACGAACTCGGCATCGCCCTGTTCCACCGCGCCGGCAAGCGCCTGACCGGGCTGACGCCGCCGGGGCAGGCGGTGCTGCCGATCGTCGAGCGGCTGCTGCTCGAAGCCGACAACCTAAAGCGCGCCGGTGACGATTTCGCGTCGCAAAGCCGCGGCACGCTGACCATCGCCGCCACGCATTCGCAGGCGCGCTACGCGCTGCCGCCGGCAGTGCGCGACTTCAGCGCCGCGCATCCCGAGGTGCAGCTGCGGCTGCACCAGGGCGGCCCCAAGCAGGTGGCCGAGATGCTGCTCAGCGGCGAGGCCGACATCGGCATCGCCACCGAAGCGCTGGCCGAATACGCCGAGCTGGTCGCGCTGCCGAGCTGGCGTTGGACGCATGCCGTGGTCGTGCCGCGCGGCCATG
This sequence comes from Rubrivivax sp., assembly GCA_036724445.1. Classification (GTDB taxonomy): domain Bacteria; phylum Pseudomonadota; class Gammaproteobacteria; order Burkholderiales; family Burkholderiaceae_C; genus Rubrivivax. The sequence continues at coordinate 4,050 of DAIMFR010000003.1, read as the reverse complement.
CGCTGGCGCAGCAGGCCGCGCGCGGCGAGACGCTGACGCTGGAGCAGCTGGCGCGCCAGCCGATCATCACCTACGAACCCGGCTACACCGGCCGCACGCACATCGACGAGGCCTTCGCGCGCCGCGGCCTGGCCTGGAACCTGGTGCTGTCGGCGATGGACGCCGACGTCATCAAGACCTATGTCGAGCTGGGCATGGGCGTGGGCATCATCGCGGCGATGGCCTTCGACGAGGCGCGCGACGCCGCCCTGTACGCGATCGACGCACGCCACCTGTTCGCCAGCAACCTGACGCGCGTCGCGGTGCGCCGCGGCGCCTTCCTGCGCGGCTACGTCTATGAATTCATCCGCGCCTTCGCGCCGCCGCTGACGCGCGCGCGCGTCGAGCAGGCGCTGGCGCAGTCGGCCGGATCCAGCTTCGACATCTGATGCCCACAGACAGGTCGAGCCCGGCGGCAACTGGCATGATCCGCTGCAGCTCGGCGCGAGGCACTGTCGCCCCGCCGTCACCGAAGGAGGCGAGATGATCCCTGCCCTGGACCCCTCCGTGGACGCGCTCGCCGCGCGGCTGCCCGACGGCGCCAGCCTCAGCCTGCACAAGGGCGACGAGGCCGACGCGCCGATGGCGCTGGCGCTGGCGCTGATCCGCCGGCGCGTGCGCGGCCTGCACCTGGTCACGCTGCCCACCTGCGCCTATCCGGCCAGCGGCATGATGATCGACCTGCTGATCGGCGCCGGCTGCGTCGCCTCGGTGGAAACCTCCGGCATCTCGCTGCACGAGCTCGGCCCGGCGCCGCGCTTCACGCAGGCGGTGCGCGACGGCCGCCTGCGCGTGCGCGACAGCACCTGCCCGGCGGTCTATGCGGCGCTGCAGGCCGGCGCCAAGGGCCAGCCCTTCGCACCGCTGCGCGGGCTGATCGGCTCGGACCTGCTGCGCCACCGCGACGACTGGCGCGTGATCGACAACCCCTTCGCCGCGGACGCCGACCCGATCGTGCTGGTGCCCGCCCTGAACGTGGACGCAGCGGTCTTCCACGCGCCGAAGGCCGACGCCGAAGGCAACGTCTGGGTCGGCCGCGACCGCGATCGCGTGCTCGCCGCGCATGCCGCGGCGCGCACGCTGGTCACGGTCGAGGCCATCGTGCCGGGTTGCTTCTTCGACGACGAAGCCGTTGCGGCCGGCGTGATCCCGGCCGCGCTGATCGAAGCCATCGCCGTCGCCCCCCAGGGCTGCTGGCCGATGACCATCGGCGGCGGCATCGACCTGGACGCGGTGCGCGACTACCAGCGCGCCGCGCGCAGCGACGAAGGCTTCGAAACCTGGCTGGCCGAGCACCTGCAACTCGACGCCGCAGCGGTGGCCTAGATGGCGCCGCACCCCGAGGAACTGCAGGCCAGCGCCATCGCCGACCTGCTGGCCGGCACCCGCCGCGTCGCGGTGGGCATGCAGTCGCCGGTGCCCGGCGCCGGTGCCCTGCTGGCCAGCGCACTGAGCAGCGGCGCCTTGGGCGTCACCATTCTCGGCAGCCGGCAGCACAACCGCTTCACCAACGGCGGCGCCGAGCTCTTCGACCTGGCGGGACGCGGCCGCATCGACGCCTTCTTCCTCAGCGGCGGGCAGATCGACGGCCAGGCCAACATCAACCTGGTCGGCACCGGCGACTACCCGCACAGCCGGGTGCGCTGGTCGGGCTCCTTCGGCTCGGCCTACCTGTACTTCGTGGTGCCGCGCGTGATCCTGTTCCGCTGGGAGCACAGCCGGCGCACGCTGGTGCCGCAGGTCGATTTCGTCAGCGCGCCGGGCAGCTCGGAGCCCGGCGTGCACCGCTCCGGCGGGCCGGTGGCCCTGATCACCAACCTGTGCCTGTTCGACTTCGACCGCGTGCAACGGCGCTTCACGCTGCGCTCGGTGCACCCGGGGCACACGCTGGAAGAAGTGCGCGACCAGACCGGCTTCGACTTCGACGTGCCGCACAGCGTGCCCACCACCCCCGCGCCCGACGCGGCGCGCCTGGCGCTGCTGCGCGGGCCGGTGGCGGCACAGATGGCCGAGGTCTATCCGGCGTTCGTGCAGGCGGTATTCGGCCGCAGCGGCTGACGCGGACTTGCGATCAACTGCGCAAGGGCGGGGCCTGCTCTCGACGCGTTGCGGTCTTTCAGCTGACCGCTTTGCGCTCCAAGGACGGTGCGGGCCGAGGCTGGCGGGTGAGCGCATTCGCTCATGTCCCCCGACCGCGCCATGAATGGCGCGGTCTCCTCCTCTACTTCCCGAATGCGCTCACCCACCATCCTCGGCTTGGCGCCGCTGCGGCGCGGTCGAGGCCGCAAACACGACTGCCCGAGACTACATGCCGCTTGCGGCGGGAACGCGGCTGTTCGGGCGCTGCGACAGCCCCGGCGCTGCCAGCCGAGGATGGCGGGGAAGCGAATCCGGGAAGTAGAGGAGGAGCCCGGTCGACAGACCGGGCGGGGGAGAGAGCCCGGACACGAACAGTCCGGGGGACTGTTCGTGCCTGGCGAGCGCCTGGGGCTGCGCCCCAGGCATGAGCGGATTCGCTTCCCCGCTGTCCTCGGCCCGCACGGAAATACGAACAGCCACGAGCAGCCGCAATGCGTCGTAAGCGGCCGGCATCAGCGGCACCCCGCGCTCAAATCATCGCCGCCGGGTCGGGCAGCTCCTGCTGCACGGCGCCGTCGGCAAAGCGCGTGATGCGCCGCGCGCGCAGATGCACGCGGCTGCCGCTGCGCAGGCCCAGGCGCTCGCGCAGCGGCGCGAATTCGCTGCGCGGCATCTCGACGTCGACGTAGGAGCCGTCGTCATCGCGCTTGAACTCGATGCGCGTCTGCGCACCCACGGTCAGCACCTGCGACAGCGTGACCGGCAGCGTGCCGGGCTCGGGGCCGGCGACGATGTCCAGCTCGTGCGGCCGCACATACACGGTGTCGGCTTCGGCTTCGACACCGCCCGGGCCGTGGCCGCCGGCGCCGAGCCGGCCGTGGAACAGGTTCACGTCGCCCAGGAACTGCAGCACGAAGGGGCTGGCCGGATGGTCGTAGACCTGGTCGGGCGTGCCCTGCTGCTCGATCGCGCCGTGGTTCATGACGACGATGCGGTCGGCGACTTCCATCGCCTCGTCCTGGTCGTGCGTGACGAACACGCTGGTGACGTGCATCTCGTCGTGCAGCCGGCGCAGCCAGCGGCGCAGTTCCTTGCGCACCTTGGCGTCGAGCGCGCCGAAGGGCTCGTCCAGCAACAGCACCTTCGGCTCCACCGCCAGCGCGCGCGCCAGGGCGATGCGCTGCCGCTGGCCGCCGGACAGCTGGTGCGGGTAGCGGTCGGCCACCCAGTCCAGTTGCACCAGCTTCAGCAGCTCCATCACCTTGGACTTGATCTCGGCATCCGACGGCCGCCGCGGCTTCGGCCGCACGCGCAGCCCGAAGGCGACGTTCTCGAAGATCGTCATGTGGTTGAAGAGCGCGTAGTGCTGGAACACGAAGCCGACGTTGCGCTCGCGCACCGTGGTGTTCGTCGCGTCCTCGCCGTGAAACAGCACGTGGCCGCTGTCCGGCACCTCCAGCCCGGCGATGATGCGCAGCAGCGTGGTCTTGCCCGAGCCCGACGGGCCGAGCAGCGCGACCAGCTCGCCGGCCGGGATGTCCAGGTTCAGCTCGTCGCAGACGACGGTCGCGCCGAAGCGCTTGTTCAGGTTGCGGATCTCGATGCTCACGGATGCCCCCGGTCCGATGGGTACATCGGCCCGCCCCTCGTGGGGGTGCGGGCCGGCTTGGGAGCGGCCCGGCGCTCGGCCCGCCCGCTCTGATCCGCCTTGACAGGATTCATTCGACTTTCACTCCGCGCGATCGCCGACCGCGCGCCGTTGATGCTTGACGCGCTGCTCGACCAGGTACTTCAGCGCCAGCGTCACCAGCGCCAGCAGCGCCAGCAGCGAGGCCACCGCGAAGGCCGCGGCGAACTGGTATTCGTTGTAGAGGATTTCGATGTGCAGCGGCATGGTGTTGGTCTGGCCGCGGATGTGGCCCGAGACCACGC
>DAIMFR010000002.1:150670-153325 GCA_036724445.1 Rubrivivax sp. | reverse complement strand
GTCGCAGGCCGGAAGGTCGTCGCGGTCAAATTCCGAAAAACTCTCAGCCTCTGAGCCGGGCTGCAGCAACCGCGCTCGACCTGAGAATCCGTTCGTTCGAGAGGGGTGCGTCCCACATTGCCGATCGTGCGGTCGGTCACGGCTCGTGCGAGCTTCCATTCGCCGTCGGCTCAACACCTTGCGCGAGCGGTCGATGGCTATCGAAGAAGGCCGTTCAGGGCCTGCTTCATTCCTCAACCTCTGTTTCGCCCCAATACCTCGTCCGCCATGAACTCTGTGCGTCTGCTTGCTGCCATCGCCCTCGTGCTCCCAGCGTCTTTCGCCGGCGCAAACGAAGCCGCGCTGCCGAACAGCACTGCTTCGGTTCCTGCCGCTTCGGCGGCCAGCGTTGTGCCCCCCTTGCCCCGCTGCGAGCAGGCGCTGGCCTCGGTGATGGTCGGCAAGCTGCAGTGCAAGGCGTCGAACTGCGGCGGCGCGCCCGCCAACGCCCCGAACACCGGCCTGGCGGCCTTGCTGCAGCTGGCCAATGTGGCCAACGGCGGCCCGGCGAACGTCACCGGCATCGCCGACGGCATCAAGGACGTGCTGGTCACCGCGCTTGCCGACACGGGGTGCTTCGACATCCAGGACCGCGAGCAGATGGACGAGATCGCCCGCGAGCTGGACCTTGCCGGCAAGAAGGTGCAGACCCAGCAGGCCGACTTCCTGATCTCGGGTGCCGTGACGCAGGTCGACGTTTCCGTGGAGAACACGAGCTTCGGTGGCGGGTTGCTGCCGGTGATCGGCTCCATTGGCACCAAGACGCAGAAGGCGGCCGTGTCGCTTGACATGCGGCTGGTCGACGTGAACACGGCCAAGGTTCTTGGCTCCAAGCGCGCCACGGCCAGCACTGAGAATTCTTCGTTGTCGCTGGGCGGTTTTGGCGGCGGTGCAGTGGGCGGCACGTTCGCAGGCTTCGGCGGTCAGTTCCAGAGCCTTCAAGGCACGAACCTCGAGGCTGTGACCAAGGATGCGATTGCGCAGTCGGTGGTGTTTCTGGTCGAGCAGGTGAAGACGGCCAAGGCGTCCAGGACGGCGCTGGCGACTCCGCGCTGAGAGGAAGGGGCGCCGTGCCGACACTACACGAAGCCGCGAAGGCATCGGCAGCAGGAAGTTCGGCAGCGTCAGCACCACGTAGGGCAGCTGCTTGCCGATCAGGAACCCGGTGCTCGTGACCAGCGCCACGTCATCGAGCCCAGCTCCTTTTCGCGCACCACGCTACTTCCACATCCGTGGATCGAACGCGAACGGCCGAGGGCGACCGATCCGAGTGCGTTGGAACTCGGGGTGCTTGGGGTTGAGCAGGTAGTTGCACTCCGAGGGGACGATGGCTGAGGGCACATCGAGCGCGGCAGTGCGCTGGCGGCGCAGCCAGTTCGAGCCGCAGCGCATGCTGGCCTGCTGGGGCGGTTCGGCGCGCCAGTCTGCGGGCGGCCGCCGGCAGTGTTGAACTGCGATGTCGTCGGGTATTTCCACACGGAAACACACGAACTCGATGTGCATCCCGTCGTCGCCGAAGTGCACGAAGGCCTCGATGGCTGCCAACGCCAGCGAGGATGATGTGTAGACCGCGGCGTCGCCCGGCGCATTCCAGCGGCCGCCGGCGATGCGTGCGCCTTCGCCGCTGAAGGCGTCGCGTGCGTACCGCGCCTTGACGATGCGATGGGCGACCGGTAAGGGTCAGCTGTAGACGCCGTGCTCGATGCGCAGCAGCAGCTTCTCGACTTGGTCGCGGCCGGCGTCGGAGGCGAGCATGGACAACGGCACCTTGCCGCCCAGCCCGACCTGCGGACGCTTGAGCCAGTGCAGAGCGGGCTGCACGCTTTCCAAGACCTCGATGGACAATGCGGCGATCCGCGCGACGCGGAACAGCCGATCGCTGGCGACCCGATCGAGCCGGCCGTTGGCGGCGCGCGCCCTCGACAGCGTCTTCTCGCTGATGCCCAAGAGGGCGGCAAGCTGGTTGTCGGGTATCGCGATGCTGCGCTTCAAGACCTCGACGGAGCGCACCGGCATGCCCTTATGGATCAGCGCTTCCCAGTCGGCTGCCTTTCCCCGCTTTACGCCCAGCGCTTCCTTGCCGCCCAGGAAGTCCTCGACTTCTGCGATGGTGGTCATGGATGCCATTCCGAACAAGGCGACATATGGCGAGATCGTAAGCGACATTTGCGCCCCGGCAAGCAATCGACCGCCACCGCTGCCCCCGCGGTGAATCGTCGTCCTCGACGAGCATGGCTCCCGCTCGATCACGCGCATCGCGCCTGCGCTCATCGCTCCGCCCCGGCCAGCGCCATGCGCACGGCGACGCACAGCCCGCTGCGCCCGGCGGCGTCGGCAAAGCCGAGTTCGATGCGCGCGCCGATCCGATCCGCGACGGCGCGAACGATGGCCAGTCCCAGCCCCGAGCCCGTCTGCCCGCTGCCGGGCACGCGGTAGAACGGGTCGAACACGCGGCCGCGATCGGCGGGCGCGATGCCGGGGCCGTCGTCTATCAAGTCGCGCTGAAGAACAGCTGACGGCCCGCCCATGCTGATCCTCGTCCTGACCGTCGTGCTGATCGCGCTCGTCTTCGAGTACATCAACGGTTTCCACGACACGGCCAACTCGATCGCCACC
>DAIMFR010000002.1:0-150660 GCA_036724445.1 Rubrivivax sp. | reverse complement strand
GGGCGCGATGCCGGGGCCGTTGTCCGACACGCGCAGCACCGCCAGTGAACCCTCCTCGTCCAGCCTGAGATCGACCCGGCCGCCCGGCGGCGTGTAGCGGATCGCGTTGTCGGCCAGGTTCCTGACGATCGTGAAGACGTCGATCTCGCTGGCCGCCACCATTGCGTCGCGCGCGCCTTCGATGCCGAAGTCGATATCCCGCGTTTGCGCCAGCGGCATCAAATCTTCCAGCACCCGGCGGTACACGCGCTGGACCGATACCGGCCCGCCGGGCGCCGCTGCGGCGGATTGCGCGCGCGCCAGCGCCAGCAGCTGCTCGAGCAGCTTCGCGCCGCGCCCGATGCCGTCGCGCAGCGTCGCGAGGCGCTCGCGCGCGGCCGGCGACATCGGCGCCTCGCCCAGCCGCTCGGCCTGCAGCGACAGCGCGGCCAGCGGCGAGCGCAGCTCGTGCGCCGCGTCCGCGACGAAGCGGCGCTGGGTGTGCAGCGTATTCGCCACCCGCGCGAGCAAGCGGTTGATGGCGGCGACGAACGGCCGCACCTCGGCCGGCACCGGGGCTTCGTCGAAGGGCCGCAGGTCGTGCTCGCCGCGCAGATCGACCTCGGCCGCGAGCACCGCGATCGGGCGGAACATCCCGCGCACGAGGCCGGCGGCGACGAGCAGCAGCACCGGCATCAGCACCAGGAACGGCAGCACCGTGCGCAGCGCGCTGTCGCGTGCGATGTCGTCGCGCAGGTCGGACTCCTGCGCCACGGCGAAGCGCTCGCCGCGCCCGGTGGTGCGCACCAGCACGCGAAAGCGCTCGCCCCCGGCATCGAGCGTGTGCAGCCCGTCGCCGAGCGTCGCCGGCAGGGCAAGCACACCGCCGTCGTCGATGCCCGGGCCCGCCGGGCCGGCCTCGCCCAGCCGCTGCACGATCACGCGCGAGCCGTCGTCGTGGTTCTTGAAGTGTTCGTCGCGCGGCAACGCCACGGGCGCAATGCGCTGGCCCTCGACCAGTTGCGCGACCTGGCGCAGCACGTCGTCCTGCAGCTCGCTGGCCTCGTCGTAGGCGGCCAGGAACGAGAAGATGCCCGCTGCGGCGGCCGCGACGGCGATCGCCAGCGCGAGCGCGAGCGCGAGCCGGCGCTGCACCGACGGCCTCAACCGCTCTTGGCGACCATCCATCCCGCGCCCCTGACGTTCCTGATGACTGTGCTGCCGAGCTTGCGCCGCAGCGAGTGGATCAGGAACTCGACCGCATTGCTCTCGACCTCCTCGCCCCAGCCGTAGATGCGATCCTCGAGCTCGCCGCGCGAGAGAATCGCGCCGGGACGCACGAGCAGCGCGTGCAGCAGCGAGAACTCGCGCCGCGACAGCACGATCGCCGCGCCGCCCCCGCCGCCGGCCACGCGCGCTTCGTGCGTCGCCGGGTCGAGCGAGACGGCGCCGTTGTCCAGCACCGGCGCCGCGCTGCCGGCCTTGCGCCGCAGCACGGCGCGCATGCGCGCCAGCAGCTCGACCATCTCGAAGGGCTTGAGCACGTAGTCATCGGCGCCGCCGTCGAGCCCGCGCACCCGGTCGTCGACGCCGTCGCGCGCGGTGACGACCAGCACCGGCAGCGGATTGTCGCGGCGGCGGGTCGCGGCGAGCACCTGCAGCCCGTCGGTGCCCGGCAGACCGAGGTCGAGCAGCATCAGGTCGTAGTGCTGCGCGGCCAGCGAGGCCAGCGCCGCCTGCCCGTCGCGTACCCAGTCGACGGCGTAAGCGGCGTCGCCCAGGGCGCCGCGCACGGCCTCGCCGATCATCGCATCGTCTTCGACCAGCAGCACGCGCATCGGTCCTCCTCCTCCTCCTCCTCGTGCCGCGCGGTGGCCGCGGCGTTGCCCGTCAGTGCGCAGCGCGCGCCGGGCGCTGCCTGACGAAAATGATCATGAGCAACATGAAGCATGCCAGCACGGCCGACGCGCCATAGCGGCTCAGCGCCAGGCCGCCCGCGCCGAGCGGCTTGTCCAGGAAGTCGCCCAGGCTCGCACCCAGTGGACGCGTCAGAACGAAGGCAGCCCAGAAGAGCAGCGTGCGCGAAACAGGCGTCCAGAAGTAGGCCGCGGCGACGCCCGCGAGCAGCACGGTAAAGACGATCGCCGCGCCGACATAGCCGAGACCGGCGGTGCTCGAGCTCCAGTCGCCCAGCGCCGTGCCCAGCGTCTGCGAGAACATGATCGTCACCCAGTAGAACATCTCGGCGCGCGGCGTGCCGACGCTGGCCACGGCGACCGAGCCGAGGCTGCGCTGCCACAGCCACAGCGATGCCAGCAGCAGCCCGAGCAGCAGCGCAGAGCCGCCCGCGTAGCCGATGCCGAGCGAGCGGTCGACGAAGTCGGCGATCGTCGTTCCGAGCGTCGTCGTGGCGACGATCGTCGCCCAGTACAGCGCCGGGCGGAAGCGGCGCGCCCGGACCTGCGCGCCGACGCAGACGATGAAGATCGCGATGAAGACGAAGGTCGCGTCGAGATAGCCGAGCTGCATCGACATCGAGACGGCGTCGCCGCCGGTCTCGCCCAGCGTCGTCGCGGCGATCTTGAGCAGCCAGAAGCCGAAGGTCACTTCGGGCACCTTGGCCAGCGTGTGGTCGGTAGGCGTGTTCATGATGATGACGATGGAATTCAACGGCGCGGCGTGGGTTCGATGGACTCCGGGCGTCGGGCCGCGGGCGGCGGGCAGCCGGCCTCGGCCGCGGTGGACGTCGCGTCCGCGCGCGCTGCGCGCCGGCTGCCCCGCGCCTGCGTGGCGTCGGGGATCGGGCATCCATTTGCGGCATGGCTGGGACGCGCGAGCGCCTGCGCGTGCGCGGCGCGGCGCCGGCGCGCGGCCAGCCACCACAGTGCGCCTGCCGCGAGCAGCAATGCGAGGCCCCAGAGCTCGTCGGCGTCGATCACGGCGAGCGCGTGCATCAGCGCGTGCCCCGCGCCGTAGCCGACGGCGGCGATCAGCGACGCCCACGCCGCGGCCCCGATGAAGTTGAGGGCGCTGAAGCGCGGCCAGGCGACGCTGCTCATGCCGAGCGCCATCACCCCCGCGATGCGCAACCCGTAGAGGAAGCGGATGCCGAGGATGAGCGGCAGGTGCCAACGTTCGAGCAGGCGCATGACGCGCTCGACGCGCGGCTGCAGCGCCGGAAAGCGTCCGAGGAGCGCCGTGCCGTGGCGGCGCCCGGCCAGGAAGTACAACTGATCGCCGAGAAAGCTCGCGAGCGTGGCCACCGCGACCACGGCGGGCAGCGCCAGGTGCCCCTGGACGACGGCCGCGCCGGCGAGCAGGAGCACCGTCTCGCCTTCGAGGAAGGCGCCGATCGCCACGACCGCGTAGCCGTAACTGTGGATGAGAGCGGCAATGTCCATGGCGTGCGGCGGTCAGGCTTTGCCCTGCAGCGTATCGAACGTGGCGAGCAGCGCGGCCAGCGTCGCCTTGCACCTGGCCGCATCCGGGGCGTCGGCGCGCAGCGCCTGGAGCGCGCGATCGATCGCCCTGTCCAGCATGTGCCAGTCGTCGGCAGCGCGCGGTTTCAGGCCCGCCTCGGCCGCATCCCAGCTCACTTCGAGATCCTTGATGCGCGCCTTGGCGGCCGGCAGGTCACCCTTGTCGACGATGGCGGCCGCATCGGCAGCGATGGTGCGAAACGCGCTCAGGTCGCCGAGCCGCGAGGCCGATCGCGCCCGGGGCGCCACGGCCGTTGCGCCGCTGCCGGGCGACGCTGCGGCGGTGGCGCCCGGATCGCCGGGCTTGGAGCAGCCGGCGCCCAGGGTCACGCATGCAGCGAGCGCCAGCGCAGCCAGCGGATGCGATGCGGAATTCGGAATGCACATGATGCAGCCTCGGAGGATCGCGATGCCGCTCACTGCGCGGCCAGCGGCTTCGGGCAGCGCGTCGCGCCGAACTGTTCGACGGCGACCAGCACCACGATGACGCCGAGAAAGAGCGCGCTCGTCCACATGGCGCCCAGGCCCAGGCCGCCGTAGGCCGCCGATTGCGTCAGCAGGTCGCCCAGCGCGGCGCCGAACGGGCGCGTGAGGATGTAGGCGATCCAGAACGTCAGCACGGCGTTGCCGCCCAGGCGCCAGGCGCCGTAGGTCATGGCGATCAGCGCACCGAAGGCGACCGCGCCGCGCGTGAAGCCCAGCTGCAGCGCCTCGGTCGCGAGGTCGCCGGTGGCGGTGCCGAGCGCGAACGTGCACAGGATCGCGACCCAGTAGAAGAGCTCGCGGCGGCGCGTGGCGATGTCGTGGATCGAAAGCGTGTGCTCGACACGATGCCAGACGAAGAACGTCGCCGCCAGCAGCACGGCGAATACGGCCGAACTGAGGTACAGGCTCACGCCGAGTCGATCGGTGAGCAGGTCCGTGATCTGGGTGCCGACGATGCTGACCAGCACCACGCTGAGCCAATAGATCCACGGCGTCCAGCGCGGGGTGCGCAACTGCCATGTCAGGGCCGCTGCCAGCAGGACGGCCATCAATGCGCGCGTCGGCCCCTGGCCGAGGCCGGCGTCGACGGCCAGGAAGTCCGCGCCGGTCTCGCCGACCGTGGTGCACAGGATCTTCATGACCCAGAAGGCCAGCGTGACCTGCGGCACCTTGACGAGCCAGTCTCTGCCGGTGTCTGTCGATGCGTTCATCGTGTTCCTCATGCGTGATGCTGTGATGCCGTGATGCCGTGATGTGCAGTGGGCCGGGCAGCGGCAGGCCCGGCCGCCCGGTCTTCAATCCAGCTTGTCCGGTGTCGAAGAGAGCACGGCGCCGGTCTCGGCACTGACCTGCACGTCCAGAACCCGGGTCCCGGCGACGACCTCGACCTCGTAGACCCAGCCTTGTCGCGAGTGCTCGAATTCGGCCTTCGCGGCTTTGCCGCCGGCGTGCTGTTCGGCCGCGGCAATGGCCTGCACGAGCGGGATCCTGGCGTTGGCGATGGCCAGCGCATCGTTTTCGCCGCCGCCCTGGGCGGCATACGCGACGGCGCCGGTCGCGCCGGCGGCGGCAGTGGCGATGGCCAGCAGCGCGCGTCGGGTGGTGGGATTCATGCTGTCTCTCCAAAGGCACGCAGGAAGTTGCGTGCCGGAAAGACTAGAGGCGCCGACTTAGCCGTCCCTGAGCGCCCTCAGGGCCGCGCTGCGCCCGACCCGCGGCCCGCTTCCGCCGCCCGGCTGCGCGTGAAGATGGACGCCGGCAGGACCACGCCGCCGGCAAAAGCGGCGCTGCGGCGACCACCCGCCAGGTGCTGCGCTTCGAGTCGAGCTGCGGGTGGTGGGCGCCTCGCCGCCGCGGCGGGGGCTGCGCAAACCGCAGCCAGGTGCCGGCGGCTGCGCCGCGGGCCGGGAGCCGGCCCGCGGGTGCCGATGTGGGTTCGTTACTTCGACGCGCTGCGCTTCTTCGCCGGCGCGGCCTTCGCCGCGGCCGGCACCGCACCGCCCAGGCCTTCGCTCATGCCGATGAGCACGCCGCTGACCATGGCCGCATAGCTGTCCAACAGCGCCTGGCTGGCGCGCAGGCTGGTGGCGCGGCCCTTGCGCAGCGCGTCCTGCGTCTGGCCCATCAGCTGCTCGACGGTTTGCGCCGCGCCGGCGCCGGTGGCCGTGCCTTGGAGCTTCATCGACTGCAGCACCTGCTGCCACGGCCCCTGCAGCGGTGCGGCGACGCCCTGCACGGCCTTGCCGACGGTGCTGAAGAACATGTCTTCCATCTTCTCGACGCCCTGCAGCGCGGCCTTGACTTGCGTCTCGCGCAGGCCGGCGCCCTGGTCGACCAACTGCTGCAACGCCTTGTGGTTGGCCTGCACCGCCTTCAGCAGCGCCGCGTCCATGCCGTCGAAGGCCTTGCGCAGCATGGCTTCCACGTCGACCGCCGGGGCCGGGTTCTTGGCCGCGCCGGCCGAGGCCGCCTGCGTCACCGTCTTGATGACCTTGCGCACGTTCTCCAGCGTCAGCTCGCGGCCCTGCAGCGCCTTCAGCGTGGCCTCGGCGACGGTCTTGCGCAGTTTCTCGCCCTGCTTGGCCGAGGCCTCGGCAAACATGTCGATGAGCGCGTCCTGATCGATCCCTGACTTCAGCATGTGGGTCTCCTCGTGTGGGTCGTGGGTCGCGGCGGGCGCCGCAGCGCGATTCTGGATCAACTGGCGCTAGTCGACACTGGGAAAGTGGCAGGCCGCCACATGCCCGGGCGCCAGCTCGCGCAGTTGCGGCGACTCCTCGCGGCAGCGCGCCTGCGCGCGCGGGCAGCGCGGGTGGAAGTGGCAGCCGCGGGGCGGGTGGATGGGGCTCGGTACATCGCCTTCGAGCACGATGCGCTTGCGCTGGATGCTCGGATCGGGGATCGGCACGGCCGACAGCAGCGCCTCGGTGTACGGATGCTTCGGCGCGGCATACAGCTGGCGCGACGGCGCGAGCTCGACGATGCGGCCCAGGTACATCACGGCCACGCGGTGGCTGATGTGCTCGACCACGCTCAGGTCGTGGGCGATGAACACGTAGCTCAGGTTGAACTGCGCGCGCAGGTCTTCCAGCAGGTTGATCACCTGCGCCTGGATCGACACGTCCAGCGCCGACACCGCCTCGTCGCAGACCACCAGCTTCGGGTTGACCGCCAGCGCGCGTGCGATGCCGATGCGCTGGCGCTGGCCGCCTGAGAATTCGTGCGGATAGCGCCGCATGTGGTCGGCCGACAGGCCCACCGTCTGCAGCAGCTGCGCGACGCGCTCGCCGATCTCGCGCGGGTTCTTCGCCAGCTTGTGGATCACCAGCCCCTCGCCGACGATCGCGCCGACGGTCAGGCGCGGGTTCAGACTGGCGAAGGGATCCTGGAAGATGATCTGCATATCGCGCCGCAGCGCGCGCAGCTGTTCGGGCGCCATCGCGCCGACCTCGCGACCCTCGAAGCGCACCTCGCCGGCAGTGGGCTCGATCAGCCGCAGCACGCAGCGGCCGGTGGTGCTCTTGCCGCAGCCCGATTCGCCGACCAGGCCCAGCGTCTCGCCGGCCGCCAGATCGAAGCTGACGCCGTCCACCGCATGCACGTGGTCGACCACGCGGCGCAACAGCCCGCCGCGGATCGGGAAGCGTTTCTTCAGGTTCTTGACCTGCAGCAGCGGCGCGTTCACTGAGCCCCCTTGGCGCTGCGCGCCTTCCCCCCGAGGGGGAGTTCGCGCCTCGGGCGGCCGTGCACGCTCATAGGTCAAGGATGCAGGCCACGCGGTGGCCGCTCGCCGCTTCGCGCAGCGGCGGCGTGGCCTGCAGGCATGCGGCCTTGGCATGCTTGCAGCGCGCGGCGAAGCGGCAGCCTTCGGCCGGCTCGATCAGCTTCGGCACGGTGCCGGGAATGGCTTCGAGGCGCAGCTTGTGCGCGGCCGCCAGGTCGATGCGCGGAATCGAGCGGATCAGCCCCTGCGTGTACGGATGGCGCGGGTGCGCGAACAGCTCGCGCACCGGGGCTTCCTCGACCACCTTGCCGGCGTACATCACGACCACGCGCTGCGCCACTTCGGCGACCACGCCCATGGCATGCGTGATCAGCATCACCGCCATGCCCATCTCGTCCTTCAGCCGCTGCAGCAGGTCGAGGATCTGCGCCTGGATGGTCACGTCCAGCGCGGTGGTCGGCTCGTCGGCGATGAGCAGTTGCGGCTGGCAGGCCAGCGCGATGGCGATCATCACGCGCTGGCGCATGCCGCCGGAGAACTGGTGCGGGTAGTCGCGCACGCGCCGCTCGGGCGTGGGGATGCGCACCAGCTTCAGCATCTGCACCGCACGGTCCAGCGCCGCGCGCCGCGACAGGCCTTCGTGCAGGCGCAGGCTCTCGGCGATCTGCTCGCCGACCGTGAACACCGGGTTCAGGCTGGTCATCGGCTCCTGGAAGATGATCGAGATTTCCTTGGCGCGGATCTTCTGCATCGCCGCCGGCGGCAGCGGCACCAGGTCGCGGCCCTTCCACAGCACCTGGCCGGCGACGATCCTGCCCGGCGGCATGTCGATCAGCTTCAGCACCGTCTTCGCGGTGACGCTCTTGCCGCAGCCCGATTCGCCGACTACGCCCACCGTCTCGCCGCGGTCGATCTGCAAGTCCACGCCGTCGACCGCATGCAGCCAGCCGTCGTCGGTCTTGAAGTGGGTCTTCAAGCCGCGGATGTCGAGCAGCGCCGTCACAGCACCCGCCTCGGGTCGAGCGCGTCGCGCAGCCCGTCGCCGATGAAGCTGATCGACAGCACGGTGACGAAGATCGCCAGCCCCGGGAACAGCGACCAGTGCATGGCGATGTCCAGGTAGTCCTTGGCGTCGAACAGCAGCCGGCCCCAGGTGGGGATGTCGGGCGGGAAGCCCAGGCCGAGGAAGCTCAAGGTGCTTTCCAGGATGATGGCCGCGGCCACGTCGATGGTCGCGGCGACGATCACCGGCCCGAGCGAATTGGGCAGGATGTGGCGCGCCACCACGCGCGGCGTGCTCGCGCCGAGCGCGCGCGCCGCTTCGACGAACTCCTTCTCTCGCAGGCTGAAGAACTGCGCGCGCACCACGCGCGCGGCCGGCATCCAGCGGAAGCCGCCGATGACCAGCACGATGAGCACGAAGATGCCGACCTCGGGGCCGACCAGCGCCTTCAGGCCTTCGCGGAAGAAGAAGATCAGCACCAGCAGCATCGGCAGCTGCGGCAGGCTCAGGAACAGGTCGGTGAGCCACATCAGCGCGGCATCGACCCAGCCGCGCGAGATGCCGGCGATGGCGCCGACGGTGACGCCGGCGACGATGGCCACGAGCATCGACGCCAGGCCCACGGCCAGCGAGATGCGCCCGCCGTAGAGCACGCGCGCCAACAGGTCGCGGCCCAGGTCGTCGGTGCCCAGCGGATGGCGCCAGCTGGGCGGTGCGAGCCGCGCCTGGAAGTCGATGTCGTTGATGCCGACCTTGTAGACCAGCGGGCCGAGCAGCACCGCCAGCACCAGCAGGCCCAGCAGCCACAGGCTCCAGTAGGCCAGCCGATGGCGCTTGAAGCGCCGCCAGGCCTCGGCCCACAGCGAGCCGGCAGCGGCCTGCCGGCCCAGCGGCTCACCGATAGCTGATGCGGGGGTCGAGCCAGCCATAGAGCACGTCGGCCAACAGGTTGAACAGGATCACCAGCACGCTGAGCACGAAGGTCACGGCCATGATCACCGGCGTGTCGTTGCGCAGGATGGCGTCGATCAGCAGCGAGCCGATGCCGGGAATGCGGAAGATCTGCTCGGTGACGATGGCGCCGCCGAAGAGCTGCGGCAACTGCAGCGCCACCAGCGTGACCACCGGGATCAGCGCGTTGCGCAGCGCGTGCTTGACGATCACCACGCGCTCGCTCAAGCCCTTGCTGCGCGCGGTGGCGACGTAGTCGAGCCGGATCACGTCGAGCACCGACGAGCGCACGTAGCGCATCCAGCTGCCGGCCAGCGCCAGCCCCAGCACCGACACCGGCATGATGCTTTGCTTGAAATGTTCCCACCACCAGGCCCAGCCGGTGTCAGGCAGGTCGGCGCGGAAGACGAAGGGCAGCCAGTCGAGCTGGATCGAGAACAGCAGGATGAACAGCAGCCCGGTGAAGAAGGTCGGCAGCGAGAAGCCGATGAAGGCCAGCGTGCTGGCGATGCGGTCGAACCACGAATAGGGCTTGACGGCGGCGAGCACGCCCACCGGCAGCGCCACCCCCAGCGCCAGCACGATCGAGGCGCCGACGATGGCCACCGTCACCGGCAGGCGCTGCCAGATCAGCGTGTCGACGTCGATGCGGCTGACGAAGGAGAAGCCCCACTGGCCCTGCAGCATCGAGCCCAGCCAATGCAGGTAGCGCTGCCACACCGGATCGTCCAGCCCGAGCTGCGCGCGCAGCGCCAGCCGCACCTCGGGCGGCACGTTCGGGTTGGTGGCCAGCTCCTCGAAGGGGTCGCCCGGCGCCAGCGCCAGCACGGTGAACAGCACCAGGCTGATGCCGAGCAGGCTGGGCAGCGCGATCAGCAGCCGGCGCAGCAGATAGTTGCCCACGGCAGCGCCCCGTGCGGTTCAGGCAAGCGGTGTTCAGGCTTCCTTGAA
This sequence comes from Rubrivivax sp., assembly GCA_036724445.1. Taxonomy (GTDB): domain Bacteria; phylum Pseudomonadota; class Gammaproteobacteria; order Burkholderiales; family Burkholderiaceae_C; genus Rubrivivax. Next base: position 140,588 of record DAIMFR010000002.1, on the reverse strand, counting down.
CCAGTGCGGCAGCGCCCACAAGTCGTTGTCCCAGCCGGACAGCGGCGCCACCAGCTTCAGCGCAGCGGCCGACGGGCGCGGGCGGAACACCACCGGGATGATGTTGCCGTCGCCGACGACGATCTCGTTCATCTTGATGTACATCGCTGCGCGCTTGACCGGATCCATCTCCGCCTGCGAGGCGGTGTGCAGCTGGTCGTACTCGTCGTTGCGCCAGCGCGAGATGTTGCGCTTGGCCCACTTGTTCTCCTTCTGCGCCAGCTCCCACGAGCAGTACTGCTCCATGAAGGTCTGCGGGTCGGGCTGGGTCATCGTCGTCGTGTACATCTGCATGTCGGCCCAGAACTTCTGGTAGGTGTCCGGATTGGCGAAGTCGCCGCCGAAGAACACCGCCGCCGTCACGCTCTTCAGTTCCAGATCGATGCCCGCCTTGGTGCAGGCATCCTTGACGATGGCCTGCGTCTTCTGCCGCGGCTGGTTGACCGAGGTCTGGTAGACGAACTTCAGCTTGACGTTGCCCTTGGCGCGGATGCCGTCGGCGCCCTTCTTCCAGCCGGCCGCCTCGAGCACCTGGTTCGCCTTGTCGACGTTGAACTCGAACCTGGTCGCCTTGCTGCGATAGCGCTCGGGGTTGTTCAGGAAGTTGGCCGTGGCCACGCCGGTGCGGCCGTAGATGAAGTCCTGCACCGCCTTGCGGTCCACCAGCAGGCCCATCGCCTCGCGCACCGCCTTGTCCTGGAAGGCCGGGTGTTTGCTCTTGATGCTGGCGCGCTCGCCGTCGACCTCGGTCCACGGGTCGGTGGAATTGAGCAGGATGAACTCGATGTTGCCGCCGGCGACGATCGTCACCTTGCCCTTGCCCGAGGCTTCCAGCCGCTTGAGGATCTCGTCCTCGACCTGCAGGTTCCAGGCGTAGTCGTACTCGCCGGTCTGCAGCACCGCGCGCGCCGCGCCGATGGCGTCGCCGCCGCCCTTCATCTCGATGGCGTCGAAATAGGGCCGGTTCGGCTGGTGGTAGTTCGGGTTCAAGGTGCCGCGCAACATGTCGCCGGGCTTGAAGTCGGTGAACTTGTAGGGGCCGGTGCCCACCGGCGCGAGGTTCATCGGCGCCTCGCGCGACTTCGCGCCGCTGTACGGCGCGAACAAATGCTTCGGGATGATCATGCCGTTGGTGCCGACGAAGGGCTCGGCCCAGAACGGCGTCGGCTTCGGGAAGGTGATGCGCACCGTGTGCGCATCGACCTTCTCGACCGTGATGTCCTTGTAGACCGAGATCACCGCCGACGCGGTGGCAGGATCCTTGGCGAACTCCCAGTTGAAGATCACGTCATCGGCGCTGAAGGGCTTGCCGTCGTGCCAGGTGACACCCTGCTTGAGCTTCCAGGTGACGACCTTGCCGTCGGCCGAAACGCTGCCGTTCTGCGGCGACGGCACTTCGGCGGCCAGCACCGGGAACAGGTTGCCGTCGTTGTCCCAGGCCGCCAGCGGCTCGTAGAACATGCGCGAGCCTTCCTGCTCCTTGGTGCCGGTGGCCCAGTACGGGTTCAGGTGCACCGGACCCTGCCACCACAGTAATTTCAGCGTGCCGCCGCCGCCGCGCTTGGCGGGCTTGTAGGCGGGCAGCGTGCTCTGCGCCTGCGCCGCGCCGGCATGCAGCAGCAGCATCGAGGCCATCGGTGCGCTCAGGCCCAGGCCGACCATCCGGTGGATGAAGCTGCGCCGCGGCAGCTTGCCGGTCTTGACGTCTTCGATCAGAGTTCTGAGGCTGCGCTCGTTCATCTGCAAACTCCTGGAATTGGGTCGAATTCACCGTCCAGGGACGAAGCCCTAGCCGGTAGCGGCGAAGTAAATCCCATGCCGGTGCACGAAGCCATCCCCCGAAACCCTAGACCGGCATGCGGGCTTTGCGTTGCACGGTTCATGCCGAACGGCGCCAAGCGGGCCTCCGATACAGTGGCGCCCCCATGAGCCACCGCCTGCGCCTGCGCCCGACGATGCTGTCCGACCTGGACTACGTCACCACCGTCGAGCGCGACAGCCGCAACCTGCCGTTCATCACGCCTTGGGAGCGCACCCAGCACGAAGGCGCGGTGCGCTTCCCGGATTTTCGCCATTTCATCGTCGAGGGCGGCGCGGACGAGGCGGCCATCGGCTTCGTCATCCTGCAGGGCTGCCGCAACCCGCACGGCAGCGTGGAACTGAAGCGGCTGGTGCTGCAGACCAAGGGGCAGGGCTACGGCCGCGCCTGCGTGCGGCTGCTCAAGAGACTGGCATTCCGAGACCTGCATGCGCACCGCTTCTGGCTCGACGTGAAGCAGCTCAACAGCCGCGCGCTGGCGCTGTACGCCAGCGAAGGCTTCGTCGAGGAAGGGCGGCTGCGCGAAAGCGTACGCGTGACTATCGACGGCGCCGACGGCTACGATTCGCTGGTGGTCATGAGCATGCTCGACCGCGAATATCAGGCCCGCCTGGCGCTCGGCCAGGAAGAAGGAGACATCAAATGATCGCCACGATGATGGACGTGCCGCTGTCGCTGAACCACCTGCTGGAGCGCGCCGGAACGATCTTTTCCCGCAACAGCATCGTTTCGCGCCTGCCCGACAAGTCGCTGGTGCGGCACAGCTATGGCGAGTACTACCGGCGCACGCGCGCGCTGGCCTCCGCGCTGCAGCAGCTGGGGCTTCAGCGCGGCGAACGCGTGGCCACGCTGTGCTGGAACCACCATGCGCACCTGGAGGCCTATTTCGGCATCCCGGCGGCCGGCGGCGTGATGCACACGCTGAACCTGCGCCTGGCGGCCGAGGAGATCGGCTGGATCGCCGGCAATGCCAAGGACCGCTTCCTCATCGTCGACGACATCCTGCTGCCGTTGTACAAGCAGTTCGCCGGCCTGCATGCTTTCGAGAAGGTGATCGTGTTCCCGTTCTCCGGCGCGCCGGTGCCGGAGGTCGGGCGCCCGGCCGCCCCAAGCCCGACGCTCCCCCTCGGGGGGGCGGCGCCGGAGGCGTCTTGGGGGTCCGATTTCGTCGACTACGAAAAGATGCTGGCCGGTGCCGACCCCGACGGCTTCGAGTACGCGCCGCATGCCGAGACCGACCCGGTGTCGATGTGCTACACCTCGGGCACCACCGGCCGCGCCAAGGGCGTGGTCTATTCGCACCGTTCCACCGTGCTGCACACGCTGGTGGCCAGCCTGGGCGACTACGTCGGCCTGCGCGGCGCAGACGTGGTGCTGCCGGTGACGCCGATGTTCCATGCCAACAGCTGGGGCGTGCCCTATGCCGCGGTGATGACCGGCGCCAAGCTGGTGTTCCCGGGGCCGCACCTGCACCCCGAAGACCTGCTCGACCTGATGCAGCAGGAGCCGCCGACGCTGTCGCTGGGCGTGCCCACCATCTGGATGAGCCTGATCCAGCTCTACGAGCGTGCGCTGAACGAGCAGCCCGGCCGCTGGGCGCTGCCCAAGGGCATGCGCTCGGTGGTCGGCGGTGCGCCCGTGCCCGAGGCGCTGATCCGCGCCTTCGACCGCCACGGCGTGCGGCTGCTGCAGGGCTGGGGCATGACCGAGACCTCGCCGCTGGGCTCGGTGTCGTACCCGCGGCCCGAGCTGAAGGACGCGAGCCTGGACGAGCGCTACCGCCGCGCGGCGATGGCCGGCGTGCCGGTGCCGCTGGTGGACTTCCGCATCCGCACCGATGACGGCCAGGACGCGCCCTGGGACGGCAAGACCATGGGCGAGGTGCAGGTACGCGGCCCCTTCATCACCGGCAGCTACCACGAGCTGCCGGTGACCGAAGACAGGTTCAGCACCGACCCCTGCGGCGCCGTGTGGCTGCGCACCGGCGACGTGGCGACGATGGACGAACTGGCCTTCCTGCGCATCACCGACCGCACCAAGGACCTGATCAAGTCCGGCGGCGAGTGGATCAGCTCGGTGGACCTGGAGAACGCGCTGATGGCGCATCCGTCGGTGGCCGAGGCCGCGGTGATCTCGATCCCCGACGAAAAATGGAGCGAGCGGCCGCTGGCCTGCATCGCGCTCGGGCCGGGGCAGACGCTCGACGCGCAGGCGCTGAACGCGCACCTGCTGGCGCACGGCTTTGCCAAGTGGCAGTTGCCCGAACGCTACGAAACCATAGCCGCGGTGCCGCGCACCTCCACCGGCAAGTTCTGGAAGCTGAAGCTGCGCCAGACCTTCCCGCGGTGAGAGCGCTCTGGATATACAATTGCGGTTTGTTTATCCAGCACGGAATGCGTCAACCATGCAAGTCTCGAAGTGGGGCAACAGCCTGGCGATCCGCTTGCCCGCGGCGGTGGTGGAGGTGCTGGGGCTGAAGGAGGGCGACCAGATCGAGGTTACCGTGGCCGGCAGCGACCGCCTCGCAATCAAGCGATCGCCCGGCAACCGCGAGATCCTGGAACGGTTGCGCAAGTACCGCGGCCTGATTCCTGCGGACTTCAAGTTCGACCGTCTGGAGGCCTACGGAGACCGTGGGTGAGCGGCGACGCGTTTTTCGACACCAACGTCCCGCTCTACCTGCTCTCGACCGACAGCGCCCGCTGCGCCCGGGCCGAGGATCTGCTGGCCGAAGGCGGCACCATCAGCGTGCAGGTGCTGAACGAGTTTGCCGCCGTGGCCAGGCGCAAGCATGCGCTGCCGTGGCCGGCCATCGAGGATCTGCTCGCCGGCTTGAAGCAGATGTGCCGCGTGCTGCCCTTGACGCTGGCGATGCATGAGCGCGCGATTCGCATCTCCAGGCGCTTCGGACTGCATGTCTACGACTCGACCATCGTCGCCAGCGCGCTCGAAGCCGGTTGCTCCACGCTGTATACGCAAGACCTGCAGCATGGCCAAAGGCTGGAAGGCCTGACCGTGCTCGATCCCTTCAGATGACAGATCCATGACCCGCGAACCCGACCTTTTCGACCCGCCGAGCCCCGATCCCGACGACGCCATCGCGCTGGCGCAGTACGCCGAGCGCGCCTACCTCGAATACGCGCTCAGCGTGGTCAAGGGCCGTGCGCTGCCCGATGTCTGCGATGGGCAAAAGCCGGTGCAGCGCCGCATCCTCTACGCGATGCAGCGCATGGGCCTGGCGTATTCAGGTACAGGTGCCGCGGGCGCGCCCAAGCCGGTGAAGAGCGCGCGCGTCGTCGGCGACGTGCTCGGCCGCTTCCACCCGCACAGCGACCAGGCGGCCTACGACGCGCTGGTCAGGATGGCGCAGGGCTTCAGCCAGCGCTACCCGCTGATCGACGGCCAGGGCAACTTCGGCAGCCGCGACGGCGACGGCGCGGCGGCGATGCGCTACACCGAAGCGCGCTCGAGCCCGATCGCGCGGCTGCTGCTGGATGAGATCGACGAAGGCACGGTCGACTTCGTGCCCAACTACGACGGCTCCACGCAGGAGCCGGCGCTGCTGCCGGCGCGGCTGCCCTTCGTGCTGCTCAACGGCGCCAGCGGCATCGCCGTCGGCCTGGCGACCGAGATCCCCAGCCACAACCTGCGCGAGGTGGCGGCCGCCGCGGTGGCGCTGATCCGCAACGACAAGCTGGCCGACGACGAGCTGTTCGCGCTGCTGCCGGCGCCGGACTTCCCCGGCGGCGCGCAGATCATCTCCAGCCGCGACGACATCCGCGAGGCCTACGCGACCGGACGCGGCTCGCTGAAGCTGCGCGCGCGCTGGAAGATCGAGGACCTGGCGCGCGGCCAGTGGCAGCTGGTGGTGAACGAGCTGCCGCCGGGCACCAGCGCGCAGAAGGTGCTGGAGGAGATCGAGGAACTCAGCAACCCGAAGCTCAAGGCGGGCAAGAAGGCGCTGACGCAGGAGCAGCTGCAGCTGAAGGCCTCGCTGCTGGCGGTGCTGGACGCGGTGCGCGACGAATCGGACAAGGACGCGCCGGTGCGGCTGGTGTTCGAGCCGCGCAGCCGCACGGTGGAACAGGACGAGCTGGTGACTGCGCTGCTGGCGCATACCAGCCTGGAGTGCAGCGTACCGCTGAACCTGACGATGGTCGGGCGCGACGGCCGGCCGACGCAGAAGAGCCTGCGCCGGATGCTCACCGAGTGGATCGACTTTCGCCAGGCGACGGTGCAGCGGCGCACGCAGCACCGGCTGCAGCGCGTGCTGGACCGCATCCACGTGCTCGAAGGCCGGCAGCTGGTGCTGCTGAACATCGACGAGGTGATCCGCATCATCCGCAATGCCGACGAGCCGAAGGCGGCGCTGATCGAGCGCTTCAAGTTGAGCGACCGGCAGGCCGAGGACATCCTGGAGATCCGGCTGCGCCAGCTGGCGCGGCTGGAGGCGATCCGCATCGAGCAGGAGCTGAAGAGCCTGCGCGAAGAGCAGGGCAGGCTGGAAGAGATCCTCGGCAGCGCCGCGGCGCTGAAGCGCACGCTGATCAAGGAAATCGAAGCCGACGCCAAGGCTCACGGCGACGAGCGGCGCACGCTGGTGCAGGAAGAAAGGCGCGCGGTCGCCGAGATCCGCGTTGTCGACGAGCCGGTGACGGTGGTGGTCAGCGCCAAGGGCTGGGTACGCGCGCTGAAGGGGCATGAGGTCGACCCGGCGACGCTGGCCTTCAAGGCCGGCGATGCGTTGTACGGCAGCTTCGCCTGCCGCAGCGTCGATACGCTGGTGCTGCTGGGCAGCAACGGCCGCGCCTACAGCGTCGCGGTCGGCGCGCTGCCCGGCGGTCGCGGCGACGGCACGCCGATCACCTCGCTGATCGAACTGGAAAGCGGCACGCAGCCGGCGCACTACTTCGCCGGTGCGGCCGACACGGTGCTGCTGCTCGCCGGCAGCGGCGGCTACGGGCTGCTGGCCAAGGCCGGCGACCTGCATGCGAAGCAGAAGGCCGGCAAGGCCTTCCTGACGCTCGATGCCGGCCAGACGCTGCTGCGCCCGGCGCGGGTGGCGCCCGGCGAGGGGCAGGTGGCCTGCCTGGCACAGGACGGCCGGCTGCTGGTGTTTGCGCTCGACGAGCTGAAGCTGCAGTCCAACGGCGGGCGCGGGCTGACGCTGATGGACGTCGACGACCGCGTGCCGCTGATCGCCGTGCTCTGCTTCGGCGACAGCCTGCGCGTACTTGGCAGCGGGCGCGGCGGCAAGCCGAAGGAAGAACTGCTGAAGCCTGCCGGCTGGCAAGCCCACGTCGGCCGGCGCGCGCGCAAGGGCCGCAAGGTGGCGGGGCTGCTGAAGGTGCAGGGCCTGGGCTGACGCGGCGTGCAGCAATCCCGCAACACGCGCAGGTTGAAGCCGGCAGCGGATTTGTCCCGGGCGGGTCCCGGCGTAGACTTCGCCGCGCAACAGCAGGGCCTGCGCAGGCGCGCACCCCGCGCCGCACCCTGTCAGGAGATGTCAAGTGCGCCCCACCGACGTGAGCGATCCGGCCTACTTCCACAAGGTCGTCGATTGCCAATGGGCCTGCCCCGCGCATACGCCTGTTCCCGAATACATCCGTCTGATCGCCCAGGGCCGCTACGGCGACGCCTACATGATCAACTGGGTGTCGAACGTCTTTCCCGGCATCCTCGGCCGCACCTGCGACCGGCCTTGCGAGCCGGCCTGCCGCCGCGGCCGCGTCGAGGAGGAGAACCTCGCCAAGCCCGAGCCGGTGGCCATCTGCCGCTTGAAGCGCGTCGCCGCCGACCACAAGGGCGACGTGCGCGCGCGCATGCCGCAGTCGGAGCCGCGCAACGGCAAGCGCGTGGCCTGCGTCGGCGCCGGGCCGGCGTCGCTGACGGTGGCGCGCGATCTGGCGCCGCTGGGCTACCACGTCACGGTGTTCGACGGTGAAGCCAAGGCCGGCGGCTTCATGTGGACGCAGATTCCGCGCTTCCGCCTGCCCGAAAGTGTCATCGACGAAGAGACCGGCTACATCACCGACATGCCGCATGTGCAGTTCGTCTCCGGCCAGCGCATCGAGTCGATGAAGGCGCTGCTGGCCGAGGACTACGACGCGGTCTTCGCCGGCTGCGGCGCGCCGCGCGGGCGCGACCTGCAGATCCCCGGGCGCAAGGAAGCGGCCGACGCCATCCACATCGGCATCGACTGGCTGGCCTCGGTGTCCTTCGGCCACGTCAAGAGCGTCAAGCCGCGCGTCATCGTGCTCGGCGGCGGCAACACCGCGATGGACTGCTGCCGCTCGGCGCGGCGCCTCGGCTCCAGCGACGTCAAGGTCATCGTGCGCAGCGGTTTCGACGAGATGAAGGCGTCCCCGTGGGAGAAGGAGGACGCGATGCACGAAGGCATCCCGATCATCAACAACCACGTGCCCAAGGCCTTCGTGCACGAGGGCGGCAAGCTGACGGGCATGAGCTTTGAAGTCGTCGAGGCGGTGTACGACGACAAGGGCCGGCGCAGCTTGAAGCCCACCGGCGAGCCCGATGTCTTCTTCCCCTGCGATCAGGTGCTGGTGGCGGTGGGGCAGGAGAACGCGTTCCCCTGGATCGAGCGCGATGCCGGCATCGAGTTCGACAAGTGGGGCCTGCCGGTGCTGGACGAGAAGACGCTGCAGTCGACGCGCGCCAACGTCTTCTTCGGCGGCGACGCGGCTTTCGGGCCGAAGAACATCATCACCGCGGTGGCGCACGGCCACGAGGCGGCGGTGTCGATCGACCGCTTCCTGCAGGGCGAGGACGTGGCGCAGCGCCCGCCGCCGCAGACGACGCTGGTGTCGCAGAAGATGGGCATCCACGAGTGGAGCTACGACAACGCGGTGTCCGAGGACGCGCGCTTCAAGGTGCCGTGGGCCAAGGCGGAAGCCGCGCTGGCCAGCATCAAGGTCGAGGTCGAGCTGGGCTTCGACGCGGCCACCGCCTGGCGCGAGACGCAGCGCTGCCTGAACTGCGACGTGCAGACCCAGTTCACGCAGAAGCTGTGCATCGAGTGCGACGCCTGCGTCGACATCTGCCCCACCGACTGCATCACCTTCACCGCCAACGGCGGCGAGGCCGATCTGCGCACTCGCCTGAAGGCGCCGTCGACGAACCTGGCGCAGGCGCTGTACGTCAGCGGCGAACTGAAGACCGGGCGCGTGCTGGTCAAGGACGAGGACGTCTGCCTGCACTGCGGCCTGTGTGCCGAGCGCTGCCCGACCGGCGCCTGGGACATGCAGAAGTTCTTCCTGGAGATGACGCATGCCGGGCCGGGCTGCCGCGACGAGCAGGCGGTGGCGGAGGTGCTGGCATGAAGCGCATTCAGTCGGTCAACGACTTCGTCGTCAAGTTCGCCAACGTCAACGGCTCGGGTTCGGCCTCGGCCAACGAGCTGTTCGCCAAGGCCATCATCCGCATGGGCGTGCCGGTCAGCCCGCGCAACATCTTTCCCAGCAACATCCAGGGGCTGCCCACCTGGTACGAGGCGCGCGTCAGCGAGGCCGGCTGGCTGGGCCGGCGCGGCGGCATCGACATGATGGTGGCGATGAACCCGCAGACCTGGGCGCAGGACGTGCGCGAGGTCGAAAGCGGCGGCTACCTGTTCTACGACTCGACGCGCCCGCTGCCGCCCAGCGCCTTCCGCGACGACGTGGTCACGCTCGGCATGCCGATCACCGAGATCTGCAACGCCACCTACGACGATCCGCGCCAGCGCCAACTGTTCAAGAACATCCTCTACGTCGGCGCGCTGGCGCAACTGATGGGCATCGACATCGGCGTGATCGAGGCGCTGTTCGGCGAGCAGTTCCGCGGCAAGGAAAAGCTGCTGGCGTCGAACGTGCGCGCGCTGCACCTGGGGCGCGACTTCGCCGCCGAACACCTGCGCCACGAGCAGGTGGGCCTGCGCGTCGAGAAGCGCGACGGCGTCGGCGAGCGCATCCTCGTCGACGGCAATACCGCGGCGGCGCTGGGCTGCGTCTACGGCGGCGCCACCGTCTGCGCCTGGTACCCGATCACGCCGTCGTCGTCGGTGGCCGAGGCCTTCCAGAAATACTGCGCCAAGCTGCGTGTCGACCCGGCCACCGGCGAACACCGCTATGCGATCGTGCAGGCCGAGGACGAAATCGCCTCGATCGGCATGGTCACCGGCGCCGGCTGGAACGGCGCGCGCGCCTTCACCGCCACTTCAGGCCCCGGCGTCAGCCTGATGACCGAATTCATCGGCCTGGCCTACTTCGCCGAGATCCCGGTGACGATCATCGACGTGCAGCGCGGCGGGCCGTCCACCGGCATGCCCACGCGCACGCAGCAGGCCGACATCCTGAGCAGCGCCTATGCCTCGCACGGCGACACCAAGCACGTGCTGCTGTTCCCGCAGGACCCGCACGAATGCTTCGAGCATGCGGCGGCGGCGCTGGACCTGGCGGACCGGCTGCAGACGCCGGTGTTCGTGATGACCGACCTGGACATCGGCATGAACCAGCGCCTGAGCGAGCCCTTCCAGTGGAGTGACGAGCGCCGCTACGACCGCGGCAAGATCATGACCGCCGAGATGCTGGAGTCGGGCCGCGACTTCGGCCGCTACAAGGACGTGGACGGCGACGGCATCCCGTGGCGCACGCTGCCGGGCACGCACCCTTCCCGCGGCAGTTTCTTCACGCGCGGCACCACGCGCGACGAATACGCGCGCTACTCGGAAACCGGGCCGGACTACCTGCGCAACGTGCAGCGCCTGGCGGCCAAGTTCCGCACTGCGGCGACGCTGGTGCCGCAGCCGGTGCCGCGCGCCGCAGCCGGCAAGACGCGCTACGGCGTCATCTACTTCGGCTCGACCAGCCCGGCGATGGACGAGGCGCTGCACAGCCTGGCCGAACAGGACGTGCACGTCGACGCGCTGCGGCTGCGCGCCTTCCCGTTCCCGCACAGCGTGCTGGAGTTCATCGAGGCGCACGACGAGGTCTTCGTCGTCGAGCAGAACCGCGACGCGCAGATGCGCAGCCTGCTGATCAACGAGCTGGGCGTCGCGCCGTCCAGGCTGTTCGCGGTGCTGCACTACGACGGCACGCCGATCACCGCGCGTTTCATCACGCTGGCCATCCGGCGCCACATCGAGGCGCGCCAGAACGAGATCGCCCGCCGCGCCCGAAGCACGTAGAGAAGACCGCACATGACCTACATCGCCAAGCCGAAGCTGCACCACCCGACACTGGCCGCCAACAAGGTCGGCTACACGCGGCGCGACTACGAAGGCAAGATCAGCACGCTGTGCGCCGGCTGCGGCCACGACAGCATCAGCGCCGCGATCATCCAGGCCTGCTGGGAGCTGGACATCGAGCCGCACCGCGTGGCCAAGCTGTCCGGCATCGGCTGCAGCAGCAAGACGCCGGACTACTTCCTCGGCGCGAGCCACGGCTTCAACACCGTGCACGGCCGCATGCCCAGCGTGCTGACCGGCGCGAATCTCGCCAACCGCGAGTTGCTGTACCTGGGCGTCAGCGGCGACGGCGACAGCGCCAGCATCGGCCTGGGCCAGTTCGCGCACGCCATGCGGCGCGGCGTGCGCATGGTCTACATCGTCGAGAACAACGGCGTCTACGGCCTGACCAAGGGCCAGTTCAGCGCCACCGCCGACCGCGGCTCGAAGTCGAAGAAGGGCGTGATCAACCCCGATTCGCCGGTGGACCTGGTGGGCATGGCGCTGCAGCTGGGCGCGACCTACGTGGCGCGCGGCTTCAGCGGCGACAAGGCGCAGCTGGTGCCGCTGATCGAGGGCGCGATCCGCCACGGCGGCGCGGCCTTCATCGACGTCATCAGCCCCTGCGTGGCCTTCAACAACCACGAAGGCAGCACGCGCAGCTACGACTACGTGCGCGAGCACAACGACGCGGTCAGCCGCATCGACTTCATCGACCTGGCGGCGGAAGTCAAGGCCGAGCCGGCGCCGGGCGAGGTCATCACGCTGCCGCAGGCCGACGGCAGCGTGATGCGCCTGCGCAAGCTGCATGCCGGCTACGACCCCACCGACCGCGTCGCGGCGATGAACCAGGTGCATGCGCTGCAGTCGCGCGGCGAGGTCGTCACCGGCTTGCTCTACGTGGATCCGCAAGCCACCGATCTGCATACCGCGCTGCGCACCAGCGCCACGCCGCTGAACAAGCTCGACGAAGCGGCGCTGTGCCCGGGTGCGGCGGCGCTGGCGAAGATCAACGCCTCGTTCCGGTAGATCGTCAGAGGCGGCTGCCGCCGCAGCCATGAACCGCGAAGAGCTTCTGGACCCGTGGATCGGCGGCCCCGGCGCCAAGGGCTGGCCGCATGCCGCGCCGCCGCTGCGCCGCTCGGCCATCGCGGCGCAGCGCTGGAACCTGCTGCGCGGCGATCTGCCGCTGCCGCTGGCGCTGATACGGCGCGGCGCGTTGCACGGCAACCTGCGCTGGATGCAGCAGTTCGCGCGCGAACGCGGCGTCGAACTCGCGCCGCACGGCAAGACGACCATGTCGCCGCAGCTCTTTGCCGCGCAGCTCGAGGCCGGCGCCTGGGGCATCAGCTTCGCCAACGTGACGCAGGCGCGGCTGGGCATCGTCAGCGGCGTGCCGCGCGCGCTGATCGCCAACCAGGTGCTGGCGGCAGACGACCTGGCGGCGATCACCGCGCTGCAGCGCGAACACGCGCAGGCGCGGTTGCTGTTCCTGGTCGATGCGCCGGCGCAGCTGCAGCTGATCGAAGCCTGGCGGCAGGCGCAGGCGCCGGCCCCGGCGGCCTTCGAGGTGCTGCTCGAACTCGGCCTCGACGGCGGCCGCACCGGCTGCCGCAGCCACGAACAGGCGCTGGCGCTGGCGCGGCGGCTGCACGCCAGCGCGGCCGTGCGCCTGGCCGGCATCGAGTGCTACGAAGGCCTGTGGGCCACCGGCCGCAGCAATGACGACCGCGCGCTGGTGCAGGGGCTGATGCAGCGCGTGCAGGCGCTGGCGCGGCAATGCGACGCCGAGCAGCTGTTCGACACCGGCGAAGTGCTGCTCAGCGCCGGCGGTTCGGCGGTCTTCGACCTGGTGGCGCCGGGGCTGAAGGCGAGCTTGTCGCGGCCGGTGCACGGCGTGCTGCGTTCGGGCTGCTATGTCACGCACGACCATGGCAACTACCAGCGCTGCCTGGCGGCGATGGATTCGCGCCTCGGCTGTGCGCACGGGCTGCAGGCGGCGCTGGAAGTCTGGACGCGCGTGCAGTCCTGCCCCGAGCCCGGCCTGGCGCTGCTGACGGCCGGCAAGCGCGATGTCTCTTACGACATCGAGATGCCGATTCCGGTGGGGTGGTGCGCGCCGGGGCAGGCGGCGCCGATCGCCCCGCCCGCAGATTGGAAGATCAGCGCGATGAACGACCAGCATGCCTACCTGCGCTTCGACGCCGCGGCGCCGCGTGTGCCGCAGGTCGGCGATCGGGTCGGGCTCGGCGTCTCGCATCCTTGCACCACCTTCGACAAGTGGCGCTGGATGGCCGTGGTCGACGACGGCTACGACGTGGTCGACGCCATCGTCACCTATTTCTGAGCGTCACAGCTCGAGCACGATCTTGCCGGCGGCGCGGCGCTCGGCCATCGCGCGGTAGGCGTCCTTGGCCTGCGCGAAGGGCAAGCGTGCGCCGATGTGCGGACGGAACAGCCCGCGCGCGGCCAGCGCCTCGACGGCGCGCCGGTTCTCCTCGCCGCGCTGCGGGTCGCGCCGGCCGTATTCGCCGGCACGCACGCCGATCACCGCGAAGCCCTTGATCAGCGCCAGGTTGCTGGGCAGCATGCCGATGCGCCCGCTGGCGAAGCCGATCACCAGCAGCCGGCCGCCCCAGGCGGTGCAGTGCGTGGAGGCGTCGAACAGCTCGCCGCCCACCGGGTCGAAGACCACGTCGGCGCCGCGCCCGCCGGTCAGCTGCTTCACCTCGTCGGCCAGGCCGGCGGCGCCTTCGCGCAGCAGCAGCAGTTGCTCGGCGCCGGCAGCGCGCGCGGCCTGCAGCTTGTGCGCCGAACTGCCGGTGGCGATGACCCTGGCGCCCAGGTAGTGCCCCAGCTGCACCGCCGCCAGCCCGGTGCCGCCGCTGGCGCCGTGCACCAGCAACGTCTCGCCGCGCTGCAGCGCGCCGCGCCGCACCAGCGCCACCCAGGCGGTGACCGCGGTCACGCCATAGGCAGCGCCTTCGGCGAAGTCCATCCCCGCGGGCAGCGGGCGCAACAGCTGCGCCGGCGCGACCAGCTGCTCGGTGAAGGCGCCGCCGCGGCCGTTGAAGCACAGCCGGTCGCCGGGGCGGATGCCTTGCACCGCCGCACCCACCGCCTGCACCTCGCCGGCGCATTCCATGCCGGCAACGAAGGGCAGCGGCGGCTTGTGCTGGTACTTGCCCTGAGCCATCAGCAGGTCGGGGAAGTTCAGCGCCGCGGCACGCACGCGCAGGCGCACGTCCTGCGGCCCGCAGTCGGGCAGCGGCCAGTCGGACAGGCGCAGGCCCGAGAGATCGTCGCTGAGCTCATGGCAGACCCAGGCCTTGTTGTTCATGGCGGCATTGGAACACCGCCCGCGAAGTGCGCCGGCATCCGCCCAGCGCCGGAGGCGGCGCGGCGGCATGCGGCTTCAGCGCGACTGCATATAGATCGCGTACAGCGCGGGCTGCAAATCGCGCAGCCGCTTGCGTTGCGCGACCAGCTCGTGCTGGCGACCCTGGCGTTCGAGGTGCAGCAGGTCCAGCAGCAGGCGCATCGCGCGTTCCGGCGCGCGCTGCAGCCCCGGCTGCGCCTGCCCCAGCAGCGCGGCCAGCGCCGGTTTCTGGCACAGCACCCAGGCCGGGAACCAGGCGCCATCGGGCTCCTGTCCATCGCCTTCGAACTCGGCGTCGAACTGCTTGCGCAGGCGCTTCAGCAGCGGGTCGGCGAGGCGGCGCGTCAGCGCGTCGAAACGCTCCGGCGCCAGCCAGGCCAATTCGGCCAGCAGCGCCCAACTCGCATCGAGGCCGTGCAGCTGAAAGCTCGCCTCGGTCATCCAGGCCAGCGGCGCCGGAATGCGGCGCCATGAGGCGATGCGCGCCACCGCCGCGGCGACGGCCGCGAAGTCGCCGGCGCGCAAGTGCAGCGCCGCGGCGTGGCACCCGGCTGCTGCGCCCTCGAACGGCAGCTGCCCGGCACGTTGCGCCAGCGCCGACCACAGCGGCGTCAGCCAGGCCGCGGCTGCCGGCGCGGCCCAGAGCCTTTGCGCGGCGGGTGCCAGTTCGTCCTCGATGCCGCGCAGCGCCTCGCGCACTTCGGCAGGCGCGGTGAAGGGCCGGTATTCGGGCTGTTCCAGAACGGACACCAGCCGCTGCAGATCGGCCAGCGCGATGTCGTCGCCGTACTCGGCCTGCAAGCGCTGCCAGGCCTGCCGGGACGCCGCCGCGTCGCGCCGCTCCAACGCGTGCAGCACGTCGTTGCGCAGCATCAGGTCGGCGCTGTGGTCGAAGATGTCGAGTTGCTGCATGGGCCCGGTGGCGGATTCGCGGGGCGATTCTGCCGCAGCCCCGCGCTGCCGGCCGCTACAATTATTACCAAGCATTTGCTCTGTCAAATTCAACCGGAGCCCGGAGCCATGATTGAACGCACGCTGTTCAACGCCGACCACGAAGCCTTCCGCGACAGCTTCGCGCGCTTCATCGACAAGGAGATCGCGCCCTTCCACGCCGAGTGGGAGGAGCAGGGCTATGTCGACCGCGAGGTCTGGGCATCAGCCGGCGCCAACGGCTTCCTGTGCATGACGATGCCCGAGGCCTACGGCGGCGCCGGCGCCGACAAGCTGTATGCGGTGGCGCAGATGGAACTGCTCAGCGCCGGCAGCTGGAGCGGCATCGGCTTCGGGCTGCACAACGAGATCGTCGCACCGTACATCCTGCACTACGGCACCGAGGCGCAGAAGAAGAAATACCTGCCGAAGCTGGCGACCGGTGAGATGGTCGGCGCGATCGCGATGAGTGAGCCCGCCGCCGGCTCCGACCTGCAGGGCGTGAAGAGCACCGCGCTGCTGAAGGGCGACCACTACCTGCTCAACGGCAGCAAGACCTTCATCACCAACGGCTGGCATGCGGACCTGGTGATCGTCGTCGCCAAGACCAACCCCGAGGCCGGCGCCAAGGGCACCAGCCTGCTGCTGGTGGAGCGCGGCATGCCCGGCTTCGAGCGCGGCAAGCGGCTGAAGAAGGTGGGGCTGAAGGCGCAGGACACCTCGGAGCTGTTCTTCGACTCGGTCAAGGTGCCGGTCGAGAACCTGCTGGGCGGCGCCGACCAGCTGAACCGCGGCTTCATCTGCCTGATGGAACAACTGCCGTGGGAGCGCATGCAGATCGCCATCGGCGCGGTGGCCTCGATGCAGGCCACCATCGAGCAGACCATCGCCTACGTCAACGAGCGCAAGGTCTTCGGTGCCGCGGTGGCCAGCTACCAGAACACGCGCTGGAAGCTGGCCGAGCTGCAGACCGAGGCGCAGGTGGCGCGCGTCTTCGTCGACAAGTGCCTGGAGCTGCTGCTGCAGGACAAGCTGGACACGGCGACCGCGTCGATGGCCAAGTACTGGTGCAGCGACCTGCAGAACAAGATCATCGACGAATGCGTGCAGCTGTTCGGCGGCTATGGCTACATGTGGGAATACCCGGTGGCACGCGCCTGGGCCGATGCGCGCGTGCAGCGCATCTACGGCGGCACCAACGAGATCATGAAGGAAGTCATCAGCCGCTCGCTGGGCCTCGGCGCGCGCCCGTGAACGCGGTGGTGGAGCGGCGCCCGCGCGGGCGGCCGCGCAAGCCGCCCGAGGCGCAGGACGAGGGCAACCGCCGCCAGCAGCTGCTGCATGCCGCGGCGCGGCTGTTCCGCCGGCAGGGTTTTGCCGCCACCACCACGCGCGACATTGCGGCGGCTGCCGGCATGCGCTCCGGCTCGCCCTTCTATCACTTCGAGAACAAGGCGGCGCTGCTGTTCGCGGTGATGGAGCAGGGCATGCGCGCGGCGCTGCAGTGCCAGGCGGCGGCGCTGCAGAGGGTGCCGTCCGGCGCGGCGCCCGAAGAGGCCCTGCGCCGGCTGGTGCGTGCGCATTTCGGCGTGCTGCTCGGCCCGGGCAGCGACTTCATTCCGGTGATGCTCTACGAATGGCGCTCGCTGAGCGCGGCGCAGCGCGCCGGCATCGCCAGGCTGCAGCGCGACTACGAAGCTGCCTGGGCCGACGTGCTGCAGGCGCTGAGCGCTGCCGGCTGCATCGGCGCCGACGCACGCATCGCGCGGCTGATGATGCTGGGCGCGCTGAACTGGTCGGTGCAGTGGTACAAGCCGAAGCAGGGCGCATCACTGGACGATCTGTGCGAGCAGGCGATGCGGCTCTTCGTCCCGCAACGGAGCAACCCGTGAATGACTGCCCGACCTTGCCGAGGCCAGACCCTGCCGCTTGCCGATGGCCGATCGCCGATCGCCGATTGCCGACCGCCGATTGCCGATTGCCGATTGCCGATGGCCGACTTCGAGCCACCGCCGCTGCGGCGCGTCTTCGCTCGGCCGCCCAACGCCATCCCCGGGCCGTGCTGGCGCAGCCCGGCCGGCAGCCCCTGAGCGCCGTTCGTGATGCGGCGGCGTGAGGCGGTGCTGTGCTGCCTGGGCGGACTGGTGGCGGCAGGCCCGGGCCAGGCCGCCGCACCCGCCGCGCCCGCCGGCGATGCCGGCCTGCCGAGCGAGCGCCGCGTGCCGGGCGGCGTCGCGCTGTTGCCGCTGGGCGCGCATGCGCGGCGCCCGCGGGCCTGGTCGGACGAGGTGCCGGTGCTGGTGGCCGGCGACGCCTCGCGCTGGATCGCGGTGGTCGGCATCGCGCTGGCCGCGCCGCCTGGTCCGGCGCGACTGCGCTGGCAGGCCGACGGCGCGGCGCCGGCCGATGCACCGTACCGCATCGCACCGCACCGCTATGCCGAGCAGCGGCTGAAGGTGGCGCCGGGCACGGTCGACCTGTCGCCTGCCGACCGGGCGCGCTACGAGCGCGAGCGGGCGCACCTGCAGGCGGTGATGGCCACCGTCAGCGAGCCGGCGCCGGCAGAACTGCGCATGCAGGCGCCGGTGGACGGCCGGCGCTCCAGTTCCTTCGGCCTGCGCCGCGTCTTCAACGGCCAGGCGCGCAATCCGCACAGCGGCATGGACATCGCCGCGGCCACCGGCACGCCGGTGCGCGCGCCGGCCGCCGGCACGGTGATCGACTGCGGTGACTACTTCTTCAACGGCAACACCGTCTGGCTCGACCACGGCGGCGGGCTGCTGAGCATGGTCTGCCACCTGCACAGTATCGAGGCCGCCGTCGGCGATCGTGTCGACACGGGCCAGCGCATCGCGACGGTGGGCGCCACCGGGCGGGTCACCGGGCCGCACCTGCACTGGTCGGTGAGCCTGAACCGCGCGATGGTCGACCCGGCGCTGTTCATCGCTTGACCCGTGCCGCCAGCGCGGCGCACCCAGCCTTGCCCAAGTGGCCGCAGACCAGATGCGGACGGCTGGGTAGCGCTGCCATGAACCTACAATCCGCCGATGGCCGATCCCAGCTTGCCGCCCAGGCGCAGTCGCCGCGGCAGCGGCGCGGTGACCCTGCACGACGTGGCCAAGCTGGCCGGCGTGGCGCCGATCACCGCCTCGCGTGCGCTGAACACGCCGCAGCGGGTGTCGGCCGAGGTGCTGCGCAAGGTCAGCGATGCCGTCGCGCGCACCGGCTACGTGCCCAACCGGCTGGCCGGCGGGCTGGCCTCGACACGCAGCCGCCTGGTGGCAGCGGTGGTGCCGACGATCACCGGCCCGGTGTTCCTGGCGACCATGCACGCGCTGACCGAGGCGCTGGCCGAACGCGGCTGCCAGCTGATGCTGGGCCAGGCTGGTTACGGCGCCGGGCGCGAGGACGCGCTGCTCGAAGCCATCATCGGGCGCCGCCCCGACGGCATCGTGCTCACCGGCATCGTGCATTCGGCGCAGGGCCGGCGGCGGCTGCTGGCCAGCGGCATTCCGGTGGTCGAGACCTGGGACCTGACGCCCACGCCGATCGACATGCTGGTCGGCTTCTCGCACGTCGAGGTCGGGCGCGCCGTGGCCGCGCATCTGCATGCCAAGGGGCGGCGGCGGCTGGCGGTGGTGACCGGCGACGACGAACGTGCGATGCGCCGCAGCGACGCCTTCTGTGCCGCCGCGCTGGCGCTGGGCCTGCGCGCGCCGCAGGTCGTCAGCGTGCCGGCGCCGACGACCCTGAAGTCCGGCCGGCAGGCGCTGGCAACGCTGGCACGCGAGGCCGCCGACATCGACGCGGTGTTCTGCAGCTCCGACCTGCTCGCGCTGGGCGTGCTGACCGAAGCGCGCGTGCAGGGCTGGGCCGTGCCGCAGCGCCTGGCGGTGATCGGCTTCGGCGACCTGGACTTCGCCGCCGACCTGGACCCGGCACTGAGCAGCGTGCGCATCATGGGCCGCGACATCGGCCGGCAGGCGGCGCAGTTCATCGTCGATCGCGTCGAGGGTCGGGACGTGCCCGAGCGGGTCATCGACATCGGCTTCTCGATCGTCGAACGCGCCAGCGTTTAACCAGGGTAAACCCTGGTCATCGGCCATTGTGATCAAAATCGGGTAGCGCTACCATCGGACTTATCGATGGTAGCGCTATCCGACGGCGATCGTGCTGCCCCAACCTCTGCCGGAGACAAGTTGATGATCAAGAAGCTGCTCATTCCCCTGGCCTCGATCGCCATCGGCCTGGCCGCCGCAGGCATGGCGCAGGCCCAGGCCTGGCCGTCCAAGCCGATCACGCTGCTCGTGCCTTTCCCGCCCGGCGGCTCCACCGACTCCATTGCGCGTGCGATCGGCGCGAAGATGCAGGAGAAACTGGGCCAGACGGTGGTCGTCGAGAACAAGGCCGGTGCGACCGGCACCATCGGCGCCGGCCAGGTCAAGCGCGCTGCGCCCGACGGCTACACCATCCTGGTGTCCTCGCTCGGCCCCTTCGTCATCGCGCCGCACCTGATCAAGAACGTGCCCTACGACGCCGGCAAGGACTTCGACCTGCTGACCGTGCTGGTGCAGGCGCCCAACGTGCTGGTCGTGCCGGCGGCGTCGCCGTTGAAGAGCGTGGCCGACGTCATCGCGCAGCTGAAGAAGACGCCGGACAAGATGAGCTTCGCTTCGTCGGGCAACGGCTCGTCGGACCACCTGACGGCCGAACTCTTCTGGCAGCAGACCGGCACCAGCGGCGTGCACGTGCCCTACAAGGGCGGCGGCCCGGCGATGAGCGACCTGCTCGGTGCGCAGGTCGATGCGTCGTTCCAGAACATCAATGTCGTGGTGCCGCACGTGGCCAGCGGCAAGCTGCGCGCGCTGGCGGTGACCAGCGCGCAGCGGTCGCCGCTGCTGCCCGACGTGCCGACGCTGGCCGAAGCGGGCGTCAAGGACGTGGACGTCTATTCCTGGCAGGCGGCCGCCGCGCCCAGGGGCCTGCCGGCCGAGGTCAAGGCCAAGCTGCATGCGGCGATGATCGCCGCGCTCAACGATCCGGCGGTCAAGCCCAAGCTGCTGGACCTGGGTTTCGAGATCGTCGGCAACACGCCGGAGCAGTTCGCCGCCTTCCAGCAGCGCGAGAACGCACGCTGGAAGCAGCTGATCGAGGCGCGCAAGATCACCGTCGATTGACGCCGCGGCATCGACGATGAGCACGCCCACGATCCAGTCGCTGCAGGTGATCCCGGTCGCCGGGCGTGACAGCATGCTGCTGAACCTGAGCGGCGCGCACGGCCCGTTCTTCACGCGCAACCTGCTGATCCTCACCGACACTGCGGGGCGCAGCGGCGTCGGCGAAGTGCCGGGCGGCGAGAAGATCCGCCAGACGCTGGAGGACGCGCGGCCGCTGGTCGTCGGGCAACCTCTGGGCAACCACCAGGCGGTGCTGCAGCAACTGCAGCGCGCCTTTGCCGACCGCGACAGCGGCGGCCGCGGGTTGCAGACCTTCGACCTGCGCACCACCATCCATGCGGTCACGGCGGTGGAGAGCGCGCTGCTCGACCTGCTGGGCCAGCACCTCGAAGTGCCGGTGGCCGCGCTGCTCGGCGAAGGCCAGCAGCGTGATGCGGTCGAGATGCTCGGCTACCTGTTCTACGTCGGCGACCGGCGCAAGACCGGTCTGCCCTACGCCGAAGATCCAGGCGCCGACAACGCCTGGTGCCACCTGCGCCACGAGGAGGCGCTGACGCCCGAGGCCGTGGTGCGGCTGGCCGAGGCGGCGCGCGAACGCTACGGCTTCAACGATTTCAAGCTCAAGGGCGGCGTGCTCGCCGGCGATGCCGAGGTCGATGCGGTGACGGCGCTGCACGAACGCTTCCCGCAGGCGCGTGTCACGCTGGATCCCAATGGCGGCTGGCTGCTGAAGGACGCCATCCGCCTGGGCCAGCGCATGCGCGGCGTCGTCGCCTATGCCGAGGATCCCTGCGGCGCCGAGGAAGGCTTCTCCGGACGCGAGGTGATGGCCGAATTCCGCCGCGCCACGGGTCTGCCGACGGCCACCAACATGATCGCCACCGACTGGCGCCAGCTGGTGCACGCGCTGTCGCTGCACAGCGTGGACATCCCGCTGGCCGATCCGCATTTCTGGACCATGGCCGGCAGCGTGCGCGTGGCCCAGACCTGCCGCGACTGGCGCCTGACCTGGGGCAGCCATTCCAACAACCACTTCGATGTATCGCTGGCCATGTTCACGCATGTCGGCGCCGCGGCACCCGGCAAGGTGACGGCCATCGACACGCACTGGATCTGGCAGGACGGCCAGCGCCTGACGAAGCAGCCGCTGCAGATCGTCGGCGGCCACGTGCGGGTGCCGGACCGTCCCGGTCTGGGCGTAGAACTGGACCTGGCCGAGGTCGAAAAGGCGCACCGGCTGTACCAGCAGCACGGCCTGGGTGCGCGCGATGACGCGGTCGCCATGCAATACCTGATTCCCGGCTGGCGCTTCGACCCGAAGCGCCCGTGCATGGTCCGTTGACCGAGGCGCGCCGATGACCACGCCCTACACCGCGTTTCCGAACCGGCTGCGCCGGCAACTGCAGGCCGGCGAGCGGCTCATCGGCTGCTGGTTGTCGCTGGGCAGCCCGATCACCACCGAGGTCGTCGGTGTGGCCGGTTTCGACTGGCTGCTGCTCGATGCGGAGCATGCACCGAACGACGTGCTGTCGCTGATCCCGCAGCTGATGGCGCTGAAGGACAGCCCCAGCGCACCCGTGGTGCGGCCGCCATGGAACGACACGGTGCTGATCAAGCGGCTGCTCGATGCCGGCTGTCACAACTTCCTGATTCCCTTCGTCGAGACGGCGGAGCAGGCGCGCGCGGCGGTGGCCGCCACGCGCTACCCGCCGCAGGGCGTGCGCGGCGTGTCGGTGTCCCAGCGCAGCAACCGCTACGGCTCGGTGCCCGGCTACTTCCAGCAGGTCAACGAGCAGATTGCCGTGGCGGTGCAGATCGAAAGCCGTGCCGGCGTCGCCGCAGCGGCGGAGATTGCCGCGGTGGACGGCGTCGATTGCCTGTTCATCGGCCCGGGCGACCTGGCCGCGGCCTACGGCTGCCTGGGCGACCCGGCGCAACCCGAGGTGCAGCAGGCCATCGTGCAGGTGCACGAGGCGGCACGCGCCGCCGGCAAGGCCACCGGCATCCTGGCGCCCGTGGAAGCCGATGCGCGGCGCTACCTGGACATGGGCATGAGCTTCGTCGCCGTCGGCAGTGACCTGGGCGTGCTGCGCATGCAGTCGCAGGCGCTGTACGACAAGTACCGTGATCCGAAGCGCGCGCCGATCGCCGCCCAATACTGAACTGAAACTGAAACTGAAACTTGACACGAGGACATCGAATGAGCAGCCACCCCCTGAACATCGGTTTCATCGGCCTGGGCATCATGGGCGCGCCGATGTGCGGCCATCTGCTGGCTGCCGGCCACAAGCTCTTCGTGCGCACGCGCAGCCGGGTGCCCGAGACGCTGGCCGGCGCGACGGTATGCGGCAGCCCCAAGGAAGTGGCCGAAAAGGCCGACGTGGTCTTCACCATGCTGCCCGACACCCCCGATGTCGAAGCCGTGCTCTTCGGCAAGGACGGTGTCGCCTCCGGCTTGAGCAAGGGCAAGACCGTGGTCGACATGAGCTCGATCTCGCCCATCGAAACCAAAGCCTTCGCGCAGCAGATCAACGCGCTCGGCTGCGACTACCTGGACGCACCGGTGTCCGGCGGCGAAGTCGGCGCCAAGGCTGCGTCCTTGACCCTCATGGTCGGCGGCCCCGAAGCCGTGTTCGAACGCATCAAGCCGCTGTTCGAACTGATGGGCAAGAACATCACCCTCGTCGGCGGCAACGGCGACGGCCAGACCACCAAGGTAGCCAACCAGATCATCGTCGCGCTGAACATCGCCGCGGTCGGCGAAGCGCTGGTCTTCGCCGCCAAGGCCGGCGCCGACCCGGCCAAGGTGCGCCAGGCGCTGATGGGCGGCTTCGCCGCCAGCCGCATCCTCGAAGTGCACGGCGAACGCATGATCAAGCGCACGTTCAGCCCGGGCTTCCGCATCAAGCTGCACCAGAAGGACCTGAGCCTGGCGCTGGCCGGGGCGCGCGCCATCGGCGTGGCGCTGCCGCAGACCGCCGGAGCGGCGCAACTGATGCAGGCCTGCGCGGCCAACGGCATGGACGACCTGGACCATTCGGCGCTGGTGCGCGCGCTGGAGCTGATGGCCGCGCACGAGGTGGCCAAGGCCTGACGTCGGCGCCGTGTTGGAGCCCCCTCTCGGAGGGGGCTCGGGGGAGTGGTGCATAGCGCCCACAGGCGCAAAGCGGCCTACGGCCGCTTTGCGCCGTCAGCCGCTGTCGCCTCCAAAGGATTGATCGCCGTTCGGCCGAGATGCTCGACCGGATGCGTTGCGCCCTCACAATCACGGCATGGGCGGGCGCAACAGCAATACCTTGTTCGGCTTCCACGCGGTCGGCGTGCGGATCAAGACCGCGCCGGCCTCGGTGCTCGAAGTTCACGCCGACCCGGCGCGGCGCGACCAGCGCATGCGCCAGCTGCTCGAACGCGCCGCGTCCGCCGGCGTGCGCGTGCTGGACAGCGACGACATGCGGCTGACGCAGCTGTCCGGCACGCCGCGCCACCAGGGCGTGGTGGCGCGCGTGACGCCGCTGCCGCAGGCGCATTCGCTGGACGACCTGCTCGATGCCGCCGAAGGCCCGCCGCTGTTGCTGGCGCTGGACGGCGTGACCGATCCGCACAACCTGGGCGCCTGCCTGCGCGTGGCCGACGGCGCCGGCGTGCATGCGGTGATCGCGCCCAAGGACCATGCGGTGGGCCTGAACGCCACCGTCGCCAAGGTGGCCAGCGGCGCGGCCGAAACCGTGCCCTACCTGATGGTCACGAACCTGGCGCGCACCCTGAACGAGCTGAAGGAGCGCTACATCCTTGTGGTGGGGACCGGCGACGATGCGCCGCAGACGCTGTATCAGGCCCACCTGTCCGGCCCGCTGGCGCTGGTGCTGGGCGCGGAAGGCAAGGGCATGCGCCAGCTGACGCGCAAGACCTGCGACGCGCTGGTGCGCATCCCGATGCTCGGCGCGGTGGAGAGCCTGAACGTCTCGGTGGCCGCGGGCGTGTGCCTGTACGAGGCGCGGCGGCAGCGCGGCGCATGAACGACATCGGCGCGGTGCGCGAACGGCTCGCCGCAGCGCGGCGCGTCTGCGTGCTCAGCGGCGCCGGCATGAGCGCCGAGAGCGGCATCCCCACCTTCCGCGATGCGATGAGCGGCCTGTGGGCGCAATTCGATCCGGCCGAACTGGCCAGCGAGGAGGGCTTCCGCGCCAACCCGGCGCGCGTCTGGGCCTGGTATGCGCAGCGCAAGCAGGGCGTGCGCGACGCGCAGCCCAACGCGGGCCACGCAGCGCTGGCCGACTACGGCCGGCGCCGGCCCGGCGTGCTGACGATCGTCACGCAGAACGTCGACGACCTGCACCAGCGTGCCGGCTGGCCGGACACCATCCGCCTGCACGGCGACATCCTGGCCGACCGCTGGCTGCAGCCGTGCCCGCGCGGCCTGGGCTGCGACCCGGCGCGTGCCGTGCCCGGCGCACCGCCGGCCTGCGCCGACTGCGGCAACCTGCTGCGCCCGGCGGTGGTCTGGTTCGGCGAGATGCTGCCGCCCGGGGCCATCGACGCCGCCGAACGCGCGGCACGCGGGTGCGAGCTGCTGCTGGTGGTGGGCACCTCGGGCGCGGTGTGGCCCGCGGCCGGGCTGGCGAGCGTGGCGCGGCACGCGGGCGCGAAGGTGGCGATCGTCAACCCGCAGGCCAGCGAGCTCGACGACGAGGCGCACTGGACGCTGCGCGGCACGGCGGCGACGGTGCTGCCGCGGCTGCTTGAATAACGTGTCGATGATCGAACGTCCCGCCACCGCCCCGCCATCGCTGCGGCAACTGCTCGCCGACTTCGGCCCGACCTACGCTGCCAACGGCTTCATCGGCTGGCTGTTCGCCGCCACCGCGCCGGTGGCGATCATCCTGTCGGTGGGCAGCGGCGGCGGCCTGAGCGAGGCGCAGCTCGCGTCGTGGCTGTTCGGCGCCTTCTTCGTCAACGGGCTGATCACGATCGCGTTCTGCTGGCTGTACCGGCAGCCGCTGGCCTTCTTCTGGACCATCCCCGGCACGGTGCTGGTCGGGCCGGCGCTGGCGCACCTGAGCTTCGCCGAGGTGGTCGGCGCCTACTACGCGACCGGCCTGCTGGTGCTGCTGCTGGGCGCGTCGGGCTGGGTGCGGCGCGCGATGCAGGCGGTGCCGATGCCGATCGTGATGGGCATGGTGGCCGGCGTGTTCCTGCGCTTCGGGCTCGACCTGGTGCGCGCGCTGCACCAGGATCCCGGCATCGCCGCCACGATGGTCGCGGCCTGGCTGCTGCTGAGCCTGTGGCCGGCCGCGGGGCGGCGCCTGCCGCCGCTGATCGGCGCGCTGCTGGCCGGCGCCGCCGCCATCGCGCTGCTCGGCCGCTTCGACACCGCGACGCTGGGCGCGCTGGAGCTCGCCCGGCCGCTGTGGCAGGCGCCGGCCTGGTCGTGGCCGGCGCTGGTGGAGCTGGTGCTGCCGCTGGCGATCACCGTGCTGGTGGTGCAGAACGGGCAGGGCATCGCGGTGCTGCGCGGTGCCGGGCACGAGCCACCGGTGAACGCGCTCACCGTGGCCTGCGGCGCGGGCGCGCTGGCCAGCGCCGCGGTGGGTGCAGTCAGCACCTGCCTCACCGGGCCGACCAACGCCATCATCACCTCGTCGGGCGACAAGCCGCGCCACTACAGCGCCGGCATCGTCACCGGCGTGCTGGCGCTGGCCTTCGGTCTGCTGGCCCCCGCCTTCACGCGGCTGATGCTGAACGCGCCCAAGGCCTTCATCATGACGCTGGCCGGGCTGGCCATGCTGCGCGTGCTGCAGGGCGCCTTCGCCACTTCGTTCAAGGAGCGCTTCACGCTCGGCGCGCTGGTGGCCTTCCTGGTGACGGTGGCCGACCTGGCGATCTGGAATATCGGCGCGGCCTTCTGGGGGCTGCTGGCGGGCTTCGCGGTGTCGTGGCTGCTGGAGCGGGCCGACTTCCGGGCCGCGGCGCGCTGAACCGCTGGCTGCACTGACCAGAACGCGCCGACTGAGTCGCCCCATGCCCGTCATCGCCATCCGCCACCCGCTGGTCCGGCACAAGATCGGCCTGCTGCGCGAGCACGACATCTCGACCAAGAAGTTTCGCGAACTCACCGGCGAGCTGGCGCGGCTGCTGGCCTACGAGGCGACGGCCGACTTCCCGCTGCAGCCGGCGACCATCGAATGCTGGAGCGGGCCGATCGAGGTCGAGCAGATCGCCGGGCGCAAGGTGACGGTGGTGCCGATCCTGCGCGCCGGGCTGGGCATGCTCGACGGCGTGCTCGACATGATTCCCAACGCCAAGGTCAGCGTCGTCGGCGTCAGCCGCAACCACGAGACGCTGCAGCCTGAGCAGTACTTCGAGCGCTTCGTCGGTCATCTGGAGGAGCGCACCGCGCTGATCATCGACCCGATGCTGGCGACGGGCGGCTCGATGATCGCGACCATCGACCTGCTGAAGCGCCGCGGCTGCAAGGACATTCGCGCACTGGTGCTGGTGGCCGCGCCCGAGGGCATCGCCGCGCTGGAGAAGGCGCATCCGGACGTGCGCTGCTGGACCGCGGCCGTCGACAGCCACCTGAACGAGGTCGGCTACATCATTCCCGGTCTGGGCGACGCCGGCGACAAGATCTTCGGCACCAAGTGAGCCCGGCCGCAGCGGGCGTTTCGAGCGAGCGCCGCCGATCCGGCGCTGCCGGCGAGCCGTGCAGGTCGTGCTGGGCGAAGACGCCCGGCCGCTTGGCTGGCACAAGCAGCCCACCGGGCCTCTCGTGTGCAGCGTCGCCCGCCGCGAGGGGGCGCGCGCAGTGCGTAGGGGGCGGGCGGCTTCAGCCCGCCTCGATGCGCCGCTGCAGATGCTGCAGCGCCTCATGCACCTGGTCGACCAGCACCAGGCACAGGTCGCCGGGCTGCAGGCGTTCCAGCGCGGCGTCGATGGCGGCAAATTCGCCGCGCACCTCGTCGATGCGCGTGGTGCGCGCGGCGCCGTTCAGGCCGTCGCGCAGCAGCGCCAGCACCTCGCCGTCGGCGCGGCCGCGCTGGGCCGCGTCCTGGTAGAGGATGACCTCGTCGAAGGCCGCGCCGAGGATCGCCGTCTGCTCGCGCAGATCCTGGTCGCGGCGGTCGCCGGCGCCGCTGATGACCACCGAGCGGCGTTGCGCCGGCATGGCCTCGACCGCGCGCACCAGCGCGCGCATCGCGTCCGGGTTGTGGCCGTAGTCGGCGATCAGCGTCGCGCCGCGCCAGTCCATGACGTTGAAGCGCCCGGGCGTGGTGTCGGCATCGCTGTCGAAGCTCTCCAGCCCGCGGCGCACCGCGTCCCAGTCCAGGCCGAGACCCCAGGCCGCGCCCACCGCGGCCATCGCGTTCTCGACCTGGAAGCCGATGCTGCCGCCGCGTGTCAGCGGGATCTGGTCCAGCGGCAGCCGCTCGCGCCACGAGCCCTCGGCGGCGACGATGGCATGGCCTTCGGCGTAGACCACGCGCCGGCCCAGCGCGCGGTGCGCGGCCATCACCGGATGGTGGCGGTCGGCGGCGAAGTAACACACCTGGCCGGGGCAGGCCACCGACATCGCGGCCACGATCGGGTCGGTGGCGTTGAGCACTGCATAGCCGTTGGATGCGACGTTGCGCACGATCACGCGCTTCAGCACCGCCAGGTCCTCGACGGTGCTGATGTAGTTCAGCCCGAGGTGATCGCCTTCGCCGAGGTTGGTGACCACCGCCACCGCGCAGCGGTCGAAGCCCAGGCCCTCGCGCAGGATGCCGCCGCGCGCCGTCTCGAACACCGCGGCGTCGACGTCCGGATGCGCGAGCACGTTGCGCGCGCTGCGCGGGCCGCTGCAGTCGCCGCTGTCGATCTGCCGGCCCTGCACGTAGGCACCGTCGGTGTTGGTCATGCCCACGCGCAGCCCGCTGGTGGCCATCAGGTGGGCGATCAGCCTTGTCACCGTGGTCTTGCCGTTGGTGCCGGTGACGGCCACCGTGGGCACGCGGCCGTCCTCGCCGGTGCCGAACAGGTGGCCGATGATGGCCTCGCCGACGTTGCGGCCGCGGCCGTAGGACGGCGTCAGATGCATGCGCAGCCCGGGGGCGGCGTTGACCTCGACGATGCCGCCGCTCTGCTCCTCCAGCGGGCGCAGCACGCTTTCGCAGACCACGTCGACACCGCAGATGTGCAGGCCGACCATCTGCGCCGCGGCCACCGCGCGCGCGGCGACGTCGCGGTGCACGTCGTCGGTGACGTCGGTGGCGGTGCCGCCGGTGCTCAGGTTGGCGTTGTTGCGCAGCAGCACGCGTTCGCCCTTGGCCGGCACCGACTCGGGCTGCAGGCCCTGCGCCTGCAGCCGCGCGATGGCGATGTCGTCGAAGCGGATCTTGGTCAGCGAAGTCGCGTGGCCGTCGCCGCGCTTGGGGTCGGCATTGACGCGTTCGACCAGTTCGCGCACCGTGGCCTTGCCGTCGCCGATGACCAGCGGCGGGTCGCGCCGCGCCGCCGCCACCAGCTTCTTCCCGACCACCAGCAGCCGGTAGTCGCCGCCGGGCAGGTACTTCTCGACCATCACCGCGCCGATCGCCGCCGCCGCCTTGTAGGCAGCGTCGAGTTGCTCGCGCGTGACCACGTTCACCGTCACGCCCTTGCCCTGGTTGCCGTCCTGCGGCTTGACCACCACCGGCAAGCCGATCCGCTCGGCCGCGGCCCAGGCGTCATCGGCGTCGCGCACCGGCCGGCCGATCGGCACCGGCACGCCGGCGGCCTGCAGCAGCGTCTTCGTCAGGTCCTTGTCCTGGGCGATCGACTCGGCCACCGCGCTGGTGGTGTCGACTTCGGCCGCCTGGATGCGGCGCTGCTTGGCGCCCCAGCCGAACTGCACCAGGCTGCCGTCGGTCAGTCGCCGGTACGGGATGCCGCGGGCGATGGCGGCGTTGACGATCGAGCCGGTCGACGGGCCGAGGCGCAGTTCCTCGTCGAGATCGCGCAACTGCGCAACCGCGGTGCCGGCGTCGAAGCTGCCGCCGTTGCCGGCGGCGGCGATCAGCCGGCGCGCCAGGTCCAGCGACTGGCGGCCGACCGCTTCTTCGCTGTATTCGACCACCACCTGGAAGGTGCCGGGCTCGACCGTCGCGGTGCTGCGGCTGTAGCTCACCGGGCAGCCGGCCTGGGCCTGCAGCGCCAGCGCGGCCAGTTCCAGCACCTGCGCCAGGCTCATCGGCTGGGCGTCGATCGGCCAGAACTCGCCGATCGCCGGGAACAGGGCGCGCAGCCGCGGCTCGAAGCCCGGCAGCCGGGCGATGTCCTGCTCGCCGGCGGCGCAGTGCACGATGGCTTCGATGGCCGTGTTGCGGCTCCACAGGTTCGGGCCGCGCAGCGCGCGGATGCGGGAGAGGTCCATCAGTCGTTTTTCCTGTTCTCGACGGGGGAGCGCGGCGCGGGCGCAGCGCCAAGCTCGACCGGCGCGCGCAGCGCATCCGGCAGCCGGCTCTCGGCCGGCGCACGCGGCGCGGCCGGTGCGGCGGCGATGGGCGCGAAGGTCTGCACGCCGGCACCGATCAGGTCGTTGCCGATGCCCAGACCCCAGCACGCGGCCACCGCGGCCAGCAGCGCCTGCGGCGCCAGCGCTTCGGCGTCGGCGGCCAGCGGCTGCAAGCGCGTCAGCACGGTCTCGCCGCCGTCTTCGGCGAGCACGCAGCCGTCGTCGCGCAGGAATACCGCGCGGCCGCCGGCCGCCAGATGCTTGGCGATCGCCGGGTTGCGCCCGTGCTCCGCATAGAGGATCACGCCGCCGTCGCACAGCTCGGCCAGACCGGCGATGCGCGCATCGCCGGCGTGCAGCACGGCGACGCCGTCGGACAGCACCACGTCGACCTGCGTGCGCAGCACCTTCAGCAGCTGGTCGGCGTCGTGCACGTCGTGCGCGGCCAGCGCCTGCGCGCCGTCGAGGTCGGTGACGATGCCTACCGTGCAGCGGTCGTAAGGCAGACCGTCGTTCAGGATGGCCGCGGCATCGTTTTCGAACACCGCGGCTTCGACGTTGCGGTTGATCAGCAACCGCCGCCCGGCCTCCCAGTGCGTGCCGTCGCCGGCATCGACGCGGCGCCGGTCGAGGAACAGCCCGTCGCGGCAGGCCAGGCCGACGTGGCGCCCGCCGAGCTGCATCACCCAGGCCACCAGCCTGGCGATCTGCGCGCCGTGGCGCGAGCCGGCGACGCCGACGATCGGGATGCGCCCGCTGTCCTCGTGGTCGGGAAACAGGTGGTCGACGATCGCCTGGCCCACCGGCTGCGGCGCGCCTTCGGCCGGGCGCAGATGCATCAACAGGCCCGGGCCGGCGTTGACCTCGACCACCGCGCCGCCCTGTTCCTGCAGCGGCCTGGAGATGTCTTCCGCGACGACGTCGACGCCGGCGATGTCCAGCCCGACGGTGCGCGCGGCCAGCGACACCTGGTGCGCCACCTCGGGATGGACCTCGTCAGTGCAGTCGATGGCCACGTTGCCGTTGCGCTGGACCAGCACGCGCCGGCCGGCGGCCGGCACGCTGTCGGGGCCCAGCCCCAGGCGCTGCAGGTCGGCGCGCACCACGTCGTCCTCTTCGATGACGATGCGGTTCAGCGGGAAGTCCTCGGTGACGCCGCGGCGCGGGTCGGTGTTCAGCTGGCGGTCGATCAGCTCGCGCACCGTGCTGCGGCCGTCGCCTGTGACCCAGGCGGCCTCGCCGCGCGCGGCCGCCACCACCTCGCCGCCGACCACCAGCAGCCGGTGCTCGTCGCCGCGCACCCAGCGCTCGACGATGACTTCGCTGCCGTGCTGGTCGGCCAGGGCCCAGGCCGCCGCGACCTCGGCCTGGGTGCTCAGGTCCAGCGAGACCCCGCGGCCGTGGTTGCCGTCGCTGGGCTTGACGACCACCGGCAGGCCGATGTCCTGCGCGGCCTCCCAGGCCTCGGCGGCGCTGGCCGCGACTTGTCCTTCGGGCACCGGCACGCCCACCGCCTTCAGCAGCCGCTTGCTCAGGTCCTTGTCGCCGGCAATGCCTTCGGCGATGGCGCTGCTCAGGTCGGTCTCGGCGGTCCAGATGCGGCGCTGGCGCCTGCCGTGGCCCAGCTGCACCAGGTTGCCGTCGTTGAGCCGGATGTGCGGAATGCGCCGGTCGGTGGCGGCGGCGACGATGGCCGCGGTGCTCGGCCCCAGATAGCAGTCGTCGAGCTTGTCGCGCACCGCGGCCACCGCGGACTGCACGTCGAAGGGCTCGTCGTTGATCGCGCACATCAGCAGCCGGTGGCCTTGCGCCAGGGCGGTGCGCGCCACCTGCTCGTCGCGCGCGCGGAACACCATGCGGTAGACGCCGCGCTTGCCTGTGCTGCGCGTCTGGCCGAAGCCGGTGGGCATGCCCGCCAGGTTCAGCAGTTCGATGACCACGTGCTCCAGGATGTGGCCGCACCAGGTGCCGCCTTCCAGCCGCTGCAGGAAGCCGCCGCGCTCGCCGACGCCGCAATGGTGTTCGGCCAGCGCCGGCAGCCAGGCGCACAGGCGCTGGTTCAGCCCGGGCAAGGTGTGCGACGGCCAGTCCTCCAGTTCGCCCAGGTCGAGCCAGGTTTCCAGCGCGGAGCGGTAGGTCCAGAGGTTGGGGCCGCGCAGGTAGTTGATGCGCAGCAGCCGGATGTCGTTCTTCTTGTCCATCGTCGAGCGGGTGATGCTTGGGAGAGAATCGCGCCGCCGCTGCGGCCGTCGACCCTAGATTTCCATGTCCAACTCTTCTGCAGATGCCGCAGCACCGGCCGACCCCCTGGAGGCGGTCCGTGCCGAGCTGGCTGCGCAGCGGGCTGCCGACGAGAACGTTCTGGCGGTGCTGGCGGTTGACCTGGATCGCGAGCTTCGTTTCGCGCCCGGGATGCTGGCGCTGAGCGAGCGCTGCCTGTGGTCGCGCGGCGCCGACGGCCGCTGGGCGGATTGGCCGCTGGCGCCGCAGCTGCAGCTGCGCCTGGCCGACCATGCCGGCGTCGGCAGCCTGGAGCTGTGCGACAGCCAGCGGCGGCTGGCGCGCTGGCGTTTCACGCTGGCTGCCCACGCGCAGGCGCTGCGCCTGCTGGCTGCCTTCGAGCGCCAGCAGGCGCGGTGGGCCGGCCAGGCGGACGCCGGCGCCGAACCGGCCGACGAGGACGCGCCGGCGCAGGAGGCGCAGGGGCCGCCGTCCACCTGGGTGCTGCTGCGGCTGGGGCGCTTCGCCCGGCCGTATCGGCGCCAGCTGATCCTCGGTTTCGTGCTGACGCTGGCCTCGACCGCGGCCACGCTGGTGCCGCCGTACCTGACGATTCCGCTGATGGACAAGGTGCTGATCCCGTTCCAGGGCGGGCAGCGCATCGACCCGGGTTACGTCCTGTTGCTGTTGGCCGGTCTGCTGGGCTCGGCGCTGCTCGCCTGGAGCCTGGGCTGGGCGCGCACCTGGCTGCTGGCGCTGGTGTCCGAGCGCATGGCCGCCGACCTGCGCAGCGCCGCCTTCGAGCACCTGCTGTCCCTGAGCCTGGACTACTTCGGCGCCAAGCGCACCGGCGACCTGATGGCGCGCATCGGCTCCGAGACCGACCGCATCTCGGTGTTCCTGTCGCTGCATGCGCTGGACTTCGCCACCGACGTGCTGATGATCGGCATGACCGCGGCGATCCTGCTGTCCATCGAGCCGGGTCTGGCGCTGGTGACGCTGGTGCCGCTGCCCTTCATCGCCTGGATGATCCACCTGGTGCGCGACCGGCTGCGCACCGGCTTCGAGAAGATCGACCGCGTCTGGAGCGACGTGACCAACGTGCTGGCCGACACCATCCCCGGCATTCGCGTGGTCAAGGCCTTCGCGCAGGAGAGCCGCGAGGCGGCGCGCTTCCGCGAGGCCAACCGGCTGAACCTGGTGGTCAACGACAAGCTGAACAAGACCTGGAGCCTGTTCTCGCCGACGGTGTCGCTGCTGACCGACATCGGGCTGCTGGTGGTGTGGGCCTTCGGCATCTGGCAGGTCAGCCGCGGGCGCATCACGGTGGGCGTGCTGACCGCCTTCATCGCCTACATCGGCCGCTTCTACACGCGGCTGGATTCGATGAGCCGCATCGTCAGCGTGACGCAGAAGGCGGCCGCCGGCGCCAAGCGCATCTTCGACATCCTGGACCACGTGAGCAACGTGCCGGAACCGGTGAACCCGGTGAAGATCGAGCGGCTCGAAGGCCGCATCGAGCTGCGCGGCGTGGCTTTCCGCTACGGCAGCCGCAGCGTCATCCGCGGCCTGGACCTGAGCATCCGGCCGGGCGAGATGATCGGCCTGGTCGGCCACAGCGGCTCGGGCAAGAGCACGCTGGTCAACCTGATCTGCCGCTTCTACGACGTGAGCGACGGCGCGATCGCCGTCGACGGCGTGGACCTGCGCCGCTTCGGCGTGGCCGACTACCGGCGCCACATTGGGCTGGTGCTGCAGGAGCCGTTCCTGTTCTTCGGCACGGTGGCCGAGAACATCGCCTACGGCAAGCCGCAGGCGTCGCGCGCCGAGATCGTCGCCGCCGCGCGCGCCGCGCATGCGCACGAATTCATCCTGCGGCTGCCGCAGGGCTACGACAGCCTGGTCGGCGAGCGCGGGCAGGGGCTGTCGGGGGGCGAGCGCCAGCGCATCTCGATAGCGCGCGCGCTGCTCATCGACCCGAGGATCCTGATCCTGGACGAAGCCACGTCGGCGGTGGACACCGAAACCGAGAAGGAGATCCAGAAGGCGCTGGACAACCTGGTCAAGGGGCGCACGACGATCGCCATCGCGCACCGGCTGTCCACGCTGCGCAAGGCCGACCGGCTGGTGGTGATGGACGCCGGGCGCATCGTCGAGGTGGGGCCGCACGACCAGCTGATCGAAAAGCGCGGCGCCTACTGGCGGCTGTACGAGGCGCAGGCGCGGCGCGTCGACGGCGGCGATCTGGACGGGGAGGGCGCCGAGCCGGTGATTGCCGCGCAGGTGGCGGCGCAGGCGAACACCCATGCCGCGGTGCACTCCGAGGGCCGCTCATGAGCTTCGAGCTGCAGCGCGACGCCTTCGGCCGGCTGGTGCTGACCGATGCCGGCGGCACGGTGCACGAAGGCGTGCTGCCGGTGCGCGCCTTCCCGATCGCCGCGCCCGACGAAGGGCTGTCGCTGCTCAGCGCCGCCGGCCATGAACTCGCCTGGGTCGAGCGGCTGGACCAGCTGCCGCCGGCACAGCGCATGCTCGTTGCCGAGGCGCTGGCCGAACGCGAGTTCGTGCCCGAGATCCGCCGGCTGCGCCACGTCAGCAGCTTCGCGACGCCCAGCACCTGGACGGTCGAGACCGACCGCGGCGCGACGCGCTTCGTGCTCGAGGGCGAAGAGGACATCCGCCGCATCGGCCGCAGCACGCTGCTGATCGCCGACAGCCAGGGGCTGCAGTTCCGCGTCGGCGATCTGCTGGCGCTGGACCGGCATTCGAAGCGCTTGCTGGAGCGTTTCCTCTGATGCGCACGGCAGGGCCGGCACAGGCCGGCGTGTCGCAGCCGGCTGCGGCATGCGGCGGCGGGCATGGTTAGACTGGGCCATCGTCCAGACCACCGATCCGACACATGGCCAACGCCCAGGAAAGCGAACTGCACTACGCCTTCGGCGAGAACCTGCCCGACCTCGGCGCAACCCTGCCCGTGGCCGCCGGTGTGCGCTGGCTGCGCATGCGCTTGCCGTTCGCCCTCGACCATATCAACCTGTGGCTGCTGCGCGACCACGAAGACAGCCCCGCCGGGCGGCGCGAAGGCTGGGCGATCGTCGATTGCGGCATCGACAACGCCGCCACGCGCCAGGCCTGGGAGCAGGTCTTTGCGACACAGCTCGAGGGCCTGCCGGTGCTGCGCGTCATCTGCACGCACATGCATCCTGACCACATCGGCCTGGCGCACTGGCTGACCGAACGCTGGGCCTGCCGGCTGTGGATCAGCGCCACCGACTGGAGCTCGGCACGCTGGGCCAGCGCGGCCGGCGCCGACGCCCACGGCGGCGACAGCGCGGCGGGCTTCTTCGCGCGGCACGGACTGACCGATGCGGCGTCGCTGGAAAAGGTGCGCGCGCGCTCGAACTACTACTCGAGCATGGTGCCCAAGGTGCCGCCGCAATACCGCCGGCTGATGCACGGCATGGACTTGCACATCGGCGGCCACGCCTGGCAATGCATCGCCGGCTACGGACATGCGCCGGAACATATGGCCCTGTACTGCAAGGCATTGAACACGCTCGTCTCGGGCGACATGGTGCTGCCGCGCATCTCGACCAATGTCAGCGTCATGGAGTTCGAACCCGAGGCCAACCCGTTGCCGCTGTACCTGGATTCGATCGCGGCGCTGCGCAGCCTTCCCGCCGGCACGTTGGTGCTGCCCTCGCACGGCAAACCCTTCACCGGCCTGCACCAGCGCATCGCCCAATTGACCCGGCACCACGACGAGCGCTTCGCCGACGTGCTGCAGGCCTGCGCCGGGCAGGCGCGCAGCGCCGCGGATCTGCTGGGCGTGCTCTTCAAGCGCAACCTGGATCTGCACCAGACGACGTTCGCGATGGGCGAATCGGTGGCTCATGTGCATGCCTTGGTGGCTGCGGGCAAGCTCGTGCGGGTGGCCAGCGACGATGGCGTGTGGCGCTTCGAGGCGGCCTCCGTTCGAGATGCAAGACGAGAGTGAAGCCATGACACGTCCGCGGACCCCGGCGCTGATGGCCTGCGCCGCGCTGCTGGCGCTGGCCGGCTGCGCCAGTCGGCCGGCGATTCCGCCGATCGCGCATGCCGACCCGGGCGCCGGCTACCGCATCGAAACGCGTCTGACCAAGGCCGAGAGGGAGAACCTGGTCGTGCTGGCCTTCTCGGGCGGCGGCACGCGCGCCGCCGCATTCTCCTACGGCGTGCTGGAGTTCCTGC
Source organism: Rubrivivax sp. (assembly GCA_036724445.1). Classification (GTDB taxonomy): domain Bacteria; phylum Pseudomonadota; class Gammaproteobacteria; order Burkholderiales; family Burkholderiaceae_C; genus Rubrivivax. The sequence goes on along the minus strand of DAIMFR010000002.1, from coordinate 104,102 downwards.
GCCGCACCGAGGTGGTCAATGCGCAGGGCAAGACCTTGCGCCTGCTGGATGCGGTGGACGTGATCACCGGCGTGTCGGGCGGCAGCTTCACGGCGCTGGCTTACGGCCTGTACGGCGACAAGCTGTTCGACGACTACGAGCAGCGCTTCCTGAAGCGCGACGTGCAGGGCGAGATCATCTCGCGCGTCATCAGCCCGGCCTACTGGGGCACGCTCGCAGGCGTGGGCACGGGCCGCTCCGAGGTGGCGGCGCAGCTCTACGACGAGATCCTTTTCAACGGCGCGACCTTCGGCGACCTGCAGCGCGGCAGCGGGCCGTTGATCCTGGCCTCGGCCACCGACCTGTCGACCGGCGCGCGCTTCATGTTCAGCCAGCGCGTGTTCGACGTCATCTGCTCGGACCTGAGCGCGGTGCCGCTGTCGCGCGCCGCCGCCGCCTCGTCGGCCGTGCCGGTGGTGCTCTCGCCGGTCACGCTCGACAACTACGGCGGCCGTTGCAGCGGAACCACGCCGTCATGGACGAAGCCCTTCCTCGATGTCGACAACCCGCCGCGGCCGGCAGCGCGGGCGATCCGTTCGCTGCGCGCCGAAGAAAGCTTCCGCGACAGCACGCGCCGGCCCTTCCTGCACCTGGTGGACGGCGGCGTGTCCGACAACGTGGGCATGCGCACCGTGCTCGATACGCTGGAGATCAGCGAAGCGCTGCACGATGCCGGCCTGCGCTCGCCGCTGGACGGCACGCGCCGCATCATCGTCTTCATCGTCAACTCGCTGTCCTCGCCGCCCACCGATTGGGACCTGTCGGAGAGCCCGCCCGGCGCGGCGCAGGTGCTGCTCAAGGCCACCGGCACGCCGATCGACGCCTTTTCGTTCGAGGCCGTGGAACTGCTGCGCGACACTGCCGCGCGCTGGGCCACGCTGCGCAAGGTGCGCGACTCCGCGGCCATGGCCGCCAACAAGGATCCCGCGGTGGCGGCGGCGCTGCGCGTGCCCGACGCTCAGATCATTGCCATCGACGTGTCCTTCTCGGCGCTGAAGGATCCGGCCGAGCGCGAGTACCTCAACCAGCAGCCCACGTCCTTCGTGCTCACCGGCGAAGCCGTCGACCGGCTGCGCGCGGCGGCGGGCAAGATCATCGCGGACTCGCCCGAGTTCCAGCGCCTGCTCGAGGACATCGGCGCCAAGGTCGTGGCTGCGCCCGGCAGTGCGGGTGCGGCGCCCAAACCGTAGCGATCGGAAGGCGCGGCGCCTGGCGGCGGCTGCTGCGTTGCTGGACGAGACGCCAGCCGAACCGCGGGTTCGTGCCCGAGATCCGCCGGTTGCTGGGCGTCAGCAGCTTCTCGACGCCCAGCACCTGGAAGGCGGAGACCGACCGCGGCGCGGCGCGCTTCGTGCTCGAGGGCGAAGAGGACATCCGCCGCTCGGGCCGCAGCACGCTGCTGATCGCCGACAGCCAGGGGCTGTGCAGTTCCGCGTCGGCGATCTGCTGGCGCTGGACGAGCGTTGCGGGCGCACTGAATGGTTTACATAATATACATCGTCGCGTATCTCAAAATGAGAAAACCAGCCGTGACGCGGGGTTGCGGCTGCTTTCGATCGAGAAAATGCCGCGCGACCTCCCACTGTGGGAATTGCTCATAACGGACCTGGGACAGCCCAGCCCGGCCCGGCTGGCCCGTGCGCTGGGCGTGGGCGTGTCCTCGGTCTACCGCTGGAATGCGAGCGGCAAGGCGCCGCGCATGGCCTGCCTGGCGCTGTTCTGGTTGACCCGATGGGGGCACAGCCAGGTGAACGCCGACGCGGTGAACGACGCCGCGCTGTGCGCCGCGCTGGCCCGCTCTTGGCGCGACGAATGTAACCGGCTGGCCGCCAAGTTGCCGGCCGAACTGGCGTGGCCGGCCATCGAGCCGGCCGCGCTTCCTCTCCCGCCCGACCTAGGGGAAATCCCTTGAAAACGGCGCCGCTACGAGGGAAACCGGTGCTCGTTTATGACTTGTTGGAACTAAGACAAGCCCAGCAAGCGCCGTGCCAGACTGCCGGGATGGCGTCATGGCGCGTGCGCAGCACGCACCCCGCCGCCCTCCCTCCCGCCTTCCGCCGACCCCCCCGCATTCAGGGGGGTGTGCGACGCACTCAGCGGGCCTTCGGCCCGCGCGGGGGCCTGGGGGGGCTACCGCCCCCCCTCGGCCCTGATCCGCGAATACCCCCCCCGGCTCCGATCGGGCGGGCGCTCCGCCCGCCCCGAGCGGCCCCGCTGGCGCGTGTCCGGCCGGGTCGGCCCGGAACGCTCGCCCGATTTGGCGCGCTTCGGGTCGGGCACGGAAGGATTGGACCGGTGGTCAAGGGGGTTGCACCCCCTTACCCCCGGGGAGCTTCGCTCCCCCGGCTGCGCCGGCTCCCCCTCAATACGGCTTAGCAAGAAGGCGGTGGGGGGCCACCTGCGCGTTCAAGGCATCGCCGGGCAGGGGGGACTCCCTGCCGGCCTGCAAATCGCCCCCAGGGGCCGTTAGAGCGGCTCCCCGGGGACTTCCCACCCCTGACCTTCGAGGACCACAGGTGAGCAATTACGACGATACCCCCTCCCTGCCCGGCCGGCTGCACCAGGTGCAGCGCCGCCTACTCGTGCTGGCCGCCGACCTGGACGCGCACTCGGCCACCACGGCCGTGCACCTGGCCGACCTGCTCGGCGACGATGCCGCCGTCGAGGGCTACATGGACATGACCGATGGCCTGCGCACCGAGGCCTGGAAGCTCTACGAGGCGGTGCGCTCGATCCGGACCGATCTGGTGCGCGCCGCGCCGCCGCTGTCGATCCGGCTGGGAGCGTAGCCATGCAGCGCGCCTACATGATGCTGTGGGACATCCACTGGACCGGCCACGGCTACGGCTGGCCCGGCTGGGGACCGTTCGCTACGCGCAGGCTTGCCGAGGCGTGCCTACGCACCGTGGGCGAGCCCGGCGAGGTGCGGCCGAGGCGCTGCATCCTGGCCGCCCAGGATCTGGAAAGCATCCTGCGCGGCGCCCCGCACCTGCACGCGCGCGCGTTGTCGGTACTGCGTGCAGCCCGGGCGCAGCCGGGCGCAGCTATCCCCGTGCCGAATGACGATCTGCAGATTGCCGCCGCTTTGGCAGGGTATGTGCACAACCGCTGATCGCAGTTTGTGGATAACTCCGCAATGGTAACCGCGCTTGATATACATCGTCGCGCATTGATGGCACCGGCCAATTGCCGTTCAGATCTCTTCGCCAGGCAGATCCAGTTCGTCGATGCTCGAACCCTCGGATTCGCCAATGCCCGCATCGCAAGCCTCGTCGGCCGCAACGACCGGCAGCAACGGCTTGTCCAGCGGACGGCAGATGCGGCTGTGCAGGCGCTCCAGGCGCTCGGACTTCTCGATGGCGCGGAAGATGGACTGCGGGTCCATCAACAAGGCGAAGGGATTGGCGACGGGTTGCTGTTGCTGGCTCATGTCGGTTCGCTCGGTGGATGGGACACGCAAACCACTCTATCCAGCCCCTCAGCCGCCACCTAGTCGGGTCGTCGCCAAGGCGGATGTCGGAATTGCGCTGACAAGGCCGCTGCGGCCAGCCCTCGCCGAGGCTTGGCGCAACGCCAACTCGTTCGTCGAGTTCCTGCTCTTTCGGTCGCGCCAAGACAAGAATAAATTTACGTTTTCACAATAAGATAGAAAACATTCTTGAAGTTAATTCTCATCATGAGACCACTGCAGTGCGGGCGAACAAGCGCTCGAAGTTGCGGCTGGTCATGCGCGCCACCTCGGCCACGTCGCATTGCTTCAGCTCGGCGATCTGCGCCGCGACATGCGGCACGTAGGCCGGCTGATTGGTCTTGCCGCGGTATGGCACCGGCGCCAGGTACGGGCTGTCGGTCTCGATCAGGCAGCGCTCCAGCGGCACGCTGGCGGCCACGCGGCGCAGGTCCTCGGCGTTCTTGAAGGTCAGGATGCCGGAGAAGGAGATGTAAAAACCCAGCTCCAGTGCCGCATCGGCCACCGCCCGAGTTTCGGTGAAGCAGTGGAACACGCCGCCGACGCGACCCTCGCCCACGCGGCGCAGGATGTCCAGCGTGTCTTCGCTGGCGCTGCGCGTGTGCACGACCAGCGGCAGCCCGGTTTCGCGCGCCGCGCGGATGTGCACGCGAAAGCGCTCGCGCTGCCATTCCATCTGCTCGACGCTGCGGCCCTCGAGCCGGTAGTAGTCGAGCCCGGTCTCGCCGATGGCCACCACGCGCGGCAGTGCCGCCAGGGCGACCAGATCCTGCACGCTCGGCTCGCGCACGCCGTCGTTGTCCGGATGCACGCCGGCGCTGGCCCACAACTCGTCGTGCGCCATCGCCAGCGCGTGCACCGTCGGGAACTCCTCCAGCGTGGTACAGATGCACAGCGCCCGGTCCACGCTTGCGGCACGCATCGCCGCACGCACGTCGTCGATGCGGCCCAACAGTTCGGGAAAACTCAGGTGGCAGTGCGAATCGACGAACATGGCGCTGCGCGGCCGACTGGTGCCGGCGCCGGAACTACAGGGTCTGCGTAGGCTTGGACGAGGAGACCGACGTGCCCAGCAATTCTTCGATCTTCAGCTTCAGCCCGCGAGTCTTCTCGTCGGCGGGGAAGCGCACGCCGACCCCCTGCGTGCGCCCGCCCGAGGCGTTGGCCGGCGTGATCCACGCCACCTTGCCGGCCACCGGATAGCGCTGCGGGTCGTCGGGCAGCGACAGCAGCAGGTAGATGTCCTCGCCGAGCCGGTATTCGCGCGCCGTCGGCACGAACAAGCCGCCGTCGCTGAGCAGCGGGATGTAGGCTGCATAGAGCGCGCCCTTCTCGCGGAACACCAGCTGGATGACGCTGGGCCGCGCGGTGGCAGCCGCGGCCGCAGCCGCCGCCGGCACCGCCGGCAGGGCCACGCCGGCGCTTGCGGCAGTCGCCGGTGCGGTCATGCGGGGCGAGGCGCGGTCGTTCATCGGGCGAGTGTATCCAAGCCCCTGCCGCCGCGGGCCCCACGGGCCGCTGCAGTCGTGGCTTCTTGCCAGCACGCGCGGCCTTCGAGCACCAGCGCCTCGAGCAGCAAGGCCTCGTTCCACGGATGCTCGTCGTGCCGCGCCGCGCGCGACAGCGACTTGCGCCACGCCACCAGCGCCGGCAGCGTCGCGCCGGGCGGCACCGCCTGCGCCGCGAAATAGCGCGGCGCGCCGCCCACGGCGGCGAGCATCGCGTCGTGACACAGCTTGTGCAGCGCGTCGATGGCGCGCGGCAGCGGCCAGCCGGCCAGCACCTGCGCCCGCCCGTGCGACACGGCGCGCGGCAGCGCCGACCAGGTGCCCGCATCGATGCCCGCCGCTGCCAGTTCGCGCGCGGCCAATGGGGCGCCGCCGGCCGCCGCCAGCAGCACCGCGGCGTCGCCCACGCCCTGGGCCTGCAGCCACTGCACCGCCTGCGCGTGCGGCGGCGCCGTCAGGCGGATGCGCTGGCAGCGGCTGCGCACCGTGGGCAGCAGGCTGGCTTCGTCGGTAGTGCTGAGCAGCAGCCGCGCCTGCCCGGGCGGCTCTTCCAGCGTCTTCAGCAGCGCGCTGGCCGCCTGCAGGTTCAGCGCGCCGGCCGGATGGATCAGCACCACCTTGGCACGGCCGCGCGCCGAGCTCTGGGCGACCCAGTCGATGGCGCTGCGCACCTCGTCGATGCGGATCTGCCGGCTCGGCTTGCGGCGGCTCTTGCTGCCATCGGCCGCGTCGTCTTCGCCCTGCCCGGCCCAGCCCAGCGACACGCGCAGCGCCTCGGGCAGCAGCAGCAGCAGGTCGGAGTGCGAACGCGCCTGCAGCAGGCGGCAGGCATCGCAACGTCCGCAGGGTCGTGCCCCCTGCGGCGCTTCGCACAGCCAGCCCTGCGCCAGCGCGAGCATGAATTCCATCGCGCCGACGCCGTCGGCCGCCTGCACCAGCAGGGCGTGGCCGCGCCGCTGCGCCAGCGCATCGCGCAGCGGCGCTTCGAGCCACGGCAGCGGCAGCTGCCCGTCGGGGCCTACCACCATGGCCGTTGCGCCACGGCGCGCTCGATCTGCGCCCAGACGGCGCCGCGTTCGGCCGCCGCGTCCAGGCGCACGAAGCGCTGCGGCGCGCCGGCCATGCGCCGCGCATAACCGTCGCGCACGCGCGCGAAGAAGGCCTCGTCCTGGCTCTCGAAACGGTCCGGCGTGCGCGCCGCGGCGCGGCGCTGCGCGGCCAGCGCCGGAGCCAGGTCGAACCACAGCGTCAGGTCGGGCTGGCGGCCCTGCTGCACCCAGGCCTCGAGCTGTGCCAGCACCTGCAGGTCGAAGCCCCGGCCTGCCCCCTGGTAGGCGAAGGTGGCATCGGTGAAGCGGTCGCACAGCACGATCGCGCCGCGCGCCAGCGCCGGCTCGATGCAGGCCTGCAGGTGGTCGCGGCGCGCGGCGAAGATCAGCAGCGTCTCGCTGAGCGCATCCATTGGCCGGTGCAGCACCAGCTCGCGCAACTGTTCGGCCAGCGCGCTGCCGCCGGGCTCGCGCGTCAGCAGCACTTCGTGGCCGCGCGCGCCCAGCCAGGCCTGCAGCGCCTCGATGTGCGTGGATTTGCCGGCGCCGTCGATGCCTTCGAAGGTCACGAAGCGGCCGCTCATGGCGCCTTCATGGCGCGGTCTTGCGCTGGTCGGTCTTGCGCTGGTATTTGTTCACCGCACGATTATGGTCGGCGAGGTTGTCGCTGAAGACGCTGCTGCCGTCGCCGCGGGAGACGAAGTACAGCGCCTTCGTCGGCGTGGGCTTGACCACCGCCTGCAGCGAGGCGTCGCTGGGCAGGGCGATCGGCGTCGGCGGCAGGCCGGCGCGCATGTAGGTGTTGTAGGCGCCGTCGGCGAGCAGGTCGCGCTTGCGCAGGTTGCCGTCGAAAGCCTCGCCCAGGCCGTAGATCACCGTCGGGTCGGTCTGCAGCGGCATGCCGATGCGCAGCCGGTTCAGGAACACGCCGGCCACCAGGCCCGGGTCGTCCTGGGGCCCGGTTTCCTTCTCGACGATCGACGCCAGGATCAGCGCCTCGTCCGCGCTGCGCAGCGGGTTGTCGGCGCTGCGCAGCGCCCAGGCTGCCTGCAGCCGCCGCTGCATCGCCGCGTGCGCGCGGCGCAGCACGGTCAGGTCGCTGACGCCGCGGCTGTAGACGTAGGTGTCGGGGAAGAAGCGGCCTTCCGCGCTGAGCACGCCGGTGGCGCTGTGTCCCAGTTGCTGCATCAGCTGCGCCTCATCCAGATCGCGGCTCGCCGGCTTCAGGTGCGGCGCCGCGGCCAGCGCCGCGCGCACCTGGCGCCAGGTGGCGCCTTCGGCGATGCGCAGCTTCTCCAGCAGTTCGTCGCCCTGCACCATCTTGTCCAGCAGCCGGCGCGGCGTGATGCCGGCTTCGACTTCGTAGCTGCCGGCGCGGATGCGCCGCGCCTGGCCGGACCAGCGGAACCACTGGTACAGCAGTTCCGGATGCGTGCGCACGCCCGCGGCCACCCAGCCCGACGCCACGTCGCGCGGCGTGGTGCCGGGCTCGATCGACAGCTCGACCGCAGGCGCGGCCAACGGCAGCGGCCGCTGCAACCACCATGCGGCGGCCGCTGCCGCCACCACCGCCGCCCCGACCAGCAGGGCCACGGCCATGAGCAGCCAGCGCAACCCCTTGGAACTCGATGACATGGCCGGCGATGATAATTGCCGCATGTTCGATGCACCCGCTTCGCCTGCGTCCTCACCCTCGCCCGCCTTCGACGGCGCCGCAGCCCTGAGCGACTGGGGCGTGATCCGCGCGCGCGGCCCCGACGCCGCTGCCTTCCTGAACGGCCAGCTGACGCAGGACATGCTGCACCTCGATGCCGCGCAGGCACGGCTGGCAGGCTATTGCTCGCCGAAGGGACGGCTGCTGGCCACCTTCATCGCCTGGCGCGCGGCCGAGGACGAGATCCTGCTCGCCTGCAGCGCCGACCTGCTGGCGGCGACGCTGAAGCGGCTGTCGATGTTCGTGCTGCGCGCCAAATGCAGGCTCGACGACGCCAGCGCCGACTGGCCGCTGCATGGCCTGGCAGGTGCATCGGCTGCGGCGCTGCTGGCGACGACGCCCGACGACTGGGGCGCGGCGCTGCACGGCGCGGCGCATGTGATCCGTCTGCCGCAGGCCGACGGCTGCGTGCGGGCGTTGTGGGCCGGTGCGGCGCCGCCGTCCGCGCCGCCGCTGCCTGAACCAGCCTGGCACTGGCTCGAGGTGCGCAGCGCCCTGCCGCGCGTGGTTGCAGCCACGGCCGACCAGTTCGTGCCGCAGATGTTGAACCTGGAACTGCTCGGCGGCGTCAACTTCAAGAAGGGCTGCTATCCGGGCCAGGAAGTGGTGGCGCGCAGCCAGTATCGCGGCACGCTGAAGCGCCGCACCTACCTGATGGACAGCAGCGCCGCGTTGGCACCCGGCATGGAGGTGTTCCACAGCGATGACCCGCAGCAGCCCGCCGGCATGGTGGTGCTGGCGGCCTCGCTGCCGGACGACCGTCATGCCGCGCTGGTGGAGCTGAAGATCGCCGCATTGCAAGGCGGCGAGTTGACGGCCGCCAACGGCGCGCGGCTCAGCCCCAGTCCCCTGCCCTACGCGCTGGACCCGCTGGAAGTCTGAAGCCGGCGCGAGCCGGCCTCACAGCGCACGCACCATCTCGACGTGGGCGATGCCGGCTTCGTCGAAAGGCGCGCCGCGCGCGCTGAAACCGGCGCGCGCATAGAAGCCGGCGGCGCTGAGCTGCGCATGCAGCAGCAGCTCGCGGTCGCCGCGCTCGCGCGCGCAGCCGGCGAGCCGGTCGAGCAGCGCGCGGCCGATCGCGCTGCCGCGCAAGGACTGGCGCACCGCCATGCGGCCGATCTTCGACACGCCTGGCGCATGCTCGAGCAACCGCCCGGTGCCCAGCGCCATGCCGAAGCGGTTGTAGGCCACCGCATGCACGCACGAGGCGTCGGCCGCGTCCCATTCCAGCTCCTTCGGAATGCGCTGCTCCTCGATGAAGACCTCGCTGCGGATCGCCTGCGCCTCGCGCCCCAACTCGTCCCAGGTGCCCAGCCGCACGTCCAGCATCGGCTGGCCGGCCTCGAAATCCTGCAGCAGCGCGCGCAGCTGCGCCGGCACCGGCTGCGAGCTCTGCGTCTTCGGGTCGGCGAACACATAGGTCAGCTCGCCACTGACCAGCAGCGTGTCGCCGCGGAACACGCCGGCGCCGAACAGCAGCGACGAATTGCCGATGCGCACGCAGCGCACGCCTATGTCGAGCACGTCGTCATAACGCGCCGAGGCCAGGTATTCGAGCGTGGACTTGCGCACGTACAGGTCGCCGTCCAGGTAGGCCATGGTCTGCTGGTAGGGCATGGCCATGGCGCGCCAGTAGCCGGCCGTGGCGGTGTCGACGTACATCAGGTAGTGGCCGTTGAAGACGATGCCCTGCATGTCGACTTCGGCCCAGCGCACGCGCAGGCGCTCGAAGAAGCGGAATTCGCTGCGGCTCATCGGTTGAATGCCTCCTGGATGGCTTCGGCCGCGGCCTGCAGGGCGTCGGATGCCTCCTTCAGCACGCGGCCCATCTTGATGAAATCGTGCGTCATGCCGCGCACCAGCTCCAGCGCCACCGGCACGCCGGCGGCGCGCAGCCGGTCGGCGTAGGCCAGGCCTTCGTCGACCACCGGATCGCATTCGGCCAGGATCACGCAGGCCGGCGCGACGCCGTCGAGATTCTCGTGCCGCAGCGGCGCGAAGCGCCAGTCGGCGCGGTGCGCATGGTCGATGTAGTGGCCGAAGAACCATTCGATGGTCGCCGCATCGAGCAGGAAGCCGTTGGCGAACAGGCGCCGCGACGCCGTCTCGCCATAGGCCGCGGTGCCGGGCGTGATCAGCAGCTGCAGCGCCAGCGGCAACCCCTGGTCGCGTGCCAGCAGGGCGCATACCGCGGCCAGCGTGCCGCCGGCGCTGTCACCGCCGGCGGCCAGCCGCGTGCCGTCGATGCCCAGCGTGTGCGCGCCGGCATGCAGCCAGCGCAGCGCCGCCCAGGCATCGTCGACGGCGGTCGGAAACCGGTGCTCGGGCGCCAGCCGGTAGTCCAGCGCCACCACCGCCGCGCCGCTGCGCAGCGCCAGTTGCCGGCACAGGCTGTCGTGCGTTTCCAGCGAACCGATGACGAAGCCGCCACCGTGCAGGTACAGCAGCACCGGCGGCGGCGGTGCATGCTGCGGTACGTAGAGCCGGGCCGGCAGCAGGGCCCCGTCCTGCGCCGGGATCTCGAAGTCGTGCACGCGATGCAGCGGCGCGCGCGGCAGGTCCAGGATTTCGGCCGCGGCTTCGTAGCCGGCACGCGCCTGCGCCGGCGTCTGCGCGTGCAGCGGCGTGCGCTGGGCGCGCTGGATGCGCTGCAGCAGGCCGGCCATGCGCGGCGTCAGCAGCTGGGTACGGGAAGACATCGGCGCAACGATAGCGCCTCGGCGCGGAAGATAAAAAAGCCCGAAGGCTCGTGGCCTTCGGGCTCGCCGGTGATCGCCTGTGGGCGCGGATCAGCCGTGTGGATCAACCATGTTTTTGGTCGAAGAACTGTTCGTCTTCGGTCGAACCCTTCAGAGCGGCGGTCGAAGCCTCGCGTTCGATGGTCGTGGTCACCGCGTCGAAGTAGCCGGTGCCGACTTCGCGCTGGTGCTTCACCGCGGTGAAGCCGCGTTCGGCGGCGGCGAATTCCTTCTCCTGCATCTCGACGAAGGCGCTCATGTTCTTGCGCGCGTAGCCGTAGGCCAGCTCGAACATGCCGTAGTTCAGGTTGTGGAAGCCGGCCAGCGTGATGAACTGGAACTTGTAGCCCATCGCGCCCAGCTCGCGCTGGAACTTGGAGATGGTCGCGTCGTCGAGGTTCTTCTTCCAGTTGAAGGACGGGCTGCAGTTGTAGGCCAGCATCTTGCCCGGGAACTTGGCGTGGATGGCGTCGGCGAAGTCCTTGGCGAACTTCAGGTCCGGCGTGCCGGTCTCGCACCACACCATATCGGCCACTTCGGCATAGGCCAGGCCGCGGCTGACGGCCTGCTCGAAGCCCTTCTTCGAGCGGTAGAAGCCTTCGACGGTGCGCTCGCCGGTGAGGAAGGGCTTGTCGTTGTCGTCGACGTCGCTGGTCACCAGATCGGCGGCTTCGGCGTCGGTGCGCGCCAGCAGGATCGTCGGCACGCCCATCACGTCGGCCGCCAGGCGCGCCGCCGTCAGCTTGGCCACCGCTTCACGCGTCGGCACCAGCACCTTGCCGCCCATGTGGCCGCACTTCTTCACCGAGGCCAGCTGGTCCTCGAAGTGCACGCCGGCGGCGCCGGCTTCGATCATGGCCTTCATCAGCTCGAAGGCGTTGAGCACGCCGCCGAAGCCGGCTTCGGCGTCGGCGACGATCGGCGCGAAGAAGTCGATGTCGTTCTTGCCTTCGCTCCACTGGATCTGGTCGGCGCGGGTGAAGGTGTTGTTGATCTTCTTCACCACCTTCGGCACCGAATCCACCGCGTACAGCGACTGGTCCGGGTACATCTCGCCGTTGCTGTTGGCGTCGCCCGCCACCTGCCAGCCCGACAGGTAGATGGCCTTCAGGCCGGCCTTGACCTGCTGCATCGCCTGGTTGCCGGTCAACGCGCCCAGCGTGTTGACGAAGGGCTCGGTATTGCACAGGTTCCACAGCTTCTCGGCACCGCGCCGGGCCAGCGTGTGCTCTACCGCCAGGCTGCCGCGCAGGCGCACCACGTCGGCCGCGGTGTAGTTGCGCTTGATGCCCTTCCAACGCGGATTGGTGGCCCAGTCCTTTTCGAGGGCGGCGATTTGTTGTTCACGTGACGGCTGGCTCATCGGTGGCTCCTTGGTGGCACGAGGGGTGGTTCGGTGGTTCGGTGGTTCGCAATGGGCTCAAGCGTAGCCGCTCGGCGGCCGGCTCTTCACACTTATGTCTTATAGAAGACTAAAAATGTTCTTCTGTGATTTCAATGAGTTAGGAGCGGCGTGCCGCGATGTGAAACAGATTGGAGCCGGATGAAAATCCATGCTGCAGCGCAGCGTGCGCGAATTCCACGATGCAGAAAGGTGCTGCCGCAATGCGAAAATCAACCGCCCGCCGCGGCGAAGGACCACCAACGCGCATAGATGCGGTCCGCCAGCGCCTGCTGCGCCTGCAGATGCCGCTTCATGTCGTCGCGCATGCGCTGGCCGCCGTGCACCGTGGCGTGGCGCCGCTGCGGCTCGTGAAAGGCGGGCGTGTCCGGCAGCGACCAGCGCAGCAGCTTTTCCGCGTCGAGCTCGACGTGGAACTGCAGCGCCAGATGCATGCCGATCGCGAAGGCCTGGTGGGTGCAGGCCGCGCTGCCGGCCAGCGCTACGGCGCCGGGGGGCAGTGCGAAGGCCTCCTCGTGCCACTGGAACACGGTGAACTGCGGCGCATCGCCGAGCCAGGCGCGCGCCTCGGCGTTGTCCGCACGCGTGATCGCATGCCAGCCGACCTCGGGCGCGAGCGAAGGCTCCACGGCCGCGCCCAGCGCGCGCGCCATCAGCTGGCCGCCCAGGCAGTGGCCGATGACCGGACGGCCGCGCGCCATCGCGTCCAGGATCAGCAGCTCGGCCTGGCGCAGCGGCGGCAACGGGTCGTTGGCGCTCATCTCGCCGCCGAGGATGGCCAGCGCCGAATGCTCGTGCAGATGCGCCGGAAAGGGCTCGCCGGCTTCGCTGTTGCGTACATCGAAGCGCAGACCCTGGCGCTGCAGCCACTGCGCCAGATAGGCCGGGCCATCGTCGCTGAGGTGCTGCAGGATCAGGACGGGTTTCATCGGTGGGCGCCTGGGCAGGCGGCGGTGCAAGGCTTCGTATCATCGGCCCATCCGCACGCCTGCCATGAGCCGCTTCGCCTTTCAGTCGGACAACAGCTTTCTGAAGGTGCCGCGAGGCAGCGGCGTGGCGCCCTTCGCCGTCGCCGGCATCGCCTGGGACGGCGCCACCACCAACCGTCCCGGCGCACGCTTCGGCCCGCGCGCGATCCGCGAGGCCAGCCACATGCTGTGCGACGGCGTGCATCCGTTGTTCGACGTCAGCCCCGAAGGCCGGCTGTCCGACGCCGGCGACCTGGCCCTGCCGAATACCAGCCTGGAGGCGATGCGCGCGGCGATGCCGCCGCTGGTCGACGCGCTGATCCGCGCGCAGCACATGGCCTGGCTCGGCGGCGACCATTCGATCACGCTGCCGCTGCTGCGGAGCTATCGCCGCTGGCTGGGCCGGCCGCTGGCGGTGATCCACTTCGACGCGCATTGCGACACGTGGCGCGATCATTTCGGCGAACCCAGCGGCCACGGCACCTGGGTCTACGAAGCGATGCAGGAAGGCCTGGTGATGCACGCGTGTTTCGTGCAGTTCGGCATCCGCTCGGCCGGTGCGCGCGAGGCGCGCGACTACGTGCGCGACCAGGGCGGCATGATCTTCGACGCACGAGGCCTGCGCGGGCTGGAAAGCGCGGCGCAACTGGCGCCCGTGCTGCAGGCGGTGCGCGAGCGCTTCGCCGCGCATGGCCATCCGCCTGTCTATCTGAGCCTGGACATCGACGTGCTCGACCCGGCATTCGCTCCCGGCACCGGCACGCCCGAGCCGGGCGGGCTGAGCAGCAACCAGGTCTTCACCATGCTCGAGGAACTGGCCGGCCTGCCCTTCGTCGGCATGGACTGCGTCGAGGTCGCGCCACCCTACGACCATGGCGAGATGAGCAGCTGTGCCGCCGCGAGCTTCGTCTGGACCTACCTGTGCGGCTGCATCGCCCGCGGCGCCTACCGTCCCGGCTGAGAGCTCACAGCGCCAGCGCGGTGGTCTTCTTCACCGTGCGCAGCACCAGCATCGAATTCGAGCGCGCGACGCCGGGCAGGCGCATCAGCACCTCGGTGTGGAAGCGCTCCAGGTCCTCGGCGTCGCGGTAGGCAAAGCGCAGCAGGTAGTCGTTGGAGCCGGCGACGTAGAAGCAATCCAGGATCTCCGGCGCATCGCGCACCGCCTGCTCGAAGGCTTCGAGCTGCGGGTTGTTCATGCTCTCCAGGTTGATGATCGTGAAGCTGGTGCCGTGCCGGCCCACGGCTTTGGGGTTCAGCAGCGCCACGTACTGCGCGATGACGCCCGAGTCCTCGAGCTGCTTGACGCGCCGCAGGCAGGCCGACGGCGACAGATGCACGCGCTGCGCCAGCTCCACGTTCGAAAGCCGGCCGTCGCGCTGCAGCGCTTCGAGGATGTTGCGGTCTACCGAATCGAGTTGCGCGACAGGGGATGAGTTTCGCATTTCGTGCGGCATGACACTGGATGCGCCGCATGATATTGCATGCGAACCGCGTGGATTCCGCGAATGCGGCTGCACATTGCCGAACACTGTGTTTAGACTGCCCAGCGCAGCGGCGCACGCCGCCAGCTCCGACACGCACCCCGCAGAGGAAACGCCATGAAGCCCGAACTCGACGCATTCTGGATGCCCTTCACCGCCAGCCGGCACTTCAAGAAGGCGCCGCGCTTGCTGGTCAAGGCCTCGGGCATGTACTACTGGGACGACCACGGCCGCCAGATCCTTGACGCCGTGGCCGGCCTGTGGTGCGTCAACGCCGGCCACAACCGGCCGAAGGTGGTGCAGGCGATCCAGGCGCAGGCGGCCGAGATGGACTACGCGCCGCCCTTCCAGATGGCGCAGCCCAAGGCTTTCGAGCTGGCCGACAAGCTGGCCAAGCTGGCCCCGGCCGGCATGAACAAGGTCTTCTTCACCAATTCGGGCTCCGAGTCGGTGGAGACGGCGCTGAAGATGGCCATCGCCTACCACCGCGCGCGCGGCGAAGGCCAGCGCACACGGCTGATCGGGCGCGAGCGCGGCTACCACGGCGTCAATTTCGGCGGCATCTCGGTCGGCGGCATCTCGGGCAACCGCAAGATGTTCGGCACGCTGCTCGCCGGCGTCGACCACATCCGCCATACGCACGATCCGGCGCGCAACGCCTTCAGCATGGGCCAGCCCGAACACGGCGCGGAGTTCGCCGACGACCTGGAGCGCGTGATCGCGCTGCACGACGCGTCGACCATTGCCGCGGTCATCGTCGAGCCGATCGCCGGCTCCACCGGCGTGCTGGTGCCGCCCAAGGGCTACCTGAACCGCTTGCGCGAGATCTGCGACAAGCACGGCATCCTGCTGATCTTCGACGAGGTCATCACCGGCTTCGGCCGCACCGGCGCGCCCTTCGCCGCCGACACCTTCGGCGTCACGCCCGACCTGATGACGCTGGCCAAGGGCCTGACCAGCGGCGCCGTGCCGATGGGCGCGGTGCTGGCCACGCAGGCGATCCACGACGTCTTCATGACCGGGCCCGAATACATGATCGAGTTCGCGCACGGCTACACCTATTCGGCGCATCCGCTGGCCTGCGCTGCCGGCCTGGCGGCGCTGGACACCTACGCCGGCGAAGGCCTGCTGACGCGCGCCAGCCAGTTGCACGCCTATTTCGGCGAGGCGCTGCACCGTTTGAAGGGCCTGCCGCACGTCATCGACATCCGCAACTTCGGCCTCGTCGGCGGCGTCGAGATGGCACCGCGCGCGGGCGAGCCGGGCAAGCGCGCGCTGGACGTGTTCCTCGACTGTTACGAGCAGGGCGTGATGGTGCGCTACACCGGCGACACCATTGCGCTGTCGCCGCCGCTGATCATCGAACGCGAGCAGATCGACCGCGTCGTCGACACGCTGCGCGGCGCGATCCAGCGGGCGGCCTGAGGACACGAAGGCATGCCTGCGCATGACTTCGTGCTGCAGCGCCGGCCTGGCGCTCTGCGGCAGGCGGCCTGACACAGGCTTCGTCGCGCACACGCCACCGAGGGCTTGCCTAGTGCAGTGTTCCACGCTGTGCGGCACTTAAGAAAACCGATGGATTTGTCGTCCTGGCTAGGCGCAAACCGCAGTGATACCCGTAGGTATCACGAGGATTTGCAACGACGCCAGGGCGGCAAAGACGCGGTTTTATGTGCTGCATAGCGTGGAACACTGCACTAGCGCATACCGAGTCATGGACCTGCTGAGCGCCGATCGCGAACTCACCCGCAACTCCTACTACGCGGCCACGGCGGCGCGCCAGCAGTCCTTCGCCGCGCTGCAGGGCAGCGCCTCATGCGACGTGGCGGTGGTCGGCGGCGGCCTGGCCGGGCTGTCGGCCGCGCTGGAACTGGCCGAACGCGGTTATGCGGTGACGCTGCTCGAAGCCCGCGAGCTCGGCTGGGGCGCCAGCGGCCGCAACGGCGGGCAGGCGATCCACGGCCTGGCCTGCGACCAGACGACGCTGGAGCAGCAGCTCGGCCTGGACGAGGCGAGGCGCATCTGGGCCATGTCGATCGAGGCGCTGGAGCTGATGCGCGAGCGCATCCGCCGCCACGCCATCGACTGCGACTGGCGCGACGGCTTTCTGTCGCTGGCCACCAGCGCGCGCAAGGGCCGCGAACTGCAGCAGGGGGCCGAACGCCTGCACCGCGTCTATGGCTACGAACAGCAGCCCATTGCGCCGGCCGACATGCCGCGCTGGATCGCCAGCCGGCGCTTCCACAGCGGCGTGTTCGACGCCCGCTCCGGGCACCTGCATCCGCTGAAGTACACGCTCGGCCTGGCGCGCGCCGCCGCCGCTGCCGGCGTGCGCCTGCACGAACACAGCCCGGTGCAGTCGCTGTTGCCAGGTGCCGGCGTGCTTCTCGCCACGCCGCACGGTGAACTGTGCGCGCGCCACGTGCTGCTGGCCGGCAACGTCTACCTGCGGGGCCTGGCACCGGAGCTGGAATCGCGCATCATGCCGGTCGGCACCTACATCGCCTGCACCCGCACGCTGGACGACGCGCTGGCCGACAGCCTGATCCCGTCGCGCGCGGCGGTGTGCGACACCAATTTCGTGCTCGACTACTTCCGCACCACCAACGACCAGCGCATGCTCTACGGCGGACGCGTCAGCTACAGCACGGTGACGCCGGCGAACCTGGCCGAGAGCATCCGCCAGCGCATGGTCCTCACCTTCCCGCAGCTGTCGGGCGCGAAGATCGAGTTCGCCTGGGGCGGCTTCGTCGACATCTCGATGAACCGCGCACCCGACTTCGGCCGGCTGCCGGCGCGCGGCGGCCATGCGGCGAACGTCTACTACCTGCAGGGCTTCTCCGGCCACGGCCTGGCGTTGACCGGCCTGGCCGGCAGGCTCGTGGCCGAAGCCATCGCCGGCGACGCCAGCCGGCTCGACACCTTCGCGCGCATCCGCCACCGGCCTTTCCCCGGCGGCCGGCTGATGCGCACGCCGGCGCTGGTGCTGGGCATGGCTTGGTATCGCATGAGGGACCTGGTCGCATGAAGCTTCCCGACCCGTCTTCTGCGGTCAGGCCGCTGGTGCTTGTGCCGGCCTGCAACCGGCAGATCGGCCTGCATCCCTATCACGTCGCCGGCAAGAAGTACGTCGACTTCGTGCGCCTGGCCGGCTGCCTGCCGCTGGTGGTGCCGAATGCCGCCGGGGACGATGTGGATGCGCTGCTGGGGCTGGCCGACGGCGTGCTGCTGACGGGTTCGCCGTCCAACGTGCACCCGCGCCACTTCGATGAGCAGCTGCACAGCCCGGCGCTGCCGCTCGACACCGATCGCGACGACTGGATATTGCCTTTCATCCCGCAGGTGCTGGCGCGCGGCCTGCCGCTGTTCGCCATCTGCCGCGGCGCGCAGGAAACCAACGTCGCGCTCGGCGGCTCGCTGCACCAGGCGGTGCAGGAGGTGGCCGGACACCTCGACCACCGCGCCCCGTCCGACGTGGATGCCGAACTGCAGTACGGGCCGGCGCACGAGGTCGAAGTGCTGCCCGGCGGCGTGCTGGCACGCATCGTCGACCGCGCGCGCTTCCAGGTGAATTCGGTGCACGGCCAGGCCGTGAACCGGCTGGCCCGGGGCCTGCGCGTGGAGGCCCGGGCCCCGGACGGGCTGATCGAGGCCTTCTCGCAGCCCGGCGCGGCCGGCTTCAACCTGTGCGTGCAATGGCATCCGGAGTGGCAGGCTGCCGGCAACCCGGTGTCGGCGCGGCTGGCGCGGGCCTTCGGCGACGCCTGCCGCGCCTATCGCGGGCATCATCGCCGCACGACGCCCTAAACCAATTCCAACCAGGTGCCCCATGGTGCAAAGAGACAATTTCAACTTCAGCGAACTCGAACAGTGGCTCGACACGCATCGCGTGACCGAGATCGAATGCCTGGTGCCCGACCTGACCGGCGTGGCGCGCGGCAAGATCCTGCCGCGCGAGAAGTTCACCGAGGACCGCGGCATGCGCCTGCCCGAAGCGGTGGTGGCGATGGGCGTGACCGGCGAGTTCCCCGAGGAAGGGCCGTACTACGAGGTCATCAGCCCGACCGACCGCGACATGCACCTGCGCCCCGACCCGAGCACGGCGCGCATCGTGCCCTGGGCCATCGACCCGACCGCGCAGGTGATCCACGACTGCTACGACAAGCATGGCGCGCTCGTGCCCTTCGCGCCGCGCTCGGTGCTGCGCCGCGTGTGCGGGTTGTTCGAGGCCGAGGGCTGGCTGCCGGTGGTGGCGCCGGAGCTGGAGTTCTACCTGGTGGCGCGCAACACCGATCCGGACCTGCCGCTCAAACCCCCGGTGGGCCGCAGCGGCCGCACCGAGACCGGGCGCCAGGCCTATTCGATCGATGCGGTCAACGAGTTCGACCCGCTGTTCGAGGACGTCTACGACTACTGCGAAAAGATGGAGCTGAACGTGGACACGCTGATCCACGAGGTCGGCGCCGGGCAGATGGAGATCAACTTCTTCCATGCCCATCCGTTGAACCTGGCCGACGAGACCTTCCTGTTCAAGCGCACGGTGCGCGAGGTCGCGCTGCGCCACGACATGTACGCCACCTTCATGGCCAAGCCGATCGCCGGCGAGCCGGGCAGCGCGATGCACGTGCACCAGAGCCTGGTCGCCTGCGACGGCGGGCACAACCTGTTCAGCCGGCCCGACGGCACGCCCAGCGAGATGTTCTACTGGTACATCGGCGGGCTGCAGAAGTACATGCCGGCGGCGATGGCGCTGTTCGCACCCTATGTCAACAGCTACCGCCGGCTGGTGCGCAGCAATGCCGCGCCGATCAACATCCAGTGGGGCACCGACAACCGCACCGTCGGCATCCGCTCGCCGGTCGCCGGCCCGCAGGCGCGGCGCGTCGAGAACCGCGTCATCGGCGCCGACGCCAACCCCTACGCCGCGCTGGCGGCCACGCTGGCCTGCGGCTGGCTGGGCATCAAGCAGCGCATCCAGCCCGGCGCCGAGTGCAAGGGCGACGCCTACCTGGGCGAGCACGCGCTGCCGCGCAGCCTGGGCGAGGCGCTGCAGCTGCTGCGCGAGGACAAGGATCTGACCGAGGTGCTGGGCGAGGCCTTCGTCACCGTCTACACCGAGATCAAGGAAAGCGAATACGCCGAGTTCATGAAGGTGATCTCGCCCTGGGAGCGCGAACACCTGCTGCTGCACGTCTGAGGAAAGCCCGATGCCACGCAACACCACCCGAACGACCGAACAGTGGCAGCGCGCCGACGCCGCGCACTTCCTGCATCCGTTCACCGACTTCAAGGCGCTGGCGGGTAGAGGCTCGCGCATCATCACGCGCGCCGACAACGTCTACCTGTGGGACAGCGAAGGCCGCAAGATTCTCGACGCGATGTCGGGCCTGTGGTGCGTCAACGCCGGCTACGGCCAGCGCGCGCTGATCGACGCCGCGGCGCGGCAGATGGCCGAGCTGCCCTTCTACAACGCCTTCTTCCAGACGGCCACGCCGCCGGCCATCGAGCTGGCCGAGCTGCTGGCCGAAGTCACCCCGCCGCAGTTCGGCCACGTGTTCTTTTCGGGCTCCGGCTCCGAGGGCAACGACACCGTGGTGCGCATGGTGCGGCGCTACTGGGACCTGCTCGGTCAGCCCGAACGCCAGGTGATCATCAGCCGCCGCAACGCCTACCACGGCTCGACGATGGCCGGCGCCTCGCTCGGCGGCATGGGCGGCATGCATGCGCAGGGCGGGTTGCCGATCCCGGGCATCGTGCACATCGGGCAGCCGCACTGGTGGGAGCACGGGCGCCCGCAGGGCTTGAATCGCGAGGACTTCGGCCTTGTTGCCGCCGGCTGGCTGGAGCAGAAGATCCTCGAGCTCGGCGCGGACCAGGTGGCGGCCTTCATCGGCGAGCCGGTGCAAGGTGCCGGTGGCGTGATCGTGCCGCCCGAGAGCTACTGGCCCGAAGTACAGCGCATCTGCGACAAGTACGGCGTGCTGCTGGTCAGCGACGAGGTCATCTGCGGCTTCGGCCGCACCGGCCGCTGGTTCGGCTGCGAGCGCTTCGGCTTCAAGCCCGACCTGATGACCTTCGCCAAGGGCGTGACCAGCGGCTACGTGCCTCTGGGCGGCGTGATGGTCGGCGAGCGCATCGCCAAGGTACTGATCGAGCGCGGCGGCGAGTTCGCGCACGGCTACACCTACTCGGGTCATCCGGTGGCCTGCGCGGTGGCGCTGGCCAACATCCGGCTGATGCGCGAGCTGAAGCTGGTCGAACACGTGCGCGACGACGTCGGCCCGTACCTGGCGCAGCGCTTCGGCGAGCTGGCCGCGCACCCGCTGGTCGGTGAAGTGCAGACCTGCGGCCTGATGGGCGCGCTGCAGCTGGTCAAGAACCCGCGCGACGGCACGCCCTTCCCCGCCGAACTCGAGTTCGGCATGGTCTGCCGCGGCCACTGCTTCGACAACGGGCTGATCATGCGCGCCGTCGGCGACCGCATGATCGCCGCGCCGCCGCTGGTCATCACGCGCGCGCAGATCGACGAGATGATGGTACTGGTCCGCCGTTGCCTGGACCTGAGCCTGGCCGACGCGCGGCGCCACGACTGGCTGGACTGACCCGCCACCGAGCGCTTCCCCCGATGGCCGGTGCGCCGCGGCCCCCTACACTAGTGCAGTGTTCCACGCTGTGCGGCACTCGAGAAAACCGATGGATTTGTCGTCCTGGCTAGGCGCAAACCGCAGTGATGCCCGTAGGTATCACGAGGATTTGCAACGACGCCAGGGCGGCAAAGACGCGGTTTTATGTGCTGCACAGCGTGGAACGCTGCACTAGCGCGCCGCCGCACCATCGATCACCCCTGGAGCCCCGCCCATGAGCCGATTTCCCTTCCGTCGCGCCGCCGCACTCCTCGCCGCGGGCCTGGCCCTGGCCGGCTCCGGGGCACGGGCGCAGGAGGAAGAGAAGGTGCTCAACATCTACAACTGGTCCGACTACATCGCCGAGGACACGATCAAGAAGTTCGAGGCCGAGACCGGCATCAAGGTGCGCTACGACAACTTCGACAACAACGAGATCGTGCACGCCAAGCTGGTGGCCGGCCGCACCGGCTATGACCTGGTGGTGCCCTCGTCGAACTTCGCCAAGCTGCAGGCCGACGGCGGGCTGCTGCGCAAGATCGACAAGGCGCAGCTGTCCAACTACAAGTACCTGGACCCGGCGCTGCAGGCGCAGCTGGCGCAGCTGGACCCGAACAACGACTACATGGTCAACTGGCTGTGGGGCTACACCACCATCGGCATCAACGTCGACAAGGTCAAGGCGGCGCTGGCACCGAAGCCGCTGCCCGACAACGTCTGGGAGCTGGTGTTCAACCCCGAGTACGCGAGCAAGCTCAAGAGCTGCGGCGTGTCCTTCCTCGATTCGGCCACCGAGGTCGTGCCGGCCGCGCTGCACTACCTGGGCAAGCCGCCGTTCAGCAAGAACCCCGGCGACTACACCGCCGCGGCCAACGTGCTGAAGGCGGTGCGCCCGTACATCACGGTATTCAGTTCGTCGGGCTACATCAACGACCTGGCCAGCGGCTCGATCTGCGTGGCGCTGGGCTGGTCGGGCGACATCAACATCGCGCGCCAGCGCGCCATCGACGGCAAGACCGGCAACAACATCCAGGCGCTGATCCCGAAGAACGGCGGGCTGCTGTTCTTCGACGTGATGGTCATCCCGGCCGACGCCGCGCACCCCGGCAACGCGCACAAGTTCATCAACTACATCCTGCGTCCCGAGGTGCACGCCTCGCTGACCAACAAGGTCTTCTACGCCAACCCGAACACCGAATCGAAGCCCTTCATCAAGCCCGAGGTGGCCAACAACCCGACGGTGTTCCTGCCGCCGGCCGACCTGAAGGCCATGGTGCCGCCCGACGCGCTGAACAGCGACCTGCGGCGGCTGATGACGCGCACCTACACCGCCTTCAAGACCGGGCTGTAAGCAAGCGATGGCTGGCAGCGGCGGGCAACGCGGCGCAGGCGGCACCGCCTTCCTGCGCATCGAGCATCTGGTCAAGGATTTCGACGGCTACAAGGCCGTCAACGACGTCTCGCTCGACATCCACAAGGGCGAGATCTTCGCGCTGCTCGGCTCGTCGGGCTGCGGCAAGAGCACGCTGCTGCGCATGCTCGCCGGCTTCGAGGCGCCGAGCGCCGGGCGCATCGTGCTCGACGGCCGCGACCTCGCCGATCTGCCGCCCTACCAGCGGCCGATGAACATGATGTTCCAGAGCTACGCGCTGTTTCCGCACCTGAGCGTGTGGGACAACATCGCCTTCGGCCTGAGGCGCGACGGCCTGCCCAAGCCGCAGGTGGCCGAGCGCGTCGAGGCCATGCTCAGGCTGGTGCAGCTGGGCAAGTTCGCCAAGCGCAAGCCGCACCAGCTGTCGGGCGGCCAGCAGCAGCGCGTGGCGCTGGCGCGCAGCCTGGCCAAGCAGCCGCAGCTGCTGCTGCTGGACGAGCCGCTCGGTGCGCTGGACAAGAAGCTGCGCGAGCAGACGCAGATCGAACTGGTCAACATCATCGAGTCGGTCGGCGTGACCTGCGTGATGGTCACGCACGACCAGGAAGAAGCGATGACCATGGCCTCGCGCATCGCCATCATGAGCGAGGGCCGCTTCCTGCAGGTGGGGCCGCCCGGCGAGATCTACGAGACGCCGGCGACGCGCTTCGTCGCCGACTTCATCGGCAACGTCAACCTGATGGACGGCACGCTCGACGTCGACGCGCCCGACCACGTGATCATCGGCTGCGCCGACTGCAAGCACTATGTCGGCCACGGCATCACCGGCAGCCAAGGCATGGCGGTGACGGTGGCGCTGCGGCCGGAGAAGATCCACCTGTCGCGCAAGCCGTGCGAGGACGAATACAACTCGGTGCGCGGGCGCGTCAAGGAGATGTCTTACTTCGGCAGCTTCACCGTCTACCACCTCGAACTCGCCAGCGGCGCGCTGCTGAAGGCCGCCCAGGCCAACGTGCAGCGCCACCGCGACGACGAGCTCACCTGGGGCGACGAGGTCTGGGCGCACTGGTCGCGCTCGGCCCACGTCGTGCTGACGCAATGAAGCTGCGCGGACGCCACGCCGTCATCGGCGTGCCCTACCTGTGGCTGCTGGTGTTCTTCCTGCTGCCCTTCGTCATCGTGCTGCGCATCAGCATGTCCGAGATGCAGGGCGTGCAGTTCAAGGACCTGCTGAGCTTCAGCGACGGCGTGCTGCAGCTGACGCTGAAGCTGTCGAACTACGTCTTCCTCGCCGAGGACGCGCTGTACCTGAGCACCTACCTGTCGAGCCTGAAGTACGCGGCGGCGACGACCGTGCTGTGCCTGGCGCTGGGTTATCCCTTCGCCTATTTCATGGCGCGCGCGAAGTCCACGCTGCAGCCGGCGCTGCTGATGCTGGTGATGCTGCCGTTCTGGACCTCGTTCCTGCTGCGCGTCTATGCGTGGAAGGGCCTGCTCAGCGAGAACGGCTGGGTCGCCGAGCTGCTGATCGGCAGCGGCATCGACCGGCTGCTGGCCGCGGCCGGGCTGATCGCCGCGCCGGGGCAGCTGATGCACACGCCCTTCTCGCTGGTGCTGGGCATGACCTACACCTACCTGCCCTTCATGATCCTGCCGCTGTACGCCAACCTGTCGAAGATGGATCTGCAGCTGCTCGAGGCCGCGGCCGACCTGGGCGCCACCGCCTGGACGGCGTTCTGGAAGATCACCGTGCCGCTGTCCAAGGCCGGCATCATCGCCGGCTCGATGCTGGTGTTCATTCCCTGCGTCGGCGAGTTCGTCATCCCCGAACTGCTCGGCGGCCCGCAGACGCTGATGATCGGCCGCGTCATGTGGGACGAGTTCTTCTCCAACAACGACTGGCCGATGGCCTCGACCGTGGCCGTGGTGATGGTGCTGCTGATCATCGTGCCGCTGGCCGTCTTCAACAAGTACCAGGCCGAGGCACAGGAGAAGCGGAAATGAAGCAGGCCGACTCGCCGGCGAATTCGCGGGCCGAGCGCCGGGCCGCTCCCGAGCCGGCCCGCGTCCCCCCGGGGGACCGGCCGGCGTACCCGTCGGACGAGGGGTCGCTATGAACCGCTGGTTCGGGCGCGGCTGGCTGAGTGTCGGCTACCTGTTCCTGTACCTGCCGATCGTCGCGCTGGTGCTGTATTCGTTCAACGATTCGCCGGTGCCCAACGTCTGGCGCGGCTTCACGCTGAAGTGGTATGCCGCGCTGGCCGAGGACCGCGAGATCCAGTCCGGCCTGTGGTTGAGCCTGAAGATCGCCTTCCTCACCGCCTGCGGCGCGGTGGTGCTGGGCACGCTGGCGGCCTTCGCGCTGGTCAAGTACAAGCGCTTCGCCGGGCGCACGCTGTTCAGCGGCATGGTCAACGCACCGCTGGTCATGCCCGACGTGGTGGTGGGCCTGTCGCTGCTGCTGATGCTGGTGTCGGTGCAGCGCGCGATCGGCTTCCCCGAGCGCGGGCTGCTGACCATCTGGCTCGGCCACCTGCTGCTCGGCACGGCCTACGCCGCGGTGGTCGTGCAGGCGCGGCTGCAGGATCTGAACCCGCAGCTCGAAGAAGCGGCGATGGACCTGGGCGCCAGGCCGCACCAAGTGTTCTGGCTGGTGACGCTGCCGATGATCTCGCAGTCGCTGCTGTCGGCCTGGCTGCTGACCTTCACCATCTCGCTGGACGACGTGGTGCTGTCGGCCTTCCTGTCCGGGCCGGGCGCGACGACGATGCCGCTGGTCATCTTCTCGCGCGCGCGGCTTGGCCTGAACCCGAGCGTGAACGCGGTGGCCACGCTGATCGTGGCCGCGGTGGCGGTCGGCGTGCTCGCCGCCAGCTGGCTGATCGCCCGCGCAGAACGCAAAAGACTGCTCGATCTGGCCGAGGCTTCGCGCCACTAAAGCGCGCGCCCGCCACCACAATGACAACCGAGGAGACCCCGACAATGAGCTTCACCCGCCCCCAGGCTGCGTGCTTCGCGCTGGCGCTGGCCGCCGCCCTGCCTGCCGCCGCGCAGACCAATGCGGAAGTGCTGAACGAGTTGAAGGCCCTGCGCGAGCGCGTCAACCAGCTCGAGCAGCAGCTGAAGCAGACGCAGGCCAAGCCGGCCACGCCGCCCGCGGGCCAATGGGGCATGACACCGGCACAGGCGGCCGAGCTGAACCGCCTGACGGTCAAGGTCGAGGCGATGGAAGACGCGCGCGACGAAGGCGGCTTCGGCGGCCTGAAGATCAGCGGCCAGATGCAGGCCGCCTACATCTACAACCGCGCCCAAGACCTGGCGGGCTTCCAGTTCCTGGATTCGGTGGCTGACTATGACTACAACTACTGGAACTCCTTCATCGGCATGGCCGTGCTCGACTTCCAGAAGGAAATGCAGAATGGCACAAAGTGGCGCCTGACGCTAACGCCGCAGCGCGGGGTCGGCTCCGTGATCGATGGCTATTCCATCGTGCACGAGGCCAGCGTGTCGGTGCCATTGACCGACCTACAGACGCGTTTCATCGCCGGCCAGATCCCAGACTGGCAGGGCTATGAGTACTACTTTCCATGGGACAACAAGCTGATCACTCACAACCTGTTGTTCGACTTCACCGCGCCGACTGGCTACATCGGCGCCGGCATCGACTACACCAGCGGCAAATGGGTCACCAAGGCGATGCTGGCGCAGATGAACCAGAACGCCAACTACTCGGCCGCCAAGGGTTCGGTGCTCGCGTTCCGCGTCGACTATGCGCGCGGCGAGTACCAGGGCTTCGGCGCGGCCGGCGTCTACGGCCAGGCGCCCAACTTCGTCAACGAGACCGGCAACACCAACCTCGGCCTGATCGAGGCCGACGGCTACTTCATCCGCGGCGACTGGACGGTGCAGGGCCAGCTGAGCTACGGCTACCAGAAGGACGCGGCGATCACGCCCTCGGCCAGCGGCGGCCTGCGCACCGCGTCGTGGTACGGGCTGTCGACGCTGGCGGCCTACAAGTTCACGCCGCGCTTCGAAGGCGTCGGCCGTTTCGACTACCTGAACAACTCGCGCAACGGCGGCGGCCTGCTCGGCTACGGCACCGACTACGGCAACGGCATCGGCCCCAACGGCAACCTGGGCTGCGAGGCCGGCGTGGTCTACGTCAGCGGCTGCGACGAGGGCGCGAACCGCTACGCGCTGTCGCTGGGCCTGAACTACGTGTTCAACCAGTACACGATGTTCAAGGTCGAGGCGCGCTACGACTGGGCCAACCAGCCGGTGTTCCTGTACGTCGACGACGGCAGCTACCGCAAGAACAACACCGTGCTCGGCACCTCGGTGGTCGTGTCCTTCTGACCACGAAGGCGCCGCGCCCGCGCGGCGTAGCATCGGCGCCCGGGAGGGGAGCACCGATGAAGGATCTGAACGAACGCCTGCGCGCGGCCGGCGTGCACACGCTGCTGGCGCAGTTCACCGACCTGCTGGGCGCGGCCAAGGGCAAGCTGCTGCCGCTGACGCACCTGGACGAGCTGCTGGCCGACGGCATCAGCTTCTCCGGCCCGGCGATCGCCGGCACCGGCCTGCCGCGCATCGGTCCGCGCGCCGAGTACTACGCGCGCGGCAATGCCAGCACGGCGACCGTGCTGCCCTGGATGCCCGGCGTGGCGCGCATCGTCTGCGACGGTTTCGTCAACGGCCAGCCCTTCGACGCCTGCCCGCGCCAGATCCTGAAGCGCGCGGTGGCGCGGCTGGCCGACCGCGGCTGGCACCTGCGCACCGGCATCGAGCCCGAATTCTTCCTGCTGCGGCGCGATGGCGGCCGGCTGGTGCCGGCCGACCCGCTGGACGCGCTGGACAAGCCCTCCTACGACCTGAAGTCGCTGTCGCGCCAGCAGGGTTTGCTGCACGAGCTGCAGGTCGCGCTGGCCAAGTGCGGCCTGGACGTGCTGCAGATCGACCATGGCGACGCCCAGGGGCAGTACGAGCTGAACTTCGGGTTCGACGAGGCCGTGACCAGCGCCGACCATCTGATGCTGTTCAAGCTCGGCGCCCATGCGATGGCCGAGGCGCAGGGCATGGTGTTCTCGATGATGCCCAAGCCTTTTCGCGACCAGCCGGGCAGCGGCATGCATTTCCACGTCTCGCTGTGGTCGGACTGGAACCCGAAGCGGCCGGACAACGCCCACAACGTGTTCGTGCCGCACCGCAGCGACGGCAGCGCCGACCGCGAGCGCAGCTTGTCGCCGGTCGGCCGGCAGTTCATCGGCGGCGTGCTGGCCCACGCGGCCGCGCTGACGGCGCTGGTCGCGCCCACCGTCAACTCGTACAAGCGTCTGCGCGTATTGCCTTCGCGCTCGGGCACGAGCTGGGCGCCGGCCCACGTCGCGCAAGGGCCGCACAACCGCACGGCCGCGCTGCGCACGCTGTACGGCCGCTTTGAATGGCGCGTGCCCGATGCCGCCGCCAACCCCTACCTGGCAACGGCGGCGCTGATCGCCGCGGGCCTGGACGGCATCGACCGCAAGCTCGAACCGCCCGACGACTGCACCGACGACTTGTTCGAGCTGCCGGCAGCGCAACTGCGCGAGCGCGGCATCGCGCTGCTGCCGCAGTCGCTGGGCGAGGCGCTGGACGCGCTGGCGGCCGATGAGCTGATCTGCATGATGCTGGGCGAGACGGCGGCACAGCAGTTCGTGCAGCTCAAGCGCGGCGAGATCGCCGAATACCGGCAGCACATCAGCGATTGGGAATGGCGGCGCTACGCCGAAGCGTTCTGAGCAGCTGACGGGCGGCGCCGCCTTGAGTTCCGACCGCAAGGCCGTGCCGTGGCTGGCCTATGCCAGCCTGGGCACCAGCATGGCCGTGGTCGGCTGCTATGTCGGCCTGTCCAGGCTGCTGGTGGCCGCGTTCCCGGTGTTCCTGCTCGCCTGGCTGCGCTTCGGCATCGCCGCACTGGCGATGCCGCACTGGGTGCGCCGGCGCGGCGGCGACGCGCCGCTGTCGGCGCACGACCGCCGGCTGCTGTTCTGGGGGAGCTTCCTCGGCAACTTCCTGTTCTCGATCTGCATGCTCTACGGCGTGGCGTTGAGCTCGGCGCTGGCCGCCGGCGTGGTGATGGCCGCCATTCCCGCGGCGGTGGCGCTGCTGTCGCGCGTCTTCCTCGGCGAGCGCATCCGCGGCCGTGTGATGGCGGCGATCGCGCTCGCCGGCATCGGCATCGCCATGCTGGCGCTGGCCAAGGGCGGCGCCGGCGCGCCGGCCAGCACCGCCACGCGCTGGGGCCATCTGCTGCTGCTGGGCGCGGTGCTGTGCGAGGCCAGCTACGTGGTCATCGGCAAGCGGCTGACCGCGCAGCTGCCGCCGCGGCGCATCAGCGCGCTGATCAACCTGTGGGGGCTGGCGCTGGCCACGCCGCTGGGCTTGTGGCAGGCGTGGCGCTTCGACTTCGGCGCAGTCGGTGCCGGCACCTGGACGCTGCTGGTCTTCTATTCGATCGCCGCCAGCATGGTCAGCGTCTGGCTGTGGATGCAGGGGCTGCGCCACGTGCCGGCGCCGCAGGCGGGCGTGTTCACGGTGATGCTGCCGATCAGCGCCGCGCTGGTCGGCGTGCTGTTCCTCGGCGAGGCCTTCGGGCCGCTGCACGTGGCCGCCTTCGCGCTGTCGCTGGCCGGGCTGCTGCTGGCCACCTGGCCGCAGCGTGCGTTCAGTTCCGGCGCGCGCGGCCGTAGCGGCTGAAGCGGCGCAGCACCTCGGCCATCTGCGCCGCGCTCAAGTGCGCCGGCTCGGCCACGGCCAGCGCCTTCAGGTAGACCTCGCACAGCGCCTCGATCTCGACCGCGATCTTCATCGCCTGCGCCAGCGCCGCGCCCGCGGCCACCAGCCCGTGATGCGCCATCAGGCAGGCGTTGCGGTCGCTCAAAGCCTGCGCCACCGCCGCTGCCAGCGCGTCGCTGCCGAAGGCGTGGTAGGGCGTGCAGGGCACGCGCTCGGCACCGCAGACCGCCACCATGTAGTGGAACGGCGGCAGCTCGCGCTGCAGGCAGGCCAGCGCGGTGGCATGCACCGAATGCGTGTGCACGACGGCCTGCACATCGGCGCGGCGCGCCAGCACCGCCTGGTGCAGCTGCCACTCGGACGACGGCTGCCAGTCGCCGTGCACGCTGGCGTCGCATCCCACCCAGGCCAGCTGCGCCGGCTGCAACTCGTCCGCGCCGATGCCGGTGGGCGTGATCAGCATGCCGTCGCGGCCGTCGCGCATACAACGCAGGCTCAGATTGCCGCTGCTGCCGCGGTTCAGGCCCAGCGCATCCAGCCGCCGCATCGCGGCGACGGCCAGCTCGCGCAGCACGGCCTCGCCGGCAGCCGGCGTCATGCGCCCTGCCCCGCCAGCGCGCGCAAGGCCTCGGCCCGCGCCGCGACCAGGCCGCGCTCGGTGATCAGGCCGCTGACCAGCGCCGCCGGCGTCAGGTCGAAGGCCGGGTTGGCCGCGGCGCAGCCGTCGGGCGCGATCTGCACTTCGAGCCGGCGGCCATCGGCGGCGCGCCCGGCGACGTGCGTCAGCTCGCGCGCGCTGCGCTCTTCGATGGCGATGCCTTGCAGCCCGCCGCGCCACTCGAGGTCCAGCGTCGAAAGCGGCATCGCCACGTAGAACGGCACGCCGTTGGCGCGCGCCGCCAGCGCCTTCAGGTAGGTGCCGATCTTGTTGCACACGTCGCCGCCGGCGCTGACGCGGTCGCAGCCGACGATGACGATGTCGACCATGCCGCGCTGCATCAGGTGCCCGCCGGCGTTGTCGGCCACCAGCGTGTGCGCCACACCCTGCTGCGCCAGCTCCCAGGCGGTCAGGCTGGCGCCCTGGTTGCGCGGGCGCGTCTCGTCGACCCACACGTGCAGGTCGATGCCGGCCGCCTGCGCCTGGTATACCGGCGCCAGCGCCGTGCCCCAGTCGACCGTGGCCAGCCAGCCGGCGTTGCAATGCGTCAGCACCTGCACCGGCCCCGCGCGCCGCTGCGCCAGACCGGCCAGCAGCGGCAGTCCGTGCCGGCCGATGGCCTGGTTTGCAGCCACGTCTTCGTCGGCGATCGTTGCGGCTTCGTTCCAGGCAGCGGCGCAACGCGCCGCCACGGGCAGCGGCGAGAGCCGGCGTTGCATGCGCTGCAGCGCCCAGGCGAGGTTTACCGCGGTCGGCCGCGCCGATGCCAGGCGGCTCGCGGCCGCCTGCAGCGCCGCGTCGCGGGCGTCGGACGCGGCCTGCAGCGCCAGCCCGTAGGCCGCTGCGGCGCCGATCAACGGCGCGCCGCGCACCCACATGTCGCGGATCGCCACGTAGACCGCGTCCACGCTGGCCAAGCCTTCTATCGCCAGCCGGTGCGGCAGCTGGCGCTGGTCGATGACCCACAGCGCGTGCTGCCGCGCGTCGGCCCACAGCGTGCGCCTGGGCTGGCCGTCGACGCGCATGCTCGTGTTGCCCGGTGCGTGGCCGCTACAGCGCAGCCACCGGCTCGGCAGCACCAGCGCCGCAACGCGCCGCCTGCGCCAGCGCGGCGACGCGCGCCGGCGGCAGCTCCTTCAGCCGGTGGTCCGACCACACCTGGCGCCAGCGGCGTGCGCCCGGGCTGCCGTTCCACAGGCCGAGCATGTGGCGCGCCGCATGCGCCCACGGCACGCCGCCGGCGTGCAGCCGCTCCATGTAGCGCACCATGCAGTCTTCGACCTGCTCGCGCGCCGGTGCCGCGGCGGACGGCTCACCGAAGAAGGCCGCGTCCCAGCCGGCCATCGTCCACGGCTGGCGATAGGCCTCGCGGCCGATCATCACGCCGTCCATATGCCGCAGGTGCTCGGCAATCGCCGCGTCGCCGGCGATGCCGCCGTTGATGACGATGCTCAACGCGGGAAAGTCCTGCTTCAGCCGGTGCACCAGCGCGTGGCGCAGCGGCGGAATCTCGCGGTTGTCCTTCGGGCTCAATCCGTCCAGCCAGGCATTGCGCGCATGCACGATGAAGACCTCGCAGCCGGCGGCGGCGACCGTGCCGACGAAGTCGCGCACGAAGTCGTAGCGCTCGATGCGGTCGATGCCGATGCGGTGCTTGACCGTCACCGGCAGCGCGCAGGCGTCGCGCATCGCCTTGACGGCATCGGCCACGCGCTGCGGCTCGGCCATCAGGCAGGCGCCGAAAGCGCCGCGCTGCACGCGGCCGCTGGGACAGCCGCAGTTCAGGTTGAGCTCGTCGTAGCCCCAGGCCTCGGCCAGCTTGGCGCAAAAAGCCAGCTCGGCCGCATCGTTGCCGCCCAGCTGCAGCGCCAGCGGATGTTCGCTGGCGCCGTAGTCCAGGTGCCGCGGCACGTCGCCATGCAGCAGCGCGCCGCTGCTGACCATCTCGGTATACAGCCGCGTGCGGCGCGTGATCAGCCGATGGAAGTGGCGGCAATGCCTGTCGGTCCAGTCCATCATCGGCGCCACGCATAGACGCCACGCATTGAGCGGTTGATCTACACGTTCATTCATTCAGAGGCAGCTGAATCGGCCCTTATCCGGAAGAAGGCGCGCGCGACGCGTTGCGCGCGTGGCTGCATTTTCCCAGTTGTCCAGCGGCAAGTCGCGCCGGTGAGCCAGTCGGCACCGGGCCGACACCGCTGGAAGCAGCGGCACGAAGGTCTTCAGGGCCTTGTTCGTTCATGGGATTCCTTTGCGCTGCGGTTGACGTACCAGCATCACGGGTACCGGCGCGATGCGCGCCACTTGCTCCGCATCGCTGCCGAGCAGCAGCCGATCCACGCCGCGGCGCCCGTGCGTGCCCAAGATGACCACATCGCACGCGCTTGTGTCGGCCTGCCTGGCGATTTGTTCCGACACGCGCTCGGCACCGCCTTCAAGAAGCACCGTCTCCACGCTCAGTCCGTCCCGGCGCAACCCGCTGGCGGCCTCGTCCAGCAACGCCTGGCCAGCCGCCATGAAGCGCGGACGGACGTCCTCGATGTAGACCTTCGGGCGTTCGAAACCCGTGCTGTGCCGGGTTTGCTCGACGATATGCAGCAGGATCACCGTGGCGCCGCTCAGGCGGGCCAGGGCGCGTGCATGATCGAGGGCCAGAATCGATGTGGGGCTGCCGTCCAGCGGCACCAGGAGTCGTGAATACATGGCATTCCCTCCGGAGTCGGCCAGCCTCTGGGGCATTGCAGCGCCAGGAATCGGCTGCTTGCGACTGCTTGCAGCCGGCACAGGCTCCATCATTGCTCAATACATGTGCTGGCCGCCATTCATGGCGACGTTGCTGCCGGTCATGAAGGCGGCGGCTTCGCTGGCGATGAAGGCGACAAGTGCCGCAATCTCGGCCGGCTGACCGAGACGGCCAACCGGAATCGCGTCGACGATCTTCCGGCGTACATCCTCTCGCACCGCCATCACCATCTCGGTGGCCAGGTAGCCCGGAGAAACGGTATTGACCGTCACACCCTTGCGCGCCACCTCCTGCGCCAGCGCCTTCGTGAACCCGTGTACGCCGGCCTTGGCCGCCGAATAATTGGTCTGCCCGAACTGGCCCTTGCTGCCGTTGATCGACGAGACGTTGATGATGCGCCCCCAGCCGCGCTCCAACATCGGATCGAGGAAGGGCTTGGTGACGTTGAACATCGAGTCGAGGTTGGTGCGCAGCACGGCGTCCCAGCCGGATTTGTCCATCTTGCGCAAGGTCGCATCGCGGGTGATGCCGGCGTTGTTCACCAGGATATCGATGTGATAGCCATCGCTGTGGATCTGTCGTGCCAGCGCTTCGGTCGACTCATGGTCGGCCACGTCGACGCCGTAGGCGGCAAATGTGCAGCCCTTGGCGTCCTGCTCGTCGAGCCAGGCGGCAACCCGGTCGTTGCCGGGAGTGTGGGTGATGATGACGGTGTGGCCGGCATCGTGCAGAGCACGCGCAATGGCTGCTCCCAGACCTCGACTGCCTCCTGTCACCAGGGCTGAACGTCCGCTGTGGTTCATGATCGTCATTCAGTTGCGGCCCTTTCCTGGGGCGGCTGTCATGGCGGCGACCCAGGGCTGTGCCCCTTGCTTGAAGACATCCAGAAAAGACCTTGCCTCGGCGCTGCCGCCAAATGCATCCGAGACACCCTCTCGCCAACTTGCCAGCGCCTGCTGCAAACCGTTGGTGAAATCGATCTGGCTTCGTACGGCGAGTTTCGTGAGCGTCTGCGCTTCGCTCGACTGGCCTTGCAGCAGCCGCCCGAAAACCTCGGAAGGCAGCGTCGTCAGCGCCTGCCAGTCGGCCGCGCGCCGCAGCTTATCGATCTGCTCGCCAGTCTCGGCCATGCCATCGGCACTGAACTGGCGGGCCGCCTCCAGCCAGCCGTGGCCGCCTTCCTGCAGCAGTCGGCTGATGCCCAGCTGCAGTCCAATGTTGACCTTGTACAGGTCGAGAAAAAGTGTCTGAGCATCCATTGAAACTCTCCTCGGTCAGGTTGCTGCCCGGTTCGGGCAATGAAGTCGCGCCATTTGGCCGTGGCGCGGGTTCGGCTTCATGGAGCGGCCACGACACGCTGGATGTGAACAAGTCCGCGATCGAGCACTGGTGGGCATCTGCCGCTGGTTCGGCAACGGAACCCGCGAGCACCATTGGGGCGCTCGAGTCGGCAGAAGCCGACTGGCCATGTTCTTCCCTACTTTTGGTGCACATGGCTGCCGGGCGCATCGGCAAGCGAGGTCAACGCCGCAGCCTCGCCGCCCATGGCAGGCGGCGCCACGCGCCCGGCTGAATGCTGCACCAGCCATTGTTGCCAGGCCGGCCACCAGGAGCCCTCGTTCAGCGGGGTTTCGGCGCGCCATGTTCGTGGATCGACGTAGCGGGCGCCGGTGCTGCGGGTCGCCATCTGGTAGTTGCGCCGAGGGTGCCCCGGCTCGCTGACCACGCCGGCGTTGTGCCCGCCGCTGGTCAGGACGAAGGTCAGTTCCGCATCGCTGAGCAGGTGCATCTTGTAGACGGATGTCCAGGGGGCGACGTGATCGCGCACCGTGCCGACGATGAACATCGACACTTCGATGTCGGCGATCGCCACCGGCCGACCTTCGACCTGGTAGCGCCCCTCGGCCAGATCGTTGTTCAGATACAAGCGCTGCAGGTACTCGCTGTGCATGCGATAGGGCATGCGCGTCACGTCGGCGTTCCAGGCCATCAGGTCATTGAATTCCTGCCGTTCGCCCAGCAGGTACTCGCGCACGCGGCGCGACCAGATCAGATCGCGCGAGTCGAGCAGCTGGAAAGAGGCGGCCATCTGCTTGCCGTCTAGATAGCCTTTGTCCCACATCCCGGCTTCCAACCAGGCCAGTCGGCTGTCGTCGATGAACAGCGAGATTTCGCCCGACTCGCGGAAATCGGTCTCCGACGCCAGCAGTGTCAGGCTGTGCAGCCGGTCGTCGCCGTCGCGCGCCATCGCGGCAGCGGCGATCGCCAGCAAGGTGCCGCCCAGGCAGTAGCCGACCGCCTGCACCTTGCGCCCGGGCACGATGGCCGCGACCCTGTCCAGCGCATCCATGAACCCCAGCCGCCGGTAATCCTCCAGGCCGAGGCCGCGATCGGACGCGTCCGGGTTCTTCCATGAAATGATGAACACCGTATGCCCTTGGTCGACCAGGTACTTCACCATCGAGTTGTGCGGCGACAGGTCGAGGATGTAGTACTTCATGATCCATGAGGGCACGATCAGCACCGGCTCGGCATGCACATCGGGCGTCGCCGGCGTGTACTGGATCAGCTCGATCAGGTGGTTGCCCAACACCACCTTTCCCGGCGTGACCGCCACGTCCTTGCCGACCTCGAAGCCTTCGACCCCGGCCGGCGCATCGTCAAGCGCAAGCCGCTGTGCATCATCGAGAAAGTTCATGGCGCCGCGCCACAGGTTGGCGCCGCCGCTGGTTCTGATGGCTTCCAGCACTTCCGGGTTGGTCCAGATGAAATTCGAAGGCGACCACATGTCCAGCCACTGCCGCCCGGCGAAAGTGACCATGTTCTCGTGATGGCGCGACACGCCGCGCACGCCGGTGGTGGCGTTGTGCCACCACTGCTGCTGCAGCAAAAAGCCCTGGTGGATCACGTTGAACGGCCATTGCTGCCAGGCCGGCGCCTCGAAGCGCCGATCCTGCTCCAACGGCTCGATGCACGTGGGGCAGCCGTGGGCACTTGCAGCGTGCGCGACGTAGCGCGCCAAGCGTCGCTGCTTGTGCAATCCCTTTTCGATCAGGCTGCGCTGCTTGCCCGGTGAAAGGCTCAGGTGCAGCGCCCAGTCGTACCAAGCCAGCAAACCCGCCGCCGGTGACAACCCGCCAGTGCCGCGTGCCCGGCACGCGTTCGCAAGCGTATCCAGGACATCGGGGCGACAGACGACTTCGGACGGTGCCGGCGCGGGCTTGTCAGGTATGGCAAGGATGTTCATCTCTGGTCTTCCGATATTGTAAGTAACTTATTACTATCGTAATGCCTACGGGAAAAGATGCAAAGCCTTGAAGAACGCCCGGGGGATTTCCGCCTTCGCTCGAACGAAACCGCTTCTCTTGCTCTGACTGGGGTGGCCGACCTGCCGACCGATTACTCATGATGTGCCAGAGGAGTGTGTTCGCTTCCTGGGTCTCGTCAGCTCACTTGGCCACGATCCATGGATGGGGCAGGAACCATCCTTTCCCATGCGATGAACCGTATTCCCGATCTTGCGACGCGGATGTTTTGCATGTTAGGATAGTAATAAGTCACTTACTTTATGGAGTCTGATCGGTGAGCGAACGTCCTCAACATCTGTCCGCTGAAGAGCGGCGTGCTGCCACAGTGCAAGCGGTGGTGGACTTGGCCGCGGAGCAAAACCCGGCCGAAATCACGACCACGGCCATCGCCGATCGAATGGGTTTGACGCAGGGCGCGCTGTTTCGCCACTTCCCCACCAAGGACGCGATCCTGGAGGCAACGATGACCTGGGTCGGTGAGCGTCTGCTGGTGCGCGTGGACAAGGCGGCCGAGGGCGCCGCGTCTCCTGCCGCGGCACTCGAAGCCATGTTCATGACGCACATCGACTTCGTGGCCAAGCATCCCGGCGTGCCGCGCATGCTGTTCGGAGAACTGCAACGCTCTGGCGAGACGCTCGCCAAGCGGATGGTGCAGACCTTGCTCCGTCAATACGAACAGCGCCTGCGCCGCCTGATGGAGGCAGGCAAGGCCCAAGGCGACCTGGATGCGGATCTGGACGTAGATGCCGCCGCCGTGTTGTTCATCGGCACGATCCAGGGACTGGTCATGCAGTCGCTGTTGGCCGCCAAGGTCAGTCGCATCCGCCGTGACGCACCAGCCGTGTTTGCCATCTATCTGCGCGGCATCGCGTCCAGGCCATGAAGATAACCACTCACCCGCAACGCCGCATCTGGCACTGGCTGATCTCCCCGCTCGCCATCGGCTTCGGCCTGCTCACTCTTCGAGAGGGTGGTGCCGTTCTGTTTGTCGACGGCGCGGCGCGCCAGGCCGCCGGCCACTATGTGCCTTTCGTGCTCTGGTTCAACTTTCTGGCCGGCTTCGCCTACGTCGCCGCTGGCGTCGGCTTGTGGAGACGGCGGCGCTGGGCGGTGTGGCTGGCGCTTGCCATCGCGGCGGCGACTGCGCTCGCGTTCGCGGCTTTCGCAGTGCACGTGGCTCTCGGTGGCGCCTGGGAGCAGCGCACGGTGGTCGCGATGACGCTGCGCACGCTGGTGTGGACCGGCATAGCGGCCATGGCCTGGCGC
Organism: Rubrivivax sp.; assembly: GCA_036724445.1. Classification (GTDB taxonomy): domain Bacteria; phylum Pseudomonadota; class Gammaproteobacteria; order Burkholderiales; family Burkholderiaceae_C; genus Rubrivivax. The sequence goes on along the minus strand of DAIMFR010000002.1, from coordinate 66,981 downwards.
CGGTCGGCCGCGAACGTGCCGGCCACGCACGGTCATTGAGCACCCTTATCTGACGGAGACCCATCGATGACAACGCCAAACGTCCCCACCAGAAAAACCCGTTGGGTCGTGATCGCCGTCGTCTTGCTCGCTGTTGGCGGCGCACTGGCGTTCTGGCTGTCGCGTGGGAATGACAAACAGGATTCGCTCATCCTGTACGGCAACGTCGACATCCGCGAGGTGCAGCTGGCCTTCCGCCAGCCCGGGCGCGTGATGCAGATGGCTTTCGACGAGGGCGATGCCGTCAGCGTCGGCGCGCGCCTGGCGGCGCTGGATGCGCAGCCGTATCGGGACGCTCTCGATGCAGCACAGGCCCAGGTGCAGGTGGCGCAGGCGGAACTGGCCAAGCTGCGCCGCGGCCTGCGTCCGCAGGAGATCACCCAGGCGCGCGAGGCGCTGCGGCAGGCCCAGGCGCTCGCCACCGAGGCCGAGCGCAACTTCCAGCGCCAAAGCGGCCTGCTGGCATCGGGTGCCAGCAGCCAGCGCACCGTCGATCTCGCCCGTGCCGCAAGGGATCAGGCCACCGCGGGCGTCGAGGCTGCCAAGGCGGCCCTGTCGCAAGCCTCCGAAGGCTTTCGCAAGGAAGACATCGCCGCGGCCGAGGCTCGCCTGGCAGCCGCGCAGGCTGCCGCGGCGCAAGCCACGACCGCCCTGGCGGACACCGAATTGATGGCGCCCAGCGACGGCACCGTCATCGCGCGGGTGCGCGAGCCCGGCAGCATGGTCGCGAGCCAGAGCGCGGTCTACAGCCTGAGCCTGGACAAGCCGGTCTACGTGCGCGCCTACGTGGGCGAGTCGGACCTGGGACGCATCGCACCCGGCACGGCCGTGCGCGTCAAGAGCGATTCATCCGAGAAGGTCTATCGCGGCCAGATCGGCTTCATCTCGCCGCGCGCCGAATTCACCCCGAAGACGGTGGAGACGACGGATTTGCGCACCGATCTGGTGTACCGCCTGCGCATCGTCATCGACGAAGCCGACAGCGACAGTGGCTTGCGCCAGGGCATGCCGGTGACGATAGCGGTCGATGCGAAAGCCGGCGCCAGCAACCCGGGAGCGCGTTGAAATGCAGGCCAGCCCTGCCATCGCCGACGTGGCTGCGGGTGCGGGCGAAGACGCTGCGGTCGTCATCGAGGGCGTGGACAAGCATTTCGGCGGCGTGAAGGCGCTGCGGGGCTTGAGCGCGCGCATCCACTATGGACGGCTGACGGGTCTGGTCGGCCCCGACGGCGCCGGCAAGACGACGCTGATGCGGATTCTGACCGGCCTGCTGGTGCCGAACGCAGGCCACGTCACCCTGGCCGGCTATGACGTGGTCAAGGACAACGACGCCATCCACGTCGCCAGCGGCTACATGCCGCAGCGCTTCGGCCTGTACGAAGACCTGTCGGTGATGGAGAACATGCGTCTGTATGCGCAGTTGCGCGGCATGGACGCGAATCGCAACGCGGGTCTCTTTGCCGAGCTGCTCGACTTCACGCGGCTCGGCCCCTTCACCAGGCGCCTGGCCGGCAAGCTTTCCGGCGGCATGAAGCAAAAGCTCGGCCTGGCGTGTGCGCTGATGGCGCGGCCCAAGGTGCTGCTGCTCGACGAGCCTGGCGTGGGTGTCGATCCGGTCAGCCGCCAGGATTTGTGGCGCATGGTGCAGGCGCTGACCGACGAGGGCATGGCCGTGGTCTGGTCCACTGCCTATCTGGACGAAGCCGAGCGTTGCGAGAGCGTGCTGCTGCTGAATCAGGGACAACTTCTGTTCGATGGCCCGCCGCAGGAGCTGACCGCGCAGCTCGAAGGCCGCAGTTTTCGCCTCGAGGACGTCGGCGCCGAGCGCCGGGCCGTGCTGACCGAAGCACTCGATCTGCCCAGCGTGAGCGATGGCGTGATCCAGGGCGCCGGCGTGCGTGTGGTGCTGCGCGCGGGCGCACAAGCGCAACAGATCCAGGCGCTGGCCGACCGGGCACAGGTGCGGCTGGCAGCGGTGCCCGCGCGCTTCGAGGACGCCTTCATCGATCTGCTCGGCGGCGGCCCCGGCGGCACATCGCAGCTCGCCCTGCGCCTGCCGCCGGTCGAACTCGGTTCCGACATTGCCGTGTCGTGCCGAAACCTCACCAAGCGCTTCGGCGACTTCACCGCCACCGACAACGTCAGCTTCGAGGTGCAAAAGGGCGAAATCTTCGGCCTGCTCGGCCCTAACGGCGCCGGCAAGTCCACCACCTTCAAGATGTTGTGCGGCCTGTTGAAACCCACTGCTGGCGAAGCGCATGTGGTGGGCCATGATCTGCGCCGCGCCACCGGCGCAGCCAAGAGCCGGCTCGGCTACATGGCGCAGAAGTTTTCGCTCTACGGCCTGCTCTCGGTGCAGCAGAACCTGGAATTCTCGGCCGGCGTCTACGGCCTCGAAGGCAACACCCGGCGCGAGCGCATCGACGAAATGATCGCCACCTTCGATCTGGGCGGCTGGCTGTCCGCGACGCCCGATTCCCTGCCGCTCGGGCACAAGCAGCGCCTGGCGCTGGCCTGTTCGCTGATGCACCGGCCGCCGGTGCTGTTCCTGGACGAACCCACGTCGGGCGTGGACCCGATCACGCGGCGCGAGTTCTGGACCCACATCAACGGCCTGGCGCGCAAGGGCGTGACCATCATGGTCACCACCCATTTCATGGACGAGGCCGAGTATTGCGACCGCGTCGCGATGCTGTCGCGTGCGCAACTGATTGCGCTCGATACGCCCGACGCGCTCAAGCGTTCGGCGATCAGCCCCGAACGACCCGACCCGACGATGGAGGATGCCTTCATTCACCTGGTGGAGTCGGCGGATCGCGAGATGGAGGCCTCCACATGAGCACCGCCACCGCGCCCAAGGACGCCGGTGGCACCAAGCAGGCCGATTTGCGCCGCTTCGACCTGCGCCGCCTCATCGCCCTGGTCACCAAGGAAAGCTACCAGGCGCTGCGCGATCCCTCGACGCTGCTGATCGCATTCGTGCTGCCGGTCGTGTTGCTGCTGCTGTTCGCGTATGCGGTGTCGCTGGATGCGAAGCATGTCCGTGTCGGCGTGGTGCTGGAGTCGCCCGGCGCTGCGGCGCAGGAGCTTGCGGCGGCCTTTGCCGGCACCCGCTTCCTCGATGTCCACTTCGCCCACGACCGCCGCGAAGTGGCCGACCAGCTCGTCTCGGGCGCGCTGCGCGGCTACGTGGTGATTCCGCAGGACTTCGAGCAGCGGCTCGCGCAGCGCGGCAGCGAACCGCTGGTGCAGATCGTCACCGACGGCTCCTACCCCAACACCGCCAACTACGTCGAGAACTATGCGCGCGGCGTGGTCCTGTCCTGGCGCGCCGGGCTGGACGCAGCGGCGCCCGCGCAGGCCGTCGTGCTCGAGCCGCGCTACTGGTTCAACCCCGAGCTGGAAAGCCGCCGCGCACTGATCCCGGGCGCCATCGCGATCGTCATGACGATCATCGGCACGATGCTGACGGCGCTGGTGGTGGCGCGCGAATGGGAGCGCGGCACGATGGAGGCGGTGCTGTCCACGCCGGCCTCGGTGGCCGAGATCCTGATCGGCAAGCTGCTGCCGTACTTCGTGCTCGGCATCGTGTCGACGCTGGGCGCGGCGGCGCTGGCGGTGTTCGTGTTCGGCGTGCCGATGCGGGGGTCGCTCGCGGCGCTGCTGCTGCTGTCGGCGGTGTTCATGGTGCCGGCCCTGGGCCAGGGCCTGCTGATCTCGTCACTGTCGCGCAATCAGTTCCTGGCGGCGCAGATCGCGCTGTTCACGGGCTTCCTGCCGGCTTTCATCCTGTCGGGCTTTCTCTACGAGATCGACGCCATGCCGGCGCCGATCCGGGCCATCACGCTGGTGGTTCCGGCGCGCTACTTCGTCGATTCGCTGAAGACGGTGTTTCTGGCAGGCGACATCTGGGCCGTCTTCCTGCCCAACCTGGCGGCGATGGCGGCGATCGGGGCGCTGTTCTTCACGATCGCCAAGCGCGCCACGCGCAAGAACCTGGAGTGAAGGGATGTCGGCCTTCGCGTTCTCGTTCACCCGCCTGCGCGCCCAGTTCATCAAGGAAGTGCTGAGCGTCCTGCGCGACCCGCGCAGCCGGATGGTGGTGCTCGTGCCACCGCTGCTGCAACTGCTGGTCTTCGCCTTTGCCGCGACGCTCGAAGTGCGCAACGTCGACATCGCCGTCTACAACCAGGACGCGGGCCGCTGGTCGCACGAACTGGTGCAGCGCCTGGACGGTGCGCGCTTCATCACCCGCGTCCGCCATGTCGACAGCCAGCGGCAGCTGCACGAACTGATCGACCGCGGCGAGGTGATCGCCGCGCTCGCCATTCCGGTCGACTTCTCGCGCACGATCGCCGCCGGTGCCAGCGGCAGCGCCCAGGTGCTGGTCGATGGCCGGCGCAGCAACTCGGGGCAGATCACCGTCGCCTACCTGTCGACCATCGCCGCCGAGGTCGGCGCCGAGGTCGTGCCTGACGCACAGGTGCCGACGCCGGTGGTGGTGCGCCACTGGTTCAATCCGAACCTGGTCTACCGCTGGTACATCGTGCCCGGCCTCACCGGCATCCTGGCGCTGTTCAGTTCGCTGATGATCACCGCATTGTCGATCGCGCGCGAACGCGAACTCGGCACCTTCGACCAGTTGCTGGTGTCGCCCACCTCGACGCCCGAAATCATCATCTCCAAGTCGCTGCCGGCGCTGGCCATCGGCAGCTTGCTGGGCCTGTTCATGATCAGCGCGGGCGTCTTCCTGTTCGGCATTCCGTTCAGCGGCTCGTTCGCGCTGCTGCTTGCGAGCCTGGTGCTGTTCATCGCCTCGGTGGTCGGCATCGGCCTCGTGATCTCTGCGGTCAGCATGACGCAGCAGCAAGCCATCCTGGGTGCGTTCGCCGTCGGCATTCCGGCGGTGCTGATGTCCGGCTTTGCGACGCCGGTGGAAAACATGCCGGTCGTCCTGCAATGGCTGGCCCAGGCCATTCCGCTGACCCACTTCCTCGTCATCGTCGAAGGCAGCTTTCTCAAGGCCATGCCGGCCGGCGACATTCTTTCCAGCCTGTGGCCGCTGGCGGTCATCGCGCTGGCCACGCTGACGATGGCCACTCTTTTCGTCCGAGGACGTCTGCAATGAAAGCCAAGATCCACCTCCCGCTGTTTCGTGCTGCGGCCGGCGGAGCAGCCCTTCGCGGCTTGCGTCACCCCGTCGCGGCCTTGTCCTGCGCGCTGCTGACGGCCTGCGCGGTGGGCCCGAACTACGTCGAACCGCCCGCGGTCGACATCGGCAGCGGCTGGACCATGCGCTCGGCGAGCGAATCGGAGAAGGCGGACCTGACGCACTGGTGGTCCGGGATGAACGATCCGATCCTCGATCGCCTGATCGCGACGGCACTGTCACAAAACCTGGATTTGCGCCAGGCCGCGGCACGCATCGACGAGGCGCGTGCCCTGCGCGACAGGGTGGCCGGCGAGCAGCTGCCCACCGTCGGCGTTGGCGCCAGCGTCAACCGGCGCCGCCAAAGCGAGAACGGCCCCATGCCCATACGCACCATGCCCGGCATGGAACGCACGCAGACCATTTTCGACGCGGGCTTCGACGCGGCCTGGGAGATCGACCTGTTCGGCGGCAAGCAACGCGCGCTGGAAAGCGCCAGCGCGCGCCTGCAGGCCACCGAGGCCGAAGCCCAGGGCGTGCGCATGCGCATCGTGGCCGAAGTCGCGCGCAGCTGGTTCGCCGCCATCGGCGCCGCATCCGAGTTCCGCGCGCAACAGGCGACGCTGGATACGATGCAGCGGACCTTGAGGTTGGTGCGCCTGCGGCATGCGGCGGGCGATGTGTCCGCGGCCGACGTGGACGCTGCGTACGCGCAGTGGGCGGCGGTCAACGCGCTCTTGCCGGAAATCGAGGCACGCCGGCGCGCTGCCGTGCTCAGCCTGGGTGTGCTGCTGGGCGCTCCACCGGAGAGCGAGCTGGCGCTGCTCGACGGCCCGCTGACACCGAGCACTTTGCGCGCGCTGCCGGTGGGCGAGCGTGCCGACCTGCTGCGCCGACGCCCCGATGTGCTGGCTGCGGAACGGCGCCTGGCGGCGAGTTCGGCCGACATCGGCGTGGCGACGGCCGAACTGTTCCCCAAGCTCTCCATCGGCCTCGGCGGCGGGTTTCAGTCGCTCAGCACGGGCAACTGGTTCGATGCCGCGAGTTCGCGCTACTCGATCCTGCCGCTGATCTCCTGGCGCGTGTTCGACGGCGGGCGCGTGCGTGCCGAAATCCGCGCCCGCGAGGCCGCCGAGCAGCAGGCTGCGCTCGCCTACGAGCAAGCCGTGCTGACGGCCCTTGGCGATGCCGAGCGCGCGCTGGGCGACTACCACGCTGGGCTCGACACCTTGGAGCGCCGCGGCCTGTCGCTGGATGCCGCACGCACCAACTACGGCCACGCCAAGGCCCGCTACGAGGCGGGCGACATTGCGCTGATCGAACTGCTGGCGGCCCAGCGCACCCTGCACGAGGCCGAAACCACAGCCGCGCGGGCGCATACCAACGCCGCGGTGCAATTGGTGGCGCTGTACAAGGCGCTGGGCGGCGGCTGGGACGCATCCACAGCGGCATCGACCGCAACCGATCCGCTGCAGGGCGCTGCCGCCCCCGTCGCCTTTTGGAGCCGCTGACTCGACACGAGAAGATCCGATGAAGCTGAGTTTTCTGGGCGCGGCATGCGAACTCGACAACCACCGGCTGAAGCCGGTGGGTTGGTGTATTGCGGACTGAAAGCCGGGATACGCGACGACTGAACCGTGGGCATCGCGCCTCAGGCGGCAGCGCCATGGAACAGCGGCCAGAGCAGGTTCTCGACCCGGCGTGCCCCCGGTTCCGTCAAAGCCGCCTCGATCGGCCGCTTGCCGCCCAGCATGGCGTGGCCGGTGGACAGAAACGCGCGTGCGTCGCCGACGCTGTTCCACACGAGATCTGCGGTCGCGATCACCCGCGCCAGGCGTTCGACTCCGATCGACAGATCGGATCCATCATCTGGATGAATCACCTGCCCTCCGGCAGGGTCGCAGGCATCATCTGCAATCGGGCCGACCCCGTTGTTCCCTACGCTCGGACGCAAGGAGGGCGCGCCGCATTCTGCGCAATCCCCTCGGCGATGCGCGGCAGCAGCGGCAGCGGCAGGTCGTGGCCCATGCCGGGCACGATGTCGGCCACCGCGCCGGCAATCTTGCGCACCAGGTCGTGCGCTGCCGGCAGCGGCACCAGCGGGTCGGCCTCGCCGTGGATCACGCGCGTCGGCGCGACGATACGTTGCAGCAGCGGCGAGCGGTCGCCGTCTGCCGCCACCGCCACCAGCTGGCGCGCGGTGCCGGCCGGCCGGTAGGCGCGCTTGAACGAGGCCGTGAGCCGCTGCTGCAGCCGCAGCGGGTCGGGCGGATGGGCGGGGCTGCCGATCGCCGACAGCAACCGGGTCATGTGCGCCATGTAGGTCTGCAGCTCGGGCCGCTGCGGCCGCGACATCAGCATGCGCAGCACGCGCGGATGCGCCTGCTGCAGGTGCTGCGCGCCCGAGGTGGTCATGATCAGCGTCAGGCTCTTGACGCGGTGCGGGTGCTTGGCGGCGATGTGCTGCGCGATCATGCCGCCCATCGACGCGCCGCAGACGTGCGCAGCTTCGATGCCGAGCGTGTCGAGCACGCCCAGTGCATCGGCCGCCATGTCGGCCACCTGGTACGGCGCACGCACGCGCAGCCGCAACCGGTGGCGCAACACCTGCAGCATGACGTTGGGCACGCCCAGGCGGTCGAAACCCTGGCTCAGGCCGACGTCGCGGTTGTCGTGGCGGATGACGCGAAATCCCCGCTGCACCAGCATCTGCACCAGCTCGTCGGGCCAGCCGATCAGCTGCATGCCCAGGCCCATGATCAGCAGCAGCGGCTCGCCGTGCTCGGGCCCCTGGATGTCGACCTCGATCTGCAGGCCGTTGGCGATAACCTGCATATCAGCGGCGCCCGGCTGCTCGCGGCCGCTGAGCGCCCCATCGGGGCCATTGGGGGGCAGGAGCGCAGCGGCGACCTGGGGGCAGTTTCATCAGTGCGCTCCTGCGCGGAACAGCCCGCGCGGCAGGGTCTGCGCGTCGAAGCGCTGCCAACGCGCCGGATCCTGGCGCAGCCGGTCGGCCACCGCATACAGCGCCAGCGGGTTGACGCCCAGGCCGAGGTGGCTGGCGTGGATCTCGATGTTCTCGGTGTGCGCCGCGTCGTCGTTGAGGCTGCACTGCCAGGCGACGACGCCGTCGCTCTTGCTGTAGATCGAGGTCGTGGGCACGTTCGGCGCGCGGCGCAGGCGTGCCGCGCGCTCGGGGTCGTGGCGCGCTGGCCGGCCTCCGAGCAGCTCGTAGGCGCGCGCCGCATTGGTGGCACGCGTGTCGCCGGAGAACGGCGAGCCCAGCGTGATCACGCAGCGCGTCTGCGCCTCCAGGCGCTTGGCCAGCTCGCGCGCGTAGACCCCGCCCAGGCTCCAGCCCACCAGGCTGACCTTGCGGCCGTGCTGCGCCGCCACTTCCAGCACGCGCTCGCTGCAGGCCTCCAGCACGTCCGGTCGCGGCTGGTTGCGGCCCAGCTCCCAGTCGCAGGCGGCATAACCGAGATGACCCAGATAGTCGCGCAGCGTCTGCGTGCTTCGCCCGGAAGCGCCGAGCCCGGGGAAGACGATCACCGGATGCCCGTCGCCGCGCGGCACGCGGCTGAGCCAGGGCATGGCCGCCAGCGTCAGCGCGTATTCCAGCGGCGCGCGGCTGCCTTCCATCAGCAGCAGCCAGGGGCTGGGCGGACGCAACTCGATCGAGGCCTCGGCCATGAAAGTGACTCCCTTGCAAAGCGTCGGCTCATGGTAGCCGCGCCAGGCACGGCAGCATTGGAGCGCTTGCCCTAGATCGGCGCGTCGCCAACGCGACACCGTATCGTCAATGCCGTTGCAACGACATGGGGCCGCGGCGCCGCAGCGCCAGGGCTTCGTTGGCCGCCAGCGCGCCGAGTACCAGTGCGCCGCCGCCCAGCACCGCCGGCGACGGCGTCTCGTCGCTGCCGAGCCAGACCCAGAGCACGCCGAACACGACTTCGAGCAGCCCGAGCAGCGACACCTCCGGCGCGCTGAGCACTCGCGCCGCGCGCACCGCCAGCAGGCAGGGAATGGCCAGCTGCACCACGCCGAGCAGCGCCAGCAGCCCCAGGTCGTGCGGCGTGGCCGACAGCGGCCAGGCCAGCGGCAGCGTCAACGCCGCCGACAGGCAGGCGCCCAGCAGCACCGGCGCCAGCATGTCGGGCGGCGATTCGCCGGACGCATGGCGGTACAGATGCTGCAGCAGCGTCCAGTTGATCGCTGCGGCAATGGGCACGCACAGCGCCACCGCGGTGCCGAGCAGGTGGCGCGCGTCGCTGCCGCCCAACTCGCTGCCATACATCCAGGCGATGCCGGCGCCGGCGACGATGATCGCGCCCCAGGTGCGCGGCGCGAGGCGGTAGCCGAGCGCCGCGCGCGAGGCCAGTGCGGTGAGCAGCGGCGCCAGCGCCATCGTCACCAGCACGTTGGCCACGGTGGTCAGCGACAGCGCGACCATGAAGGCGGTGTACATCACGCACCAGCACAGCGCCGAAATCCACAGCGCCCGGCCGCCGCCGCGCAGCGTGCGCCACAGCGCCGCCGGGCCGCGCATCGAGCCGAGCATCAAGGCCAGCGCCAGCGCATTGAACAGGCTGCGCCAGAAGGTCAGCTCGAAGCCGCGCGCGCCGTCCAGGTGGCGCGTGACGATGCCGGCGATGCTCCACATCAGCGTGACGCCGACCATCAGCCACACCGCACGCCGATGCGTCATGCCAGTTCAGAGGCCCGCGCAGCGGGCCTGGCAACGGTCATGCTGGAGCCCCCTCTTGGAGGGGGCCGAGGGCCGCGGCTCCAACCGCCCTGAGGGCGGTTGGACGGCCCGAGGGGCCCGAGCTCTGCGAGGGCGCGGCCTGCAAGGCCGAGGGCCGCGGCTCCAACCGCCCTGAGGGCGGTTGGACGGCCCGAGGGGCCCGAGCTCTGCGAGGGCGCGGCCTGCAAGGCTCGGGGAGCCCACGGAAAGGCGGTACGCCGAAGGGCGTCCGCATCCGCAAGCGCCGATCTCAAGCCGCTTCTCGCGAAGCACGCTTGCGCTCGTGCTCCTTCAACCAGCGCTTGCGGATGCGGATGCTCTTCGGCGTGATTTCCACGAGCTCGTCGTCGTCGATGAACTCCACCGCGTATTCCAGCGTCAGCAGGATCGGTGGCGTGATCTTGATCGCGTCCTCCTTGCCGCTGACGCGGAAGTTGGTCAGCTGCTTGGCGCGCACCGGGTTGACGACCAGGTCGTTGTCGCGGCTGTGGATGCCGATGATCATGCCCTCGTACAGCGGGTCGCCCGGCTTGACGAACATGCGGCCGCGGTCGTCGAGCTTGCCTAAAGCGTAGGTCACGGCTTCGCCGTCGTCCTGGCTGATGAGCACGCCGTTCTTGCGCCCGGCAATCTCGCCGCGGTAGGCCTCCCAGCTGTCGAAGATGTTGCTGATCAGCCCGGTGCCGCGCGTCAGGTTCAGGAACTCGTTCTGGAAGCCGATCAGCCCGCGCGCCGGGATGCGGTATTCCAGCCGCACGCGGCCCCTGCCGTCGGGCTCCATGTTGACCAGCTCGCCCTTGCGTTCGCCCAGCGCCTGCATTACCGCGCCCTGGTGCTGGTCCTCGACGTCGGCGGTGACCAGCTCGATCGGCTCGAGCTTTTGCCCGCCCTCTTCGTGGAAGACCACGCGCGGCTTGCTCACCGCCAGCTCGAAGCCCTCGCGGCGCATGTTCTCGAGCAGGATCGTCAGGTGCAGCTCGCCGCGGCCGGCGACCTCGAACACGCCGTCCTCGCCGGTTTCGGCCACGCGCAGCGCGACGTTGCTCTGCAGCTCGCGCTGCAGCCGGTCCCAGATCTGCCGGCTGGTGACGAACTTGCCTTCGCGCCCGGCCAGCGGGCTGGTATTGACGCAGAAGTTCATGGTCAGCGTCGGCTCGTCCACCTGCAGCATCGGCAACGGCACCGGGCGCTCGGGGTCGGTCAGAGTCATGCCGATGCCGATGGCCTCGATGCCGTTGACGAGCACGATGTCTCCGGGGCCGGCCTCAGCCGCCTGCCGGCGCTCGAGGCCCTCGAACACCAGTACCTGGTTGACGCGTGCGTTGAAGGGCGTGCTCTCGGGGCCGCTGTAGACGGCGACGTTCTGGCCCGGCTTGCATGTGCCCTGATTGACGCGACCGACGCCGATGCGGCCGACGTAGCTGGAATAGTCGAGCGAGCAGATCTGCAGCTGCAACGGTGCCAGCGCGTCGCCTTCGTGCGCCGGCACGTGCTGCAGGATCGCGTCGAACAGCGGCGCGAGGTCGGTGCCGACGACGCCGGGCACGGTCGCGGCCCAGCCGTTGAGCCCCGAGGCGTAGATCACCGGGAAGTCGAGCTGCGCCTCGGTGGCGTGCAGCTTGTCGAACAGGTCGAAGGTGGCGTTGATCACGTAGTCGATGCGCGCGCCGGGCCGGTCGACCTTGTTGACGACGACGATCGGCTTCAGCCCCAGCGCCAGCGCCTTCTTGGTCACGAAGCGCGTCTGCGGCATCGGGCCTTCGACCGCGTCGACCAGCAGCAGCACCGAATCGACCATCGACAGCACGCGCTCGACCTCGCCGCCGAAGTCGGCGTGGCCGGGCGTGTCGACGATATTGATATGCGTGCCCTGCCATTCGACCGCGCAGTTCTTGGCCAGGATCGTGATGCCGCGCTCGCGCTCCAGGTCGTTGCTGTCCATCACGCGCTCGGCCACCTTCTCGTTGCTGCGGAAGGTGCCGCTCTGGCGCAGCAGCTGGTCGACCAGCGTGGTCTTGCCGTGGTCGACGTGGGCGATGATGGCGATGTTGCGGATGGCTCGGGTCATTTGGGGCTCATTTCTGGCTCATTTTCGGCTTTGGCTGCAGCCCGCCACTTCGGTGGGCGAGAGCAGGCGGTCGGCGATCAACTCGCCGCCGGTGATGTGGGCACTGCCGAGAAAGGCATCGTGCGGGCCGTAGACGCGCACCGCTGCGGCGTCGGCCAGCGCCACGCGGCGGCGCAGGCCGGTGAGGAAGCGGCCCGCCTCGTCGTCGGGCAGCTGCACGCGCGGCCAGCCGGCCAGCAGTGCGTCGGCGGGCATCAGCCGTGCGTCGCGTTCGGCTTCGTTCATCGCCGCCAAGGCGTCCAGCGTCAGCGCGTCTTCGACGCGCAGCGCGCCGCTGGCGGTGCGGCGCAGCGCGCTCAAGTGCGCGCCGCAGCCGAGAAGCGCGCCGATGTCCTCGGCCAGCGTGCGGATGTAGGTGCCCTTGCTGCAACGCACGTCGAGCACCAGCGTCTGACCTTGCCAGTCGACGATGTCGATGCGGTGGATCGTCACGCGCCGCGGCCTGCGCTCGACTTCGAGCCCCTTGCGTGCGTAGTCGTACAAGGCGCGGCCTGCGTGCTTCAGCGCCGAATGCATCGGCGGCAGCTGCTCGATGACGCCGGCGAAGCGTGCGATCACGGTGTCGATCGCCGCGCGCTCCAGCGCCACCTCGCGCTGCTGCAGCACCTGACCTTCGCCGTCGCCGGTGGTCGTGGTCACGCCCAGCCGCAGCGTCGCCAGGTAGCGCTTGTCGGCGTCCAGGCTGAGCTGCGCGAATTTGGTCGCCGCGCCGAAGCACAGCGGCAGCAGCCCGCTGGCCAGCGGGTCGAGCGTGCCGGTGTGCCCCGCCTTCTGCGCGCGGTAAAGCCGCTTGGCCTGCTGCAGCGCATCGTTGCTGCTCAGCCCCAATGGCTTGTCCAGCAGCAGCACGCCGTGCAGCGCGCGGCGGGGCGGCCGGTCGAACGGACGCCGCGGAACCGGCTTTGCCGGGCCGCTGGCGTCGCCGGCAGCGAGGACGCTGCCGGCGCTTGCAGGCGAGGAACAGTCCGCAGGGACTGTTCCTCGTCCCGCTCGCCCCCCCTGGGGGGGAGCGCCGAAGGCGCTGCGGGGGGGAGTCATTCTCGTGCGCGCGTGGCGTTCGCCTTGGCGATCAGCGCGCTCAGGTCGGCCGCGCGTTCGGTCGTGCGGTCGAAGTGAAAATGCAGCGTCGGCACGGTGTGGATCTGCAGCCGCTTGAACAGGCTGTTGCGCAGGAAGCCGGCGGCTTCGTTCAGCGCCTGCTCGCATTCGGCCACGTCGCCGCTGAGCAGCGAGAAATACACCTTGGCATGCGCATAGTCCGGCGACACCTCGACGGCGTTGATCGTGACCATGCCGATGCGCGGGTCCTTCAGCTCGCGCACCAGCACCGCCACGTCGCGCTGGATCTGGTCGGCGACGCGGAAACTGCGGTTCGGGATGGCTTTCTTGTGACGCATGATGGCCTCCAGTCAGCGTGGCCCATCAAACACAAACCCCGCCGTGCGCGGCGGGGTTTGCAGTCGGGCACAAACTCCGCCTACAGCGTGCGGGCGACTTCCTTGACCTCGAAGAACTCGAGCTGGTCGCCCTCGGCGATGTCGTTGTAGTTCTTGATCTTGACGCCGCACTCGAAGCCTTCCTTGACCTCGCGCACGTCCTCCTTGATGCGGCGCACGCTCTCGACTTCGCCGGTGTAGACGATGACGTGGTCGCGCAGGATGCGCACGCGCGCGCCGCGGCGCACGATGCCGGCGGTGATCATGCAGCCGGCCACGGTGCCGATCTTCGAGGCCACGAACTTGGTGCGGATCTCGGCCGAGCCGATGACCTCTTCGCGCTGCTCGGGCGCCAGCATGCCGCCCATCGCCGCCTTCACCTCGTCGACCGCGTCGTAGATGATCGTGTAGTAGCGCAGGTCGACGCCGTTGCCTTCGGCCAGCTTGCGCGCACCGGCATCGGCGCGCACGTTGAAGCCGATGACCAGCGCCTTGGAGGCGATCGCCAGGTTGATGTCGCTTTCGCTGATGCCGCCCACCGCCGAGTGCACGATCTGGATCTTGACCTCGTCGGTGCTGAGCTTCAGCAGGGCCTGGGCCAGCGCTTCCTGCGAGCCCTGCACGTCGGCCTTGACGATCAACGGCAGCACCTGCACCTCGCCCTGGCCCATGCTGTCGAACACGTTCTCCAGCTTGGCGGCCTGCTTGGTGGCCAGCTTGACGTCGCGGTACCTGCCCTGGCGGAAGGTGGCGATCTCGCGTGCGCGCCGCTCGTCGCCCAGCACCATGAAATCGTCGCCGGCCTGCGGCACCTCGGTCAGGCCCTGGATCTCCACCGGAATCGACGGCCCGGCTTCGTCGGCGGGCTTGCCGTTCTCGTCGAGCATCGCGCGCACGCGGCCGTAGGCCGAGCCGGCCAGCACCACGTCGCCCTTCTTCAGCGTGCCGCTTTGCACCAGCACCGTGGCCACCGGGCCGCGGCCCTTGTCCAGCCGCGCCTCGACGACCACGCCCTTGGCCATGGCCTCGACCGGCGCCTTCAGCTCCAGCACCTCGGCCTGCAGCAGCACCTGCTCGAGCAGTTCGTCGATGCCCTGGCCGGTGCGCGCCGACACCGGCACGAAGGGCGAGTCGCCGCCGAAGTCCTCGGGCACCACCTGCTCGGCCACCAGTTCGGTCTTCACGCGGTCGACGTTGGCCTCGGGCTTGTCGATCTTGTTCATGGCCACGACGATCGGCACGCCGGCTGCCTTGGCATGGCTGATGGCTTCCTTGGTCTGCGGCATCACGCCGTCGTCGGCGGCCACCACCAGGATCACCAGGTCGGTGGCCTTGGCGCCGCGCGCGCGCATCGCGGTGAACGCGGCGTGGCCCGGGGTGTCGAGGAAGGTGATCATGCCGCGCGGCGTCTCGACGTGGTAGGCGCCGATGTGCTGCGTGATGCCGCCGGCTTCGCCCGAGGCGACGCGGGTGCGGCGGATGTAGTCCAGCAGCGAGGTCTTGCCGTGGTCGACGTGGCCCATCACCGTGACCACCGGGGCGCGGGGCAGATCCTCGCCGGTGGTCGCGGCTTCTTCCTCCTCGAGGAAGGCCTCGGGGTCGTCGAGCTTGGCCGGCACCGCCTTGTGGCCCATCTCCTCGACCAGGATCATCGCCGTCTCCTGGTCGAGCTGTTGGTTGATGGTGACCATCTGCCCCAGCTTCATCAGGTGCTTGATCAGTTCGGAGGCCTTGACCGACATCTTGTGCGCCAGGTCGGCGACGCTGATGGTCTCGGGCACGTGCACTTCCTGCGCCGTGAACTCGGCCGGCGCGCTGAAACCGCCGCTCGTGCTTTCGCGCTCGCCGCGGCGTGCGCCGCGCGGCGCACGCCAGCCGGGGCGGCCGGCGGCGCCGCCGTCGGTGCGCGGCTTGGCCGCGCGCTTCTTCGCGTCGTCGGCCCAGCTGGACGACAGCTTCTCGGACTTGACCGACTTCTTGTCGCCGGGCTTGGCCGCGGTGGTCGCCGCGCCCGGCGCGGCCTTGGGCTTGTGGATCGTGCCGGTGATGCCTTCCTTGGCGTCGGCCGGCTTGGGCGGCTCGGGCGGCTTGGCGATCAGCACCTTCTTCGGCGCGTTCATCATCGCGCGGATCGCCGCGGCTTCCTGCTCGGCCAGCTTGCGGCGCCGGTCCAGGTCGGCCTGGCGCGCCTTGTCCTCGGCTTCGATGGTCGAGGCCTTGATGACGCGCAGCGCCGGCTTCGGCGGCGGCGCCGGCTCGGCCGGGGCGGGCGCGGCCGCCGCCGGGGCGGCCGCCTTGTCGTCCTTCTTCTCTTCGGTCTTCGCGGCGGCGGCCGCAGCGGCCGCCGCAGCGGCTTCGGCCGCGGCGGCCTGTTCCCTGGCGCGTGCCTCGGCGGCTTCGCGCTCGGCGCGTTCCTGCTCCTCGCGCTGGCGGCGGCGTTCGGCGAGCTCGGCCTCCTGCTGGCGCAGCAGTTCCGCCTGCGCGCGGGCCTCGGCTTCGCGGCGCTCCAGTTCGGCATGCTCGGCCGCGGCGGCGGCCGCCGCGGCAGCGGCTTCGTCCATGCCCGGCGCGACGTCGTCGCGCTTGACGAAGACGCGCTTCTTGCGCACCTCGACCTGGATCGTGCGCGCCTTGCCGCTGGCGTCGGCCTGCTTGATCTCGCTGGTCGACTTGCGCACCAGCGTGATCTTCTTGCGTTCGCTGCCGCTGGTGCCGTGCGTGCTGCGCAGGAATTCGAGCAGCCGCTCCTTGTCGGCCTCGGTCAGCGTCTCGCTTTCCGACTTCTTCGGTACGCCGGCCGACTCCAGCTGCTCGAGCAACGTGGCCGCGGGGCGTTTCAGCTCCGTGGCTAGCTGGGCGACGGTGGTCACGGCCATTGTGGGTCTTCCTTCAATACGTCTTCAGTACGGCTTCGGGCGGGCGCTCAGGCGGTGAACCAGTGCTCGCGCGCCTTCATGATCAGCGCCTTGGCCTGCTCGTCGCCGATGCCGGTCATTTCGGTCAGTTCGTCGACGGCCAGGTCGGCCAGGTCGTCGCGCGTGTGGATGCCGCCGTCGGACAAGCTGCCGATCAGGTCGGGCGTCAGGCCTTCCAGGTCGCGCAGGTCTTGCGACACCTCGTCGACCTGCTCCTCGCGCACGATCTCCATCGTCAGCAGCGCGTCCTTGGCGCGGGTGCGCAGCTCGTTGACGGTGTCTTCGTCGAAGGACTCGATCTCCAGCATCTCCTGCAGCGGCACGTAGGCCACCTCTTCCAGGCTGGTGAAGCCTTCGGCGATCAGGATGTCGGCCACTTCGACGTCGACGTCGAGCTTGTCGACGAAGAGTTCGCGCACCGAGTCGGACTCCTGGCTCTGCTTGGCCTGCGATTCCTCGGCGGTCATGATGTTGATGCGCCAGCCGGTCAGGTCGCTGGCCAGGCGCACGTTCTGCCCGCCGCGGCCGATGGCGATGGCCAGGTTCTCCTCGTCGACGACCACGTCCATCGCGTGCTTTTCCTCATCGACGACGATCGACTGCACGTTGGCCGGTGCCAGCGCGCCGATGACGAACTGCGCCGGATCCTCGGACCACAGCACGATGTCGACGCGCTCGCCGGCCAGTTCGGTGGTCACGCCGTTGACGCGCGAGCCGCGCACGCCGACGCAGGTGCCGATCGGGTCGACGCGGCGGTCGTGGCTGACCACGGCGATCTTGGCGCGCGAGCCGGGGTCGCGCGCGCAGCTCTTGATCTCGAGCAGGCCCTGCTCGATCTCGGGCACTTCCTGACGGAAGAGCTCGATCATGAAGCCCGGCGCGCTGCGCGACAGCACGATCTGCGCGCCGCGCTGCGTCGGATCGATGCCGGCGATGAAGGCGCGCACGCGGTCGCCCGAGCGCAGGTTCTCCTTGGGGATCATCTCGCTGCGCTTCAGGCGCCCTTCGACGCGGCCCGACTCGACGATGATGTCGCCCTTGTCCAGGCGCTTGACGGTGCCGACGAAGATCTTCTCGCCGCGCGACAGGAAGTCGTTCAGCAACTGCTCGCGCTCGGCGTCGCGGATCTTCTGCAGAATCACCTGCTTGGCCGCCTGCGCACCGATGCGGCCGATGGGCACCGATTCGATCGGCTCCTCGATGTAGTCGCCTTCTTCGATGTCGGGGATGCGGTCGAGCGCATCCGACAGCATCTCCTCGGCGTCTGGGTTCTGCAATCCCGCAGCGTCGGGCACCACCAGCCAGCGGCGGAAGGTCTCGTACTCGCCGCTGTCGCGGTCGATGGCGACGCGGATGTCCCATTCGGCGCCGTGGAACTTCTTGCTCGCCGACGCGAGGGCGGCTTCGACCGCGTCGAAGACGACGTCGAGTTCGACGCTCTTCTCGCGCGCGATCGCATCCACCAGCATCAGCATTTCGCGATTCATCGTGTCTGACCTCCGTCTACCGCGCGGCCCGCGTCAGCCGCCTGTGCGGCCGCGTCCGGCTTGCGCGCGCGGCCCTTGAAATCCAGCACCGGCACCAGCCGCGCCTCGCGCACTTCGTCGAGGCTGAAGTCCAGCGCCTGGCCGGCCGGCTCGATCAGCGCCAGGCGCCAGCCGGCGTCGGCGGCCTGCAGCGTGCCGCGATAGTTCTTCCTGCCGTTGAACGGCTGCTTCAGCGTCAGATTGACTTCGTGGCCGGCGAAGCGCTGGTAGTCGGCGGGCCGCTTCAGCGGCCGGTCCAGCCCGGGCGACGACACTTCCAGCCGCTGATAAGGCACGGCCTCGACTTCGAGCACGTATTGCAACTGGCGCGTGGCGCGCTCGCAGTCGTCGACGGTGATCGATTCGCCCTCGCCGGTGGGGTAGCTGCGGCCGGGGACGCGGTCGATGGTCACGCGCAACAAACCGGCGGCCGAGCGCTCCACGTCCACCAGCTCGTAGTCCAAGCCGGAAACCGTGCGCTCGATCGTCGAATGCCAGTGCGTCGTTGCCAAACTAGTCCGCAGCTCCCAGGGCATGCCGCCGGCCGGCGGGGCGGCCGGGCGGCGGCCGGCTCCGACAGCGTGCGAAATGCAATCAACCATAAAAAATGGGCTGGATCAGATCCGCCCATTCCGTCGTGTCAGCGAAAGGCGCATTGTAACCCGTGGTGAATGCCCCGGCAACCGTGCTTGTCGTCACGGCACGCCGGGGCCGTCGGCGTGCCAGAATGCCGCCCCTGCGCCCGGCCCGCGACCGGGCCGATCTGGAGCACACATGGGATTCCTCGCTGGCAAGAAGCTGGTCATCACCGGGCTGCTGTCGAACCGTTCGATCGCCTACGGCATCGCCCGCGCCTGCCGCCGCGAAGGCGCGGAGCTGGCCTTCAGCTACGTCGGCGAACGCTTCCGCGAGCGCATCGTCGAATTCGCGCGCGAGTTCGACAGCCAGCTGGTGTTCGACTGCGACGTCGGCGACGACGCGCAGATCGCCGCGCTGTTCGCGGGCTTGAGCCAGACCTGGCCGCAGTTCGACGGCTTCGTGCATTCGATCGGCTTCGCGCCGCGAGAGTCGATCTCCGGCGACTTCCTCGACGGGCTGTCGCGCGAGGCCTACCGCATCGCGCACGACATCTCGGCCTACAGCTTCCCGGCGCTGGCCAAGGCGGCGCTGCCGATGCTGCGGCCGGGCAGCTCGCTGCTGACGCTGACCTACCTGGGCGCCGAGCGCGCGGTGCCGCACTACAACACGATGGGCCTGGCCAAGGCCTCGCTCGAAGCCAGCGTGCGCTATCTGGCCGCCAACCTCGGACCGAAGGGCATCCGCGTCAACGGCCTCTCGGCCGGACCGATCAAGACGCTGGCGGCCTCGGGCATCAAGGACTTCGGCAAGCTGCTCGACATCGCCGCCAAATCGTCGCCGCTGCGCCGCAACATCACCATCGACGAGGTCGGCAACGTCGCCGCCTTCCTGCTGTCCGACCTGGCCAGCGGCATGACCGCCGAGGTCACGCACGTCGACTGCGGCTTCAGCCAGATGGCGCTGGGCCTGGTCGAGGTGCCGACCTGAAAGCGTCCCCGGCCGGCGCCTAGCGCACGCAGTCGACGAAGTAGCGCCGCGCGCCGCCGGCGCCCTCGCCTTCCTCCTCGACCAGGCCGTGCACGTCGGTGTCGAAGCCCGGGAAGGCGGCGTTGAACTCGCGCGTGAACTTCAGGTACTGCACGATCTTGCGGTTGAAGACCTCGCCCGGGATCAGCAGCGGGATGCCCGGCGGATAAGGCGTCAGCAGGCTGGTGGTGACGCGGCCTTCGAGCGCGTCGATGGGCACGCGCTCGGTCTTGCGGTGCGCGATGTGTGCGTAGGCGTCGCTGGGCTTCATCGCCGGGTGCAGCTCCGACAGGTACATCTCGGTGGTCAGCCGCGCGATGTCGCCCTTCGCGTAGGCCTCGTGGATCGCCTGGCTCAGGTCGCGCAGGCCCATGCGCTCGTACATCGGGTGCTTGGCGCAGAACTCCGGCAGGATGCGCCACAGCGGCTGGTTGCGGTCGTAGTCGTCCTTGAACTGCTGCAGCGCGGTGAGCATCGTGTTCCAGCGGCCCTTGGTGATGCCGATGGTGAACATGATGAACAGCGAATACAGCCCGGTCTTCTCGACGACCACGCCGTGCTCGGCGAGGAACTTGGTCAGGATGCTGGCCGGGATGCCGCTCTTGGCGAACTTGCCGCTCAAGTCCAGCCCCGGCGTGATGATCGTGCTCTTGATCGGGTCGAGCATGTTGAAGCCGCGCGCCAATCTGCCGAAGCCGTGCCACTTCTCCGACGTGCCCAGTACCCAGTCGGCCTGCGTGCCGATGCCCTCGGCCGCCAGCTTGTCCGGCCCCCAGACCTTGAACCACCAGTCGCCGGCGTAGTCCTTCTCGACCTTGCGCATCGCGCGGCGGAAGTCCAGCGCTTCCTTCAGGCTTTCTTCGACCAGCGCGGTGCCGCCGGGCGGCTCCATCATCGCCGCGGCCACGTCGCAGCTGGCGATGATCGCGTACTGCGGGCTGGTGCTGGTGTGCATCAGGTAGGCCTCGTTGAACAGGTGCCGGTCGAGCTTGACGGTCTGCGAGTCCTGCACCAGCACCTGGCTCGCCTGGCTCAGGCCGGCCAGCAGCTTGTGCGTGCTCTGCGTCGCGTAGACCATCGCCTGCTGCGGCCGCGCGCGCTTCTTGCCCATCGCGTGATAGGTGCCGTAGAACGGATGGAAGGCCGCATGCGGCAGCCAGGCCTCGTCGAAGTGCAGCGTGTCGACGTAGCCGTCGAGCTTGGACTTGATGGTCTCGGTGTTGTAGAGCACGCCGTCGTAGGTGCTCTGCGTCAGCGTCAAGATGCGCGGCCGGATCTTCTTGGCGTCCACGCCCTCGAGCAGCGGATTCGCGGCGATCTTGCGCTGGATCGCCTCGGGCGAGAACTCGCTCTCGTGGATCGGGCCGATGATGCCGTAGTGGTTGCGCGTCGGCGGCAGGAATACCGGCACCGCGCCGGTCATGATGATCGAGTGCAGGATGCTCTTGTGGCAGTTGCGGTCGACCACCACCACGTCGCCCGGCGCCACCGTGTGGTGCCAGACCATCTTGTTGCTGGTGCTGGTGCCGTTGGTGACGAAGAAGCAGTGGTCGGCATTGAAGATGCGCGCCGCGTTGCGCTCGCTCTGCGCCACCGGGCCGGTGTGGTCGAGCAGCTGGCCCAGTTCCTCGACTGCGTTGCAGACGTCGGCGCGCAGCATGTTCTCGCCGAAGAACTGGTGGAACATCTGGCCGACGGGGCTCTTCAGGAAGGCCACGCCGCCGCTGTGGCCCGGGCAGTGCCATGAATACGAGCCGTCCTGCGCGTAGTCCATCAGCGCCTTGAAGAACGGCGGCGCCAGGCCGTCGAGGTAGGCCTTGGCCTCGCGGATGATGTGGCGCGCGACGAACTCCGGCGTGTCCTCGAACATGTGGATGAAGCCGTGCAGCTCGCGCAGCACGTCGTTGGGCAGGTGCTCGGAGGTGCGCGTCTCGCCGTAGATGTAGATCGGGATGTCGGCGTTCTTGAAGCGGATCTCCTCGACGAAGCGGCGCAAGTTCACCACCACCGGGTCGAGTTCGGGGCCGCCCTTGAATTCCTCGTCGTCGATCGACAGGATGAAGGCGCTGGCGCGGCTTTGCTGCTGCGCGAACTGGCTCAGGTCGCCGTAGCTGGTGACGCCCAGCACCTCGAAGCCTTCCTTCTCGATCGCCTGCGCCAGCGCGCGGATGCCCAGGCCCGAGGTGTTCTCGGAGCGGTAGTCCTCGTCGATGATGACGATGGGGAAGCGAAAGCGCAGCATGGACGGCTCCGGGGATGCGGCAAAAAACGAAAGACGCGAAGTGTAGGGCTGGGGCTGGGGCGGGGGACTGGTCCCGCGACCCGAAGGCACTCGCTACACTCGACGCGGACACACGTGGGCAGATGACAACGATGGACCTCGCGGCTTCGACCTGGTGGTGGCTGATCGCCGGCCTGCTGGTCGTGGCCGAGCTGTTCGTCGGCAGCTTCTACCTGCTGATGCTGGCGCTGGGCTGCGTTGCCGGCGCACTGAGCACGCACCTGGGCGCGGCCTATACGGCGCAGATCTTCACGGCCGCGATCGTCGGCGCCGGCACCACCGCGGCATGGCACTTCAAGCGGGCGCGCCGTCCACGCTCGGCGCCGGTGGAATCGAACCGCGACGCCAACCTCGACATCGGCCAGACGCTGCAGGTCGCCGCCTGGGACGCGCAAGGCATGGCGCGCGTCAGCTACCGCGGCGCTGCCTGGAACGCCGAGTTCCGCGGCCCGGGCACGCCGACGCCAGGGCCGCACGTGATCGTCGCCGTGCGCGGCAACCGGCTGGTCGTCGCCCCCGTTTCACCCTGAGCCATAGAAAGCCCCGCATGGAAGTCGCCGTCGTCTTCTTGATCATCGCCATCGTCTTCGTCTGGCAGACCTTCAAGATCGTGCCGCAGCAGAACGCCTGGGTGGTCGAGCGGCTGGGCAAGTTCGACCGCGTGCTGACGCCGGGGCTGAAGTTCCTGATCCCCTTCATCGAGCGCGTGTCCTATCGGCATTCGCTGAAGGAAGTGCCGCTGGACGTGCCCAGCCAGGTGTGCATCACCAAGGACAACACGCAGCTGCAGGTGGACGGCATCCTGTACTTTCAGGTCACCGACCCGATGCGCGCCAGCTACGGCTCGAGCAACTACATCGTCGCCATCACGCAGCTGGCGCAGACCACGCTGCGCAGCGTGATCGGCAAGATGGAGCTGGACAAGACCTTCGAGGAGCGCGACGCGATCAACGCCTCGGTGGTGGCGGCGCTCGACGAAGCGGCGCTGAACTGGGGCGTGAAGGTGCTGCGCTACGAGATCAAGGACCTGACGCCGCCGGCCGAGATCCTGCGCAGCATGCAGGCGCAGATCACCGCCGAGCGCGAGAAGCGCGCGCTGATCGCCGCCAGCGAGGGCCGCAAGCAGGAGCAGATCAACATCGCCACCGGCGAGCGCGAGGCCTTCATCGCGCGCAGCGAAGGCCAGCGTCAGGCCGAGATCAACACCGCGCAGGGCGAGGCGGCGGCGATCGTGGCCGTGGCCGAAGCCACCGCCGACGCCATCCGCAAGGTGGCCGAAGCGATCCGCTCGCCCGGCGGCGAGCAGGCGGTGCAGCTGAAGGTGGCGGAAAAGGCCGTCGAGGCCTACGCGCAGCTGGCGCAGAAGAACAACACGATGATCGTGCCCGGCAACATGACGGAAGTCTCGGCGCTGATCGGCACCGCCATGGCGCTGATCAAGCCCGCGCCCGCGGCCAAGTGAAACAGGCGAGACGATGAAGGCCGCGCGCAACGTGCTGGGGGGCGTGCTCGCGCCCTGCTCCGTCGAGCCGCTGACCGGCTGGTATCGGGACGGCTGCTGCCACACCGACGACCAGGATGCCGGCAGCCACGTCATCTGCGCACGCATGACGCCCGCCTTCCTGAACCACCAGATGGAGCGCGGCAATGACCTGATCACGCCGCGGCCCGAGGCGCGTTTTCCCGGTCTGAAACCCGGCGACAAGTGGTGCGTGTGTGCGCTGCGCTGGCGCGAGGCCTACGAGGCCGGCTACGCGCCGCCGGTGGTGCTGGAATGCACGCACGAGCGCGCGCTGGACTACGTGCTGCTCGACTGGCTGCGCAGAGCGGCGGCGTCCGGCCGACCCGGCGACTAGAATCCGCCACCTTCCCTGCGGAGGGATGGATGAGCGGTTTAAGTCGCACGCCTGGAAAGCGTGTGGGGGTTAACAGCCCCCCGCGGGTTCGAATCCCGCTCCCTCCGCCAGCTGGTCGAGCTATACGGCAGGGCCGGTGAACACAGACGGTTCATCGCCGCTCATGGCGACCGACCCGGCGGCTGCGCGCGCCGCAGCATGACGCGACAAGCAGGGCCTGAAGTTCAGTCGTACACGCCTTCGCGCAACCATTTGGTCGCCACCCATTTCTCGCCCTCGCTGACCGGCGCACCGCCGTGCAGCGTGCCGGTCGATTCGTGCGGCCGGTCGTAGCTGAAGAACAGCGCGTGGCCTTTGACCGGCATCACTTCCAGGCCGACATCCGGAAACGTGGTACTGCCGCCCTGTGCCGGCACCTCCAGATACATGACCAGGGTGCCCACGCGCTGGCCGCCGCGCTCGAGCACCGCGGCCGTGCCCGGCTGCGCCGGATCGAAGTAATCGAAATGCGGCCGGTACTGCGCGCCGGGCCGGTAGCGCAGGATCTGCAGGCCTTCGCCGTTGTCCGCCGGCCAGTGCAGCAGCGCGGAGATGCGCTGCTCGATGCGCTCGATCAGCGGCGTCTGGCCACGCTCGAAGAACATGCCGTCGCTGGTGCGCGCGGCATTGACTTGGCTGCCGCCGCTGCGGTGGTTCACGGTTTCGGAACGCGCCAGCCGCGCACGCGACAGATCGATCAGCGCGCCGCATTCGGCATCGGACAGAAAGCCGCCGAACAGCACCACGCGCGGGCGCTGCATCGTCATCAGCACCTGCACCTCGCGATCGGGCAGGCGCAACACGCCGGATGCGCTGCTCAGGTCGGGGCCGGGCACAGGCGAGCCGGCCGCGTCGGGCACAGGCGGCAATTGCGGCAGCGGGGTCTGCGCCAGCGTCGGCTGCAGCACCTGCATCAGCGCGCCGCGCGCGACCCCGTCGTCCCAGCCGCTGGCGTGCATGGCCTTCAGGATGTCGTCCTGCGCGCAACCCGCACGCGCCTGCGCGAGCATCCACTCGCGCAACTCCGGCGTGACCGCCTGGTTCAAGATCTGGACCTCCACGCCCGCATTCTCGCAGCGGCACTGCGCAAGAGCCTGCAACAAGAGGTATCGGTATCGGCGCGCGCTTCGGCGCGCCCGCAAGCGTCAGTCGTCTGCGCCGAGCCCAGCCAGGCGGCGGCGCTGCGGCGGCGTCAACGCCGCTACGAACTCACGAATGAACTGGTCCTGGCGCGCGAACGCATGGTCGGCGTTCGGATCGACGGACGACACCCTGAACAGCAGTCCATCAGGGATGACGCCGCGCGAGGTGTAGCGCAGGCTCGCCAGCTTGCGCTCCGTGCCGGTCACCACGGCGTGTTCGCCGATCGTGACCCAGTAGGTCAGAGGCTCGGGCCGCGCGGCTCCGAGGCGCGTGAGCAGCCGCCGCGCCGGCACCGCACCCTGGGGCGTAGAGACTTTCGCGTCCACTTCGCCCAGGATGTTGAAGCCGGATGCCGGATAGCAGAGCTCCGGCCTGTGGAAGGAATCGCGGTTGTCGCTGTGGTCGCGGCTGTAGGCGATGGACAACATGATGCGATAGCCGTCATCGGCGGCGTACACGCGCGCCAGCGTGCGCGTATAGATGCTGTCGATGAATGCCTTGGTCTGGGGGTCGACCACGCCCGCGGCGCTCGAGGTGTCGCGGCGCCAGACGCCGAAGCTGTCGGGAACGACGGCTTCCAGATCCATGTCGCCCAGGCGCTGCGCCAGCATTTCGGTGGGCTGCAGGGCGTGACTGGCCAGGGCCACGACCACGGCAGCGGCACAGATGATCCAGGCATGCAGTCGCTTCATCGCCATCTGCGCCCCTCGGCTACCGGCCTGTGCCGCGCAGGCACAGCCCCAGCAGACTGTCGATGACGATCATCAAGACGGTGGCCACGGCAATCAGCACCAATCCGGCCAGACTGTGCACGAAGCCCTGCCCGGCGGCATCACCCAGGTAGTAAGTGACCAGCACGAGGACGATGACGCGCACCACGTTGGCCACGAAGGCCACCGGCACGAGCAGCAGCGCCAGGATCGAATTGCGCAGTACAGAGACATGCCCGACCAGCTTCATGTAGACGATGCCGACCACCTCCAGAGTAAGGATCGACGACAGGCCGGCACAAGCGTCGGCCACCAGCAGCTGGTACTGGCCCACCGTCATGATCACGCCGGAACGCGCGACGGGGTAGCCGGCAGCATGCAGCAGCTGCGTCGCGACCGCGGAAACGGCAATCTTCAAGGGCCCGGTGACCCATGCCACGACAAGCTCCGGCAAGGGGACCAGGAAGCACAACAGCAGCAGCGGTACCCACACCAGCCGGACCGCGCGCCAACCCTTGTAGATCAGCAGCACCGCGGCGATCAGCGGGATCTGCGACCCCACCTCGAACATCAGGATGCTCTGCGAGACCCCCAGGACGTAAAGCAGCAAGCCGAAGACCAGCAGCCCATAGCCCGCGCGCAGCGCTGGACGAGGCGCGAGCTCGCTCAGTGCATGGCGCTCGCGGTAGAAGAGCCACAGGCTGACGGCCAGGATCAGCGGGCCGTAGTTGAGTTCCTGAAAGGTCCATGCCCCCGTCGCCAGTTCCGCGTAGGTGCCCGCATAGAGCACCAGGAAGCCCAGCAGCAGCAGCAGCAGCGAGCCGAGGTCGGCACCCGGCGCGATCCAGCGCTCCACGAACGCCGACCCGCGGCCGGACCCGCTCGGATTCGCGCCTTCTCGTGCGGCGTTCACTTGGTCCCGGGCTTGGTCTCGGGCGCCGCGCGCGATTCTTCGGCGGGCGCAATGAGGCTGTCGGCTGGCGAACCCGAGGCGGCTCCCGACGCCGCCGCCGACGCCGCCATGAGCGGAGCAAAGCGCCCCATGTACTCCAGCTTGGCCGCGCCGCGCATCGCCTCGAGATCGCTGTCTACCGTCTTGCGGATGCTGTCATTGACCAGGTACCGCTTGATGGCGGGTGTCGCCTCGCTCAAGGTGACCGCAGCGGGCTGCGCGGACACCAGCACCAGCACTCGCATGCCTCCCGGGTGCGTGAGGTAGATGCTCTGCCCTTCCTTGATCGAGGCCAGGCGGGCCATGAGATCCATCGACAGGTTTTCGGACGGCTCGTTCAGCAGCCGAGTCTTGTAGCGCAGGCCACTGCTCTTGAGCTGCTCTGCGAAGCCCGGCAGCGGTCCCTCGCCAAGCCGCTTTTTCAGCACATCCAGCGCCGCGTCGCTGCCTTCGATGTCGACTTCCTGGATCGTGTAGTTGCGCCGCTGGGCAAACAGCTCGGGCCGCTGGTCGTAGAACGCGGCTACCTGTTCAGGGCTGGGCTGCGTCGCACCTGCCGCCAGATGGTCCACGTAGGCGCGCGACAGGACGTTGCGCCGAGCTTCCTGCAGCGCCTGCTGCACCTCGGGCACGAGGTCGAGTTCGAGTTCGGCGGCGCGATCGACGACCAGTTGTTGTGACACGAGCCGGTCCAGCACTTCCCGGGTGGTGGCGTCGCTGGCGTTGGCTGCGCCGCCCGGAACGCGTTGCAGGGCATAGTTGACCTGGTGGACCGAGATTTCGGACTTGTTGACCCGCGCGGCGACCTGCGTCACGGCCGGTGTCTTGGAGTCGCCGCAGGCCGTCAGCATGGCGGCGCCAATCAGGGCAGCGCTCAAGATCAAAGCGGTGCGGTGGTAGGTAGATGGCTGGATGTTCATAGGTCTTCGGTCGAGGTCTGCGACCATCCGTTGCGGCACGAACAGACAGGCCGGCACTGCCTGGACCGATGATGCTACGACGGCGCAACCGAGCGGCACCGTGTATCAGATCACGACTTGCCCGCGCTCGCGCTCGGACGCGCTGCAGAGCAACGCGCATTACGCAGGAAAAAGATTCACCCCGCAACCCCGGGGTACAAGAGCAGCGGCGGCTCGTGCATCATTGGGTCCATCAATCGGCAAGTGAGGCTCTCGATGAAATTGCGCAGCGTGGTGACCGTTCTGGCATTGGCAGGCGCCATTCCCTGTGTCGCTGGTACTCCTGCATCGGTGGTCATCACGGGTTTCAAGAACGGATCCGTAGCGGCCACGATTACCAATGGCGGCTATACCACTGGGGCATCGGTCGGGGAATTCACCGGCAGCCTCGATGGGAACGCGTTTTCGACCTTCTGCACCGATATCTATCAGAGTTTCAGTTGGAATAACTCTGGCAACCCTTACACCTACGATCTGAAGAGCGTTGCCGAAACCCAAGAGATGTGGAGTGTCAGCCCCTACACGGCTGGGAGCTACAGCCAGGTCAGCAAGCTGTACACGACCGCCTACGACAGCATCGGCACCAGCAGCATCAAGTCGGCCGCTTTCCAGTTCGCCCTCTGGGAGTTGCTCTACGAGACGCCGAATGGCGGCGCATACGACGCTGGCAGCGGGAGTTTCAAGGTCTCCAGCACCGGAAACACGAGCACTGCCATAACCCAGGCCAATGACTGGTTGGCTGCACTGGGTAGTGCATCCGAAGGCTATGCGATTCAGTCGCTTTACAGCGGTCCGAATCAGATGCCAGGGAATCAGCAGGACTTCCTGGTCGCGACGCCTGTGCCCGAGCCTGAGACTTACGCTCTGGCGCTGGTCAGCCTGGGCATCGTCGCAGGCTATGCCAAGCGCAAGCGCGGCAGTTCTTCCTAAGCGCTTCGCATCGATAACGCAGCGCGGCAGCCGGCGAGTCTTCACCGGCTGTTTTTTGTTACAAGTGCCCGCTCCTCAGGGAGTGCGAGACCCATTGCCTTCGTCCGCAATAGGCGGCTTCAGGGCATCTGGCAGGTGAGTCGGCATGGCCGGCAGTGCCAGAAGCTCTTGCGTCACGCAATGCACGGGATTCAGGGGGCGCGGCAAAGCTGTTCATACAGTGCCATGTACTGCCGCGCCGGGCCGTCCCAGGACAGGTTCTCGCCCATGCCGCGCTGCACGAGGCGAGCCCAAGCCGGGCGTTGGCGGTACACATCAAAGGCGCGGGTGATGGCCTCCTGCAGCGCCTGCGGATGCGCACCGTCGAAGACGAAACCGTTGCCGGGTTCGGCATCTCCGCCGCTGCCGGCATCGCGCACCGTGTCGGCCAAGCCGCCGACGCGGCGCACGATGGGCACCGTGCCGTAGCGCAGGCCATACATCTGCGTCAATCCGCAGGGCTCGAAGCGCGAGGGCACGACGATCATGTCGGCGCCGGCGATCAGCCGGTGCGCGCCGTTCTCGTCGTAGTTCAAGCGCACACCGACGCGGCCCGGGTGCGCGTCGGCGGCCATGCGGAACGCGGCTTCCAGCGCGGGTTCGCCGGTGCCCTGCACTACCAGCTGCCCGCCCATGCGCACGATCTCGGGCAGCACCGTCAGCACCAGGTCCAGCCCCTTCTGCGAGGTCAGCCGCGACACTACGCCGAGCAGCGGCGCTTCGGCCTCCAGGGCCAGACCGAACTGCGCCTGCAGCGCCGCCTTGCACGCGGCCTTGCCCTGCGGCTGCGCGGCGCTGTAGCGCTGCGCCAGCGCGCCGTCGGCGGCCGGGTCCCAGACGCGCGTGTCGATGCCGTTGAGGATGCCGGACACGTCGGTGCCGCGGCCGCGGATCACGCCTTCCAGCCCGACGCCGAACTCCGGCGTGGCGATCTCGCGCGCATAGCTCGGGCTGACGGTGGTCACGCGGTCGGCAAACTTCAGCCCGGCCTTCATGAACGACAGCTGGCCGTGGAACTCCAGCGCCGACGGCGACATGTAGCGCGACGACAGGCCCAGCAGCGCCCAGTCGTCGTGCGGGAACAGGCCCTGGTAGGCCAGGTTGTGCACGGTGAACACCGAGGACGGGCCCTGCGGCGTCTGCGCCGGGTGCGCGCGCAGGTAGGCGCAACTCAAGCCGGCGTGCCAGTCGTGCGCGTGCACGATCCCGGGCTGCCACTGCGCGTCCAGCTCGCCCTGCGCCAGCTGCGCCGCGGCCCAGCCCAGCAGGCCGAAGCGCTGCAGGTTGTCGGGCCATTCGCTGCCGTCGCGGTCCTGGTACGGCCCGCCGCCGCGCCGGTACAGGAACGGCGCGTCGATCACGTAGGCCGGCAGCTGCGTGTAGGGCATCTGCCCGCGCAGGAGGCTGACACGCGCCGCGCCGAACACCGGCCCGATCCGGCACACCGGCTTTGCATGCAGCAGCGCGTCGAGGATGCCGGGCAGCCCGGGCAGCAGCAGCCGCAGGTCGGCGCCCTGCTGCACCAGCGCTTGCGGCAGCGCGCCCAGCACGTCGGCCAGGCCGCCGGTCTTGAGCAGCGGATAGACCTCGGCGCCGACCTGCAGGACCTTCATGCGCGGGCGGCTTCAGCGCAGCGCCTCGAGCATCTGGCGCGTGACCAGCGTGATGCCGTTGGCGCTGCGGTAGAAGCGCCGCGCGTCTTCGGCCGCATCCTCGCCGATGACCATGCCGTCGGGCAGCACGCAGCCGCGGTCGACGACGACGCGGTTCAGCCGCACGCCGCGGCCCACCTGCACCAGCGGCAGCAGCACCGACCAGTTGACCGTCGAATACGAATGCACGCGCACGCTCGAGAACAGCACCGAGCGGAACACGCGGCCCGAGATGATGCAGCCGCCCGAGGTCAGCGACTCGACGGCCAGGCCGCGCCGGTCGTCCTGGTTGTGCACGAACTTCGCCGGCGGCAGCTGCGGCTGGTAGGTGATGATCGGCCACCGGGTGTCGTACAGGTTCAGCAGCGGGTCGGTGGCCGTCAGGTCGATGTTGGCGTCCCAGTAGGCGTCGATGGTGCCGACGTCGCGCCAGTACGGCTCCTGGCCGGGCTTGGTGCCGACGCAGCTCATGGCGAAGGGATGCGCCACCGCGTTGCCCTCGCGCACCGCGCGCGGGATGATGTCCTTGCCGAAATCATGGCTCGAATCCGGGTCGTCCATGTCGCGCTTCAATTCGCGGAACAGGAACCCGGCGTCGAAGATGTAGATGCCCATGCTGGCCAACGACCGGTCGGGGTTGCCGGGTACCGATGGCGGGTCGGCCGGCTTCTCGACGAAGGCGGTGATGCGGCGCTGCTCGTCCACCGCCATCACGCCGAAGGCGCAGGCTTCGCTCTTCGGCACCTCGATGCAGCCGACGGTGCAGGGCCGCCCCTGCGCCGCGTGGTCGGCCAGCATCAGCGCGTAGTTCATCTTGTAGACGTGGTCGCCGGCGAGCACGATCACGTAGTCGGCCTCGTAGCTGTCGATGATGTCCTGGTTCTGCGACACCGCGTCGGCGGTGCCGCGGTACCAGCTCTCCTCGTCCACGCGCTGCTGCGCCGGCAGCAGGTCGACGAATTCGTTCATCTCGGTCTTCATGAAGGCCCAGCCGTGCTGCAGGTGGCGCAGCAGGCTGTGGCTCTTGTACTGGGTGATGACGCCGATGCGGCGGATGCCGGAGTTCAGGCAGTTGGACAGCGCGAAATCGATGATGCGGAACTTGCCCCCGAAGTACACCGCCGGCTTGGCGCGGCTGTCGGTCAGGTTGTGCAGCCGGCTGCCGCGGCCGCCGGCCAGCACCAGCGCCACGGCGCGCTTGGGCAAATCGAGTGTTTGCGCCAGATAGTTCGAGTTCATCGGCGGTGCCTTCCCTTTCCCTTTCCCTTTCCCTCTGCCTTTCCCTTCCCCTGCTTCGCCGGTACGGGACGATCTATTGTCCGGCATGCCCGCGTGCGGCGTGCGGCAGCGTCAATCCGCCACGCTGCGCCAGCCCGCATGCGGCAGTGGCCGCGGCAGCAGCGCGATACTCTGGTGCGACGGGCCGCGCACGGCCCGCCTGGCTGCAGATCATGAACTTGACCGAGACCACCTCCCTGGACGCCGCGCTGGAACGCCAATTGCTGGACCATGTCGGCGTCGCCCCCGCCGACGCCACGCCGGCCGACCTGATGGGCGCCATCGCGCATCTGGCGCGCGAACAGTTGTCGCAGCGCTGGGTGGCGACGCAGCATGAGCAGCGCGGCAGCCGGCGCGTGTACTACCTGTCGATGGAATTCCTGATGGGACGCACGCTGGGCAATGCGCTGGCGGCGCTGGAGCTGCAGGGCCCGGCCGCAGCCGCGCTGGCGGCGCAGGCGCAGCGGCTCGAGGACGTCGAGCAGCAGGAGGCCGACGCGGCGCTGGGCAACGGCGGCCTCGGGCGTCTGGCGGCCTGCTTCCTGGATTCGATGGCCACGCTGGGGCTGCCGTCCTTCGGCTACGGCATCCGCTACGAATACGGCATGTTCGCGCAGTCCATCGTCGAAGGGCGCCAGGTCGAGCATCCGGACTCCTGGCTCGGCGACGGCACGCCATGGGAATTTCCGCGCCGCGGCGTGCACTACCCGGTGCGCTTCGGCGGCCACGTCGACCACGCCGGCAGCCGGCCGCGCTGGGCCGCGGTGGCCGAGGTCAACGCCAAGGCCTACGACATGGTCGTGCCCGGCCACGGCACGGCGCACGTCAGCACGCTGCGCCTGTGGCGCGCCGCCGCACCCGAGCACATCGACCTGCATGCCTTCAACAGCGGCGACTACGCACGCGCCGCCGAGGTCAAGAACGAGTTCGAGAACATCTCCTGGGTGCTGTACCCGAACGACAGCACGCCGGCCGGGCGCGAGCTGCGGCTGCGCCAGGAATACTTCTTCACCAGCGCGTCGATCCAGGACATCGTCGCGCGCCACCTGGCCGAACACGGCCGGCTCGACAACCTGGCCGACCTGGTGGCGATCCACCTGAACGACACGCATCCTGCCATCGGCGTGGCCGAGCTGATGCGCGTGCTGTGCGACGAACACGACCTGCGCTGGGCCGAGGCCTGGGCGGCGACGCGGCGCGTCTTCAGCTACACCAACCACACGCTGATGCCCGAGGCGCTGGAAACCTGGTCGGTGGCGCTGATGCAGCACGTGCTGCCGCGGCACCTGGAGATCATCCTGCGCATCAACCAGGACCTGCTCGACTACGCCGCCGCCATGCGCCCCGGCGACGAGCAGTTCCTGCGCCGGCTGTCGCTGATCGACGAATCGGGCGAGCGCCGCGTGCGCATGGCGCACCTGTCGGTGGCGGGCAGCCACAAGGTCAACGGCGTGTCGGCGCTGCATTCGCAGCTGCTGGTCAAGACGATCTTCGCCGACTTCGCCGCGCTGTGGCCCGAGCGCTTCACCAACATGACCAACGGCGTGACGCCGCGGCGCTGGCTGGCGCATGCCAACCCGGGCTTCAGCCGGCTGATCGACGAGCACATCGGCCGCGCCTGGCGGCTCGACCTGGACCATCTGCGGGCCCTGCGCCCGCTGGCCGACGACGCAGCGTTCCGCGACCGCTTCCTGGCCGTCAAGCGCGCCAACAAAGAGCGGCTCGCCGCTTACGTGGCCGCGCAGATGGGCGTGCAGCTCGATCCCGACAGCCTGTTCGACGTGCAGGTCAAGCGCATCCACGAGTACAAGCGCCAGCTGCTGAACGTGCTGCACCTGGTGGCCTTCTATCAGCAGATGCTGGCCGAGCCGCAGCGCACCTGGGTGCCGCGCACGGCGATCTTCGCCGGCAAGGCGGCGTCGAGCTACCACATGGCCAAGCAGATCATCCGGCTGATCCACGACGTGGGCCAGGTGATCAACCGCGACGAACGCATCACCGGCCGGCTCAAGGTGGTGTTCGTGCCCAACTACGGCGTGTCGGTTGCCGAATTGATCATGCCGGCCGCCGACCTGTCCGAGCAGATCTCCACCGCCGGCACCGAAGCTTCAGGCACCGGCAACATGAAGCTGGCGCTGAACGGCGCGCTGACCATCGGCACCGACGACGGCGCCAACATCGAGATCCGCCAGTGCGTGGGCGACGCGCACATCTTCATCTTCGGCCACAGCGCGCAGGAAGTCGCGGCGCTGCGTGAAGGCGGCTACCAGCCGCTGCGCATCTACGAGCACAACCCGCGGCTGCGCGCCGTGCTGCAGGCTATCGGCGGCGGCGCGTTCTCGCCCGACGAGCCCGATCGCTACCGCGGCCTGGTCGACGCGCTGCTGTGGGGCGGCGACCACTACCAATTGCTCGCCGACTTCGACGCCTACATGCAGGCGCAGGCGCGCGTCGATGCGCTGTACCGCGACCCGCAGGCCTGGGCGCGCTCGGCGATCCTCAACGTCGCCGGCATGGGCATGTTCTCGTCGGACCGCACGATCCGCGCCTATGCGCGCGAGATCTGGGGTGTCGAGCCAAGAGCCGCCTCGGCCTGACACGATGCTGGCCGAGCACGACGTGCAGCGGCTGTGCCAGGGGCGGCATGCCGACGCCTTCGGCGTGCTCGGCCCGCACGCGCAGCCCGACGGCAGCGTGCGGCTGGCGGCCTTCCTGCCCGGCGCCGAACGCGTGCAGGCGGTCGCCGCCGACGGCGGTGCGCTGCTCGCGCAGCTGCAGCGGCGCGACGCTGCCGGACTGTTCGAAGGCGCGCTGGCCGCCGCGGCGGACTACCGCTTGCACGTCGACTGGCACGGCGGCCAGAGCAGCCTGCTCGACGATCCCTACCGCTTCGGCCCGGTGCTCGGCGAAGTCGACGCCTGGCTGCTCGGCGAAGGCTCGCACCTGCGGCCTTATCTGATCCTGGGCGCGACGCCGCGCGAGCACGAGGGCGTGGCCGGCTGCAGCTTCGCGGTGTGGGCGCCGAATGCGCTGCGCGTCAGCGTGGTCGGAGACTTCAACCATTGGGACGGCCGGCGCCATCCGATGCGGCTGCGCCGCGAATGCGGCGTGTGGGAGATCTTCCTGCCCGGCGTGGCCGAAGGCGCCCGTTACAAGTTCGACCTGCTGGCGCGCGACGGCCAGCCGCTGCCGCTGAAGGTCGATCCGTATGCGCGACGTGCCGAGTTGCGACCCGCCACGGCCAGCGTCGTCGCCGCGCTGCCGCCGCTGCGGCCGGCGTCGGCGCAGCGCCAGCAGGCCAATGCGCTCGACGCGCCGGTCAGCATCTACGAGGTGCACCTGGGCTCGTGGCGGCGCAAGGTGGAACAAGGCAACCGCTGGTTGAACTGGGACGAACTCGCCGACGAACTGGTGCCCTACGCGGCCTGGATGGGCTTCACGCACCTGGAGCTGCTGCCGATCACCGAGCATCCCTTCGACGGCTCGTGGGGCTACCAGACGCTGGGGCTGTACGCGCCGACCGCGCGCTTCGGCGAGCCGGACGGCTTCGCGCGCTTCGTGGCGCGCGCGCATGCCGCGGGGCTGGGCGTGCTGCTCGACTGGGTGCCGGCGCACTTTCCCACCGACGCGCACGGCCTGGCGCGCTTCGACGGCACGCCGCTGTACGAATACGCCGACCCGCGCGAGGGCTTCCACCACGACTGGAACACGCTGATCTACAACTTCGGCCGCATCGAGGTACAGAACTTCCTGGTCGGCAGCGCGTTGTACTGGCTCGAGCGCTACGACGTCGACGGCCTGCGCGTCGACGCGGTGGCCTCGATGCTGTACCGCGACTACAGCCGCCAGCCCGGCGAATGGCTGCCGAACGAGTACGGCGGGCGCGAGAACCTGGAGGCCATCGCCTTTCTGAAGCGCGCCAACGAGGTGGTCGGCGTGCAGCGGCCGCAGGCGGTGACGCTGGCCGAGGAATCGACCGCCTTCCCGGCGGTGTCGCGCCCCACCTATGCAGGCGGCCTGGGCTTCCACTACAAGTGGAACATGGGCTGGATGCACGACACGCTGAAGTACATGGCGCGCGACCCGGCGCACCGCAAGTACCACCACGGCGAACTGAGTTTCGGGCTGATGTACGCCTTCAACGAGAACTTCGTGCTGCCGCTGTCGCACGACGAGGTGGTGCACGGCAAGCGCTCGATGCTCGAGAAGATGCCCGGCGACCGCTGGCAGAAGTTCGCCAACCTGCGCGCCTACTATGGCTTCATGTTCGGCCACCCGGGCAAGAAGCTGCTGTTCATGGGCAATGAATTTGCCCAGGTGCGCGAATGGAACCACGATGCGAGCCTCGATTGGCACCTGAACGACGACCCGCTGCACGCCGGCATGCAGGCGCTGGTGCGCGACCTGAACCACCTGCTGCGCGAATGCGGCGCGCTGCACCAGCGCGACTTCTCAGCCGACGGCTTCGAATGGATCTCGCACAGCGACGCCGCGCACAGCACGCTGGCCTTCGTGCGCCGCGGCGCCGATACCGGCGCGCTGCTGCTGGTGGTGTGCAACTTCACGCCGGTGCTGCGCCGCGGCTGGCGCGTCGGCGTGCCGAGGGCCGGGCGCTGGCGCGAGCGGCTGAACACCGATTCCGCCTACTACGGCGGCAGCAACGCCGGCACGCCGCTGGGCGTGGCCGAGTCGCAGCCGGTGGGTTGCCACGGACGCGGCGATTCGATGCTCATCGAACTGCCGCCGCTGGCCACGGTGATGTTCGAATGGCTGCCCTGACCGCGCTGCAGCCCGGGCGGCCCTGGCCGCTGGGCGCGACCGTCGATGGCGGCGGCGTCAACTTCGCGGTGTTCTCGGCGCAGGCCAGCGCGATCGAGCTGTGCCTGTACGACGACGACGGCCGGCATGAAACGGCGCGGCTGCCGCTGCCGGCGCGTTGCGGCGAGGTCTGGCACGGCCGGCTGCCGGATGCCGGCGCCGGGCAGGTCTACGGGCTGCGCGCGCACGGCCCGTGGCAGCCGCTGCAGGGCCAGCGCTTCAATCCGCACAAGCTGCTGCTCGATCCCTATGCGCGCGAGACCGTCGGCGAGTTCGCCTGGAGCGATCTGCTGCGCGGCCATGCCGGCGACGACCCGCTGCGCATCGACACGCGCGACAGCGGCGCGCTCAGCCTGAAGGCACGCGTCGTCGGCGATGAGCGCTTCGACTGGCAGGGCGATGCGCCGCCGCGCACGCCTTGGCGCGACAGCGTGCTGTACGAACTGCATGTGCGCGGCTTCAGCCGGCTGCACCCGGACGTGCCCGAGGCCGAGCGCGGCAGCTACGCCGGGCTCGCCTCGGACGCCGCGATCGCCCATCTGCAGCGCCTGGGCGTCACCGCCGTCAGCCTGCTGCCGGTGCAGCAGTTCATCGACGAGGAGCGGCTGGTGCGTCTGGGCCTGCGCAACCACTGGGGCTACAACACGCTGGCCTACTTCTGCCCCGAGCCGCGTTATGCGGCCAGTGCGGCGGCCGGCGGCCGCGCGGTGCGCGACGAGTTCCGGCGCATGGTGCGCCGGCTGCATGCCGCGGGCATCGAAGTCATCCTCGACGTGGTCTACAACCACACCGCCGAGACCGACGAATTCGGTCCCACGTTGAGCTGGCGCGGCCTGGACAACGCCACCTACTACCGGCTGCAACCAGGCGCTGCACATCTGTACGACAACCCGACCGGCTGCGGCAATGCGCTGGACCTGGCCCAACCGGCGGTGCTGCGCATGGTCATGGACAGCCTGCGCTGGTGGGTGCAGCAGATGCATGTCGACGGCTTCCGCTTCGACCTGGCCACGGTGCTGGGCCGCACACGCGACGGCTTCGACCCGAGGGCCGCCTTCTTCGCCTGCATCGCGCAGGATCCGGTGCTGGCCGGCGTCAAGCTGATCGCCGAGCCCTGGGACCTCGGCCCCGGCGGCTACCGGCTGGGCCAGTTCCCCACCGGCTGGGTGGAATGGAACGACCGCTTCCGCGACGGCATGCGCGCCTTCTGGCTGGGTGCCGACGGCACGCGCGGCGAGTTCGCGCGCCGGCTGTGCGCATCGTCGGACCTGTTCCGCCAGCGCCAGCGCGCGCCGGCCGCGTCGCTGAACTACGTGGTCGCGCACGACGGCTTCACGCTGCGCGACCTGGTCAGCTTCGAGCAGCGCCACAACGAAGCCAACGGCGAACACAACCGCGACGGCCATGCGCACAACCTGAGCTGCAACTGCGGCGTCGAGGGCGAGACCGGCGATGCGCAGGTGCTGGCCACGCGCGGCCGGCTGCAGCGCGCGCTGCTGGCGACGCTGCTGCTGGCGCAGGGCACGCCCATGCTCGCCATGGGCGCCGAGCTCGGCCACAGCCAGCAGGGCAACAACAACGCCTACTGCCAGGACAACGCCATCAGCTGGGTCGACTGGTTGCGCACCGACGATGCGTTGCTGGATTTCTGCGCCGCGTGCATCGCCGCGCGCCGGCGCTGGCGGCCGCTGGGCGACGACTGGCTGGACGACGCCGCCGTGCGCTGGCTGGGCACCGACGGCGAGCCGCTGCAGGGCGACGACTGGCAGCGCAGCGACCTGCGCGCGCTGGGCGTGCAGCTGCTGCAGCCGCCGCGCGGCGCGGCGCCGCTGCTGCTGCTGATCAACGCCGGCGCCGCGGCGGTCGAGTTCCACCTGCCCGCCGGCCGCTGGCAGCGGCTGCTGGACAGCGCGGAACCGGCTGCCCTGGCAACCGACAGCGGCGTCGCCTCGTTGGCCGCGCGCAGCTTGTGCCTGTTGCAGGCATCGAGGGACTGACCGCGATGCGTTTCCCGCGCGCCAGCGGCGTGCTGCTGCACCCCACGTCGCTGCCCGGCCCGCACGGCAGCGGCGACTGCGGACCGGCGGCCTACCATTTCGTCGACTGGCTGGTCTCGGCCGGCCAGTCGCTGTGGCAGATCCTGCCGCTGACGGCCATCGGCGCCGGCAATTCGCCCTACTCCGGCAGCTCCGCCTTTGCCGGCAATGCCTTGTTGATCGACCTGGCCGAACTGCAGCAGCAGGGCTGGCTGGACGCCGGCGAGCTCGAGCCGGTCGACGGGCTGCGCCACGAACGCGTCGACTACGCCGCCGTGCGGCCGTACCGCATGCAGCGGCTGGAACGCGCCGCGCAGCGCTTCTTCGCGCTGCCGGCCAGCGATGCGCGGCGCGGCGACTTCGACGCCTTCCGCGAGCGCCACGCCGGCTGGCTGGCCGACTACGGCCTGTTCATGGCGCTGGACGAACTGCACCCGCGCTCCGGCTGGTGCGGCTGGCCGGCAGCGCTGGCGCGGCGCGAACCCGCGGCGCTGGCGCAGGCCGCGCAGACGCACGCCGCACGCATCGGCTTCTGGTGCTTCGTGCAGTGGTGCTTCTACCGCCAGTGGCTGCGGCTGCGCGACTATGCCAACCAGCGCGGCGTGCAGATCGTCGGCGACCTGCCGATCTTCATCGCCCACCACAGCGCCGAGGTGTGGGCGCATCAGTCGCTGTTCGAGCTGGGACCGGACGGCATGCCCACGGTGGTGGCCGGCGTGCCGCCGGATTTCTTCAGCGCCACCGGCCAGCGCTGGGGCAACCCGCTGTACCGCTGGCCCGTGCATGCGCGCAGCGGCTACGCCTGGTGGGTGCAGCGCATGCGGCTGGCTTTCGAGCTGGTCGACATCGTGCGCATCGACCATTTCCGCGGCTTCGCCGGCTACTGGGAGATCCCGGCCAGTGAAGCCACGGCGGTGCACGGCCGCTGGCGCGACGGCCCGGGCGCCGCGCTGTTCAAGGCCATCAACGCCGCGCTCGGGCCGATGCCGATCATCGCCGAGGACCTGGGCCTGATCACGCCGGACGTCGCGGCGCTGCGCCGCCGCTTCAGCTTCCCCGGCATGCGCATCCTGCAGTTCGCCTTCGGCGGCGAGGCCAGCAACACCTTCCTGCCGCACCACCACGAATGCGACAGCGTGGTCTATCCCGGCACGCACGACAACGACACCAGCGTCGGCTGGTGGGCCGCGGCCGGCGAGCATGAGCGCGAATTCGCGCGCGCCTATCTGGATACCGGCGGCGCCGACATCGCCTGGACGCTGATCCGCGCCGCCTGTGCGTCGGTGGCCGACACCGCGATCTATGCGATGCAGGACGTGCTGGCGCTGCCCACCGAGGCGCGCATGAACTTCCCCGGGCAGGCCAATGGCTGGTGGCAATGGCGCATGCACTGGAGCCAGGTGCACGACTGGCACGCGCAGCGGCTGCACGAGCTGTGCCGGCTGTATGGCCGACTGCCGCGCGCCGAGACGGCATAGAGATCGTAGCCTACGAAAAAGGCGCCCCGCAGGGCGCCTCGATGCGTGCGCGCTTCGGTCAGCGCACCACGGCGATCTGCTCGCGCTTGCCGTCCTTGTAGGTGTACAGCGTCAGCGCGCCGTTCTTGATGTCGCCCTTCTCGTCGAAGGCGATATGCCCGGTCACGCCGTTGTAGTCGGTCTTGGCCAGCTCCGGCAGGTACTTCGCCGGGTCGGCCGAACCGGCCTTCTCCATGGCCGATTCCATGGCCATCACGGCGTCGTAGACATAAGGCGCGTACAGCTGCACGTCGACCCCGAACTTGGCCTTGAACTTCTCGCGGAAGGCATCCATGCCGGCCTTCTGATCGCCTTCGACGCCACCCGCCTCGGCGCACACCACCTGGCCGTCGGCCATCGAGCCCGCGGCGAGCTTCGGCAGTTCCCCGGTGCACACGCCGTCGCCGCCCATGAACTTGGCGTTGATGCCCAGCTGCTTCATCTGGCGCATCATCGGGCCGCCCACGGCGTCCATGCCGCCGAAGAACACGATGTCGGGCTTCTTGGCCTTGATCGCGGTCAGGATGGCGGTGAAGTCGGTGGCCTTGTCGGTGGTGAACTGGCGGTCCAGCGTCGTGCCGCCGGCGGCCACGACGGCCTTCTGGAACTCGTCGGCGACGCCCTGGCCGTAGGCCGTGCGGTCGTCGATGACGGCGATGTTCTTGCCCTTCAGTTCGGTGACCGCGTACTTGCCGAGCGTGCCGCCCAGGTGCACGTCGTCGGCCACCACGCGGAACGTGGTGTTGAAGCCTTGGCGCGTGTACTTCGGGTTCGTCGCCGACGGCGAGATCTGCGGGATGCCGGCGGTGTTGTAGATCTGCGAGGCCGGAATCGTGGTGCCCGAATTCAGGTGGCCGATGACGCCCTGCACCTTGGCGTCGACCAGCTTCTGCGCGGCGGCCGTGCCCTGCTTCGGATCGGCGCCGTCGTCTTCGGCCAGCAGCTCGAACTTGGCCTTCTGGCCGCCGATCGTCACGCCCTTGGCGTTCAGGTCGTCGATGGCCATGCGCGCGCCCATCTCGTTGTCCTTGCCCAGGTGCGCGATGGCGCCGCTGGTCGGGCCGACGTGGCCGATCTTGATCACCAACTCGGTGGCCGGTGCCGGCGCCGGCGCTGCGGCGGGGGCAGGCGCAGCGGCAGCGGGCGCTTCTTCCTTCTTGCCGCAGGCCACCAGCAACACTGCCGCAGCAGCCACAACAGACAGGGTGAACTTGCTCATGAACGAGATTCCTGTGAAAAAGACGTGGCCGGCATGATACGGGATTGACAAGTGGCCCCGGACCCCCGGGGAAGCGAGCATAGCCGCCTCAGCCGGGGGCTTTGGCGTGATGCTTGATCGGCCAGCCGCTGGCCTCGTAGGCGCGCCAGCGGGCGCGCGCGCGCTGGCGCAGTTGCGCATCCTCCGGCACGATTTCGATGATGCGCTGGTAGCGTTGCGCGGCAGCGCCGGTGTCGGCGCCCAGGTTCAGCAGCACCGCGGGTCCGGGGCTCGGCGCCTCGGCCTCGCACAGCCAGATCGGCGTGCGGCGCAGCGCCGCATCGAGCACCTGCCCCGGGCGCACGCGCAGGTGCGGCACGAACTCCTGCGCCTCGAAGGTCCACAGTTCGCGGTCCAGCGCCTGCAGCGTCTGCGACGGTGCGGTCACGACGACCGCGACACCCTGGCGCCAGGCCTTGCGCAGCAGCCGGCAGGCAAAGTGCAGCGGCGCCTCGACGCCGCTGTGGAACTCGACCTGCGGCATGCGCGACTCAGCGGACGCGGCCGAGCACGAACTGCGTCAGCAGCGGCACCGGGCGTCCGGTGGCGCCCTTGGCCGCCCCCGACTTCCAGGCGCTGCCGGCGATGTCCAGGTGCGCCCACGGGTATTTGGCGGTGTAGCGCTTCAGGAACATCGCCGCGGTGATGGCGCCGCCGGCGCGCGGGCCGACGTTGGCCATATCGGCGAAGTTGCTCTTCAGCGCCTCGTCGTATTCCTCGTCCAGCGGCATGCGCCAGCAGGGGTCCAGCGCCGCCTGGCCGGCCTGCTCCAGCTCGGCAGCCAGCGCGTCGTCGGCACTGAACATGCCGCTGCGGTGGTGGCCGAGCGCGATCACGCAGGCGCCGGTGAGCGTGGCGATGTCGACCACCGCCGCCGGCTTGAAGCGCTCGGCATAGGTCAGCGCATCGCACAGGATCAGCCGGCCTTCGGCATCGGTGTTGAGGATCTCGACCGTCTGGCCGGACAGGCTGGTGACCACGTCGCCCGGCTTGAGCGCGGCGCCGCCGGGCATGTTCTCGCAACTCGGGATCAGTCCCACCAGGTTGAGCTTGGGCTTCAGTTGCGCCACCGCGCGGAAGGTGCCGAGCACGCTCGCCGCGCCGCCCATGTCGAACTTCATCTCGTCCATCTCGGCGGCAGGCTTCAGCGAGATGCCGCCGGTGTCGAAGGTGATGCCCTTGCCGACCAGCACCACCGGCGCCACCGACTTCGCCGCGCCGTGGTACTGCAGCACGATGAACTTCGGCGGCTGCGCCGAGGCCTGCGCCACCGCCAGGAAGCAGCCCATGCCGAGCTTCTCGGCTTCCTTGCGGCCCAGCACCTGCACGTCGACGCCGTGCTGCTTGCCCAGGCGCCGCGCCTCGTCGGCCAGGAACGACGGCGTGCAGTGGTTGCCGGGCCGGTTGGCGCACTCGCGCGCCAGCGCGACGCCTGCCGCGATGGCCTCGCCACGCTGCAGCCCGGCGCGCGCCGCCGCCGCCTCGGCCACGCTGCACGCCAGGCTGACGCGCTGCAGCTTCGAGTCCGCCGGCGCCGAGGGCTTGGTATGGCGATAGACGTACAGCGCCTCGGCCACCGCGGCCGGCAGCAGCTGGGCATGCGCCTCGGCCAGCGGCTGCGGCAGCGCCGAGGCCACGAGCACCTGACGCGCGCCGCCGCCCTTGAGCAGGCCCAGCCCCGCGACCAGCGCCGCGCGAAAAGCCTTGGGCGCCGGCGCCGCCGCCGCGGCGAAGACCACGCGCGCGGCCTTGACGCCGGCCACGCCGTGCAGGTACAGCGTGCGCCCGGCCTTGTAGGCCAGGTCGCCGTCCTGCAGCGCCTGCTCCAGCGCGCCGCCCAACGCCTTGCCCAGCGACGCCGGCGTGCAGCCTTCGCCGACCACCAGCAGCAGCGCATCGGCCTCGGCCTGGCGCAGGTCCTTGGGTTCGGCCACCTGTATTCTGAAGTCCATAATCCGCCCGCCATGCAAAGCGGCCCATGTTATTCGACAGCACGCTGAGACGAGACCTGGCGCGCACCTTCGGTGCGACGCTGGTGGTGCTGCTGACCATCGTCATCACGATGATGCTGGTGCGCACGCTGTCGCTGGCGGCCAGCGACATCGTCGAGCCCAGGGACGTGGTGCTGGTGCTCGGCTACGCCACGCTGAGCCAGCTGGCGACGATCCTCAGCCTGTCGGTGTTCGTCGCCGTGGTCGTCACGCTCGGCCGCATGTACCGCGACAGCGAGATGGCGATCTGGTTCGCCAGCGGCCTGGACCTGGCGCGCTTCGTGCGCCCGGTGCTCTACACCTTCTGGCCGGTGCTGCTGGTGGTGTGCCTGCTGATGACCTTCGCCTGGCCCTGGGTCAACCGCAACAGCAGCGAACTGCGCGACCGCTACGCGCAGCGCTCGGACCTGGCGCGCATCACGCCGGGCGTGTTCCGCGCCTCCCCGGACGGCCGGCGCGTGTTCTTCGTCGAGCGCGACCCGCGCGACGACGTGAGCGTGCGCAACATCTTCGTGCTGTCGCACAAGGACGATCTGGAGACGGTGGTCTCGGCGCACAGTGGACGCATCGACGTCGAAGGCGACGAGCGCTTCCTGGTGCTCGAATCGGGCCAGCGCAGCGACGTCGACACGGCCAGCGGCGAGACCACGCTGGCCGGCTTCGACAGCTATCGCGCGCTGGTCGACATCCGCGCGCTGCGCCGCGCGCAGGACGCGCAGCCGAAGACGCTCGACACCGTCGACCTGGTGCGCACGCCGACGCCGCGCAACCAGGGCGAACTGGTCTGGCGTCTCGGCCTGATGTGCGCGGCGCTGAACCTGGCGCTGCTGGCCATCGGGCTCGCGCACGTCAACACGCGCCGGCCGAGCAGCCTGAACCTGGTGTTCGCGCTGCTCGGCTCGCTGGCCTACTTCAATTCGATCAACATCTCGCAATCGTGGGTGAGCAACGGCCGCTTCAGCATGGCCGGCGCGCTGCTCGGGCTGCACGGCGGCGTGTTCGTGCTGGCGCTGGCGCTGCTGTGGTGGCGCGACCATGCGGCGGTATGGCACTTCCGCCGCGCTGCGGCGCGGCGGGCCGCAGCATGAGGACCGTGCGCCGCATGCTCTACCGCGACATCGTGTCGTCGGTAATCTTCGTCGCGCTGGCCTTCCTGTCGCTGTCCTTCTTCATCGACTTCGTCGACGAGCTGCAGAAGGTCGGGCGGCCGGGGTTCACGCTGTGGGCGGCGGTGGCCGGGGCGCTGCTCGAACTGCCGGGCAACCTGTACGAGCTGCTGCCGATCGCCGTGCTGATCGGCACCATCTATTCGATGGCGCGGCTGGCGCAGACCTCGGAGTTCACGATCCTGCGTACCAGCGGGCTGAGCCCGCTGCGCGCGCTGCGCCTGCTGACCCTGCTGGCGCTGATGTTCAGCGCTGCGACCTTCGCGCTCGGCGACTACCTCGTACCCTACACCGAACGGCAGACCACGCTGTTCAAGGCGGCGGTCGCCGGCGGCCGCAAGCTCGGCACCGGCGGCGCCTGGCTGAAGGAGCGGCGCGCCACCGAGACCGGCGAGCACACCTATACCGTCAACGTCGCCGGCATCGACGGCAAGGGGCTGCTGGTGGGCATCCGCATCTTCGAGTTCGACGCCGAGGGCCGCCACCTGTCGCGCATCGTCGCGCGCGATGCCAAGGTGGCGGCCGACGGCGTGTGGACCCTCAGCGACGCCGAGCGCACGACCTGGCCGCAGGGCGGCCCGCACCGCCAGGACGGCAAGGATGCCGGCGACGCGGTGCGCC
Source organism: Rubrivivax sp. (assembly GCA_036724445.1). Lineage (GTDB taxonomy): Bacteria > Pseudomonadota > Gammaproteobacteria > Burkholderiales > Burkholderiaceae_C > Rubrivivax. The sequence goes on along the minus strand of DAIMFR010000002.1, from coordinate 22,190 downwards.
GCGAGCAGCTGCCGGCGCTGCGTTGGCCCACCACCCTGAGCCGCGGCGTGGTCTCGGCCGCGGTGCTGCCGCTGAAGACCATGTCCACCACCGAGCTGTGGCGCTACAGCATGCACCTGAGCGGCCAGGAGCAGGCGGCGGAGCGCTACCAGATCCAGTTCTGGAAGAAGGCGCTGTATCCGCTGGCCTGCCTGGTGCTGAGCGCGCTGGCGCTGCCCTTCGCGTACCTGCATGCGCGCGCCGGCGGCATCAGCCTGAAGGTCTTCGGCGGCATCATGATCGGCATCGGCTTCGTGCTGCTGAACAACGTCGCCGGCCACATCGGGCTGCTGCGCGGCTGGACGCCGTGGCTGGTGGCGGCGATGCCGAGCGCGCTGTTCCTGCTGCTGTCGCTGGCCGCGTTCGGCTGGCTGGTGCGCTACCGATGAGCCCGCGATGAGCCGGCGCGGCTTGATCCTCTTCGCCCATGGCGCGCGCGATGCGCGCTGGGCCGCACCCTTCGAAAGCGTGGCCGCGCTGGTGCGGCAGCAGCGCCCGGCACTGCAAACGAGACTGGCCTTCCTCGAATTGATGGCGCCGACGCTGGCCGAGGCCGGTGCGCAGCTGTGCGCCGCGGGCTGCAGCCGGGTCGACGTGCTGCCGATGTTCCTCGGCACCGGCGGCCATCTGCGCCACGACCTGCCGCCGATGGTCGAGCAGCTGCGCGAAAAGCATCCTCAGGTGCACTGGACGCTGCATCCGCCGGTGGGCGAACTCGACGCGGTGGTGCAGGCGATGGCCGCGGCGGCGCTGGCGCTGAGCGGCGGGCGCGGCGCATGAACCTGCACCAGTTCCGCTTCGTGCAGGAAGCGGTGCGCCGCAACCTGAACCTGACCGAAACGGCCAAGGCGCTGTACACCTCGCAGCCGGGCATCAGCAAGGCCATCCTCGAGCTGGAAGAGGAACTCGGCATCGACATCTTCGCGCGCCACGGCAAGCGGCTGCGCCGTGTCACCGAGCCGGGCCAGCAGGTGCTGAAGGCCATCGACATCATCCTGCGCGAGGTGGCCAACCTGAAGCGCATCGGCGAGGAGTTCTCCAAGCAGGAGGCGGGCACGCTGTCGATCGCCACCACGCACACGCAGGCGCGCTACGTGCTGCCCGGCCCGGTGGCGCTGCTGCGCCGCCGCTATCCGAAGGTGCAGCTGGTGCTGCACCAGGGCACGCCGGAACAGGTGGCGCGCATGCTGCTGTCGGAAACCGCCGACATCGGCCTGGCCACCGAATCGCTGAGCGACTTCGACGAGTTGGTCACGCTGCCCTGCTACGAATGGCAGCACGCGGTGGTGGTGCCGCGCACGCATGCGCTGGCGGCGGTGGAGCGGCCGGCGCTGGAGCAGCTGGCCGCCGAGCCGCTGGTCACCTACCACCCGACGGTGACCGGGCGCTCGCGCATCGACGCGGCCTTCACCCGCGCGCGGCTGAAGCCGCAGTTCGCGCTGGAGGCGCTGGATTCGGACGTCATCAAGACCTACGTGCGCCTGGGTCTGGGCATCGGCATCGTCGCCGAGATGGCGGTGCGGGACGAGCCGCCGGACGGCGAGCTGGTCTGGCGTCCGGCCGGCCACCTGTTCGGCCAGAACGTGTCGCGTGTCGCCTTCCGCCGCGGCGCCTACCTGCGCCACTTTGTCTACACTTTTGCCGAACTGCTGTCGGACCGGCTGACGCGCGCCTTGATCCAGCGCGCGATGAGCGGCGGCGGCGCCGACTACCAGTTGTGATGCGCATGCCTGACCCCGCCACCGCCGCCACGCCGCCCCTGAAAAGCCGCCTGCCGCAGGTCGGCACCACCATCTTCAGCGTGATGTCGGCGCTGGCGCAGCAGCACGGCGCGGTCAACCTGGGCCAGGGTTTCCCCGACTTCGACTGCGACCCCGCCCTGCTCGACCTGGTCAACGCCGCGATGCGCGAGGGGCTGAACCAGTACCCGCCGATGCCGGGCGTGGCGCCGCTGCGCGAGGCGGTGGCGGCCAAGGTCGAGGCGCTGTACGGCCGGCGCTGCGACCCCGCTGCCGAGATCACCATCACCGCCGGCGCGACCCAGGCCATCCTGACCGCGGTGTTGTGCTGCGTCCATCCAGGCGACGAGGTGATCGTGCTCGAGCCCTGCTACGACAGCTATGCGCCGAACATCGAGCTGGCCGGCGGCGTGGTCGTGCGCGTGCCGCTGACGCCGGGCAGCTTCCGCCCCGACTTCGCGGCGATCGAGGCCGCGATCACGCCGCGCACGCGGGCGATCATGGTCAATTCGCCGCACAACCCCAGCGCCACCGTGTGGAGCGCCGCCGAAATGCAGCGCCTGGCCGAACTGCTGGCGCCCACCGAGATCCTGCTGATCAGCGACGAGGTCTACGAACACATGGTGTTCGACGGCATGCCGCACGTCAGCGCCGCGTCGATCCCGGCGCTGGCCGCGCGCAGCTTCGTCGTCTCCAGCTTCGGCAAGACCTATCACGTCACCGGCTGGAAGGTCGGCTACGTGCTGGCGCCGGCGCCGCTGACGGCCGAGTTTCGCAAGGTGCACCAGTTCAACGTCTTCACCGTCAACACGCCGATGCAGCACGGCCTGGCGCGTTGGATGGCCGAGCCGCGCCACTACCTCGAGCTGCCGGCCTTCTACCAGCGCAAGCGCGACCTGTTCCGCGCCGGTCTGGCCGACACGCGCCTGCGCATGCTGCCCAGCGAAGGCAGCTACTTCCAGTGCGTGGACTACAGCCGCGTCAGCGGCCTGCCCGAAGCCGGCTTCTGCGAATGGCTGACCACCGAGATCGGCGTCGCCGCGATTCCGCTGTCGGCCTTCTATGCCGACGGCTTCGAGCAGCGCATCGCGCGGCTGTGCTTCGCCAAGCGCGACGCGACGCTGCAGGCTGCGCTGCAGCGCTTGCGCAAGCTGTAGCACTTCATGCGCTGCGGCGCGGACGACGGGCGCCGCGGCTGTCGGTCAGCGCCGCGGGCGAGCTCAGGTCCACGTCGATCCGCGCCGACTCGGTGCTGCGCGGCTGCAGCGTGTCGAAGATCGACGGCCGGAGCATCGCCGCCGCCTCGTCGTCCGAAGCCAAGGGCAGCAGCAGGTCCACGCCGGCGCCGACCTGGCGCGGCTGATGCAGCAGGTCCTTGGCCACCGCGTACAGCGTCAAGGCGTCGCGGCAGGCGGGCAGGCTCGGCAGCGCGCCGCCGTACACACCCAGCAGCCATTGTTCAAGCCAGGCAAGCGTCTCGGCCGGTTGGGGCCAGCGGGCCTGCAGCTCGGCGGCGATGGCGGCGTCGTCGCACAGCTCGCGCGCATCGTCGGCCGCATCCCAGCCCGGCGCCGGCGCCGCGAAGCGCTGCGTGAAACGCCTGCCGACGCGTTCGTAGGCTTCACGCGCGCCGCGCCGGCGGTGGATCTGCAGCAGTTTCAGGTAGGGCAGCGGACCGGCATCGTCGTGCGCACGCAGGTGGGCCCGCAGCAGCTCGACGGCCGCATCGTCGTCGCCCAGCAGCACGAAGAACTCCGTCTGCTGCTCCAGGTCGATCAGCGCGTCGATGCGCTGTGCGGTGCTGCGCGCGGGATCTTCCGCCGGAGCCGACAGCGGCAGCTCCGCGACCCGCAGCAAAGGCGGCGGCGTGCGCACCGGCGCAGCGGCGGCGGCCGAGGCTTCAGCCGGTTGCGGCGCGTCGCCGAAGTCCAGCGCTTCGTCGCCGCGGGGCATCGGTGTGCCCGACCACCCGCTCTGCCGTTCGTGCTGCAAGGCACGCACGCGCCATCCCAGCCACAGCGCGACCAGCCCCAGCGCGAACACGAAGGCGGCCAGCGCGGTCTGCACGCGGCCGTGGTCCTCGGCCTGAGCCAGCCGCGTGCGCAACTGCAGCAGCGAGGCGTGCTGCGCGGCGGCTTCCTGGCGCGCCTGCGCCAGATCGCCCTTCATCTGCGCCAACTGCCGGGCGGCGCTGGCCGCTGCCGCCCACGCCGCTGCCGTCGCCGTCTGTTCAGCCGAGGACGGCAGCGGCGCGACGGCCGTCGCGGCGCCGGCGCTCTGGGCGTTCTGGGCGCTCTGGGCGCTCGGGACGCTCGGGGCGCTCTGTGCGCTCTGCGTGGTCGGCGCCAGCACCCTTTGCGGCGCCGCCTGGGCCGATGGCGCCACGCCGGCCACCGGCAACGCCGGAGCACGCACCGGCACCTCGCGGCGGGCGAGCCGCTCGGCCGGGGCCAGTGCGCGCGGCGCGTCGTTCGCGACAGCGCCCGGCGGCACGGCCGGATCGGCAAAGACGACGAACTGCCGCGACACCGCGCCTTGGCAACCCACCGTCAGCCGCAACGTGACCGTCGGCTCCTGCACTGCCGCATCGCTGCGGATGCGCACGCGCGGCGGGTCGCGGCCCTCGATCTGCAGATGCACGCTGCCTGGAGGCAGGCGATGTTCGCCGACCGAGACCTGCGCCTGCAGGCAGGCCGGCGGCGGCAGCGGCGCGCCGCCCAGGCGCAGCGGCACCGACAGATCGAGCGGCTGGCCGAAGGGGATCGACGACGGCGCCGCGCCCAAACCCAGGGCCCGCGCCGGCGAAGCGGCTGCAAGCCCGCCGAGCACGAACACGGCAGCAGGGATCGCGCTGCGCGGCAGGATCATGCGGTGCAAGAAGGGCCAGGTGGAGGTGGTATCGCGACTCAATCTAGCATGCGCGGTTACACATTCCGCCGGCCGCGGCGGCGCGGTCCGTGCAGCAACGCACGGTTAGCATTGGCACCCCCGGCCGCTGCCTGCGCCGCGAACGCACCCGCCCCATCACGCAGACATGAACGCATCGACCCTGAGCGTCGACGAACGCCACAACATCGAGTCGGGCGCCTTCTTCGCCAAGCTCTCGCCGATGCTGCGCGAGGACATCCTGGCGCGCGCCGTCGTGCGCCGGCTCAAGGGCGGCGCCTCGCTCGGCTCGCGCGGCGCGACCGCCGAGGAATGGTGCGGCGTGGCCGCCGGCGCAGTGCGCATCAGCTCGGTCTCGCTGTCGGGCAAGCAGGTCACGCTGACCTACGCGGAGCCCGGCGTCTGGTTCGGAGACACGTCGCTGTTCGACGGCCTGCCGCGCACCCACGACGCCGACGCGCACGGCAAGACCACGCTGCTGTGCGTGCGCAAGCCCGACTTCAAGGAGCTGCTCAGCCGCCACACCGAGCTGTACGACGCGCTGCTGCGGCTGAACTGCCGCCGCCTGCGGCTGATGTACAACCAGTTCGAGGATCTGAACACGCGGCCGCTGCAGGCGCGGCTGGCCAAGCAGATCGTGCTGCTGGCCAAGAGCTACGGCATCGCACAGGGCGAGGAGATCCGCATCGGGCTGCAGCTCGCCCAGGAGGACCTGGCGCAGCTGCTGGGCGCGTCGCGCCAGCGCGTCAACCAGGAATTGAAAGGCTTCGAGCGCGAAGGCGCAGTGCGCGTCGAGCCGACGCGGCTGGTGGTGCTGTCGCGCGACAAGCTGCTGCAGATCGCCGAGCGCTGAGCAGCATCGCCCCACCCTCTCAGGAGACGAACTCATGGACCAATTCCAGGGCACCAAGCCCCCGGCCGGCACGCATGCCTTCGACACCGCCGCACTGCAGGCCCATCTGCAGGCGCAGCTGCCGGGCTTTGCCGGCCCGCTGACGGTCGAGCAGTTCAAGGGCGGGCAGTCGAACCCGACCTACAAGCTGGTGACGCCGGGCGCGTCGTACGTGATGCGCTCCAAGCCCGGGCCGGTGGCCAAGCTGCTGCCGTCGGCGCATGCCATCGAACGCGAGTTCCGCGTCATGGGCGCGCTCGCCGGCAGCGAGGTGCCGGTGCCGAAGATGCTGCTGCTGTGCGACGACGAAAGCGTGATCGGACGCGCCTTCTATCTGATGGAGTTCGTGCCCGGCCGCGTGCTGTGGGAGCAGTCGCTGCCCGGCATGACGCGCGCGCAGCGCGGCGCGATTTACGACGAGATGAACCGCGTCATCGCCGCGCTGCACAAGCTGGACGTGGCCGCGCTGGGCCTGAGCGACTATGGCCGGCCGGGCAACTACTTCGAGCGCCAGATCGCACGCTGGACCAAGCAGTACCAGGCGTCGGTGACCGGCCCCAACGAGGCCATGGACCGGCTCATCGAATGGCTGCCGCAGCACCTGCCGGACAGTGCGCGCGACGAATCGATGGTCTCGGTGGTGCACGGCGACTTCCGGCTCGACAACCTGATGTTCCACCCGACCGAGCCGCGCGTGCTGGCGGTGCTGGACTGGGAGCTGTCGACCATCGGCCATGCGCTGGCCGATTTCAGCTACCACTGCATGTCGTGGCACATCCCGCCGGGTTCGTTCCGCGGCATCGGCGGGCTGGACCTGGCCGCTTTGGGCATTCCGCTCGAAGCCGACTACGTGCGCCGCTACTGCGAGCGCAGCGGCCGCGGCACCCCCGAGGCGCTGAAGGCCGATTGGAACTTCTACCTGGCCTACAACATGTTCCGCCTGGCGGCGATCCTGCAGGGCATCGCCAAGCGCGTCGAGGCCGGCACCGCGGCCAGCGAGCAGGCGCGCCAATCGGGCGCCGGCGCCAAGCCGCTGGCCGAACTCGGCTGGAGCTTCGCCCGCGCGGGTTGACGCTTCAGGGGCGCAGCGCGTCCGCCGGCAGTGCGGAGGCCGGGAACATGCTCGGCTGCGTGCTCGGCGTGTGTGCGTCGAGATCGTCCACGGCCACGCGCTGCGCCTGCTGCAGCGCACACTCGAAGAGGCCCAGCCAGGCCTGGAGCGCGCGCGGCTCGGGATGCGCCAGCACCGTGCGCAGGCTCAGGCGGCGGCGCGCGATCATCAGCACCAGCGGGCGTTCGCCGGAGGTGGGCAGCGCCGCCAGCGCCGGGCTCAGCGCGCCGTCCAGCCACTGCTGCAGCCACGGCTTGAAGCTGGACAGCGCGCCCCAGCCGTCGCGCAGCGACTTCAGCTCCTGGCCCGACAGCTTCTGGAACATCACCAGCCAGCGCATCTCGGGCGGCGTGGCCGTGTCGATGCGCGTCTGCACGCCTTCGACGTACTGGTCGAAGACCGCCTTCTCCAGCGCCGCCATCAGCTCGCGGTTCAGCACCAGCGCCTGCAGCTCGCGCGGCACGGCCAGCTCGGCGCGGATGCGCAGCTCCGGCCCGTGGATGTAGGGGCGCTGCGGCGGCCCCCATTCCAGGCGCCACGCGGCGTCGCCGCTGCGGCCGTCGATGACGAAGCCCTCGGGCTCGCGCACCGCGCGCAAGGTGTGCTGCTGGGCGCGCGCCCAGGACGCCAGCTCGCTCCAGCCTTGAATCTGCACGGAGCTTGCGCCCAGCCAGCGCTTGATCGAATCGAGCATGGTTTAGAGTAGTTTGCAGTGCGGCCCGGGGGTCGCGAAACTGAAGGGCTGCCGATGATCGAGGTCTATTCCTGGGCCACGCCGAACGGCCACAAGGTCCACGTCATGCTCGAAGAATGCGGCCTGCCCTACAAGGTCTTCCCGGTGGATATCGGCAAGGGCGAGCAATTCCGAAGTGACTTTTTGGCGATCAGCCCGAACAACAAGATTCCGGCCATCGTCGACCCGGACGGCCCCGACGGCCGACCGATCCCGCTGTTCGAGTCGGGCGCCATCCTGCTCTACCTGGCGGGCAAGACCGGCCGTTTCCTGCCCGCCGGCACGGCAGCCAAGTACGAAGTGCTGCAGTGGCTGATGTTCCAGGTCGGCGGCGTCGGCCCGATGCTCGGCCAGGCGCACCACTTCCGCATCTACGCACCCGAGAAGATCCCCTACGCGATCGAGCGCTACAGCAGCGAGGCCAGGCGCCTGTACGGCGTGATGAACAAGCGCCTGGCGAAGAGCCGCTACCTGGGCGGGGCCGAGTATTCGATCGCCGACATCGCCACCTTCCCGTGGCTGCGCTCGTGGAAGAACCAGGGCATCGACTGGAACGACCACCCGCACCTGAAGGGCTGGTTCGACGAGATCGCCGCGCGCCCGGCGGTCAAACGCGGCGTCGAGGTGCTCACCGACCTGCGCAAGCCGCTCAGCGACGAACAGGCACGCGAGGCGCTGTTTGGCCAGCAACAGTATGCGCGGCGTGCCGGCACGCCCCGCTCCTAGAATTCGCGCGCACTGCCCGTAGCTCATCTGGATAGAGCAACTGCCTTCTAAGCAGTAGGTAGGGGGTTCGAGTCCCTCCGGGCAGGCCAGACGCGGACCGCCCACCTACAATCGACACGCCGCATCTTCCGGTGCAGCCACTACCGACAGCATGAGCGCCAGCCCCTCCCCTGCGACTGCACCGACAACCGCTCTGCCGCTGGCCGGCAAGACCGCGCTGGTCACCGGCGCCGCGCGCGGCATCGGCCGGGCCATCGCCACCAAGCTGGCGCAGTCCGGCGCCGATCTGGTCGTCAACTACTACAACAGCCACGAAGAGGCCGAAGCGCTGTGCGAGCAGTTCCGCGCGCTCGGCCGCCGCGCGGTGGCAATCAAGGCCAGCGTGAGCCAGCCCGACAGCGTCGACGAGCTGTTCACCGAACTGCGCAAGCACGTCGAGCACCTGGACATCGTCGTCAGCAACGCCGCCAGCGGCGTGCTCAAGCCGGCGCTGGAGATGACGCTGAAGCACTGGCGCTGGTGCATGGAAACCAACGCCTTCGCGCTGAACCTGCTGGCGCAGCGCGCGGCGCCGCTGATGCCGCAAGGCGGGCGCATCATCGCCATGTCCAGCCTGGGCTCGGTGCGCGCGATGCCGAACTACGCCTTCATCGGCGCGTCGAAGGCGGCGCTGGAATCGCTGGTGCGCTCGCTGGCGCAGGAGCTGGGGCCGAGCGGCATCCGCGTCAACGCGGTCAGTGCCGGCGTGGTCGAGACCGATGCGCTGGCCTATTTCCCCAACCGCGAGCAGCTGGTCGAATCCTTCAAGGCGCGCACGCCCGCCGGGCCCGTGCTGACGCCCGAAGCGGTGGCCGGCGCCGTCTACCTGCTGTGCCTGCCCGAGGCGGACATGATCAACGGCCACACGCTGTTCGTCGACGGCGGCTTCGCCATCTCGGGCTGAACTTCGCAACCCCCATGGACATCGATTCGGGCCTGGCCGGCAAGGTCGCGCTGGTCAGCGGCGGCAGCCGCGGCATCGGCCGCGCGATCGTCGAGCTGTTCGCGCGCGACGGCATGGACGTGGTGTTCTTCTACCGCGACAACGCCGCCGCAGCGCAGGAGGTGGCGGCGGCGGTGCAGGCCGCCGGGGGCAGGTGCGAGGCGATGCAGGCCGATGTCAGCGACGCTGCGGCCGTGACCGAGGCAGTGGAGCGCATCGTGGAGGCCCGCGGCCGCATCGACGTGCTGGTCAACAACGCCGGCATCGTGCGCGACAACATCCTCGGCATGCTCGAGGACGAGGACATCCGTGCGGTGCTCGACACCAACGTGGTCGGCGTGTTCAACGTCACGCGCGCGGTGGTGCGGCACATGATTTCCAAGCGCTCGGGCCGCATCGTCAACCTGAGTTCGGTGGCCGGCGACAAGGGCGGGCGCGGCCAGTCCAACTACGCCGCCAGCAAGGGCGCGATCAACGCCTTCACGCGCGCCATGGCGGTGGAGCTGGCCTCGCGCAAGATCACGGTAAACTGCGTCGCCCCCGGCGTGATCGAGACCGAGATGTCGCAGCCCGTGCGAGACCTCGCCGACGACCAGATCAAGGCGCGCATCCTGATGCGCCGCTACGGACAGGCCCAGGACGTGGCCCACGCGGTATGGTTCCTCGCCTCGCGCTTGGCCGACTACATCACCGGCGAGGTGCTGCACGTCGACGGCGGCTTCAAGATGGAATGAATCAAAAGGACTTCCCATGTCAGAACAGGCGAACCAATCCACAGGCCAGGCAGAGATCGACGCGGTGTTCCCGAAGGTGGCGCAGATCGTGTCCGACGCGCTCGGCTGCGAGCTCGACGAGGTCAAGCCCCAGTCCTCGCTGATCGAGGACCTGGACGCCGAGTCGATCGACTTCCTCGACCTGGTGTTCCGCCTGGAAAAAGGCTTCGGCGTGAAGATCCCGCGCGGCAAGATCGTCGAGGACGCACGCGGCCCGCTGCCCGAAGCCGAGTTCGAGGCCAAGGGCGTGGTCACCGAAGCCGGCATGGCGCGGCTGCGCGAATTCCTGAGCGAAGTGCCGGCCGAGCGCTTCAAGACGCCGCTGAAGGCCGCCGACGTGCCGCGGCTGTTCACCACCGAGACCTTCTGCAAGGTCGTGATCCGCGCGCAGCGCGCGGCGCAGGCCTGAGGCGGCGTTGCACGGACGGGTGGCGATGAGCGGGCGTTTCCGCAGCTTCTCCTTCGTCGACCGCATCACGCACCGCGCGGGCGTGCGCATCGAAGGCCACTACACGGTGCCGCTGGGCGTGAACTTCCCCGCATCGCTGATGGCCGAGGCCGTCGGTCAGCTGGCCGCCTGGTCGGCGATGGCGCAACTGGACTTCGCCTGGCGCCCCGTCGCCGGGCTGGCGGGTGCCGTGCACTACCACCAGCTGCCGCACGCCGGTTGCACGCTGCAGCTGCAGGCCGACATCGAGCACTGCGACGCCGAGGCCGTGGCCTACAGCGGCAAGGCCTTCATCGACGGCCGGCTGGCGCTCGAGTTGCAGGACAGCGTCGGCCCGATGCTGGCCATGGACGAGTTCGATGCGCCCTCAGCCGTGCGCGCCGATTTCCACACCCTGCTCGGCGCCGGCGCTGCGCCCGGCCGTTTCGGCGGCGTGCCGGCGCCCGACTTGCGCGAGCTGGCGCTTCAGCCGGGCGAGCGCATCGGCGTCACGCTGCAGGTGCCCGCGGCCGGCGGCGCGCCCTACTTCGACGACCACTTTCCGCGCCGCCCGGTGTTCCCCGGCACGCTGCTGATGGATGCGCTGGCGAGCCTGTCGGTGCAGCTGGCACAGCAGTCCGAGCCGCTGCGCGCGGCGCAAGCGCTGTTCAGCACGAAGGTCAGCCAAGTGAAGATCCGTTCGTTCACCGCGCCCGGCGCGCAACTGCAGCTCGAAGCCGTGCTGCAGGATATCGACGCGCAGCGCGCGCGCTTGAAGGTCGCGGCGCGCAGCGGCGACAAGACCGTGGCCACGGCGCGCATCGAGGTCACACCGCGGAGCGGGCCATGAGCGCGAGGCGCGAAGAACGCCGCAGGGTGGCCATCACCGGGCTGGGCTTGGTCACGCCGGTCGGCAACGACGTGGCCAGCACCTGGAGCGCGCTGCTCGCCGGGCGCAGCGGCGCGGCGCGCATCGCCAGCTTCGATGCCGGCGGTTTCCCGGTGCGCATCGCCGCCGAAGTCAAGGGCCTGGACGAGGCCGCGGTGCTGCACGCGCTGGGCCGCGAGCGCAAGCTGCTGAAGCTCGCCAACCGCTCGCACCGCTTCGCGCTGGTGGCCGCGGCGCAGGCCTTCGCCGACGCCGGCATTCGCCCGACCGCCGCCACTGCCGCGCGCTGGGGCTGCGTCGTCGGCACCGGCATGATGGGCGTGAGCTATGACGAGCTGGCCCAGGTGCAGCGCGACGCCGCGGCCGACGGCGAACTGAATGCGGCGCAGCTGCTGCAGTCGCAGGGCTCGGCTGCCGACCCGCTGGTGTTCTGCCGCAGCAACTCGGCCGCGGGCGCGGCGCTGCTGACGCGCGTGTTCGGCATCTCCGGCTATTCCAGCTCGGTGCATACGGCCTGCGCCTCGGGCGGCCAGGCGGTGGGCACGGCCATGAAGCTGATCCGCCGCGGCGAGGCCGACTGCGTGCTGGCCGGCGGCTTCGATTCGATGATCAACCCGGTGGGGCTGGCGGGCTTCTGCCTGCTCAACGCGGTATCGCCGGACAACGACACGCCCGAGCGCGCCAGCCGCCCCTTCGACGCCACGCGCAACGGTTTCGTGCTCGGCGAAGGCGCCGGCTTCCTGGTGCTGGAGGAATGGAGCGCGGCGCGCCGGCGCGGCGCGCGCATCTACGCCGAGCTGGCCGGCGACGGCAACTCGCTGTCCAGCTACCGCATCACCGACTCGCACCCCTCCGGCGACGGGCCGATCCAGGCCATGCGCCAGGCCATCGCCGATGCCGGCGCGCAGCTCGGCGACGTCAACTACCTGAACGCGCACGGCACCTCGACGCCGATGAACGACCGCAGCGAATGCGCAGCGGTCAAGGCGGTATGGGGCGACGCGCGCTCCGCGGTGGCGGTCAGCTCGACCAAGAGCGTCACCGGGCATCTGATCGCCGCGGCCGGTGCAGTGGAGGCGGTGGTCTGCGCGCTGGCGATCCACCACGGCATGCTGCCGGTCAACGCCAACCTGCGCAAGCTCGACCCGGACTGCGACGTCGACGTGGTGCGCGACGCGCCGCGCGCGCGCCGCGTGCGCGTGGCGCTGTCCAACTCGCTGGGCTTCGGCGGCTCGAACAGCTGCCTGGCGTTCAGGCATCCGGACGACGCGCAGGCGTTGGCATGACCGCCCCACGCATCCTGATCACCGGCAGCGGCGCGATCTGCGGCGCCGGCCAGTCGCCCGAGGCCGTGCTGGCCGCGCTGCTCGACGGCCGCTCGTCGATCGGCCCGATCACGCAGTGGGATACCGAAGGCTGGCCGGTGCGCATCGCCGCCGAGGTGTCCGACTACAACGCCGGCAAGCTGACCGGCGACCGCAAGCTGCTGAAGTACATCCGCCGCAGCGATGTCTTCGGCCTGTACGCGGCCGACCGTGCCATCGAGCAGGCCGGCTTCGCCGCCTGGCGCGCGACGTTGGACCAGAGCGCCGCCGAGCGCTTTGCCGACGGCACCGGCGTGTTCGTCGGCTCGGGCGGCGGCAACTTCGGCAACCAGTACGACTACCTGCCGCTGATCGCCGCGGCCCAAGGCGGGCTGACGGCCTTCGGCGAGGAGTTGTCGGCCACCGTCAACCCGATGTGGCTGCTGCGCTCGCTGCCGAACAACGTGCTCGGCCACGTCGGCATCCGCCACGGGCTGAAGGGACCGAACGCCTGCATCACGCAGCACAGCGTCAGCGGCCTGCTGGCGCTGGCCGAGGCCGCCGAGTCGCTGCGCGCCGGCGAATGCACGCGTGCCGTCGTTGCCGCGCACGACGCACCGATCGAGCCGCAGACCCTGCTGTACTACCACCGGCTCGGGCTGCTGTGCACGTCCGCGCTGCGCCCCTTCGACGCGCGCCACGACGGCAGCGCGATGGGCGAAGGTGCCGCGGCGCTGACGCTGGAAAGCGAAGCCGCGGCGCACGAACGCGGCGCCGCGGTGCTGGGCGAAGTGCTGGGCCACGGCAGCGGCGGCGAGGCGCTCGGGCTGCTGCCGGTGCGCGGCGACGGCGACGGCCTGCTGCGCGCCATCACCGGCGCGCTCGACCGCGCCGGGCTGCAGCCGGCGCAGGTGGGCATGATCGTCGCGCACGGCAACGGCACGCCCAACTCCGACCGCTCGGAAGCGCGCGCGCTGGCCGAAGTGTTCGGCGCCGACATGCCGCCGGTGACCGGCTTCAAGTGGGCCTTCGGCCATCTGCTCGCCTCGGCGGGGCTGACCGACGCGGTGCTGGCGCTGGCCGCGCTGCGCGCCGGCACCGTGCCGGGCATCGCCGGGCTGGGCGAGATCGACGCCGCCGGCGCCGCGCTCAATGCCTGCGCCGCGCACCGCGCACCGCGCAGCGACGTGGCGCTGGTGCTGTCGCGCGGCTTCGGCGGCACCAACGCCGCCTGCCTGCTGCGCGCCGCCGCGGCGTGAGCGGCAGCGCCGCGCCGCCGCTGCCTGAAGGCGCCGCGCGCTGCGGCGTCGACAGCGTCGAGATCGCGCGCATCGAGCGGCTGCTGGCGCAGACGCCGCCAGCCGAGCTCGGCAGCTTCTTCAGCGCGCAGGAGCTGCGCGATGCCGGCGACGGCCCGGGCCGCGCCGCCAGCCTGGCGGCGCGCTTTGCCGCCAAGGAAGCCTGCGTCAAGCTGTTCCCGCGCGAAGCCGCGCTGGGCGCGGTCGGCACCGTCGACTTCGACATCGCGCGCGACGGCTACGGCGCGCCGACGGTGGCGCTCAGCGGCGCCGCCGAGCTGGCGCTGGGCCGCAACCGCTTCAGCGGTATCGGCCTGTCGCTGACGCACGACCGCGCCCGAGCGACGGCCATGGCCATCGCGCGGCCCGCGCAGGCCGCGCCGTCGGCCGCGGCGCGGCTGCTGTACCGGCTGCTGCCGCTGCGCCGCCAGGTGGTGCTGGACAACCTGCAGCGCGTCTACGGCGGCGCCGCCGATGCGGCCGAGATCACGCGGCTGGCGCAGGCGCACTACGGCCACCTGGGCCGGCTGGCGTGGGAGTTCCTGCGTTTCCCGTGGCTGTCGCGCGCGCGGCGCCTGGCGATGGTGCGCGTCGAAAATCTGGACGCTTTGCTGCACGCGCATGCGCGGGGCAAGGGCGTGCTGATCCTGACCGGCCACTTCGGCAATTTCGAGGTCTCGACCAGCGCCGGGCTGGCCAGCTTCCCCGAGGCCAAGGGGCGCTTCCACTTCGTGCGCCGGCCGATCCGGCCCGAATGGCTGGACCGGCTGGTGACGCGGCGCTTCCGCAAGGCCGGCTTCGGCGTGCTGCCCAAGCGCGGCGGGCTGGATGCGATCCTCGACCGGCTGGCCGCCGGCGACCTGGTGGTCTTCCCCTTCGACCAGCACGCGCAGCGCAAGGACGGCGTGATGGTCGAGTTCTTCGGCCACCCGGCCGGCACCTTCCGCAGTCTGGCGGTGATCGCGCTGGCCACCGGCGCGCCGGTGGTGCCGGCCGCCAGCTGGCGCGAGGCCGACGGCCGCCACGTGCTGCGCTTCGAGGCCCCGATCGCCGCCGTCGAACACGCCGACACCAACGAAGCGATCCGCCTGACGACACGCGCCTTCAATCGCGCGCTCGAACTGCTGATCGTGCGCCGGCCCGAGCAGTGGTGGTGGGTGCACCGGCGCTGGAAACCGTGGCCGGCGCGCAAGCGCGCGGCCTGATGCCTGATACCCGCTCGCGTTCGCACGCATAGAGCGGGAAGCCGCTGTCGGCGCAAAGCGGCCTTCGGCCGCTTTGCGCCAAGGCGCGTTGATGCGGCTCCCCCGCGCCCCCTCCGAGAAGGGGGCTCCAGCAAGGCCGTCGGGCCGGCCTTGCGGCCGGCGCAGCCCCCCCCTGCGCGTGCCTGGCGAATGCCACGTACGCCCGTCCGTCGGCCGCCAGGCCGGCTTGTATAACAAACTGGAGCCCCCTCTCGGAGGGGGCTCGGGGGAGTGGTGCATAGCGCCCACAGGCGCAAAGCGGCCTACGGCCGCTTTGCGCCGATGGCCGGCCGGTGGAAGCATCAGATCAATAGGTTTCCAGGTGCAGCCGGCCCTCGCGCTTCAGCGCGCTGCCGATACCGTCCCAGTCGAGCCCGGCGCCACGCGCGATGTCGGCCAATGCCAGCACCACGCCCTCTTCCATCGCCTTCAGCCCGCAGACGTAGAAGAAGGCATGCGGATCGGCGAGCAGCCGGGCCAGGTCGGCGGCGCGTTCGTGCATCGCGTCCTGCACGTATTTCTTCGGCTGGCCCGGCGTGCGGCTGAAGGCGAAGTTGATGTCGATGAAGTCCTTCGGCAGGCCCTGCAGCGGGCCGAAGTACGGCAGTTCCTCCTTGGTGCGCGCGCCGAAGAACAGCATCAGCTTGCCGCCCTCGAACTTGCCGGAGTTGCGCTGCCGCCGGCGCCATTCGGTCATCGCACGCATCGGCGCGCTGCCCGTGCCGGTGCAGATCATCACGATGTGGCTCTTCGGATGGTTGGGCATCAGGAAGCTGGCACCGAAGGGGCCGACGACATGCACTTCGTCGCCGACCTTCAGGTCGCACATGTAGTTGCTGGCCACGCCGCGCACCGGATTGCCCTGGTAGTCCTCGAGCACGCGCTTGATGGTCAGCGACAGGTTGTTGTAGCCCGGCCGTTCGCCGTTGCGCGGGCTGGCGATGCTGTACTGGCGCGGATGGTGGGCGCGGCCGCTGGCGTCGACGCCCGGCGGCAGCACGGCGATCGACTGGCCTTCGAGCACCGGGAACGGCATCGCGCCGAAGTCGAGCACGATGTGGTGCGTGTCGTAGTCCTTGCCGACTTCGGTGACGCGCACGTTGCCGGCCACGGTGGCGCTGACCGTCTTGTGCGCCGCCTTCGGGCCGTAGAGGTTGGTGTAGGCATGTGCCGCCGACCACGGAGGCAGCGCCGCGCCATATTGCGTGCTGTTGAACGCCGCCTCGCCGTCGACCGCGGCCGGCAACGACGGCGCTGCGGGCAGGGCCTCGGGCTGCGCGCCGGGCGCGACGCCGGCCTCGGCCATCTGCTCGGCGCTCAGTTCGGCGGGCAGCGCGTCCCAGCCCAGTTGCTCGTCGACCGAGTAGGCGCGCACGCGCGGCATCGTGCGCCAGTTGTCGATGCTGCCGGTCGGGCACGGCGGGATGCAGGCCATGCACAGGTTGCACTTGGCGGCATCGACCACGTAGTTGCGCGAGTCGTGCGTGATCGCCTGCACCGGGCACACCGACTCGCAGGTGTTGCAGCGGATGCAGATCTCCGGGTCGATCAGGTGCTGCTTGATGACGCCACTGTCCGCCATGTCCATGCTCGTCTCCTTGGTCCGCTTGTGCGAAGGGGCCGCGCAGGCCCCCTTCCTCCTGCCATGCAGACGCGGGCTTCAGTTGAAGCGCACGTAGGCAAAGTCCACCGGCTGGCGGTTGATGCCCATGATCGGCGGCGCGATCCAGTTGGCGAACTTCCCCGGCTCGACCACGCGGCCCATCAGGCTGGCGACGAAGGCGCGGTCCTCGCCGGTGGGCAGCCAGTGCTTGACGTTGGCATTCCATTCCTGCTCGTTGACGACGCGGCCGTCCGGCGACACCTTGACGCCGGCCAGCGCGCCGATGTTGCGGTGGAAGGCCTTGTGCGGCACCTTCAGCCGGAACGGGATGCCGGCCTTCTCGATGACCTTGTTCCAGCGCTCGACGCCGCCGACCGAGTCCTTGATGAAGTCGTCGCGCAGCACCTCGTTCAGCGCGTTGAGCATCGGCACTTCCTTCTCGACCAGCTGGCCGCCCTGCACTTCCAGCACCTTGTAGTGCTGGCCCTTGAGCACATGGTCGTCCTGACGCCGGCCTTCCTCGAAGCGGCCCTTCAGCCCCGTGCTGTAGAAGATCGCGGCATTGCTCGACTGGTCGGCGCCGAACAGGTCGATGGTCACGCTGAAGTGGAAGTTCAGGTAGCGCTGGATCGTCTGCAGGTCGATCACGCCGGCCGCGCGCAGCTTCGCGGGATCGTCGGTCTTCAGCTCGTTCATCGCCTGACAGGTGCGCTGGATCACGCGCGAGACGCCGCTCTCGCCGACGAACATGTGGTGCGCCTCTTCGGTGAGCATGAACTTGGTGGTGCGCGCCAGCGGGTCGAAGCTGCTTTCGGCCAGCGCGCACAGCTGGAACTTGCCGTCGCGGTCGGTGAAGTAGGTGAACATGAAGAAGCTCAACCAGTCCGGCGTCTTCTCGTTGAAGGCCTGCAGGATGCGCGGGTTGTCGGCATTGCCGCTGCGCCGTTCGAGCAGCGCCTCGCCTTCCTCGCGGCCGTCGCGGCCGAAGTACTTGTGCAGCAGGTAGACCATGGCCCACAGGTGGCGGCCTTCTTCGACGTTGACCTGGAACAGGTTGCGCAGGTCGTACTGGCTCGGGCAGGTCAGGCCCAGGTGGCGCTGCTGCTCCACCGACGCCGGCTCGGTGTCGCCCTGCGTGACGATGATGCGGCGCAGGTTGGCGCGGTGCTCGCCGGGCACGTCCTGCCAGGCCGGCTCGCCGAGGTGGTCGCCGAAGTGGATCTTGCGGTCCTTCTCGGCCGGGTTCAGGAAGATGCCCCAGCGGTAGTCGGGCATCTTCACGTGGCCGAACTGCGCCCAGCCCTGCGGGTCGACGCTGACCGCCGTGCGCAGGTAGACGTCGAAGTTCTGCGAGCCATCCGGCCCCATGTCGTCCCACCACTGCAGGTAGTTGGGCTGCCACTGCTCGAGCGCGCGCTGCAGCGTGCGGTCCTCGCTCAAGTTGACGTTGTTGGGGATCTTTTCGCTGTAGTCGATGCTGCTCATTGGGGTTCCTTTAGACACGATTCCAATCGAAGGCGGCCTTTTCGCCCTTGCCGTAGACCTTGAGTGCGCCCTTGTCGCCGACGGCATTGGGTCGCTGGAAGATCCAGTTCTGCCACGCGGTCAGCCGGCCGAAGACGCGCGTGAACATGTTCTCCGGGCCGTTGAAGCGCAGGTTGGCTTCCATGCCGGTCAGGGCGTCGGGGCTCATCGCCACGCGCTCCTCGATGGCGATGCGCGTCTCGTCGGCCCAGTCGATGTCGTCGGGCGCCGATGTCACCAAGCCCAGCGCCAGCGCGGCTTCGCCGTCCAGCGGCTGGCCGGCTTTCGCGCGCACCGCCTCCAGCGCCGGCTGCTCGTCATAGAAGCGGCGCTGCAGCCGGCTCTGGCCGGTGACCATCGGATAGCTGCCGAAGTTCAGTTCGCCGACCACGATCTTCGGCGCCTTGTCCGCCTCGTCGGGCAGCACCAGTTGGTAGCTGCGGTCGCAGGCCAGCGCCAGTTCCAGCAGCGTGCCGGCGAAACACGAGCCCGGCTCGATCAGCGCGAACAGGCTGCGCGACGACACGTCGAGCCGGCTGAAGGTGCGGCGCAGCAGGCCCAGCGTCTCGCGCACCAGCCAGTGGCCCTGGTGCGCCAGCAGCGTCGCATCCATCGCCAGCACGGCGGCGGGGTCGCCTTCGGTCTTGATCAGCCAGGCGCCGATGTCCAGCTCGTTGGTGCGCATCGACAGGATCGCGTCCTCCAGCTCGCGCGCCAGCTGCAGCGGGTACCAGGCGGCCCCGGCAGTCTCGATGGCGGCGATGTCGGCGGGCTGCACGCCGCTGGGCGCCTTGACGGTAAAGGTCGCCGTGCGCTTGCTGCGGTCGATCTGCACCGAAACATGCCCGTAGTGCAGCGCGTCGGCCTCGATGCGCCGCTGCAATGGGGTCAAACCCACACCCTTGGCGTCGGCCGGGCGGTCGCTGCGCGCGGCCAGTTGCAGCGCGCGCTCCTGCACCTTGGCGGCAAACTGCCCCGGCTTGGCGATGTCGTCCACCAGCCGCCAGTCCTTGGCCTTCTGGCCGCGCACGCCTTCGGTGGTGGTGCAGAAGATGTCGGCCAAGTCGTGGCGTACGTGCCTCTTGTCGGTGACGCGCGTCAGCCCGCCGGTGCCCGGCAGCACGCCCAGCAGCGGCACCTCGGGCAGGCTGACCGCGCTGGAACGGTCGTCGACCAGCACGATCTCGTCGCAGGCCAGCGCCAGCTCGTAGCCGCCGCCGGCGCAGGAGCCGTTGACCGCGGCCAGGAACTTCAGGCCCGAGTACCGGGACGAGTCCTCCAGCCCGTTGCGCGTCTCGTTGGTGAACTTGCAGAAGTTCACCTTCCAGGCGTGGCTGCTGACGCCGAGCATGAAGATGTTGGCGCCCGAGCAGAACACCTTGTCCTTCAGGCTGGTGACGACCACGGTGCGCACCTCGGGATGCTCGAAGCGGATGCGGTTGATGGCGTCGTTCAGTTCGATGTCCACGCCCAGGTCGTAGCTGTTGAGCTTGAGCTTGTAGCCGGGGCGCAAGCCGGCGTTCTCGTCGAAATCGGCGCCCAGCGTGGCCACCGGGCCTTCGAACTTCAATTGCCAGTGTTTGTAGCGGGAGGGGTCGGTCTGGTAGTCGACGCGGGGGGCTTGGCTCATTCGGGCTTCCTTCGGGCGTTGCTCGGTACAGGCATCATAATGCATGCATCGAGGGTGTCAAGCGATCTCATGCATTTTTATGCATGTTCTATTGAAAGATCCAGCCCACGGCGCACCAGTTCGCGCAGCGCCTGGAAAGTTGCTTCCAGCGGCTGCGCGCTGGTGTCGAGCCGGAACTCGGCCTTGGAATAGAACGCTGCCCGGCCGGCGAGGATGCCTTTCAAGTCTTGCATCGCCTCCTTGCTGCCCGCCATCGGCCGCAGGTCGCCCTGCGCCGCGACGCGCCGCATGTGGTCCTCGGGGTCGGCCTGCAGCCACACCGTCGTGCAATGCGCGAGCAGCAGGTTGAAGGTGGCGGCGTCCGACACCAGCCCGCCCGGCGTGGCGATCACCGCCTCGGGGTAGATCTGGATCGCCTCTTCCAGCGCACGGCGCTCGTAGCGGCGGTAGGCGTTCTGGCCGTACAGCGCCTGGATCTCGTTGACGCTGCAGCCGGCGAACTTCTCGATCTCGCGGCTCAGTTCGACGAAGGGGAATCCCAGGTCGTCGGCCAAGCGCTGGCCGAGCGTGGACTTGCCGGCGCCGCGCAGGCCCACCAGCGCGACGCGCGGGCTGCGCGCCGCCTTGCTTTCGTTGGCGCCGCCCATGCCGAGCATCTCGCCGACGACGACGCGCACGCGCTTCAGCGTGGCCTCGTCGCGGTGCTCGAGCAGCTCGCGCAGCAGCAGCCATTCGGGCGAACGCGTGGTCACGTCGCCGATCAGTTCGGCCAGCGAACACTGCAATGCGCCGGCCACCTGCACCAGCACCAGCATCGACACGTTGCCGATGCCGTATTCGAGGTTCGCCAAGTGGCGTTCAGACACGTCGGCGGCCAGCGCCACGGCGCGCCGCGTCATGCCGCGGCGCGAGCGCAGCGCACGCACGCGCTCGCCCAGGCCGACCAGGAACGGATGCTTGTCCTCGCCGTCCGCCGTCGGCGAAGCAACGCCATTGCCGCGGCGCGGCTGCGCCGTCGCCACATCCTCGGCATGCATTATTGTGCTTGACATGATCAGGCTCGCATCTCATCGTTTTCGCAGGCACAATACTTCATATTTGTCAGTCGAACAAGTGCGCCAATTCCGAAGGCGCCCACTTCAGGAGACCTGCCGTGACCTATCCCGAGTCCATTCCTGTCCCCGGCGAGCGCTTCAACTTCGCGCAGCACCTGCTGCAGCTGAATGCGGCGCATCCAGCACGGCCGGCCTTCGTCGACGACCGCGGCACGCTGCGCTATGGCGAGCTGGCCGACCGCGCCATGCGGCTCGCTGCCGGGCTGCGCGCCCTGGGCCTGAAACGCGAGGAACGCGTGCTGCTGCTGATGCTGGACGGCAACGACTGGCCGGTGAGCTTCCTGGGTGCGATGTACGCGGGGCTGGTGCCGGTGGCGGTGAACACGCTGCTGACCGCGGACGACTATGCCTACATGCTCGAACACTCGCGCGCGCAGGCGGCGCTGGTGTCGGGCGCGCTGCTGCCGGCCTTGAGTGCGGCGATGGTCAAGTCGGACCACGAGATCACGCAGGTCATCGTCTCGCAGCCCCAGGTCCCGCTGAGGGCGGGGCCTTCGAGCGAATCGCCGCTGCATGCCAGCGAGGTGGACTTCGATGCCTTCGTCGCGGCCCACGCGCCGATGTCCAAGCCGGCGGCCACCGGCCCCGACGACACCGGCTTCTGGCTGTATTCCTCGGGTTCGACCGGCCGGCCCAAGGGCACCGTGCATTCGCATGCCAACCCCTACTGGACCGCCGAGCTGTACGGCAAGGGCGTGCTCGGCCTGAACGAACGCGACGTGTGCTTCTCGGCCGCCAAGCTGTACTTCGCCTACGGCCTGGGCAATGCGCTGACCTTCCCGATGAGCGTGGGCGCGACCACGCTGCTGATGGCCGAGCGGCCCACGCCCGAGGCCACCTTCAAGCGTTGGACCGGCGCCGGCCCGGCCGCGCTCAAACCGACGGTGTTCTACGGCGCGCCTACCGGCTTTGCCGGCATGCTGGCCGCGCCCGATCTGCCGGCCAGGAACCAGGTGGCCTTGCGGCTGGTGTCGTCGGCCGGCGAGGCGCTGCCGGCGGAGATCGGCGAACGTTTCAAGCGCCAATTCGGCGTCGACATCATCGACGGTATCGGCTCCACCGAAATGCTGCACGTCTACATCTCCAACCAGCCGGGCAAGGTGCGCTACGGCAGTACCGGCTGGCCGGTGCCGGGCTACGACATCGAACTGCGCGGCGACGACGGCTCGGCCGTGCCCGACGGCGAGCCCGGCGACCTGTACATCCGCGGCCCGTCGGCGGCGATGATGTACTGGGGCAACCGCGCCAAGACGCGCGAGACCTTCCAGGGCGGCT
>DAIMFR010000001.1:0-215811 GCA_036724445.1 Rubrivivax sp. | reverse complement strand
CAGGCGGCGCCGGCATGAGCACCACGTGCAGGTCGGGCGCCTCGGCGCGGCGTTCGCGCCACGGCAGCTGCAGCCCCGGCAAGCCCAGCCCATCGCCGAAGCTCAGGCTCAGCAGCAGCCCATGCAGCAGCAGCGACAACGACAGCGCGAGCCAGAGCCGCCGGTCGTCGAGGCTCACCGGGCGACCCTCCGCACGACGTGCTCCGGGATTCGCACTCGGGAGCGGCCCGGCGTGCTCATAAGGCAACCTACGCGCTGATCGCGCTTCGGTGTGAGCGCTTTGGAGCGCCCATGCGCGCTCACTGGCGTACCCTCCGCGCTGCGCGCTCCGGGATGAGCACTTGGGAGCGGCCGGGCGCGCTCACTGGACTACCCTGCGCACTGCGCGCTCCGGGATGAGCACTTGGGAGCGGCCCGGCGTGCTCATGTGCAGGCCAGCGCGTCGGAGGCGTCGTGCAGCGGCATCGGCGCGATTGTCACGCGCCGGCGGCGCCGCCCGCGGCCTGCCGTCTTCCTGCTGCCGGCGCCGCGGGCCTCGCTCAGACGCCGAGGTAGCGCTGCAGGATTTGCGGCTGCGCCTTCAGCTCGGCAGCCGGCCCTTCGTGCACGATGTGGCCGTTGTTGATGATGTACACACGCGTGGCCAGCGCCAGCGTCGCCGCCAGGTTCTGCTCGACCAGCACGATCGTCTGCCCCGCCTTCGCCAGCTCGCGGCAGGCGCGCACCAGGTCGCGCACGATCACCGGCGCCAGGCCCTCGAAGGGTTCGTCGAGCAGGATGATCTTCGGCTCGCGCACCAGCGCGCGCGCGATGGCCAGCATCTGCTGCTCGCCGCCGGACAGGTCGGTGCCGCGGCTCGCGCGCCGCTCCTTCAGCCGCGGGAACATCGCGTAGATGCGCTCCAGCGGCCAGCGGGCCTGCGCCGTCAGGCCGGCGAGCACGATGTTCTCCTCGACGTTCAGGCTGCCGAAGATGCGCCGGTCTTCGTGCACGAGCTGCATGCCCTCGCAGGCGATGGCGTGCGACTTGCGGCCGGCCAGCTCCTTGCCGTCGAGCCGCACGCTGCCGGTGCGCGGCCGGACCACGCCCATCAGGCTCTTCAGCGTGGTCGACTTGCCGGCGCCGTTGCGCCCGAGCAGCGCCACCACCTCGTGCTTGTCGACGCGCAGCGAGACGTCGAACAGGACGTGGCTGTCGCCGTAGTAGCTGTTCAGCTCGGTGACTTCGAGAAGGCTCACGCCACCTCCGCCTCGTCGTGGATGCCGCCCAGATAGGCCTCCTGGACCTCGGCGTTGCCGCGGATCTCGTTCGGCGTGCCCTCGACGAGCAGGCGGCCTTCCTGCAGCACCGTGACCTTGCCGGCCAGCTCGAACAGCGCATCCATGTCGTGGTCGATGACGATCATCGTGCGGCCGGCGGCGATGGACTTGAGCAGCGCGACGGTCTCCACCCGCTCCTGCGGGCTCATGCCGGCCAGCGGCTCGTCCAGCAGCAGCAGGCTCGGCGAGGTGGCCAGCGCCAGCCCGATCTCCAGCCGCCGCTTCTCGCCGTAGGCCAGCTCGGCGACCGGCGTGTCGAGCCGGCCGCTCAGGTGCACCAGCGCCGCGGTGCGCTCGATCTGCGGGTCGAGGCCATGCACCTTGGGCAGCGACTTCAGCAGGTCGAGCCTGAACTTGCCGCGCAGCTCGCCCAGCGCCGCGATGGCCAGGTTCTGGCGCACGGTGAGCCGGTCGAAGAGCTGGTTGATCTGGTAGCTCTTGGTCAGGCCGAGCTGGCAGGCGTCGGCGACCTGCATGCCGGTGATGTCGCGGCCGTCGAAGACGATCCTGCCCGCGCTCGGCTGGACCTCGCAGGTCAGCATCTTGAAAAAGGTGCTCTTGCCGGCGCCGTTGGGGCCGATGATGCCGCGGATCTCGCCGTGCTCGACGCTGAAGTCGATGTCGGCGTTGGCCATCAGGCCGCCGTAGCGCTTGCTCAGGCCCTCGACGCGCAGGATCGGGCCGGACGTGCTGCGCGTGGCCTTGTGCGTGGCTCGAGCGGCCTCGGCCATCGGCGGTGCGGCCGGCGCATCGGCCGCGGCGCCGGCCGGCGCGGGCACCGGCGCCGCGCGCGGCCGCAGCAGGCGGTACAGATCGACGATCGCGCCCACCAGCCCGTGCCGCAGGAAGACGACCAGCAGCACGAAGACGATGCCCAGCACCAGCTTCCACGTCGCGCCCAGATTCAGCGTGGTCTGGAAGAAGTCGCTCAGGAACAGCCACACCGTCGCGCCCAGCAGCGGGCCGAACAGCCAGCCCGCGCCGCCGATCGCGGTCTGCATGACGATCTCGCCCGAGGTGTGGAACATGAAGGCGTCGGGCGGCATGAAGCCCTGCAGCATGCCCAGCAGGCTGCCGCCGAAACCCGCGTACATGGCGGCAACGACGAAGACGGTGAGCTTGTAGCGGCGGATGTCGTGGCCCAGCGCCTGCGCGCGCAGCGGGTTGTCGCGGATCGCGCGCAGCAGCAGCCCGACCGGCGAGCGCACGATGCGCAGCGCGATGACGATGCCGACGAAGTACCAGAAGGCGAAGAAGCCGTACATCTGCAGGTTGCTGCCGAAGGTGATCGTCGTGAAGCCGAGCTTCAGGTTCGGCGGCGGCACGCCGGGCAGCCCGTTCTCGCCGCCGGTATAGGCCGACAGCGGGTTGAATTCGAGGAAGAAAAACACCTCGGCGATGGCCACCGTGATCATCGCGAAGTAGATGCCGGTGCGGCGCAGCGCCAGCAGGCCGATCAGCCAGCCGACCACGCCGGCCACGAGCGTGCCGGCCAGCGCCGCGAGGATGGTGTTGTCGAACGAGGTCTCGGTCAGCAGATAGGCCGCGAACATGCCGCCGGTGCCGAAGAACGCCGCCTGGCCGAAGGACAGCAGCCCGGTGAAGCCGAACAGCAGGTCGAAGCCGATGCCCACCAGGCCCCAGATCAGGATGCGGTTGATCGTCGGCGGCGCGAAGCCCAGGTGCGGCAGCACGAAGGGCGCCGCGATCAGCGCGAGCAGCGTCAGGATCTCGACGATGTAGGGACGCTGTCGGGTCGGCATCGCGGGGCGGGCTCGGGCGTCAGTCGCGGCCGGCCGTGCCGAGCAGCCCGTAGGGGCGCAGCACCAGCACCAGCGTCATCGCGACGAACAGCATCACGTAGGAATAGGCCGGGTCGACGATCGAGGTCAGGCTGATGATCTGGCCGGCGATCAGGCCGCCCAGCACCGCGCCGGGGAAGGAGCCGACGCCGCCGATAACCACGACGACGAAGGTCTGCACCAGGATCGCGTCGCCGACGTCGGGCGCGATGGCCACCACCGGCGCGTTGACGATGCCGGCGAAGCCGGCGGCCATGGCGCCGATGCCGAACACCAGCATGAACACCTTCTGGATGTTGATGCCCAGCGAATCGACCATCACCGCATCCTCGATGCCGGCGCGCACGATCATGCCGATGCGCGTGCGGTAGAGGATGAAGTACAGCACCAGCAGCGCCACCGTCACGATGCCCAGCAGCGCCAGCCGGTAGGTCGGGTAGACCATGAAGCCCAGCGGCGTGATGCCCGCCAGCGGCGCCGGCGGCGGCACGGTCTTCGACAGGCTGCCGAAGAAGAAGCGCACCGCTTCGACGAAGACGATGCCCAGGCCGAAGGTGACGAGCAGCTGGTCCTCGTGCGGCCGGGCGTAGAAGTGGCGGATGATCAGCCGCTCGATGATCACGCCCACGAGCATCACGAACAACGCGCCGGCGGCGATCGCGGCCAGGAACGAGCCGGTCTGCGAATAGGCAACCCAGCCCGCATAGCCGCCGAGCATGAACATCGCGCCGTGCGCGAGGTTCAGCACGCCGAGCGTGCCGTAGATGATCGTCAGGCCCGACGAGATCAGCGCCAGCAGCGCGCCCAGCACCAGCCCGTTGAAGCACTGCGAAACGAGGTTGCCCCAACTGAGCACGCTATGCCGTCCTGGTCATGTGTCGCTGTGGATCCCGCAGGCGTCCTGCATGGCGCTCGATGGGGCGGCGGCCGCGGCCGCCGCCGTTTCAGCTGTAGTCGCCCAGCTTGCAGCCGAATTCCCCGGGCGGCTGGATCACCTTCTCGCCGGGAACGATGTCGATCACTTCCCAGAAGTCCTCGGCGTTCTTCATGTCCTTCTTGGCCTTGCCGCGCACCAGGATCACCGGACGCACCGCCTGGTGGTCCTGCGGCCGGTAGTGCACGTCGCCGAGCAGCGACGGGATCGTCTCGCCCTTTTCCCACTGCTTGATCACGTCGGGCGGATAGAAGCTGCCGGCCTCGGTGACCATGCGCGCCCAGTGCGCGAAGCTGACGTAGGCGTTCTCCGCACCCCATTCCGGGCGGTAGCCGTACTTCTTCTGGAAGGCCTCGACGAACTGCTTGGCCAGCGGGTACTTGTCCTCGAGCGTCCACCAGAAGTCGGTCGCCGCCAGCACGCCGGCGGTCAGCTCGACCCCGGCCTCGGGCGCGATGAACGGGATCTGGTAGGGCAGCACCAGCGTCATCTTCGGCAGCAGGCCGAACTGCTTGGCCTGCTGGCTCGACAGCACCGCGTCGCGCCCCCAGTTGACGTTGATCAGGAACTCGGCGCCGGAGTTGGCGATGTTGGTCAGGTACTGGCTGAAGTCCTGCGTGCCCAGCGGCGAGACCTGGTTGGTCACCACCGTCCAGCCGCCTTCCTTGGTCAGGTAGTCCATCACCGACTTGGTCGTGGTGTGGCCGTAGGTGTAGTCGGGCGTCATGAACGCCGCCTTGCGGTTCTTGCCGAACTGCTTGACCATCACCGGCCCGATCGCGTTGGCCGCCATCTCGCCGTAGAAGCCCTGGCGGAAGCTGTAGCGCACGCAGTCCTTGCCGGTGGTGTCGTTGGAGCCCGAGATGCCCGGCATGTAGAGGATCTTCTCGCGCTGCGCGAACTTGTTCATCGCCACCGCCACCGCCGACGAGGTCGAGCCGGTCATCAGGATGACCTTGTCCTGGTTGATGAAGGTCTGCGCCGACTGCAGCGCCTGGTTGGGCTTGGCGGCGGAGTCGGCCGACTTCAGCACCACCTTCTTGCCGAGCACGCCGTTGTCGATCTTCGGCGCGAGCGCCTTCATCAACGGATGGTTGGTGTTGATGTGCTCGACCGCGAGTTCCCAGCCCTTGAGCTCGTCGGCGCCCTGTACCGCATAGGTGCCGGTCAGCGGCACCATCGCCGCGATGTGCACGTTGGGGCCTTGCGAGCCCGCGGGCCAGGTGCCCATCGCGGGCTTGTCCTGCGCGTAGACCCAGCCGATGTTGCCGAGCCCGGGGAGCATGGTGACGCCGCCGGCACCGGCGGCCTGCAGCACGCGCCGGCGCGACAGGCCGGGCGACTTGCGCTTCGTGACTCTGGACTGCGACATGTCTTGACTCCTGCAGTGAGGGATGGCGGAAGGTCCGTCCGCGACGCCCTCCAACTTGGCGAAATCATGACCGCGGACTGTCAACGTCGCAACAACTTATTGACACCATTGATGAATCTTGTAAATATCCGATGCGAATCATGACTGGCCCGTCGATTCTTGACCTTGCGCTGCAGCATCGGCGGGGGCGATGCGCGCCTCGCTGATCGGCGCGACGCTGCGCGAGCGGCGGCGCGCGCTCGGCGTCACGCAGGCGGCGCTGGCCGCGCAGGCGGGCATCTCGGCCTCCTACCTGAACCTGATCGAGGGCGACAAGCGCAGCATCGGCGGCGCGCTGCTCAAGCGCATCGCCGATGCGCTGGGGCTGGCGCTGTCCGAGATCGACGGCGCCGCCGAACGCCGGCTGGTCGCCGATCTGGCCGAACTGTGCGGCGAGCCGCTGCTGGCCGACCTGCAGCTGGCGCCGGGCAGCACGCATGCGCTGGCGGGCCGCCACCGCGAATGGGCGCGGGCGCTGGCCCGGCTGCACCGCGCCTGGATCGACCGCGGCCAGGCGGTGAATGCGCTGTCCGACCGCCTGCAGCAGGACCCGTTCCTGCGCGACGCGGTGCACAACCTGCTGACGCAGGCGGCGGCGATCCGCTCGTCCGCGCAGATCCTGCAGACCGGCGAGGGGCTGGACGCGGCGCGGCGCGCGCGTTTCGTCGAAATCGTCGACCACGAGAGCGCGCGCCTGGCCGAGGTGGCGCGCTCGCTGGCCGCCTTCTTCGACAAGGACGCCGCCGGTGCGCGCTCGGTGACGCCGGCCGAGGAGGTGGACGACTTCCTGTTCGACCACGACAACCATTTCGCCGAACTGGAGCAGGCGGCAGCGGACTTCCGTGCCGGCGCGGCCCTCGGCAGCGACGCCGGCGACTGCAGCGGCGCGGCGCTGGCCGACTACCTGAAGCGCGCGCACGGTATCGAGCTGCAGCTGCGGCCGGTGGCCGAACTGCTGCCCGGCGACGTGCGCCACCTGGCGGCCTTCGATGCCGCGTCGCGCCGCCTGCTGCTGGCCGAAGAGGCGGTGCCGGCGACGCGCCGCTTCGAGCTGGCGCGGCTGGCCGCCGAGCTGTACACGCAGGGGCAGCCGGTGGACGGGCTGCTGGCGCAGGCCGGCCAGTTGAGCACCGGCGCGGCGCGCCGGCGCGCGCGGCGTGCGCTCAGCGCCTACCTGGCGGCGGCGGTGCTGCTGCCCTACGAGCCCTTCCTCGACGCCGCGCGGGGCCTGCGCCACGACCTCGACCGGCTGGTGCAGCGCTTCGGCGCCAGCTTCGAGCAGGTCTGCCACCGGCTGATCACGCTGCGCCGGCCGGGTGCGGCCGGCCTGCCCTTCGCGCTGATGCGCGTCGACGCCGCCGGCTTCACCAGCAAGCGCTTTGCGCTGCCGCGGCTGGCGCTGCCGCGGCACGGGCCGGCGTGCCCGATGTGGGCCGTCTACCAGGCGCTGCAGGTGCCCGGCACGATCGTGCGCCAGCTCGCCGAGTTTCCCGACGGCCAGCGGCTGCTGTTCGTCGCGCGCACCGTCGAGAAGAGCCGCCCGGCCTTCGCGCTGCCGCGGCGGCTGCAGTCGATCATGCTGGCCTGCGACGCGCTGCACGCCGACCAGACCGTCTACGGCGCCGGGCTGGACCTGTCGTCGTCGGCGCCTGCCGTGCCGGTCGGCCCCAACTGCCGGCTGTGCGTGCGCCGCGACTGCGTCTACCGCGCGGAAGACCCGATAGTCGGCCGCTGAGGCATGGCTACACTGGCTGCGACCCCGAGCGGCACACCGCCCGCACAAAGGAGATCGATGGCCACGCGTGTGCTGATCGCGGAGGACGAACCCCACATCGTCGAATCGTTGAGCTTCGTGCTGGAGCGCGAGGGCTACGCCGTGCACGCGGCGCTGGACGGCGAAGCCGCGCTGCGCGAGCTGCGCGCCAGCGCACCCGACCTGCTGATCCTGGACCTGATGCTGCCGAAGATGAACGGCTTCGAGGTGCTGAAGGCCGCCAAGGCCGACCCGGCGCTGAAGGCCATCCCGGTGATCGTGCTCACCGCCAAGGGCCAGGCGCAGGACCGCCGCATGGTCGAGCAGATCGGCGCCGAGGGCTTCATGACCAAGCCCTTCTCCAACCGCGAGGTCGTCGAGCGCGTGCGCGAGCTGGCGGCACGCTGAGCGCGCCGAGCGGACGGTGAAGACCCCCGACCCCGGCACCCCGCGGCTGCGCGACGCCGCGGCGCTGCTGCCCGCGCTGGCGGTGTTCCTGCTGATGCCGCCCGTGATCACGCTGTTCACCGGCCAGGGCAGCCTGTGGGGCGTGCCGCTGATCGTCGCCTATCTGTTCGGCGTCTGGCTCGCGCTGATCGTCGGTGCGGCGCTGCTGGCGCGGCGGCTCGGGGCGCCTGCGGCTCCCGCGCCGCCTGACGGTGCGTCGGCCTCGGCGCCGCCGGACGATGCGCCGGCGCGCTGAGAGCCTGAGCGCGCGCGATGCTGTCGGCCAACCTGGTCCTGGTCACCGCGCTGCTGTACGTGGCGCTGCTGTTCGCGGTGGCCCACCTCGGCGACCGCCGTGCGCGCAGCGGGCGGCTGGGCTGGCTGCAGTCGCCGCTGGTCTACACGCTGTCGATTTCGATCTACTGCACTTCGTGGACCTTCTACGGCGCGGTGGGCTCGGCGGCGCGCAGCGGCCTGGAGTTCGCGACCATCTATCTGGGGCCGACGCTGGTCTTCATCGGCTGGTGGGTGCTGCTGCGCAAGATCGTGCGCATCGCGCATGCGCAAGGCATCACCTCGATCGCCGACATGATCTCGTCGCGCTACGGCAAGAGCGCGAGCCTGGCCGCGCTGGTGACGCTGATCGCGGTGGTCAGCATCACGCCCTACATCGCGCTGCAGCTGAAGGCGGTGGCCACCAGCTTCCAGGTCATCAGCAACAGCGGTCCGGACACGCTGACCGGCACGCACGCCGCCGCGTCGGAGTTCCAGATCGGCTTCTGGATTGCCGCCGGCATGGCGGTGTTCACGATCCTGTTCGGCACGCGCAACGTCGACGCCAAGGAGCGGCACCACGGCGTCGTCGCCGCGATCGCGCTCGAGGCCGTGGTCAAGCTGGTCGCGCTGCTGGCGGTCGGGCTGCTCGCCATGTTCGGCATTGCCGGCGGCGCGGGCCCCGTGTTCGCGCTGGCCTCGCCCGAGATGCTGCACGCGCAGGACGCCTTCGGCCCGCGCTGGGTGGCGGTGACCTTCCTCGCCGCCGGCGCGGTGATCTGCCTGCCGCGCCAGTTCCAGGTGACGGTGGTGGAGAACGTCGACGAAGCGCACCTGCGCACCGCCGCCTGGCTGTTTCCGCTGTACCTGTTCCTGCTGAGCCTGTTCGTGCTGCCGATCGCCATCGCCGGTCTGAACTACCTGCCGGCCGATGCCGACCCCGACATGTTCGTGCTGACGCTGCCGATCTGGGCCAGCCGCCACGACGTGGCGCTGCTGTCCTTCCTGGGCGGCTTCTCGGCCGCGACCTCGATGGTCATCGTCGCCTGCATCGCCTTGTCGACGATGATCTCCAACCACATCGTGATGCCGCTGGCGATGCGCCTGCGCTGGGTGTCGCGCAGCGCCAGCGGCGAGCTGCGCCGCTTTCTGCTGGTGAGCCGGCGCGTCAGCATCTGCGTGATGCTGGCGCTGGGCTTCGCCTACTTCCGGCTCGGCGGAGATTCCGAGGCGCTGGCCTCGATCGGGCTGATCGCCTTTGCCGGCGCCGCGCAGGTGTTGCCGTGCCTGATCGGCGGGCTGTTCTGGCGCCAGGCGAATGCCGCCGGCGCCTTCGCCGGGCTGCTCGCCGGCAGCGTGCTGTGGGCCTACACGCTGTTCCTGCCGAGCTTCGGCGGCGACCTCGTCATCACGCGCCAGGTGCTGGAACAAGGGCCCTTCGGCGTCGCGCTGCTGCGGCCGCAGGCGCTGTTCGGGCTCGGCGGCTTCGATCCGCTGGTGCACGCCATCTTCTGGAGCCTGAGCGTCAACACGCTGCTGTTCGTGGCGGTGTCGCTGTGCCGCGAGCCGCGCCCGCTGGAGCGGCTGCAGAGCGCGCTGTTCGTCGACGTCTTCCGCACCCCGGCCGAGGCCACCGCCGGGCTGCTGCGCCGCTCGGCCGCCACGCGCGACCTGAGCGCGATCGCGCAGCGCATCCTCGGCGTCGACGAGGCGCAGCGGCTGTTCCGGCAGGCGGCGCAGCAGCAGGGCCGCGGCGGCGAGGCGCCGGTGGCCGACGACGCCTTCATCACGCGGCTGGAGCGCACGCTGGCCGGCAGCATCGGCGGCGCGTCGGCGCACGCGATGATCTCGCAGGTGGTCACCGGCCAGACGATCAGCCTGGACGCGCTGGTGCGCATCGCCGACGAGACGCAGCGCATCCGCGAGTACAGCCGCCAGCTCGAAGACAAGTCGCGCCAGCTCGAGGCCACCGCGCACCAGCTCGGCCAGGCCAACGAGCGGCTGCGCCGGCTCGACGTCGAGAAGGACCTCTTCCTGAGCCAGGTAAGCCACGAGGTGCGCACGCCGATGACCTCGATCCGCTCGTTCTCCGAGGTGCTGCTCGACGGCCGCGGCGTGGACGCCGCGCGTGCCCAGCGCTTCGTGCGCATCATCCACGATGAGAGCCTGCGCCTGACGCGGCTGCTGGACAGCACGCTGGAGCTGAACCTGCTCGAGCACGGCGAGGCGCCGTGGCGGCTGGTGCGCATCGACCCGGAGCGCGTGCTCGACCAGTCGGTCGAGGTCTGCCGCAGCCTGGCGGACGGTGCGTCGGTGCGGCTCGAATCGGGCGAGCGCGCCCGCGGCGCCGAGGTCGAGGCCGAGGCCGACCGGCTGAGCCAGGTGTTCATCAACCTGATCGCCAACGCCATCAAGTACAACACCGCCCGCGCGCCCTGGGTGCGCGTCAGCAGCCGCATACGCCAGCCGCACTACGAAGTGCTGATCGAGGACAACGGCCCCGGCATCCGCGCCGACGAGCGCGAGCTGATCTTCTCCAAGTTCCGCCGCGGCTGGGCGCACACGCAGACCGCGGCGCCGGGCGCGGGCCTGGGCCTGGCGATCAGCTGGCAGATCATGCGCCGGCTCGGCGGCGAGCTGTCGCTGGACAGCGGCCCGGGCCGCGGCGCGCTCTTCCGCGTCACGCTGCCGCTGGCCGGCGGCGCTTTCGAGCATCGCGGCTCGGAGCCTGCCCACGGCTTCGGTGAGGTACAGCGGTAGAGCGCGCCGTCCCCGCCAAGCGTCATCTGCACCGGGCCGCCGAGCCCGCTCGCGATGACTTCCTCGTGCCCGAACTTCGGGCCGCCCGCACCGGTGATGGTCTCAGCCCGCGCCCTTGACGAGCTGCAGCACCTCGCGGAAGTTCGCATGCTCGCAACTGTGCAGCCACTCGAACAGCACCATCTCGTGGGTCACGATGCTGGCGCCGGCCTGCGCCAGGCGGGTCATCGCGGCCGCGTGGTCGGCGGGCCGGCGCGAACCGCTGGCGTTGGAAACCACCGACACGCGCTTGCCGGCCCGCAGCAGGCCGAGGGCCGTCTGCAGCATGCAGACGTGGGCCTCGCAGCCGGCGATGACCACCTGGTCGGCCGCCGGCCTGGCGTCGTGCAGCGCCTGCACCAGCCCGTCGGCACAGGCGTCGAAGTGCATCTTGGCCAGCGTGACCCGGCATGCGGCGCGAATCTGTTCGACGTTGGGGCCGAGCCCCGACGGGTTCTGCTGCGTCCCGATGACCGGGACGCCCAGCACATGGGCCGCCCGCGCCAGCAGCACGGCGTTGGCGACCGCCGCCGCCGCGTCGTGAATGGCCGGCAGCAGCCGCGCCTGGTAGTCGACCAGCACCAGCACGCTGGTCTTGGCATTCATGGCGTCCATCGTCAAACCTCTACCCCTGCCGGGCCGAGCGCGGCCCCGCTTGCCTCGTGCTTCACTGACCCGTTCCCGACCCTGCAGTGGGAGGAACCGTGGCGAGTATCCACCTTGCGGGCGCCAGGCCGGGTGCAGGCCGGCGGCCGGAAGCCGGCGCCGTTCTGTCTGTACCATCGATCCGAGGTGGTGGCCGGCAAGCTTCCCAAGGACTTCGCCGTCTGACCGACCCGGCCGCAGACGCGCCGCCCGAGCAAGAGGCCCATGTCACCGCAGCCACCCGACGCCAGCACGCCAGCCACCGGGCCACCGCGCCGCGGCTCGGCGCTGGAGGTGCTGCTCGTCTTCCTGAAGCTCGGCCTCGGCTCGTTCGGC
Source organism: Rubrivivax sp. (assembly GCA_036724445.1). Taxonomy (GTDB): domain Bacteria; phylum Pseudomonadota; class Gammaproteobacteria; order Burkholderiales; family Burkholderiaceae_C; genus Rubrivivax. The sequence continues at coordinate 204,092 of DAIMFR010000001.1, read as the reverse complement.
GGTCCGGTCGCGCATCTCGGCTACTTCCGCGCCGAATTCGTCGAACGCCGGCGCTGGCTCGACGACAAGAGCTTTGGCGACCTCGTGGCGCTGTGCCAGTTCCTGCCCGGGCCGGCGAGCAGCCAGGTCGGCATGGCGCTGGGCTTGAGGCGCGCCGGCTGGACCGGGGCATTGGCGGCGTGGCTGGGCTTCACGCTGCCGTCGGCGATCGCGCTGATCCTGTTTGCCTACGGCGTGGCCGAGTGGTCCGGGCTGGCGTCGTCCGGCGCCATGCACGGGCTCCAGGTCGTGGCCGTGGCCGTGGTCGCGCAGGCCGTGTGGGGGATGGCGAAGACCTCGTGCCCGGACCGGCTGCGCGCCGGCATCGCCATCGCTGCCGCGCTGGTGGTGCTCGCCGTGCCCACGGCGGCCGCACAGGTGGCCGCGATGGTGTTGGGCGGGCTGGTCGGGCGCCGGGCGCTGGAGCTCGAACGCCTGCCGCCGGCCGCGCACCAGGACTGCGGCGTGCGGCGGCGCACGGGGGCTGTGCTGCTCGCGCTCTTCGGCGTGCTGCTGATCCTGCTGCCGGCGCTCGCCGCTGCCCGGCCGTCGCCTTGGCTGAGCGCGGTGGCCGTCTTCTACAAGGCCGGCGCACTCGTGTTCGGCGGCGGGCACGTGGTGCTGCCGCTGCTGCAGGCCGGCGTGGTGCCGCCCGGATGGGTGAGCAACGATGCCTTCCTGGCGGGCTACGGCGCGGCACAGGCGGTACCGGGACCGCTGTTCAGCTTCGCGGCTTACCTGGGCGCGGTGATGCCGGCCCCCTTGGGCGGCTGGGCGGGCGGGCTCGCGCTGCTCGTCGTGATCTTCATCCCCGCTTTCCTGCTGGTGGCCGGCGCCCTGCCGTTCTGGGAGGCCCTGCGGCAGCGCGACGGCGTGCGGCGTGCCATGGGCGGCATCAATGCGGCCGTGGTCGGCGTGCTGGGCGCGGCGCTGTACGACCCGGTGTGGACGAGCGCGATCCATGCGCGAGCCGACTTCGCACTGGCCCTGGCCGCATTCGGCTTGCTCGTCTACGCGCGCATGTCACCGGTGGCGGTGGTCGCCATCGCCGCCGCGGCAGGGTGGGCCATGGCCGTGTAGGCCTGCATCGGCGCGCCGGTCGCGCCGTCCACGCTCAGGTGCGATGCCGGGAGCCGGCGCGCTGGCTTGCTCAGCTGCCGAGCGCGTCCGGCACGCCGTAGGCTTCGTTGCGCGCCGCCACCGCATCGACGTCGTGGCCGAGCAGCACCAGGTCGTGCAGCTTGCCGTCGCGGTCGGCGACATGCCCGGCGAGCAGCGCCTCGGCGCGGAACCCCAGTTCCTCGAAGACGCCGATCGCGGCGCGCTGGTCGGTGGTCATCTGCGCGACGAGCTTCTTCAGGCCCAGCGCGAGCGCCTGCGCGAAGCATTCCTGGATCAGCACCCGGCCGAGCCCCTTGCCGCGCCACGCCGGCGAGACCAGCACGCGCAGCTCGCCGACGTGTCTGGACCAGCTCAGCTCGTCGGTGACGATCGCGGTACAGGCCACCATCGCGCCGCCGTCGCGCGCGGCCAGGCTCGTCAGCGTGCCGTCGTCGAGCGCGCGCATCCAGGCGTCGATGACCTTCGGGTGGCCCAGGTCGCGCGGCACGAACAGCAGGTCATGTGCAGGCAGCGCCGCCACCAGCGCCGCCAGTGCGCCGCGGTCGGCGCTCGTCATGCGCGCGATCTCGACCTGGGAATCGCCGCAGGTAATGCGGCGCGGACAGCTGCGCGATGTGTCGGTCATATGGAACGCCCCTGAAGCCACGAATCGAGTGCCGGCCACATGCGTTTGACCGCGTTGGCGCCGGCGGCAATGCTGACGTGCCCGCCGGGCAGCACGATCTCCTGCTTGTCCTTCGAGCCGACGCGCCCGATCAGCGGCGCCGAACAGGCAGGGGGCACGATGTGGTCGTACTGCGCGGCGATGTGCAGGAAGGGCACGGTGATGCGGCCCAGGTCGACCGGCCGTCCGCGCAGGCGCAGCGTGCCCTCGTACAGCGCGTTCTTGCGCATCAGTTCCTTGACCGTCTGGCGGAAGTAGCCGCCGGGCAGCGGCAGGGTCTCGTTGCCCCAGCGCTCCATCATGCGGAAACCCTTCACGAACTGGTCGTTCCAGAGGTTGTCCCAGAGCCGGATCTGCCCGGCCGCGCGGGCCGCCGGGCGCAGCGCGTCGAAACCGGCAACGACGAGGGTCGCGGGCACGATGCCCACCTTGTCGACGAAGCGGTCGACGTCGAAGTGCTTCGCGTCCGACAGTGAACGGAACAGCGTCATCTTGCTGAAGTCGACCGGCGTCGTGAAGCAGACCAGGTTCTTGACCGGGCCCGCGGGATGCAGCGACTGGTACATCGACGACAGCATGCCGCCGGCGCAGTAGCCGACGAGGGTCACGTCTTGTTCGCCCGAGTCCTGCTGCACGAGGCGGATGCAGTCGGGGATGAAGCCGAACACGTAGTCCTCGAGCTGCAGATCGCGCTCGGCGTCGGTCGGCGCGTTCCAGTCGATCAGGTAGACGTCGTAGCCGCGCTGCAGCAGGAACTCCACCAGGCTCTGCCCCGGCGCGAGATCGAGGATGTAGCCCTTGTTCGTCGGCGCCATCACGATCAGCAGCGGCACCCGGTAGACCTCTTCGGACTGCGCGCGGTAGTGCACCAGTTCGAGCGTGCCGCGCCGGTGCAGCACCGTCTTCGGCGTGCGGCCGACCGTCGGCGGCGGCGCGCCGAGCAGCTCGAAGCCCTTCAGGCCGCGCTGCACCGCCCGCTCGACTTCGAGCCGCAGCCGCTCGGTCAGCGCCAGGTCCGGCGTCTTGCTCGCCGGCTGCTTCGCGGTCACCGCCATCGTTCAGACTCCCTGGAAAGTGTCGAGCCGACGGCCGCCCGCGGCCGGCCAGCCACCCGCTTCACGGCCAGACCGAGCTTCCCGGAAGGCGGCGTGCAGGATCTTAACCACTGCCGGATCCAAGCTCTGGGGGCCGGTCAGCCCGTACGGTGTGGATCCCAGGCCACGCCGCCGTCCGGTTCCTCGCCGGTTGGTCCTGGCGGCCAGCGCTGTTCATGTGCGGCGATGACTCGACGCGCCTCAAGCTCTTGCCGGGAGCAGCTTGGCTTCGGCGGCCGGCCGTATCAGCAGCATGAGCAGGATCCCGGCGGTGATCCACATCGCGCCCACCAGGTACAGGCTGGCCGCCGGCGTGCCGGTGATCGTGTTGATGCGGGTGGTGATCCACGGCATGACGGCCGGGCCCAGATTGCCCAGGCTGCTGACCAAGGCAATGCCGCCAGCGGCGGTCTTCTTCGGCAGATACTCGCTGACGGCGGCAAAGAAGACCGGCGTGGACGCGGATTGCCCCATGCTCAGCACGGCCAGCCCGAACAGCGAAAGAATCAGATTGCCTTGCGACAGCGCGGCGATCGCCGTCCCGGCAAGGCCGAGCACGGTGCAGAAGAGGTAGTGCCAGCGCCTCTCGTTGTGCCGATCGGAACTGCGTCCGACCAACACCATGACGATGAGCGCGCACAGCGCCGGAATGGCCGTGAGTATGCCGACCAAGAACAGATCCGCAACGCCCCAGCTCCTGACCAGCGTCGGCGCCCAGAAGACCATCGCGTACGTCGCCCCGAGCGCCAGCGCGTAGATGATCGACAGCAAGAAGATCTTGGGGTCGCGGATCAGCGCCAGCAGCGATCCGTGCGACGCACCGGCGACGGCATGCGCATCGTGTTCGATGTGGTGGCGCAGCCTGGCCTTCTCGTCCGCCGTCAGCCAGCTTGCGTCTTCGGGCTTGTTCTTCAGGTAGAAGAAGGCAAAGATGCCGAGCATCGACGCGGGGAGGCCCTGCGTGATGAACAGCCACTGCCAGCCGTGCAGGCCGCCCAGGCCGTTCATGTACTTCAGGATCGCGCCGCACAGCGGGCCGGCAATCAGGTAGGCGATGGTCGCGCCGGTCATGAAGGTGGCGATGGCCTTGGCGCGGCGCGCGCCCGGGTACCAGTAGGTCAGGTACAGGATGACGCCGGGGAAGAAGCCGGCCTCGAACACCCCGAGCAGGAAGCGCAGGATGTAGAACGTGGTCGGCGTCTCGACGTACGCCATCCCGGCGGCGACGATGCCCCAGCAGAACATGATGCGCAGCAGCGTGGCGCGCGCGCCGATCTTCTCCAGCATCAGATTGCTCGGCACCTCGAACAGGAAGTAGCCGATGAAGAAGATGCCGGCGCCCAGCGCGTAGACCTCGTCGCTCCACGGCAGCGTCTGCTTCATCTGCAGTTGCGCGTAGCCGATGTTCACACGGTCGAGAAAGGCGATGAGGTAGCAGATGGTCAACAGCGGCAGCAGCTTCCAGCTGACCTTGGAGAAGAGCTTCTCGTCGCCTGCCGAGTAGTGGACCTCGGGGCCGTCGTGTTTTGCAACGTGTCCTGCCATGGTGTCTCCGGGTGTTCGAGCTTCGATCTACTGCGGCGCGCTACTGCGGCGCGCGCTTGGCGGACGCAGCGCCGCGCGGCGGCGCAGCCGTCTTCTTCGCGGCGCGCGCCGTTTTGACGGGCCTGGGCGGGCGCGCCGCTTTTGCGGCTTTCGCGGCCGCGCCGTTGCTGCCGGCGCTGCGTAGTTGCCGCGGCTGCGCTGGTTCGGCCGCGTCCGCCGCCGCCCCGACCGAGGGCAGCGCCTCGATCTCCTTCAGCGCCGCCTTCAGGCGCTCGACCAGCTCGTTGGCTTCGGCTTGCGACACCACGCGCCGGCAGGCCGTCAGGCCGAACTCGAGCAGCCCGGCGTAGCTGTGCACGGTGATGTTCAGCCCCATGCCGTGCCCGGGAATCGACACCGGGTAGTAGCTCACCATGCGCGCGCCGGCCATGTACAGGGTCATCGACGGCCCCGGCACGTTGGAGATCGCCACGTTGGCCATGGGCTGCACCTTGCGCGCGAGGTTGGAGCGGCCGTACAGCGAGGACAGGCTGCTCAGGATCCACGGTGTGCCGGTCAGCGGCAAGTCGGCGCCGAGTACCGGCCTGAGTTCGCGCACCACCGCCTTGGCCGCCTCGGACGAGGCGTGGATGGCCTTGAAGCGCTCGGCCACGTCGCCGATCTCGGTGGCCAGGTCGACGCGCACCATCGACACCTGGTTGTTCATCGCGTCGTCGCCCGCGGTGCGCAGGCTGACCGGCACCGCCGCAATCAGCGGTTTGTCGGGCAGTGCGCCGCGCTCCTTCAGGAAGCGCCGCAACGCGCCCGCGCACATCGCCATGACGATGGTGTTGACCGTGCCGCCGACGCGTGTGCCCAGCGCCTTCAGCTCGGGCAGAGGCAGCGTCAACGTGCTGTACGAGCGCTGGTTGGTGATCGAGTCGTTGAACAGCGTCTTCGGCGCCAGGCCGAGGATCAGCTTGCGCTCGCCCGGGCCGGTGCGCTGGCTGGCGAGCACCTTGCCGGCCGTGGCGAGCGCCTTGGCCGCCGTCGGCAGCAGCGTGGCCAGCTTGCGGTACTGCGCCGTCGAGTTCTTGATCGCCGCCTGCAGCATCTCGGTGACGCCGAGCTGATAACTGTCGGTACCGCGTTTGCGCCGCGGCGGCGGCACCTCGCGCATCTTCGGCGAGGTGTCGAACATCACCTTGGCCATTTCGGCCCCGGCCTTGCCATCGACGCCGCTGTGGTGCGCCTTCAGGTAGAAGCCGACCTGCCCGTTCTGCAGGCCTTCGATGACATACATCTCCCACAGCGGCCGGCTGCGGTCGAGCAGGCTCGAATGCAGCCGCGCGACGAGCTGGTTGAGTTGGTCCAGCGTGCCCGGGCGGCGCAGCGTCAGGCTGCGCACGTGGTATTCGAGGTCGATGTCGTCGTCGTCGATCCACACCGGCTCGGTGAGCTCGAAGGGCATCGGCGCCAGCTTGCGGCCCAGGATCGGCGCGACGTGCAGGCGCTTGCCGATCATCGCCTTGACGTCTTCGTAGAAGTCACCCTGGTAGCGCTCGGGCAACTCGAACAGCATCAGGCTGCCGACGTGCATCGGCATCTCCGGCGTTTCGAGGTGCAGGAACGAGGCGTCCAAGCTGCTGAGGTGGTCCATGGCTGTCTCCGGTTGGGTCGGGTTTGTTGTTGGCCTGCGGCGCCGGGCACGGGCCCGGCGTGCACGGCGATCATTGCCTTGCTGCTGCGACGTCTACGGCGGCTCGCCATGCGTCTTGCGCTGCCGTGCGCCTGGGGCGCGCCGCGCGCGTAGCGCCGCGCAGGCTTCGGCCTGTGAGCTCGCCACCGTCTCGGCGAGGCGGCACACCTCGGCGAGCGCCTGCGCCACCACGCGCCGCGCCAGCTCGGTGCGCCGCGCGGCGAAGTCGCCGCCGTCCATGGCGCCGAGCTGCCTGACGGCGGCGCGCCATTCGGCCGCGGCATCGCGCAGCAGTTCGGCCTCGCAGCGGGCGAGCGCCTTCATGCCGTCGTAGGCGCGCCGGTTGGCCAGCGCCACCGCACGCATCTCGGCCTGCTTGGCGTCGGCGATGGCCTTCACGTCGACCCCGGGCAGCTTGAAGACATCGAGGAAGCGCTGCAGATCGAGCGCGGGCGCGCCTTGCGCGGGCGAAGACGCGCGGCCAGGCGAAGCGCTGCGCCGCGCCGAGCCGCGTGTCGCGCGGGTTGGTGTCGGCTTGGCGCGCGCGGCGGGACGCTCGGCGGCGGTCATGACATGCTGCGTGCTGCGTGGAGGAGCTGCGATCTTTCCGCCGCGCGCGGGGTGGCGAAAGGTGCATCGCGACCAGTTGTCGGGTGAATTGCGGACACACGCGGACAGACGGCGGCCCGTGCGTACAGCCCTGCAGCCAGCGGGGTTTGGCTTGCGCCGCCGCCTGCGCGCGGCGATATGCTGCGCGCCTTGATGCCGCCACCGAACCACGAGCGGCCGGTCTGGCCGGCCGCCCACGGAGCCTGCGAGCCGTGAATCGACCGTCGCGAAGCTTCGACGAGAAGCTCTATTTGGCTCACAAGATCGCTGCCGTCGTGGCCGCGCTGGACGAGTGCGGCGTGAGCGCCGCCGAGGCGCTGCACGGCACGGCCCTGAGCGAAAGCCGGTTCGCGACGAGCCTGGTTTCGTACCGGCAGATGCGTACCGTCTTCGACAACGCGCAGCGGCTCTCGGCCGAGCCGACCGTCGCGCTCATCGCCGGCCGCAAGATGCGCTTCACCGCCTTCGGCATGTACGGCTACGCACTGATGAGCAGCCCGAACCACGCCGCCGCCATCGACTTCGCGGTGAAGTACCAGGATGTCATGGCGCCGATGGTCGAAATGTCCTTCACCCACGACGGCGAGGCCGCCGCCTACGCGTACGAGCCGATCCTCGAGCCCGACCCGTCCCGGCCGCTGTACCGCTTCGCGCTGGAGTTCCAGTTCGCCAGCCACCACACCATCATGACCGACCTGTACGGCAAGGCGTTCCGGTTCTCGCGCATCAGCACCACCTACGAAGCGCCGGCGCATGCGCGCGCCTACGCGAGGTTGTTCAAGTGCCCGGTGCATTTCGCCCAGGCGGTCAACGAAGTGCGCTTCGACGCGGCCTGGATCGAGCGGCCGATGTCGTATGCGAACCCGATCACCTACGCGATGGCGCACGAAGCCTGCGAGCGGGATCTGCAGGAGGTCGTGCGCGCCGGCAGCGTCGCCGGCCAAGTGCACCGCCTGCTGATCACGCGCGCCGGACGCTTCCCGGACATCGACGAAGCCGCCGCCGAGTTGGCGCTGAACGCGAGGACGCTGCGCCGCAAGCTCGACGCCGAGCAGACCTCTTACCGCAAGATCCTGGCCGAGGTACGCATGCACCTGGCCATCGAGTACCTGCGCAAGACGCGCATGACCAACGAGGAGATCGCGGCGCGGCTGGGCTACAGCGACGCCGCGAACTTCCGCCACGCCTTCAAGCGCTGGACCTTCCGCCATCCGTCGGACTTTCGCGGCCGCTGAGGCCGAGCGAAGGCAGCGCCGAGCCGCCGCTCAAGCCTTTGCCGCGCGCTTGCGCTCTTCCTCGTCGACCAGGTCCTTCTTCGACAGCTTGCCCACCGGCGTCTTGGGCAGTTCGGCGCGGATCTCCACCGCCTGCACCATTTCGTGCTTGCCCAGCTTGTCCTTCAGGAAGGCCTGCAGGTCCTGCAGCGTGAACGGCTCGGCACCGGCCTTCAACGTGATGAAGGCCTTGGGCGACTGGCCGCGGTATTCGTCCGGAACGCCGATCACCGCCACTTCGCGCACCCCCGGGTGCAGGTAGATGGCTTCTTCGAGCACACGCGGATAGACGTTGTAGCCGCTGCACAGCAGCATGTCCTTGGTGCGGTCGACGATGTAGATGAAGCCGTCCTCGTCCATATAGGCCACGTCGCCGGTGCGGAAGAAGCCGTCGAAGGTGGTGCTCTCGGCGGTGGCTTCGGGCTTGTTCCAGTAGCCCTTCATGACGTTCGGCCCCTTGATGCACATCTCGCCCTTCTGGCCGAGCGGCACGTACTTCGTCGCGTCTTCGAGGTCGAGCATCTTGATCGTCACGCCTGGATGCGGGATGCCGCACGAGCCGGGCTTGCGCTGGCCCACCGCGGGCGTGAAGGTGCCGGTGGGCGAGGTCTCGGTCATGCCCCAGCCTTCGGCCAGCCAGGTGCCGCTCAGTTCGTTGAAGCGGCTGCCCAGTTCGACCGGCAGCGGCGCGCCGCCGGAGTTGCAGAACTTCAGCGAATGCAGGTCGTACTTCGGCATGTCCGGGTCGTGGATCAGCGCGGTGAACATCGTCGGCACGCCGGCGAATACCGTGATCTTGCGGTTGCTGATGTCGGCGAGCGCGGCCCTCGGCTCGAAGCGCAGGTGCTGGATCACCTCGGCGCCCAGGCGCACGCCGAGCAGCATGTTCACCGTCAGCGCGTAGATGTGGAACGGCGGCAGCACGGCGAGCATGCGCTCCTTGCCTTCCTCCAGCAGCGGCGGCGTGATCTGGCAGCACTCGATGACCTGCGCGACCGCCGACCACAGGTTGGCGTGCGTGAGCATCGCGCCCTTGGGCAGCCCGGTGGTGCCGCCGGTGTACTGCAGCAGCGCGATCGCCTCGTGCGGGTCGGCGAGCGCATGACGCTGGTAGTTGCCGTCGTTGTCGAGCAGCGAAGCGAAGCGCAGGTGGCGCGCATCATCCGGCAGCTCGACCGTCTGCTTGTCGGCCTTCAGCTGCGCGGCCACCTGCTCCGGCGCGGCGCTCATCTCGGCCAGGTTGCCGACGACCAGCGTCTTCAGCCGCGTCTTGCCCAGCATGGCGGCCATCTGCGGGTACAGCGCCGCCAGGTCCAGCGTGATCAGCACGTCGGTGCGGCTGTCCTCGATCTTGTGCTCGAGCACTTTCGCCGCGTCGAGCGGCGAATAGTTGACCGCCGTGCCGCCGGCCTTCCACACCGCGAACAGCGCGATCACGTAGTGCGGGCTGTTGGGCAGGAACAGCCCGACGTGCACGCCCGGGCCGACGCCCAGCTGCTGCAGCCCCTTGGCCGCGCGCGACGCCAGCGCATCGAGTTCGCGGTAGCGGATGCCCTTGCCCATGAACTGCAGCGCGGTGTGGTCGGGCCAGGCGGCCGCGGCATCCTCGAGCAGTTGCTGCACCGGCATCGGCTGAATGGCGATGTCCCAGCGCACGCCGGGGGGGTAGGACTTGATCCAGGGGGTGTCGTTCACGTTCGTCTCCTTGTTGCGTAGCGGGCCGCACCGCCGCGGGGGCGCGGCACGGATTCAAGCTGCTGCCAGGTCGCGCTGCGGGTCGGCATACCACAGCGCCTTGATGCCGCTGCGCCTGAACGGCTGCCAGCGGTCCTGCGGCTGCGCCAGCCGGTCGGCGATCGCATAGACCGCCGCCGGGTGGTGGCCCAGCCCGCAATGACTGCCCTGGACTTCGATGTTCTCGGTGGTCGGACTGTCGCGTTCTCGGCAACCCTGCCATGCGACCACGCCGTCGCTGCGGCTGTAGATCGCGGTGCTCGGCACGGGCGGCGGGTGGTGCAGCGTATCGCGGCCAGGGTAGTCGTTCGATTTCTGCCCGCTCAGCGCTTCGTACAGATGCCGCGCATTGCTGGCCCGCGGCTGGCCCGCGAACGGGCTGCCCAGCGTGATCACGCCGCGCACCTGCTCGGGGCGGCGCCGCGCCAGCTCGCGCGCATAGATGCCGCCCAGGCTCCAGCCGATCACGCTGACCTTGCGTCCATGGCGCTCGTACAGCCCGGCCAGACGCTGTTGCATCGCGGCTTCGACGCCGGGGCGCGGACCGCGATTGCGACCCAGGCCCCAGCCGTGCGCCGTCCAGCCGTGACTGCGCAGGAAAGCGCGCAGCGGCCGCGTCGAAGCATCGTCGGCCGCCAGGCCCGGCAGCACCAGCACGGGGTGGCCATCGCCCCTGGGCGCCAGACGCAGCCACGGCTGCAGCGCCAGGAAAGCGGCCAGTTCATAGGGCGCACGCCATTCGAGCCACTGCAGCTCGCGGCTGGGCGGCGCGACCGGGTCGACGTGATCGTTCATGCTCGGCTCCAGCAACAGCGTCGAGCTGCGGCCACGCCGCAGCGAGCGCGCATTCTTCGGCCTTGATCCAGGCTGCGGAAGGTTCGTTTCTACCGATTGGGGAGTCATTTGCGGACAACCCCTTTGATGCCCCGCCGGCAAGACCGTCATCGGCAGTTGGCGCCGCGACGCAAGGGAGCTGAGAGCCGCGCAGGCCGGACGCCGCAGGGGCGGCACCCCGGGTGCGCAGCTGGCCGCGCCGCTCGACTCAATGTTCCGGCGGCGCCGTGATGCGCGCCAGGCAGCGGCGGTGGCGCTCGTCGACGCGCTGTGCGAACCATTCGGTGCTCAGCTTGCGCGTGATCTTCGGGCTTTGCAGGTCGATGCGCGGCACGGCCGCGCGCGGCAGCTTGCGCTTGTCCAGCTGCTCGGCGTAGGCGAACACGCGTTCGTGCAGCGCGGTCTTCTCGAAGCCGCTGTCGCCGCCGCGCTGCAGATCGCGCCGCACGGCCGCTTCGCTGAGCCCCAGCCGTGCGGCGAGTGCGACGGCGGCGCGCTCGGTCTCGCCGCGCGGCGCGGGGCCGGCGCGCGGCAGCAGGTCGCCGTCCGGCGTCACGGGCAGCCCGGTGGCGACACCCAGCGCGTTCTGGAAGGCGGCGTTGCGGCTTGCATACTGCCCGGCGTTGAAGTCGGCGAAGCGGTACAGGAACTTGTCGTAGGGCGCGTCGTAGGCCAGCAGGTGGGCGGTGCCGAAGTAGAGCCCGCCGCGGCGCGTGAACACCTCGCGCCGCACCGAGTCGGGCAGCGCATAGGGATAGGGCCGCGTCTGCACGTACGCTTCGGCGAAGGCGATGCTGACCTGCATCGGCCCGCCGGTGCGCACCGGGTTGCGGCTGGCGAAGAAGGTCTTGCCCAGCGGCACCATGCCGATGAAGTCGTCGAAGATCTCGCTCAGTTGGCGCTCGGTCTTCGCGGCATCGATGCGCTCGCCCCAGCTGCGTCCGTCCGGCGACGGCAGCGCCAGTGCGGCGCGTACCGCCATCTTCGGCACGCCGGCGCTTTCGGCGCGACGGTCGATCTCCTTCCACGCGATGGCCGCCAGCCCCGGCACCGCCGGGTCGGCACGGAAACCGGATTCCTGCTCGGTGACGGCCAGCACCGCGCACAGGTTCTGCGGCGTCGCCGGCAACTCCAGCGTCGCCAGCGCCGCATAGACGTCGGCTGCCCAGCCGCTGCGGTCGGGCGTGCCCGGCGGCAAGACGCGCACGAGCGCCTCGCGCGCCTCGGTCGGGCCCATGCCGGACGGCTCGGTGATGCCGCCAGGCGCCGCGCAGCCGGCCAGCAGCAGCGCAAATGCGGCAGTGCAGGACGCGGCGTGTGCAGCTCTGGGCATGTGGGGCGGTCGGCTTCGGCCGCATTCTGGTCCAGCGTGGCGCGCCTGGGTTCGGGGGTGCGGCACGGACCTCAGCCGTCGGCGACAGCGGCTCGACCGCGGCAGGCTCAGACGCGTGCCGGCGCAAAGCAGCTTCGCCATTTTCTATCGGGCCAAGCCGGCCACTGCACGATGACCGATTTCGCCAGATTGCGCGGCTTGTGGTGTTCGCCCGGTGCCTGCGCGCCTTCACATCGCTGCGCGATGTGAGCGAACCCCGCAAGCCCTGGAACCTCGCGCCTGCGGCGCCGGTGACGCTGCTGATGAGCTCGGGCGAGACAGTGACCGTCTGCTAAAGGCTAAAGACCGTTCTGACGATCAAGCACTTCGACCCGATGGGCTGGCCCAGGCTCTAACCTCGACTTCTCGCCCGGTGCGGCTGCGCACGCCGGGTGGCGTGGGAGGGGCACAGTCCGCGCGGACGGCCCCCTATCGCGATTGAAAGCCCAAGCACACGAAAAGCCGTCTGCTCAGGCCGGATTCGCCGCGAAGGCCTTGATCAGGTAGTCGATCATCACCCGGACCTTGGCCGGCGGGCGGCGGTCGGGTGGGTAGAGCACATGGATGCCGCCCAGGTCCACCAGCGGCCTGTCGAGCTGCAGCGCCACCAGTTCGCCGCGCTTCACCGCCTCGCCAACGATGAACTCCGGCTGGTAGATGATTCCCTGGCCGCGCACCGCAGCTGCCAGCAGGGCATCGCCGTTGTTGGCCATCAGGTTGCCGCTGACCGGCACGTGCAGCTCGCCCTGGGTGCCAAAGGCCCAGTGCTCGCGGCCCTGGGTGCCTGAGAGCGTGTAGCCCAGGCAGTTGTGCTGGACCAGCTCGGCCACGCGGCGCGGAACACCTCGCTCGTCCAGGTAGGCGGGCGAGGCGCACACGCGCATCGGGCTGTCGCCCAGGCGGCGCGCCTGCAGCGGGCTGTCGGCCAGACGGCCGATGCGAATGGCCAGATCCCAGCTGCCGGCGATGAGGTCAAGCTCGGCGTCGCTCAGCCCCAGCTCCACCGTGACCTCCGGATGGCGGCGGCTGAACGCCGGCATCAGCGGCGCCACGAAGCAGCGGCCGAAGGACAGCGGCACGTTCATCCGCAACAGGCCGGTGGCCTTGACCCGCTGCGAAGCTGCGGCGGCCTCGGCTTCGTCGATCTCGGGCAGGATGCGCAGGCAGGCGTCCAGGTAGTCGCTGCCGGCCTCTGTCAGCGCCAGGTGCCGGGTCGTGCGGTGGAACAGCTTGACGCCCAGGCGCGCCTCCAGCGCATTGACATGCTTGGTGGCCATGGCGGGCGACATGCCCAGGTGGCGCGCGGCCGCCGAGAGGCTGCCGTCGGTGGCGGCGCGCACGAAGACGCGCATGCTGGTGATCCGGTCCATGCTGTCAATTTAACACTGTTGGTATGATGTATTGGTTTTCATTGACTGATTCTCTTTCTTATCATTGGAGATCAGAATAACGAGCATGAACACGAGCAGCACCTCCACCGCGATCGACCGCAGCACGCGCATGCCGGTTTTTTTCGTCCCCCACGGTGCCGGCCCCTGTTTCTTCATGGACTGGAATCCGGCCGACACCTGGGACCGCATGGCCGACTTCCTCAGGGGTGTCGCCGACACCCTGCCGCAGACGCCGCGTGCGATCGTGCTGGTGTCGGGCCACTGGCTCGAGCGCGGTTTCAGCGTCACCGGCCATGCACGGCCAGGTCTGATCTACGACTACAGCGGCTTCCCGGCGCACACCTACGAGCTGAGCTACCCGGCACCCGGCGAGCCGGCACTGGCCGAGCGCATCGTCCGATTGCTGGTCGAAGCCGGCGCGCAGGCGCGGGTCGATCCGCAACGCGGCTACGACCACGGTGTCTTCATTCCGCTCAAACTGATGTTCCCCAAGGCCGAGGTGCCGGTGGTGCAGCTTTCACTGCGCCATGACATGGACCCGGCCGCGCATATCGCCGCCGGCCGCGCGCTGGCCGCGCTGCGCGACGAGGGCGTGCTGATCGTCGGCAGCGGCATGAGTTTCCACAACATGCGCGGCTACGGCGACCCGCGCTGCACGCCGGTCTCGGCCAAGTTCGACGACTGGCTGAGCGCAGCGGTCGAAAGCGATACCGAACAGCGCGAGGCGCTGCTGCGCGAGTGGGCAAGCGCGCCCCACGCCCGCGACAGCCATCCTCCCCGCGGCGAAGAGCACCTGCTGCCGCTGCTGGTCGCCGCCGGTGCAGGCGCGGGCTGCGAAGGCCGCAAGGTCTATTCGGAGGAAGTCATGAAAACCACCCTTTCCGCCTTCCGCTTCGGCTGACCCGGCCCAAGCCCTCTCTACAGGAGATACCCCATGCAGATCGACCTTTCCGGCAAGCGCGCCATCGTCACCGGCTCCACCGGCGGCATCGGCCTGGCCATCGCCACCGGCTTGGCCAAGGCCGGCGCCAGCGTCACCATCGTCGGGCGCAGCCAAGCGCGCGTGGACGCGGCGCTGGCGAAGCTGCGCAGCGCCGGCGGCCGCGACGCCGCCAGCGGCGTGGTCGCCGACGCCGGCACGGCCGCAGGCTGCGCCGTGCTGACCGCGGCACGCCCCGAGACCGACATCCTGGTCAACAACCTGGGCATTTACGGCGCGCGCGAGTTCTTCGACATCGACGACGCGCTGTGGGAGCAGTTCTGGCAGGTCAACGTGATGAGCGGCGTGCGCCTGTCGCGCCACTACGCCCGCGGCATGCGCGAGCGCGGCTGGGGCCGCATCCAGTTCGTCTCCAGCGAGTCGGCACTCAACATCCCCACCGAGATGGTGCACTACGGCGCCAGCAAGTCGGCGCTCCAGGGCCTCTCGCGCGGCCTGGCCAAAGTCCTGGCCGGCAGCGGCGTCACGGTCAACACCATCCTGCCGGGCCCCACGCGCACCGAAGGCGGGGTACGGATGATGGCCGACCTGGCCGCCGAGCGCGGCGTCACGCCCGCTGAGATGGAAGCCCTGTTCCTGGCGGAAAACCGCCCCTCCAACCTGCTGGGGCGCTTCGCCGATGCGGAAGAAGTGGCCAACCTCAGCGTCTACGCGGCCTCGCCCCAGGCCAGCGCCACCACCGGCGCCGCGCTGCGGGTCGACGGCGGCACGGTGGAAACCATCGCCTGACCCATGGGCGAGCGAACATCAACCTACCTATCGGAGGAACCGATCGTGCAACAACGTCAACTGGGCCGCTCCGGCCTGAGCATTTCCCCGCTGGTCTTCGGCGGCAACGTCTTCGGCTGGACGGCCGACGAGACGACGTCCTTCCGACTGCTCGACCGCTTCGTCGAACGCGGCTTCAACGCCATCGACACCGCCGACGTCTATTCGTCCTGGGGCCCGGGCCTGGCCGGCGGCGAATCCGAAACCGTCATCGGCCACTGGCTCGCCAACCGCGGCCGCCGCGACGACGTGGTGCTGATGACCAAGGTCGGCATGTGGGACCGGCGCAAGGGCCTATCGGCGGACAACATCGCCGCCGCCGTGGACGACTCGCTCGAGCGCCTGCGCACCGATTACATCGACGTGTATTTCGCCCATATCGACGACGCCGAGGTGCCGCTGGCCGAGACCCTGGGCGCCTTCGGCCGGCTGGTCGAGGCCGGCAAGGTGCGTGCCCTGGGGGCGTCCAACTACGGCGCCGAGCGGCTGCGCGACGCCCTGGCGGTGTCCAAGGCGCAAGGCCTGCCGCGCTACGAGGTCGTCCAGCCGCAGTACAACCTGTACGAACGCGCCAGCTTCGAGTCGGCGCTGGCGGGGGTGGCCCAGGAGCATGAGCTGGGCGTGGTCAGCTACTTTTCGCTGGCCAGCGGCTTCCTGACCGGCAAGTACCGCAGTGTCGGCGACCTGAAGGGCTCGGCCCGCGAAGGCTTCCTCCAGGGCTACTTCGACGCGCGCGGCCTGAAGCTGCTGGACGTGCTGCGCCAGGTGGCGGCCGAGGTGTCGGCCACCCCGGCGCAGGTGGCACTGGCCTGGCTGATCGGCCGCCCCAGCCTCACGGCGCCGATCGCCAGCGCCACCAGCGTCGAACAACTCGACGACATCCTGCGCGCGGCCGATCTGTCGCTGCCCGCCACCGCCGTGGACAAGCTGAACGCAGCCAGCGGCCAGTAACCGCCCCGCCGCCCACACGGACGGGAGGCCCTGTGCAACCAAAGCAGAAGAAAACCCCCATGAACATCGACACCCAAGAACGCTACGGCAGCACGTCGCGGCTGCTCCACTGGGGCATGGCCCTGCTGGTGGGCTGGCAGTTCCTCAAGTTCTTCGACCGCATCGACGACGGCGAGCACTGGGCCGGCCAGACCCTGGTGTCCTGGCACGTGTCGATCGGCACGCTGTTGCTGCTGCTGGTGGCATGGCGCATCGTCTGGGCCTTGGGGCAGCGCCACAACCGCCCGCTGGCGCCACCGCCGCCGGCGATGGCGCTGCTCGCCAAGGCCGGGCACCTGCTGCTGTACGCGTGCCTGGCACTGCTGCCCCTGGCCGGCATCGCGATCCTGATCGGCAAGGGCTATGGCCTGAGCGTGTTCGGCATCGAGCTGGCCGCCAAAGGCAGCGAAATTCCATGGCTGGCCAGCCTGGGCGGCACCGTGCACTCGCCCGCCGCCTGGCTGCTGCTGATCCTGGTCATCGGCCACGCCGGCATGGCCCTGGTGCACCACTTCGTGCGCAAGGACGGTGTGCTGCGGCGCATGCTCTGAACGGGCATGACGGCGCCTCCAGTGCGCTGTCCAGTGCGCTGAAAGGCGAAGGCCCCTGTCGGGGCCTTCGTCGGAGGTTCCTGGCAACTGCGGAGCAGTTCCAAATCCAAGTGGGTGACGCAGCGACGATCGAAAACGTGTTCCGTGACGCCGGCTTGGAGCTGAAGTCGGCTCGCGACTGCCGTTTCTAGTGCAGTGTTCCACGCTGTGCGGCACTCAAGAAAACCGATGGATTTGTCGTCCTGGCTAGGCGCAAACTGCAGTGATACGTGTGATGCCGGGAAGCCGGCGCACCGGCCGCGCTGCGGCCTGCGTGGCCGATCACTCGACCGTGACCGACTTGGCCAGATTCCTGGGCTTGTCCACGTCCGTGCCGCGCGCGCAGGCGGTGTGGTACGCCAGCAGCTGCAGCGGCACCACGTGCAGGATCGGCGACAGCACGCCGTAATGCTCGGGCATGCGGATCACGCGCACGCCCGGGCCGCTGTCGATGCGCGTGCCTTCGTCGGCGGTGACGAAGAGCTCGCCGCCGCGCGCGCGCACTTCCTGCATGTTGCTCTTCAGCTTGTCGACCAGCGCGTCGTTCGGCGCCACCGTCACCACCGGCATCGCGCTGGTCACCAGCGCCAGCGGGCCGTGCTTGAGCTCGCCCGCGGGGTAGGCCTCGGCGTGGATGTAGCTGATCTCCTTGAGCTTGAGCGCGCCTTCGAGCGCGATCGGGTAGTGCAGCCCGCGCCCCAGGAACAGCGCGTTTTCCTTGCGCGCGAAGTCCTCGGCCCAGGCGATGAGCTGCGGCTCCAGCGCCAGCACCGCCTGCACCGCCACCGGCAGGTGGCGCAGCGCCTTCAGGTGTTGGTGCTCCTGCGCTTCGCTGAGGCGGCCGCGCGTTTGCGCCAGCGCCAGCGTGAGCAGGAACAGGCCCACCAGCTGCGTGGTGAAGGCCTTGGTCGAGGCCACGCCGACCTCGACGCCGGCACGGGTGATGAACGCGAACCGGCATTCGCGCACCATGGCGCTGGTGGCCACGTTGCAGATGGTCAGCGTGTGCTCCATGCCCAACGCGCGCGCATGCTTCAGCGCAGCCAGCGTGTCGGCCGTCTCGCCGCTCTGGCTGATGGTCACGACCAGCGTCTTCGGGTTCGGCACGCTGTCGCGGTAGCGGTATTCGCTGGCGATCTCGACGCTGGTCGGGATGCCGGCAATCGCCTCCAGCCAGTACTTGGCGGTGCTGCCGCTGTAGTAGCTGGTGCCGCAGGCGAGGATCAGCACCTGCTCCACCTGCTTGAACACGCGGTGCGCGCCGTCGCCGAACAGCTCGGGGCTGATGCCGGTGGTCTCGCCCAGGTCGCCCAGCGTGTCGGCGATGGCGCGCGGCTGCTCGAAGATCTCCTTCTGCATGTAGTGGCGGTACGGCCCGAGCTCGGCCGCGCCGCTGTGCGCGACCACGGTGCGCACTTCGCGCTGTACGTCCTTGAAGCGGCCGTCGGCCTGGCGCGCGGCGATCCAGGTCTTGCCCAGCTGCAGGTCGACCACGTCGCCCTCTTCCAGGTAGACGATCTGGTCGGTCACGCCGGCCAGCGCCATGGCGTCGCTGGCCAGGAAGTTCTCGCCCTGGCCGATTCCCAGGATCAGCGGCGAGCCTTCGCGCGCGCCGACCACGCGCTGCGGCTCGTCGCGGCAGAACACCGCTATCGCATAGGCGCCCTTGAGCCGCAGCACCGCGCGCTGCACGGCGTCGAACAGGTCGCCGTCGTACAGATGGTCGACCAGGTGGGCGATGACCTCGGTGTCGGTCTGGCTGCTGAACTCGTAGCCGCGCTCGAGCAGCTCGGCGCGCAGTTCGTCGTGGTTCTCGATGATGCCGTTGTGCACCAGCGCGATGCGTCCGCGGCTGAAGTGCGGATGCGCGTTGTGCACCTCCGGCGCGCCGTGCGTGGCCCAGCGCGTGTGGGCGATGCCGGTGCCGGCGTCGAGCCGGGCCTCGGCGGCGCTGGCTTCGAGCTGCGCGACGCGCGCCGTGCTGCGTGCGCGCTTCAGCTCGCCGTCCTGGTGCACCGCCACGCCGCAGGAGTCGTAGCCGCGGTATTCCAGCCGCTTCAGGCCCTCGATCAGGATCGGGACGATGTTGCGCGTGCTGACCGCGCCGACGATGCCGCACATGGGGAACCCTTCATTCGATGGAGTGGCGGCATAGTAGACAGGCTGCAGAGAAATTTGCTTTCACTACACGCCAGTCAATGAAGATTTGGCGTTCTTCAGATTGTCTAGTGAAATAATTCGTCGATACAAGATCGATATCGGCAGATACGTTCGTGAACAAGATCACGCTCGACGCCACCGACCTGCGCCTGCTCGAGCTGCTGCAGCAGGACGCCTCGCTGTCCAACCAGGATCTGGCGGCTGCCGCGCATGTCTCGCCCGCCACGGGCCTGCGCCGCGTGCGCCGGCTGGTCGAGGCCGGAGTGATCGAGCGCCGCGTTGCGCTGCTGTCGCACGAACGGCTGGGCCACGGGCTGACGGCGATCGTCGAGATCACGCTCGACCGCCAGGGCGCCGAGCACCTGGCGGCCTTCGAGCAGCGCGCGGTGGCCGATGGCGCGGTGCAGCAGTGCTACCGCGTGTCGCCGGGGCCGGATTTCGTGCTCGTGGTCTGGGCCGCCGACATGCCCGCCTACCAGGCGCTGGTGCAGCGGCTGTTCACGCAGGACGCCAACGTGCGCCAGGTCAAGGCCTACTTCAGCGTGATGCGCGCCAAGTTCGAGCCGGCGATCGGGCTGCCGGCGCCGCCCGGGCGTTGAGCTGCCCGAAGCAGCGCAACGACGGGAAAGGGGCGCGGCCGGACAAGGGCATGATCACGCGATGGAGCTGCCGCCCTTCGGATTCGTCTGCGTGCACGAACGTCCGCTGCACGACGGCATCGCCTGCGAGGCCGAATGGATGGCCGCCGCCGCGCACGACGGGCGCGCGCTCGCGCATCTGTGGCAGGGCACGCCGGGCTGGGTGGTGCCGCGGCGCACGAGCACGCTGCCGGCCTGGCCGGCGGTGGCGGCGCGGCACGGTGCCGCGCTGCAGGTGCGCCGCTCGGGCGGCGGCCTGGTGCCGCAAGGCCCGGGCCTGTGGAACCTGAGCCTGGCCTGGCCTGCCGGCGACGCGGCGCCGGCCGACACGCAGGCGGTCTACGCGGCGTTGTGCGCTGCGCTCGCCGCGGCCTTCGCGCGGCTCGGCGTGCGCGCCGCGCCGCAGGCGGTGCAGGGCTCGTTCTGCGACGGACGCTGGAACCTCGCGGTCAACGGCCGCAAGCTGGTCGGCACCGCGCAGGCCTGGCGCCGCATCGGCGCGCGCCAGGTGGTGCTGGCACATGCGCTGATCATCGTCGGCGCGGATCCGGCCGCGCTGAGCGAAAGCGCCAACCGGCTCGAAGCCGAGCTGGGCCAGGGCATGCCCTACCGTGCCGACGCGCTGACCAGCCTGGCGCGCGAAGTCCGCGCCCTCCCCGACCTTCACGAGCTCGAGTCACGCACGCTGCAGCTGCTTGCCGAGCAGTTCGCGCGGATGGTGCCGCCGCGCTCGAGTTGATCCGGCTTTGCCGGGCGAGGCGCAGGCGGAGGATGCGCAGCCGTCAGTCCGGCCGCACGGCCAGCAGGCTGGTACGCAGGCGCTGCAACACCTGCTCGGCGGTATTGCCCAGCAGCTTGCCGGCCACGCCGCTGCGGCCCACGGTGCCCATGACCACGAGCTCGGCCTCGAGCCGGGCGGCGATGCCGGGCAGCACGCGTTCCGGCGGCCCGGCCTGGATCCACACGTCGTCCGCGGCAACGCCGTATTCGCCGGCCAGCGTCGCCAGCGACGGCCCCAGCCGCATGCGCGCACGGCGCTCCAGCGCCGCCGGGTTCACCAGGTCCAGGTCGCGGGCCACGGCGGACACGGCGACGACGTAGGCCGCGTGCACGCGCGCGCCCAGCGTCGCGCCCAGGCCGGCCGCCGCCGCCAGCACCTTGCGGTTCAGCGCCGCCTGCACCGGATCGGTACTGCCGGCGTCGATGGCCGCCAGGATGCGGCGCGACTTGCCGCGCGGCCGCGCTCCGGCGATCAGCACCGGCACCGGGCAGCGGCGCAGCAGCTGCCAGTCGGTGGGCGTGTAGAAGAAGCTCTCGCTGCGGTGGCCGGCCTTGACGACCAGGCCGATGCCCTCGCGCGCCACCGCGTCGGCCACCCAGTCCACCAGGTCCGGCGTCCAGACGACGTCGACGCGCGCGCGTCCGCCGGCGGGCAGCAGCCCGGCGATGTGCTGCTTCAGCCAGCGGCGCTTGTCGGCGCGCAGCGCGCGCTGCAGCATGGCCGCCGCCGTCGCCGACAGCACGCCGGGTTCGGCCGCGGCGGGTTCGTAGACGAAACCCGCGACCTGCAGGCGCCCCGCGGCCGGCAGCAGCTCGAGCGCGGCGCGCACCGCCCGTTGCCGCGGGTCGTCGCGATCGGCGATCGCCAGGATGGAGTCCAGCTTCATGGTAAGTCCGGCGTCGTTTGGTGCACGATGGCGGCTATGGTGCGCGCTGCCGCCGCGCGCGGATCCTACAAGCAACGACAAGCCGCACGAACGAGGGGACCGGATGAGCCAGCCCAGCCTAGCGCAGGCGTTTTTGCAGAACTTCCTGGGCAATGCACCGCTTTGGTACAAGCACACGATCATCGGCTTCCTGCTGCTGAACCCGCTGCTGTTCGCGCTCAGCCCCTACGTGGCGGGCTGGCTGCTGCTGTGCCAGTTCCTGTTCACGCTGATGATGTCGCTGCGCTGCTACCCGCTGCAGCCGGGCGGGCTGCTGGCGATCGAGGCGGTGGCCATCGGCATGACCTCGCCGCTGCAGGTCTACCGCGAGGTGGTGCGCGGCTTCGACGTGATCCTGCTGCTGATCTTCATGGTCGCGGGCGTGTTCTTCCTGAAGGACCTGCTGCTGTTCATGATGACCAAGCTGGTGATCCGCATCCGCTCGAAGACGCTGCTGATGCTGTCCTTCACCTCGCTGACCGTGCTGCTGTCGGCCTTCCTGGACGCGCTGACCGGCATCGCCATCATCATCACCGTGGCGATGGGCTTCTACGGCGTGTACCACCGCGTCGCCTCGGCGCGCCACATGGAGCAGGACGAACCGGCCACGGCGCAGGCGCCCGCGGCGCCCGAATCCCACGCGGCGCCGCCGGCCGGCGACGCCGAGAAGATCCACTCGATCCTGCAGGCCACCAGTTTCGAGTGGGACCTGGTGCGCGTCGAGGACCTGGAGCAGTTCCGCGCCTTCCTGCGCAGCCTGGTGATGCACGGCGCGGTGGCCACCGCGCTCGGCGGCGTGATGACGCTGGTCGGCGAGCCGCAGAACCTGCTGATCGGCTCGCTGGCGGGCTGGGACTTCGCCGAGTTCTTCGTGCGCATGGCGCCGGTGTCGATCCCGGTGGTCATCGCCGGGCTGCTGACCTGCGTGCTGCTGGAGCGCTTCCGCCTGTTCGGCTACGGTGCGGAGCTGCCGGAGTCGGTGCGCGCGGTGCTCGTCGCCTACGACCAGGCCGAGAACAGCCGGCGCAACCAGCGCGACACGGCGGTGCTGGTCACGCAGGCCGCGGTGCTGGTGTTCCTGATCGCCGGGCTGGCGCTGCACCTGACCGCGGTCGGGCTGATCGGCGTGTCGGTGATCATCCTGGCGACGGCCTTCCTCGGCGTCGTCGACGAACGGCGGCTGGGCCGCGCCTTCGAGGAGGCGCTGCCCTTCACCGCGCTGCTGGTGGTGTTCTTCGCCGTGGTCGCGGTGATCCACGACCAGCACCTGGTGCAGCCGATCTTCGGCATGGTGCTCGAGCTGCCGCGCGAGCTGCAGCCGCCGGCGCTGTACGCCGTCAACGGCGTGCTCTCGTTGGTGACCGAGAACGTGTTCATCGCCACCGTGTTCATCAACGAGGTCAGCGACGCGCTGAACAGCGGCCGCATCGACCGCGCGCAGTTCGACCTGCTGGCGGTAGCGGTCAACACCGGCACCAACGTGCCCAGCGTGTCCACGCCCAACGGGCAGGCGGCATTCCTGTTCCTGCTGACCTCGGCGCTGGCGCCGCTGATCCGGCTGTCCTACGTGCGCATGACGCTGATGGCGCTGCCCTACACGGTGGCAATGACGCTGACGGGCTTTGCGGCGGTGACCTGGCTGCTGTAGCGCGCCTCCGGAGCAGCCGCTCGGGCGCGCGGGTGCGCCGCGCCGTAGACCTTGGCCAGGTGCTGACAACGCACGCAACGCGTACGTTGCGTCGCAGGCTGCGAGGCCCGCGGCTCCAACAGCGCCTGCGCGTTGTTGGACGGGCCGAGCGCCGGCCGCGTCTCGCGGCTGGCATATCGCGCAGCGACGTGCAGGCGCGCAGCGCCGGGCCGCAGACAAAGTCCGGCCGTCATTTGCGCCTCGCCCTGGGATGGGCAGCGTCATAGACCTTGGCCAGATGCTGAAAGTCCAAGCGCGTATAGACCTGTGTGGTCGAGATGTTGGCGTGGCCCAGCAGTTCCTGCACTGCGCGCAGGTCGCCGCTGCTTTGCAGCAGGTGCGAGGCGAAGCTGTGGCGCAGCATGTGCGGATGCACGTGCGTCGGCAGCCCGGCCTGCAGCGCCAGGCTCTTCAGCCGCGAGCGCACCTGGCTCGCGCTCAGCCGCGTGCCGCGCGTGCTGACGAACAGCGCCGGCTCGTCGGCCGCGGCGATGCCGCCGCGCTGCTCCAGCCAGGCGCGCAGCGCCGCCAGAGCCGGCGCACCCACCGGCACGCTGCGCCGCTTGGCTCCTTTGCCCAGCACCGTCGCGCTGGCGTCGGCGGCGTCGATCCAGCCGGCCGCGGCGCCGCCGGCGCGCAGGTCCAGCCCCACCAGCTCGGCCACGCGCAGGCCGCTGCCGTAGAGCAGCTCGACGATGCAATGGTCGCGCGCGCTCAAGCCCGGGTCGCCGCGCGCGGGCTCGAAGGCCGCCAGCGACACCGCCTGCTCCACCGACAGCGCCTTGGGCAAGGGCTTGGCGGCCTTCGGCGCGCGCACGCCCTCGACCGGATTGATGCGCACCTCGCCCTGGCGCCCCCACCAGCGATACAGCCCGCGCCAGGCCGACAGGTGGATGGCGATGCTGCGGGCGCCAAGCGGACGCTCGCGCCCCTCTCGCCCCTCTCGCCCCTCGCGTCCCTCGCGCCCCTCGCGCCCCTCTCGCAACTGCGCCGCCCAGCGCCGCACGTGCGCGGGCTGCGCCTCGCGCAGTTCCACCTGCGCCGCCGCGGCCGACTGCTGCAGCCGCAGCAGGGCGTCGTGGATCATCTGCACGCTGCGCGGCGCCAGGCGGCGCTCGACGCGCACGTGCTCGAGGTAGCGCTGCAGCGGCGGCGCCAGCGCCGGCGCCTCCACCACCGTCAGGCGGCGAGCAGCCGCGCGAGACTCGCGCCGGCCACCTCGCCGATACGCGACAGGAACTCGGTACCCATCTGCGCCGCATAACGCGTCGGGTCCGGCGAGCCCAGCACCAGCAGCCCGAACGCCCGCTCCGCACCGGCCGCGCGCAGCGGCACCATCGCCATCGACGTGATGCCCGCGCCTTCGTCGAACCAGGCCGAGGCCTCGAAACCGGCATTCGCCCCGCAATAGGGCAGCGACAGGCTGGAGGCGAAGCTCTTCAGGTCGTCGCTGACCGGCTGCGCCGCCGGCAGCGCCGCATGCGCGTCGGCCGCGCCCCACAGGCGCAGAGCGGCCTGCGGCACCTGGAAGCGCTCCTTCAGGTCGTCGAGCAGCACCTGCGGCAGCTCGGCCGCATCGGCGACCAGCAGCAGCCGCGTCGTCCACTGGTGCAGCCGGTCGTAGATGGCGACGTTGTCCTGGCCGTTGCGGATCATCTCGATGATCTTGTGCTCCAGCCCCTTGATGCGCTCGCGCAGCATTTCCATCTGCCGCTCCTGCAGCGACACCGCGCGCTGGCCGTGCGGGCTGGTCAGCTGCACGGTTGCCAGCAGCTCGGCATGGCGCTCGAAGAAGCCGGGCGTGTTCAGCAGGTAGTTGCTGATGTCGTCCTCGGTGATGCCTTGCACGCCTTGGGTCGTGGTCACAGTTCGATCTCTCCTTCGAAGACGGTGGCCGCCGGGCCGGTCATGCGCACCGGGTGGCCGGTGCCGGCCCATTCGATGCTCAGGCGCCCGCCGCGCATGTCCACGTCGACGGCCGCATCGAGCCAGCCGAGCCGGATGCCGGCAACGACTGCGGCGCAGGCGCCGGTGCCGCAGGCCAGCGTCTCGCCGGCGCCGCGCTCGTAGACGCGCAGCGCGATCTGCGTGCGCGAGACGACCTGCATGAAGCCGGCGTTGACCTGCTGCGGGAAGCGTGCGTGCGCCTCGACCTGCGGGCCGAGCCCGGCGACGCCGGCGCGCTGCACGTCGCCGACGCGCTGCACGGCATGCGGATTGCCCATCGACAGCACCGCCACCTCGACGCCGACATCGGCCAGAGGCCACAGCTCGAAGCCGCCCACCTGGCGCGGCGTCAGCCCGCCGGCGTCGAAGGGGATGCGCGGGTGCGCGAACTCGGGCGCGCCCATGTCCACCGTGACGCGGCCGTCGTCGCGCAGCAGCAGCTCGAGGCGGCGGTTGACGGTCTCGACGCGGATGCGGCGCTTGTCGGTGAGGCCGTGCTCGCGCACGTAGCGCACGAAGCAGCGCGCGCCGTTGCCGCAGTGTTCGACCTCGTCGCCGCTGGCGTTGAAGATGCGGTAGCCGAAGTCCACGTCCGGCGAGCGCGCCGGCTCGACCACCAGGATCTGGTCGGCGCCGATGCCGAAATGCCGGTCAGCCAGCGCACGGTACTGCGCGGCGCTCAAGTCCAGCGGCACGCGCGTGGCGTCGAGCACCACGAAGTCGTTGCCCGCGCCCTGCATCTTGGTGAAGCGCAATCGCATCCGCTGATTATGGCTATGCGCTGACGCTGCTGGAGCCGCGGACCTCGCAGCCTGCGCCGCAACGCACTACCTGCGTGGTCCGCGCGCGGCGTAGCGATCCACCTCGCCCTCGGGCCGCGACTTGAAGCGCCGATGCACCCACAGGTACTGCGCCGGATCGGTACGCACCATGGCTTCGATCCACTCGTTCATGCGCCGTGCGTCGGCCAGCGGGTCGCCGGTGGGCCAGTCGCGCCACGGCGGCAGGAAATGCACGCGCCAGCCGCGCCCGCCCGGCAGCATCTGCGCCACCACCGGCTGCACCACCATGTCCAGCGCGCGCGCCATCCTCGACGGTGCCAGCAGCGTCGCCGCAGGCACGCCGAAGAAGGGCACGAAGGCGGCATCCTTCATGCCGAAGTCCATGTCCGGCAGGTTGAAGAAGGCATGGCCGGCGCGGATGGCGCGCAGCAGCGGACGCACCGTGTCCTGCCGCGCGAACAGCGCGCCGCGGCCGAAGCGCGAGCGCCCGCGGCGCATCGCCGCGTCGAACACCGGATGGCTCTGCGCCTGGTAGATCGACACCACCGGCCGGCTCTGGAACAGCTGCGTGGCCACGCCGGCCACGTCCAGCGCCAGGAAATGCGGCACCAGCCACATCACCGGCCGCCGGCTGCGCTCGGCCAGCTTCACATCGCCCTCGACGTGGATCAGCCGCTTCAATCTCGCGGGGCTGGCGTACCACAGCAGCGCACGCTCGACGGCGCTGCGCCCCAGCCAGCGGAAGTGCCGGCGCAGCAACTCGCGGCGCTGCAAGGCGCTCAGCTCCGGCAGGCACAGCATCACGTTGCGCGCCGCGACACGCCGCCGCGTGCGCGCCAGCGTGTAGAACACGCGGCCGAGCGCGCCGCCCAGCGCCGCCTGCACGCCCAGCGGCAGCCAGTGCAGCAGCCACAGCAGCGCCAGCAGCGCGCGGGCCGGCCAGTGCTTCACGGCGCGGGAGGCGGCGGCGTTGGCGGCGCCGCCTTCGCGCCGCGCGGGCGCTTGTAGCGGTGGTAGCCCCACAGGTACTGCTGCGGGCATTGCAGGATCAGCCGCTGCATCGCGCGGTTGATGACCGCCGCCTGCGCCGCCTGCAGCGCCTCGGCGTCGTCGCCTTGCGTCGGCAAGGCCTCTTCGAGCCGGCTCAGGCGCAGGTGGAAGCCGCGCCCGCGCGGCAGCCGTTCGCACCAGGCGAGCACGATCGGCGCGCCCGACTGCAGCGCCAGCCGCGCCGCCAGCGTCATCGTGTAGGCCGGCGTGCCGAAGAAGTCAGCCCACACGCCCATGCCCTGCGGCGGCACCTGGTCGGGCAGCAGGCCGATGGCCTCGCCGCGCTTGAGCGCGCGCAGCATCTGGCGCACGCCGGCAATCGATGCCGGTACGGTGGCCAGCGCCGGCCGCGCGCGCGCGTCGTGCTGCAGCTCGCGCAGGCGCGGGTGCCGCGCCGGGCGGAACATCACCGTGATCGGCTTGCGCGCGCCGTAGCGCTGCGCGTAGGCCTGCGCGGTGAGCTCGAAGCTGCCCAGGTGCGGCGTCAGGAACACCAGGCCGCGGCCCCCTTGCAGCGCCTCGTCGATCAGCGCCTCGCCTTCCCATTGCACCGGGTCGGCGATCGGCTGGCCGGGCGGACGCAGCCACAGGCGCAGGCCTTCGGTGCCCATCTTGCCGGCCTCGGCGATCGACTGCTGGCGCAACTCGCGCGCGATGCCGGCGCGGCGCGCGTTGATGCGCAAGCGCCGCGCGTAGGCCGGCGACAGCAGATAGGCCAGCCAGCCCAGGCAGGCGCCCAGCAGGTGCAGCGAAAACAGGGAGCGCCGTGACAACCAGCGCAGCAGGAACAGCATGCTCTTTCTTATAATGCGGGCAGCGCCGAGTTATGAACTACTTGCAGGGCGCTGCGGGCCGGCATCGCGAGATGCGGCTCTCGAAGTACTGCTAAAGCGTTCGCCGCTCCTCCAAGGCTACGGTCGGCAACGCTCCGCCAACCGTCAGCTCAGGAGTTTAAGAGTGTCGAACGACTTCCTTTTCACGTCCGAATCGGTTTCCGAGGGCCACCCCGACAAGGTCGCCGACCAGATCTCCGACGCCATCCTCGACGCGATCTTCAAGGAGGATCCGCGCTCGCGCGTCGCCGCCGAGACGCTGACCAACACCGGCTTGGTGGTGCTGGCCGGCGAGGTCACGACCAACGCGCACGTCGACTACATCCAGGTGGCGCGCGATACGATCAAACGCATCGGCTACGACAACACCGACTACGGCATCGACTACAAGGGCTGCGCGGTGCTGGTGGCCTACGACAAGCAGAGCAACGACATCGCGCAGGGCGTCGACCATGCCAGCGACGACCACCTGAACACCGGTGCCGGCGACCAGGGCCTGATGTTCGGCTACGCCTGCGACGAGACACCCGAACTGATGCCGGCGCCGATCCACTACGCGCACCGGCTGGTCGAGCGCCAGGCGCAATTGCGCAAGGACGGCCGCCTGCCCTTCCTGCGCCCGGACGCGAAGAGTCAGGTAACGATGCGCTACGTCGACGGCAAGCCGCACAGCATCGACACCGTGGTGCTGAGCAGCCAGCACCACCCCGACCAGAGCGAGACGCCGACCAAGATGAAGGCCAGCTTCATCGAGGCGGTGGTCGAGCAGATCATCAAGCCGGTGCTGCCTTCGGCCTGGCTGAAGGAGACGCGCTACCTGGTCAACCCGACCGGCCGCTTCGTCGTCGGCGGCCCGCAGGGCGACTGCGGCCTGACCGGGCGCAAGATCATCGTCGACACCTACGGCGGCGCCTGCCCGCACGGCGGCGGCGCGTTCAGCGGCAAGGACCCGAGCAAGGTCGACCGTTCGGCGGCCTATGCGGCGCGCTACGTGGCCAAGAACATCGTCGCCGCCGGGCTGGCGCGGCAGTGCCAGATCCAGGTGGCCTATGCGATCGGCGTGGCCAGGCCGATGAACGTCACCGTCTACACCGAAGGCACCGGCGTGATCGCCGACGACAGGATCGCCGCGCTGGTCAACGAGGTCTTCGACCTGCGGCCCAAGGGCATCATCCAGATGCTCGACCTGCTGCGCCCGATCTACGAGAAGACCGCCGCCTACGGCCATTTCGGCCGCAACGAACCCGAATTCACCTGGGAACGCACGGACAAGGTCGCGGTGCTGCGCGACCTGGCAGGCCTGAAGGCCTGACGGGGCGCGCAGCAGCCGGGTCGGGCGCAGCCCGGCACGGCCAGCGCGCAGCGCTGCGGCGGCCTTGCGGTCTGACTTCGCGCGTGATCGCGAATTCGCATCAGGCCTCGCCGCGAACGGCCGCCGACTGCGGCAGGCCGAACACCCGATCGAAGGCCCAGGTGAAGACGATGGCATAGACGAAGAAGAAGGCCAGCAGGCCCAGGTTGGCGAGGAAGGCACTCAGCGCGGAAACGTCCAGCCACCAGGCCATGACGGGCACCAGGATCAGCGTCAGGCCGCCTTCGAAACCCGTGCCATGGGCCAGGCGTCTGGCGAACGAGCGGCCGCGCACCGCCTGCCGCGACTCCCAGCGCTCGAAGATCGCGTTGAAGACGTAGTTCCAGGCGAGCGCGATGCTCGAAAGAACGACGGCCAGGCCGAAGGTCGACGTGGGCGGCTCGTCGAAGGCCAGGCTCAGCACGGGGCCCACGAAGGCGATCGCGAACACCTCGTAGAGCACGGCCTGCAGCACGCGGCGGGTTCTGGGATTCATCAAAGGCGAGCGCTGGCTCGCGCCACCCACGCGGCGCCATGCGGCCTCAACGAGGGTGGCTGCGTCACGGCGACGTCTCGATGCGCAGCGGCGGTTTCTGCAGCGCCAGCGCGCGCAGGTCGTCTTCCCAGCTGGCCAGCCGCTCGCGCGCCGCCTGCCGCTGCACGGGCGTGGTGCTGTTGTGCAGTTGCGCGATGAAGGCGCAGTTGTAGTCCTGCAGCCGCTGCTGGTAGCTGCGGTACGGCCCGGCCGGCGCGCGCTGCATGCGCGCGGCCAGCGCCTGCAGGCCGGCCAGGTTGGACGCGGGGTCGGCGCGCGCCGGCCCGCCGGCCGTCAGCCGCGACAGCGTCTGCAGCGTCTGGTCCTGCAGCGCCCGGCGCTCGGCGAACCAGGCCTCGGGGTCGAAGGGCGACTCGGCCACGCCGGCGGCGATCAGCTTCTTCTGCGGCTCGTCGAGCCGGCCGTAGAGCATCTCGGCACGGTCGACCGTGCGCTTGACCGCCGCTTTCAGCCGCGCGTCGGGCTGCTGCAGGAAGTCGCCGGCGAAGTCGCGGTTGGCCTTGCGGTAGCGCTGCTCCAGATGCACCAGTTGCGCCGGCTTCAGCGACGGCAGCAGCCCGGCGGCCAGCGGCACGCCGTGATCCAGCGCCGTGGACAGGCGCGCGCGCAACTCGTCGGCCCAGCGGCAGACCTGCTGCGGCGTGGCCGGCTGCAGCACCTGCGCTCGAGCGGCGGCCAGCAGCTCGGCATAGTCGGGCAGCTGCGTCGTGCGGTGCCAGGCGAACCACTGCGCCAGCGCGTCCTTGACGCGCGGCGCCTGCTCGGCGTCGAAATCCATATAGCCGTCGAGCCACCACCAGGCCAGCGTCGGCGCCTGGTTGTAGCCAACTCGTACCGCGCTGCAGCCGCCCAGCAGCAGCAGCACGCACAAGCCCCAGCCGATAATCGCGGCTTTGGCTGTTGCGGAAGAGGGCATGGCTCTGAACATCGTGATCATGGCGGCCGGCAAGGGCACGCGCATGAAGTCGGCGCTGCCCAAAGTGCTGCACCGGCTCGGCGGCAGCACGCTATTGCAGCATGTTCTGCATGCCTGCGTGCCGCTGCGGGCCGCGCGCACGATCGTCATCACCGGGCACGGCGCCGACGCGGTGGAAGCCTCGGCGCGCGGCGAGAAGGCGATCGAAACCGACGCGCCTGGCGCGCGGCTGGCCTTCGTGCGCCAGGTGCCGCAGCTCGGCACCGGCCATGCGATCCAGCAGGCGCTGCCGGCGCTGGACGACGCGGCGGCCACCACCTTGATCCTCAACGGCGACGTGCCGCTGATCCGCCCGGAGACCGCCGCCGCGCTGGCGCAGGCCTGCGGCGGCGAGAAGCTGGCGCTGCTGACCATCGAACTGCCCGACGCCAGCGGCTACGGCCGCATCCTGCGCGACGCTGCCGGCGGCGTGACCGGCATCGTCGAACACAAGGACGCCAGCGACGCGCAGCGCGCGATCCGCGAGGTCTACACCGGCATGATGGCCGCGCCCACCACGGCGCTGAAGCGCTGGGTGGCGGCGCTGAAAAACGACAACGCGCAGCGCGAGTACTACCTGACCGACGTCGTCGCCATGGCCGTGGCCGAAGGCGTGCCGGTAGTGGCCACTCGAGCCGCCAGCGAGACCGAGGTGCTGGGCGTCAACAGCCCGCTGCAGCTGGCCGATCTGGAGCGGCGCCACCAGCGCGCCACGGCCGAGGCGCTGATGGAAGCCGGAGTGCGCCTGGCCGACCCGGCGCGGCTCGACGTGCGCGGCGCGCTGCACTGCGGCAGCGATGTCGAGATCGACGTCAATTGCGTGTTCGAGGGCCGGGTGAGCCTCGGCGACGGCGTGTCCATCGGCGCCAACTGCGTGATCCGCGACGCCAGCATCGCCGCCGGCGCGGCGATCCAGCCCTTCACGCATATCGACGGCGCGACGGTCGGGCCGATGGCCGCGGTCGGCCCCTTCGCGCGGCTGCGCCCCGGCGCCGAGCTCGGCGAAGAGGTGCACATCGGCAACTTCGTCGAGGTGAAGAACTCGACGCTGGCCGCCGGCGCCAAGGCCAACCACCTGGCCTACCTGGGCGACGCCACGGTGGGCGAGCGCGTCAACTACGGCGCGGGCAGCATCACCGCCAACTACGACGGCGCCCACAAGCACCGCACCGTGATCGGCGCCGACGTGCACGTGGGCTCGAACTGCGTGCTGGTGGCGCCGATCCGCATCGGCGACGGCGCCACCGTCGGCGGCGGCTCGACCGTGGCGCGCGACGTGCCCGCCGGCAAACTGGTGGTGGCGCGCGCGCAGCAGGTGACCATCGACGGCTGGCAGCGGCCGCAGAAGGCAAACAAGGCCAAGCCGGCCTGAATCAGAGCGGCGCGGCCGCCGCGTCGGCCGCATCGGCGATCTGCGCCGCCAAGCACAAATCGTCCCAGGCGCGCGACTTGTCGGCCAGGTTGCGCAGCAGGTAGGCCGGGTGGTAGGTGACGACCAGCGGCACGCCGTGACAGCGGTGCACGCGGCCGCGCAGCTTGCCCACCGGTTCGCTGCTGCGCAGCAGCGACTGCACCGCGAAGCGGCCCATCGCCAGGATGATGCGCGGACGGATCAGCTCGATCTGCCGCAGCAGGAAGGGCTCGCAGGCGGCCAACTCCTGCGGCTCGGGGTTGCGGTTGCGCGGCGGGCGGCATTTCAGCGTGTTGGCGATGTACACCTGCCGCTCGGGCGCGGCGGCCTCGCGCGTCAGACCCAGCGCGCGCAGCATGTTGTCCAGAAGATGGCCGGCGGCGCCGACGAATGGTTCGCCCTTCAGGTCTTCCTGCTCGCCGGGCGCTTCGCCGACGATCATCCAGTGCGCCTGCGCATGGCCGACGCCGAACACCGTCTGCCGGCGCGCTTCACACAGCGCGCAAGCCCGGCAAGCGGCGACCGCCGCGCGCAGCGCGTCCCAGGGCAGCGCGGCGATCTCAGCCGCGCGCGCGTCGGCCGACAGCGGCGCCACACCGGGAACAGGCGCAGGCGCAGACGCAAACACGGACACCGGCACAGGCACTGGCGCAGACAGCGGCGCCGGCGCCGGGCTCCGCGGCACCGCCGCGGGCACGGCAGCAGCAGGCGCCGTGGGCACGGCGGGCACGGTCGGCGCCCACAAGCGGATGCCCATCTCGCGCAGCATCAGCCGCTGACGTTCGCTCCAGGCCATCACGCGTCTCGCAACTCCAGGCACATGACGATCGCGTCCTCGCGCCGGCCCTTGGCGGCCGGGTAATAGCCGCGGCGCAGCCCGAGCTCGGCAAAACCGCGCGCCGCATAGACCTGCCGCGCGCGCGCGTTGCCGGCGCGCACTTCGAGCCACAGTTTCTGCAGGCGGCGCTCGCGGCAGCGCTGCTGCAGCGCGTCGAGCAGCGTGCGCGCGTGGCCGCACCGCTGCTGCGCCGGCGCCACCGTCAGGTTCAGCAGGTGCATTTCGCCGACGCCGGGCAGCGCCACGTAGTAGCCGATCAGCCCGGCCGGCTCGAGCGCCAGCGCCTCGGCCAGGTAGCCGGCGGCCAGCGAATCGACGAAATTGCCGCGCGTCCACGGGAAGCCGTAGGCGCTGTGCTCGATCTGCAGCACCTGGTCGAGGTCGGCGAGCTGCATCGTGAGCAGCCGCGGCAAGGGCTGCAACAGCGCGTTCACGCCGCGCCCCGCGCCGCGTCGCGCTCGGCAACGGTCAACGCCACCTTGTCGCGCAGGTACAGCGGCAGCGCCGCGGCGGCGTCGACGCTGCCGCCGTCGCGCCACGCCTGCTGCGCCAGCCGCAGCAGCGCGGCCGCGCGGTCGATGTCGCTGTCGATGCGGCGCGCGGCGCCGCTGCGCAGCCGCTCGCCGAAGGCCGGCAGCGCCGAACCGGCGACGCACGAGGGCGGCGCGGCGTCCCAGGCCTGGTGCAACGCGTCCAGCGTATACAGCGCCGGCACACGCAGCGGCTGCCAGCGCGCGCCGCTGAAGCGGTAGCGGCCGGCGTAGAGCTCGCCCATCCGCGCGTCCATGAGCACGTCGACGTCCGCGGCTGCGTGGGCCTCGCGCACGCCCTCGGCGACGACAGCCAAGCTGTCCAGCGGCAGCACCGGCAGCGACGCGCCGAAGGCCAGGCCCTGCGCCACGGCGCACGCGGTGCGCAGTCCGGTGAAGGCGCCGGGGCCAGCGCCAAAGGCGATGGCCTGCAGCTCGGCCAGTTCGATGCCGCATTGCTGCAGCAGCGCGCGGATTTGCGGCAGCAGCAGCGCCGAGGCCGCGGCGCCGCCCGCGCCGTTCCAGGTGGCCAGCCGCTGCGGCGTCTGCACGGCCACCGCCATGGCTTCGGTCGAGGTGTCGAAGGCGAGCAGCGACGCGTTCACCGGACCACCGCACGCATGCCGAACATGAGGCGCAGTGTAGCCGTGCGATCATCGGCCGCATGAGTGCATGGGCAGCGGCGAGGCAGGCGTGGCGGCGCTGCGCCGCCGTCGCGCTGCTGATGCTGGGCACGGCCCACGCCGCAGCGCTGCCGCCCGAAGTCGAGGCCGCCTTGCAGCGCGCGCGCGTGCCGCCCGAGGCGCTGTCGGTGCTGCTGCAGGAAGCCGGCAGCGGGCGCAGCGTGCTCGAGCACCAGGCGCAGACGCCGGTCAATCCGGCTTCGCTGGCCAAGCTGCTGACGACGCTGGCCGCGCTCGACCAGCTGGGCCCGGCCTGGACCTGGAACACGCCGGTATGGCTGCTGGGCAGTGTCGACGACGGCGTGCTCGACGGCACGCTGGTCATCAAGGGCAGCGGCGACCCGAAGCTGGTGCTCGAGCGCGTCTGGCTGCTGCTGCGGCGCGTGCAGCAGCTGGGCGTGCGCGAGATCCGCGGCGACATCGTGCTCGACCGCAGCGCCTTCGCGCCGAACCAGGCCGATTCGGCCGACTTCGACGGCGACCCGACGCGGCCCTACAACGTGCAGCCCGACGCGCTGATGCTGAACTTCAAGTCGGTGATTTACGGCTTCGTGCCCGACCCGGCGCGCGGCGTGGCGCAGGTCTTGGCCGAACCTGCACTGGCCGGCACGACGGTGGACCGCAGGGTGCGCCTGAGCCCCGGCCCCTGCGACGATTGGCGCGGCGCGCTGAAGGCCGATTTTTCCGACGCGCTGCGCGTGCGCTTTGCCGGCAGCTTTCCCGCGGCCTGCGGCGAGCTGAACTGGCCGGTGGCCGACGCCGACCCGGCCAGCTACAACGCCAGGCTGATCGAGGCGCTGTGGCGCGACATGGGCGGCAAGCTGAGCGGGCGCGTGATCGACGGCTTGGCGCCGCCGGGCGTGCGCCCGAGCTTCGAATGGAAGTCGCCGCCGCTGGCCGAGGTGGTGCGCGACATCAACAAGTACAGCAACAACGTCATGGCGCAGCAGTTGTTCCTGACGCTGGCGCTGCAGCGCCAGCCCGACCGGCCGGCCACCGCCGAGGCGGCACGCGCAGTGCTGCGCGACTGGCTGGTGGCGCGCACCGGCGAGCTGCCGCCGGGCACGCAACTGGACAACGGCTCGGGGCTGTCGCGGGACACGCGGCTCAGCGCGGCGCTGCTCGGCCGGCTGCTGCAGCAGGCCTGGAGCAGCCCGGCGATGCCCGAGCTGCTGAGCTCGCTGCCGATCAGCGGTCTGGACGGCACGCTGCGCCGCTCGCGTGCCACGCCGGGTCGCGCGCACCTGAAGACCGGTTCGCTGCGCGACGTCGCCGGCGTGGCCGGCTACGTGTTGTCGGACAGCGGACGGCGCTACGTGCTGGTGGCCATCGTCAACCATCCGAACGCCAGCGCCGCGCGGCCCGCGCTCGAAGCGCTGCTGCAGTGGAGCCTGCGCGACGCGCCGTCGCGCTGAACGCCAACGGGTATCAGCCGCAGCCGAAGGGATTGTCGCGGGCGCGCGTGCGCGCGAAGTTGCCCAGGTTCAGGTGCGCGCGCCAGCCCATCCATTTGTCGCTGGCCCACAGCCAGGTGTTGGGGTTGGCGTTGGGCACCAGCGTGCTGGTCGTGCAGTCCGGCGTGCCCCAGGTGCCGGGCAGGCAGGCGGCATCGGTGACGTTGTTCAGGTTGTAGTTGCCGGGGTTG
Organism: Rubrivivax sp.; assembly: GCA_036724445.1. Classification (GTDB taxonomy): domain Bacteria; phylum Pseudomonadota; class Gammaproteobacteria; order Burkholderiales; family Burkholderiaceae_C; genus Rubrivivax. The sequence goes on along the minus strand of DAIMFR010000001.1, from coordinate 168,616 downwards.
TTGACGCCGGCCTGAACCAGCGCGTCCAGCTCGACCAGCCCCCAGCGCGAGCCGTCGTTGGGGATGTTGACGCGCAGCGCGGTGTTGAAGGCCTGGCTGAAGTCGTGCAACACGTTGCGCACGTCGGCGTCGGGGTGCGCCACCGCCTGCAGCGCCGCATAAGGCGTCAGGTTCATCAGCGGGATCGTCGAGACGATGACGTTCGGCCCGTTGTTGGCGGTGAGTTCGGTGATCGCACGGCCCAGCCGCGCGCCGCGCGCCGTCAGTTCGTTCTGCGCCTGCGTGCGCGTCGCCGGCGTCGGGTCGGCCAGATAGACGCTCTCGAACAGATCGAGGACGTCGTTGGCGCCGATCAGCACCGACATCATGTCGTGGCAGCCGAAGCGGCCGTGCGCCACCCGCGCCGCCGCCACCTGCGCCGCGAAATCGTCGGCCTTCGCGCCCGGCGCGGCATAGATGAAGGCGCTCACCGGCCGCGCGTCGGGGTTGCATTCGGCGAACACGAAGTTGAAGGTGCCGCCCAGGATCTGCGTCCACAACCGTGCCGGCTGGCTCGAGGTGTTGGTCAGGCAGGCGATGTTGCCGGCGTCGTCCAGCGCGTTGACCGTGTACTTGCGCCCCAGCGGCGCGTTCGGGGTCAGCACGCTCATCTCGTCGCCGAACGCCATGTAGCGCGTCGGATCGAAAGGCGTCACCTGCTCGGTGCCGCCGCCGCAGGCCGCCAGCAGCATCAACGCCAGGCTCGCGCCCAGCCCCTGCAGCGCACGCCGCGCCTGCTTGACCATTGACTTCATCAATACTCCAGAAACTTGCATGAATTCGGCTCGGGCCGCGTCAATCCGCGGCGGCGCGCGTCAGGCGGTCGGCGACGCCCTCCCAGTCGGCGCCGGGCGGCGGCTGCTCGACCCAGATCAGCTGCACGCCGCGTGCGTCGAATTCGCGCAATGCGGCAAACAGCTCGTGGGCGGCGGCGGCCGGGTCGTCGGGCATGCGCCGCTGCTCGACGCCACGCCCGGCGCGCAGCGCGGTGCGCGAATATACCGCCAGCTTCAAAGCCCCGGCCTGCGGCCCGAGTAACTGCAGCGCGTCGCTCAGCTGCTGCGTGCTCATCAGCCGCAGCCTGGCCGCCGGCGCATAGTGCGAGCGCAGGCCGCCGCTGGCGCGCGGCGAATGTGCGTCGCGTCCGCCCAGCGGCGCGGCCAGCACGGCTTCGATGGCCGAGCGCGACAGCAGCCCCGGCCGCAGCAGCGCCGGCTCGGAACCGCTGCAGTCGACGATCGCCGACTCGATGCCGCCCGGGCATTCGCCGCCGTCGAGCACCTTCAGTTCAGGCCCGAATTCCTGCACCACGTGCGCCGCCGTGGTCGCGCTGACGCGGCCGAAGCGGTTGGCGCTGGGCGCGGCGATGCCCGGCACGCCCAAACCCAGCGCCTCGCGCAGCAGCGAGCGCGCCAGCGGATGCGCGGGCACGCGCAGGCCGATGCTGCCCTGCCCACCCGCCGCGGCCGCCGCACGCTGCGGCTGGCGTCGCACGATCAGCGTCAGCGGCCCCGGCCAGAAGGCCTGCGCCAGCGCCTGCGCCGCTGCCGGCCAGTGCGCGGCGAAATGCTGCGCCTGTGCGGCGTCGGCCACGTGCACGATCAGCGGATGCCCCGCCGGCCGCCCCTTGGCGGCGTAGATGCGCTGCACGGCGGCATCGTCGTCGGCGCGCGCGCCCAGGCCGTAGACGGTTTCGGTCGGGAAGGCCAGCAGCTCGCCGGCCGCGACCGCCGCGGCGGCAAGGCGCAGCGAGCGCGCATCGTCGGCAGCGAGCAGCGGCATGGCGCTCAGAACCCCGGCAGCCCGAGTTGCGACGCCGCCTGCAGCGCCACCTGCCGCGCCGCGGCGGCATCGGCCGCGGTCAGCGTCAGGTGCCCCATCTTGCGTCCGCGGCGCGGCTCGGCCTTGCCGTACAGGTGCAGGTGCACGCCGGGCAGCGCCAGCACGCGCTCCCAGGCCGGCGTGGCCGCCGTCTCGCCGCCGGCGAACCACAGGTCGCCGAGCAGGTTCAGCATCACCGCCGCCGAATGCTGGCGCGGCGCCGGCAGCGGCAGCCCGGCCAGGCAGCGCACCTGCAGCTCGAACTGCGACACGTCGCAGGCGTCGATGCTGTAGTGGCCCGAGTTGTGCGGCCGCGGCGCCATCTCGTTGGCCACCAGCGAGCCGTCGCTCGAGCCGTCATCGACGACGAAGAACTCGACGCACAGCACGCCGACGTAGTCCATCGCCGCCGCCAGCCGTGACGCCCAGTCGACGGCCTGCGCCGCCAGTGCCGGCGCGACCTCGGGCGCCGGCACCTGCGTCACCGCCAGGATGCCGTCGCGGTGCAGGTTCTGCTGCGCAGGCAGGTGCACGCAGCGGCCGTCGGCGCCGCGCGCGACGATGACGCTGACTTCGCAGCGCAGCGCCAGCCGCCGCTCCAGCACGCAGGGCACGCGCTGCAGCGACTGCCAGGCCGCGGCCAGCTCGCCCGGCGCGGCCACGTGCAGCTGGCCCTTGCCGTCGTAGCCGAGCTGCGCCGACTTCAGGATCGCCGGGAACAGGGCCGCGTCGGCGCCTTTGACATCGGCGTCGCTGGCGATGACCGCGTACGGCGCGCAGGGCACGCCGCAGGCCAGGAACTGCGCCTTCTCGGCACTGCGCTGCTGGCAGATGGCCACGGCCTCGGCACGCGGCGCCACCGGCAGCCGCTGCGCCAGCCAGGCCAGCGGCGGCGCGGGCACGTTCTCGAACTCGGTGGTCACGGCTGCGCAATGCCGCGCCATCTGCGCCAGGCCGGCGGCATCGTCGTAGGCGCTGCGCACATGCAGGTGCGACACCGATCCGGCCGGGCTGGCCGCGTCCGGGTCGAGCACCGCGGTGCGGTAGCCCATGGCCTGCGCCGCATGCACGAACATGCGCGCCAGCTGGCCGCCGCCCATCACGCCGAGCATGGCAGGCAGGCCGTCGGGCCCGGCCGCGCCGGGCAGGCAGGCCGACATCAGCCGATCTCGCCGCTCATTGCGCGGGCGGCTTCGGTCTGCCGTGCGCGCCAGCCGTGCAGCTTCTCGCGCAGCGCCGCATCGGTATTGGCGAGCATGGCCACGGCGAACAGCGCGGCGTTGGCCGCGCCGGCCGCGCCGATGGCGAAGGTGGCCACCGGAATGCCCTTGGGCATCATGACGATCGAATGCAGCGAATCCACGCCCTGCAGGTGGCGGCTGGCCACCGGCACGCCGAGCACCGGCACGACGGTCTTGGCCGCCAGCATGCCGGGCAGGTGCGCGGCGCCGCCGGCCCCGGCGATGATCGCGCGCAGGCCGCGGCCGGCGGCGGCTTCGGCATAGGCGAACATGTCGTCGGGCATGCGGTGCGCGCTGACCACGCGCGTCTCGTGCGGCACGCCGAACTCGGCGAGAATCTGCGCCGCGTGCTGCAGGGTGTCCCAGTCGCTGGACGAGCCCATCAGCACGCCGACCAGGGGGGCTGCGCTTGTCACGCTCGGCTCCGGGAACGGAAAGCCTTGATTGTAGAAGCCCCATGCCGCAGCGCCTGATCGTGCTGCCCGACGACAGCGCCCGCCCGCTGCGGGAGGCCATCGCCGGCGCCCAGCAGGCGATCAACATCCGCATGTTCCTGTTCACCGACCCGCAGATGCTGGCAGCGGTGCAGGCGGCGCGCTCGCGCGGCGTCCAGGTGCGCGTGATGCTGAACCCGCAGCGCCGCGACGGCAGCAGCGACAACGAGGACACGCGCCGGGCGCTGCTCGACGCCGGCGTCGAGGTGCGCGACTCGAGCCCGGCCTTCGCGGTGACGCACCAGAAGTCGATGGTCGTGGATCGCAAGACCGGCTTCGTCGAATCGCTGAACTGGGAGACGCGCGACCTGACCGAGACGCGCGACTATGCGGTGATCGTCGACGATGCGCTCGAAGTGTCCGAGATGCTGCGCTGCTTCGACGCCGACTGGACGCAGGGCGAATTCAAGCCCGAGCCGAAGTCGCGGCTGATCTGGTGCCCGAACAACGGCCGCGCGCGCATCGCCGCCTTCATCGATTCGGCGCGCAGTTCGCTGTGGCTGCAGAACGAGCGCTACCAGGACACCGTGATCATCGAGCGCCTGGTGCGCGCCTGCGCGCGCGGCGTCAGCGTGCGCATCATGGCGCGGCCGCCGCATAACCTGAAGCCGGACAAGCTGATCGAAGGCGTCGGCGGGCTGCGCATCATGCGCGACGTGGGCGCCAAGGTGCACCGGCTGAAGCACCTGAAGCTGCACGGCAAGATGCTGCTGGCCGACGAGGAGCGCGCGATCATCGGCTCGATCAACCTGGCGCCGGGCAGCTTCGACGAGCGGCGCGAACTGGCCATCGAGACCGATGCGCCCGAGCTGATCGCGCGGCTGAAGGAAGTGACGCGGCGCGACTGGGACGACTCCAGCATGCTCGACCTCAGCGACGAGGGCGTGCTGGCCGACCTGGCCAAGCGCCACCATGCGCACAAGGGCGCGAAGCAGCTGGCGCTGAAGGGCGGCGGCAAGAAGAAGTAAGAAGCAGGCCGGCGCCGCGCGTGCCGGCCGTCAGACGACGGTCTGCGCCAGTTCGCCGCTGCGGTAGGCGCCCGCCACCTGGGCCAGCGACTTCGGCTTGATCTTTGCCGCCTGGCCTTCGCAGCCGAACTCCAGGTAGCGCTGCCGGCACACTTTGTAGGCCGCCTCGCGCGCCGGCTTGAGCCATTCGCGGGCGTCGAACTTGTCCGGGTTCTCGGCCATGAATTTGCGCACCGCGCCGGTCATCGCCAGGCGGATGTCGGTGTCGATGTTGATCTTGCGCACGCCGTGCTTGATGGCTTCCTGGATCTCTTCCACCGGCACGCCGAAGGTCTGCTTCATGCTGCCGCCGTACTGGTTGATGATCGCCAGCAGCTCGGGCGGCACGCTGGACGAGCCGTGCATCACCAGGTGCGTGTTCGGGATGCGCTGGTGGATCTCCTTGACGCGGCCGATGGCCAGGATGTCGCCGGTGGGCTTGCGGCTGAACTTGTAGGCGCCGTGGCTGGTGCCGATCGCGATGGCCAGCGCGTCCAGCTGCGTGGCCTTGACGAACACCGCGGCCTCCTCGGGGTCGGTGAGCATCTGGCTGTGGTCCAGCTTGCCGGCGGCGCCGACGCCGTCCTCCTCGCCCGCGTCGCCGGTCTCCAGGTTGCCCAGGCAGCCGAGCTCGCCTTCCACCGTCACGCCCACCGCATGCGCCATGTCGACGACCTTGCGCGTGACCTGCACGTTGTAGTCGAAGCTGGCCGGCGTCTTGCCGTCCTCCATCAGCGAGCCGTCCATCATCACCGAGCCGAAGCCCAGCGCGATGGCCCCTTCGCAGACCTTGGGGCTGGTGCCGTGGTCCTGGTGCATGACCAGCGGGATCTGCGGGTAGGCCTCGGTGGCCGCCTGGATCAGGTGCTTGATGAAGGGCTCGCCGGCGTACTTGCGCGCCCCGGCGCTGGCCTGCAGGATCACCGGCGCGCCCACCTCCGCGGCGGCGGTCATCACCGCCTGCACCTGCTCCAGGTTGTTGACGTTGAAGGCCGGGATGCCATAGCCGTTCTCAGCGGCATGGTCCAGCAGTTGGCGCATGGAGACGAGTGGCATGTAGGGCCTCGCAAGGGAGCAAAGAGAATGGCGGGATTCTATAGAGCGGACACCGCGGAACCGGCTTCGCCGGGCCGCTGGTGTCGCCCCCTCGAGCGGGCGCGTGAGCGCGCATGGCCGCCCCAAAGCGCTCACACCGGAGCGCGATCAGCGCGGAGGTTGCCTTATGAGCGCGCAGGGGCTGGGTCAATTCACCCGGCACACCTTCAGCATGTTGGTGCCGCCCGGGTAGCCCATCGGCTCGCCGCAGGTGATGGCATAGGTGTCGCCGGGCATCAGCACGCCGCGCTCGACGAGCAGCCGCTCGGCGTCGCGCAGCGCCTCGTCGCGGTCGCTGTGCGCTTCCATCAGCATCGGGCGTACGTTGCGGTACAGCGCCATGCGCCGCTCCGACTGCGGCGACGAGGTCACGCCGAAGATCGGCACGCGGATCGCGTGGCGGCTCATCCACAGCGCGGTCGAGCCGCTCTCGGTGAGCGCGACGATGGCCTTGCAGCCCAGGTGGTGCGCGGTGAACAGCGCGCCCATGGCGATGCTCTGGTCGATGCGGCCGAAGCGGCCGACGGTGAAGTCGGCGGCGAGCTGCACGTCCTCGGCGCGCTCGGCCTCCCGCGCGATCAGCGCCATCTGCTCGACCGTCTCCACCGGGTAGCGGCCAGCGGCGGACTCGGCGCTGAGCATCACCGCATCGGTGCCGTCGAGCACGGCGTTGGCCACGTCGCTGACCTCGGCGCGCGTGGGCACCGGGTTCAGCACCATGCTTTCCATCATCTGCGTGGCGGTGATGGTGATCTTGTCCATCGCGCGCGCCATGCGGATCATGCGCTTTTGCAGCGCGGGCACGGCCGCGGCGCCGACCTCGACCGCCAGGTCGCCGCGCGCCACCATGATGCCGTCGCTGGCCTTGAGGATCGCCTCCAGCTGCGGAATCGCCTCGCTGCGCTCGATCTTGGCGATCAGCGCCGGCTTGTGCTTGTACGGTTCGCCGGCCACGTTGGCCAGCTGCCGCGCCATCTCCATATCGGTGGCGTTCTTCGGGAAGCTGACCGCCAGGTACTCGCACTGGAAGCTCATCGCCGTCTTGATGTCTTCCATGTCCTTGGCGGTCAGCGCCGGCGCGGTCAGACCGCCGCCCTGCTTGTTGATGCCCTTGTTGTTGGACAGCACGCCGCCCAGGCGCACGACGGTGTGCACCTCGCTGCCGCGCACCGCCTGCACCGCCAGCTCGATCAGGCCGTCGTTCAGCAGCAGCCTGTCGCCGGGCTTGACGTCGCGCGGCAGCTCCTTGTAGTCCAGCCCCACCGCATGCACGTCGCCGGGCGCCTCGCGCGCGGCGTCGAGCACGAAGGCCGCGCCGTTGACCAGCGTGACGCTGCCGCCCTCGAACCTGCCGACGCGGATCTTCGGTCCCTGCAGGTCGGCCATCAGCGCCACCGGCTTGCCCAAGCGCTGCGCCGTCTCGCGCACCAGCGCCGCGCGCTCGCGGTGGTCCTGCGCGCTGCCGTGGCTGAAGTTCAGCCGCACCACGTCGACACCGGCGCGCAGCAGCCGCTCGAGCACCGCGGGTTCGCTGGAGGCGGGGCCGAGCGTGGCGACGATCTTGGTGGCGCGGGACATGGGCAGGTCTTTCGGTGGGCGGGCAGCGCGGGCGCGGCGATTATCCGCGCCCGCCCTGCCGCGGCGCACCGCTCAGCCCTGCGGCGCCGCGGCGGCCTCGGCCACGTCGGCGACGGCCAGCGCGGTCATGTTGACGACGCGGCGCGAGGTGGCCGACGGCGTCAGGATGTGCGCCGGCAGCGCCGCGCCGAGCAGGATCGGGCCGATGGTGACGCCGTGGCCGCCGGTGGTCTTGAGCACGTTGAACAGGATGTTGGCGGCGTCGATGTTCGGCAGCACCAGCAGGTTGGCCGCGCCGCTGAGCGTGCTGTCGGGCAGGTAGCCGCGGCGGATGGTCTCCGACAACGCGGCGTCGCCGTGCATCTCGCCGTCGCACTCGATGTCCGGGCAGCGCTGCACGAACAGGTTGCGCGCCTCGCGCATGCGCCGCGCCGACGGCCGCTGCGACGAGCCGAACACCGAATGCGACAGGAACGCCACCTTCGGCGGCAGGCCGAAGCGCCGCACCTCGGCCGCGGCCATGACGGCGATCTCGGCCAGTTCCTCGGCGCTGGGCAGCTCGTTGACGAAGGTGTCGGCGATGAACAGCGTGTACTGGTCGAGCATCAGCGCGTTCATCGCCGCCATCACCTGCTGGCCGCTGCGGTGGCCGATGACCCCGCGGATGTGCTCGAGGTGCTGGTCGTAGCGGCCGACCAGGCCGCACAGCATGGCGTCGGCTTCGCCGCGCTTGACCATCAGCGAAGCGATCAGCGTGTTCGAACGCCGCACCGACGCCTTGGCGACTTCGGGCGTGACGCCGTCGCGGCCCATCAGCTTGGCGTAGGTTTCCCAGTAGGCGCGAAAGCGCGGGTCGTCGGCCGGGTCGACGAGCTCGAAGTCGCGTCCCGGCGCCAGGCGCAGGCCGGCGCGTTCGATGCGCATGCGCACCACCTCGGGCCGGCCGACCAGCACCGGCTGCGCCAGGCCTTCGTCCAGCACCACCTGCAGCGCGCGCAGCACGCGCTCGTCCTCGCCTTCGGCATAGACCACGCGCGCCGGCTTGCGCGCGTTGCAGGTCTTGGCCGCGGCGAACACCGGACGCATGACCATGCCGGTCTGGTAGACGAAGCGCCCCAGGCTCTGGCGGTAGGTGTCGAGATCGGCGATCGGCCGCGTGGCCACGCCCGAGTCCATCGCCGCCTTGGCCACCGCCGGCGCGATGCGCATGATCAGGCGCACGTCGAAGGGCGTCGGGATCAGGTAGTCAGCGCCGAACTTCAGCTCGCGGCCCGGATAGGCGGCCGCCACCTCGTCGCTGGCCTCGGCCTTGGCCAGCGCGGCGATCTCGCGCACGCAGGCCAGCTTCATCGCCTCGTTGATCTTGGTCGCGCCGCAGTCCAGCGCGCCGCGGAAGATGTACGGGAAGCACAGCACGTTGTTGACCTGGTTCGGATAGTCCGAACGGCCGGTGGCGATGATGCAGTCGGGCCGCGCCGCCTGGGCCAGCTCGGGGCGGATCTCCGGCTCCGGGTTGGCCAGCGCCAGGATGATCGGCTTGTCGGCCATGCTCTTGACCATCGCCACCGTCATCACGCCCGGGGCCGAGCAGCCGAGGAAGACGTCGGCGCCGGCCACCACGTCGGCCAGCGTGCGCGCCTCGGTCTTCTGGCAGTAGCGCTGCTTGGACTCGTCGAGTTTGTCGCCACGGCCCTCGCGCACCACGCCCTTGCTGTCGCAGACGTAGATGTTCGACGGCTTGACGCCCAGACCGACCATCACGTCCAGGCAGGCGATGGCCGCCGCGCCGGCGCCGGATACGGCGAGCTTGATGTCGCCGATGGGCTTGCCCACCAGTTCCAGCCCGTTGAGCAGCGCCGCCGCGGAGATGATCGCGGTGCCGTGCTGGTCGTCGTGGAACACCGGGATGTTGAGCCGCTCGCGCAGCTTCTTCTCGATGGTGAAGCACTCGGGCGCCTTGATGTCCTCGAGGTTGATGCCGCCGAGCGTGGGCTCGAGCGCGGCGATGATCTCGACCAGCTTGTCCGGATCATGCTCGGCGAGTTCGATGTCGAAGACGTCGATGCCGGCGAACTTCTTGAACAGGCAGCCCTTGCCTTCCATCACCGGCTTGCCGGCCAGCGCGCCGATGTCGCCCAGGCCCAGCACCGCGGTGCCGTTGGTGATCACGCCCACCAGGTTGGCGCGCGAGGTGTACTCAGCCGCCAGCGCCGGATCCTTCTCGATTGCCAGGCAGGCATAGGCCACGCCCGGCGAATAGGCCAGCGACAGGTCGCGCTGGTTGGACAGCGGCTTGGTCGGCGTGACCGAGATCTTGCCTTGCACCGGCAGCCGGTGGTATTCGAGCGCGGCTTCGCGCAGCGCTTCTTCGGCGGGGGTCAGGGGGGCATTCATCGGGTGCTCCTTCGACTTGTTCGGGACGCGGAAGGTTACGCCTGATTCAGGCGCTGCGGACCGGGCGGCAGCGCAAACAGCTTCGACGGCGGCAGCGGCAATCGCCGCCGCCGGGCTTCATGGGCTCAGAGCCTGTGAAGTATTCCGGCGCGCCCGAGCGGGCGTCCGAAGCGGTGTCGATCTAGGCGCAAAGCGCAGCCATAGCGCGGGCTATGGCGAGCATTTGCAACGACGAGCGGCGCCGTTTCGGGCGCACGAGCGGGTGTGGCGGAATGCTTCACAGGCTCTCAGCCCGCTGCGCGCCGCGCCAGCATCTCGAAGGCCGGCAGCGTCTTGCCTTCCAGCACCTCGAGGAAGGCGCCGCCGCCGGTGGAGATGTAGCCGATGTCGCGCTCGATGCCGTACTTGGCGATCGCCGCCAGCGTGTCGCCGCCGCCGGCGATGCTGAAGGCTGGGCTCGCGGCGATGGCCCGCGCGACGGTCTCGGTGCCGTGCGCGAAGGCGTCGAACTCGAACACGCCGACCGGCCCGTTCCAGACGATCGTGCCGGCAGCCTTCAGCCGCGCCGCCAGCGCCGCGGCGGTGTCGGGGCCGATGTCGAGGATCAGGTCGTCGCCGGCCACCTCGGCCACCGGCTTGACCGTGGCTGCGGCGTCGGCCTTGAACGCCTTGGCCGTGACCACGTCGGTCGGGATAGGCACCGCGGCGCCGCGCGAGCGCATCGCCGCGATCACCGCCTTCGCCTCGTCCAGCAGCGCCGGCTCGGCCAGGCTCTTGCCGATGGGCAGACCAACGGCGGCCAGGAAGGTGTTGGCAATGCCACCGCCGACGATCAGGCCGTCGACCTTGCGCGCCAGGCTGCGCAGGATGCTCAGCTTGGTGCTGACCTTGGAGCCGGCGACGATGGCCAGCAGCGGGCGCTGCGGCGCGCTCAGCGCCTGGGTGAGGGCGTCGATCTCGGCGGCCAGCAGCGGCCCGGCGCAGGCCACCGGCGCGAACTGCGCGATGCCGTAGGTCGAGGCCTCGGCGCGGTGCGCGGTGCCGAAGGCGTCGTGCACGAAGATGTCGCACAGCGCGGCCAGCTTGCGCGCCAGCGCCTCGTCGTTCTTCTTCTCGCCCTGGTTCAGCCGGCAGTTCTCCAGCAGCACCAGCTGGCCCGGCGCCACCTGTACGCCGTCGACCCAGTCGGCGCGCAGCGGCACCTCGCGGCCCAGCAGCTCGGCCAGGCGCTGCGCCACCGGCGCCAGCGAGTCCTCGGGCTTGAACGCGCCTTCGGTCGGACGGCCCAGGTGCGAAGTGACCATCACCGCCGCGCCGGCATCCAGCGCCATGCGGATGCACGGCAGCGAAGCGCGGATGCGCGTGTCCTCGGTGATGCCGCCCGCAGCGTCCAGCGGCACGTTGAGGTCGGCACGGATGAAGACCCTCTTGCCGGCCACCTTGCCGGCGGCAACCAGGTCGCTGAAGCGGAGCACGTTCATGGCGGGATTACGAATGGGATGTGGCAGCGCGCAAATTGTGACAGCCCCACCACGCCGCAGCACCGCGGATCCATGTCGTGAATGAGAATAGTGCGCATCCGTGTTATCGTTTCCGTCTCTACCCTGATCCGCCGTGCTGACCCGCACCTCCCCCGACACCGCGCTGGCGCCAGGCCGCGCCGTTGCGGCGCTGCCGCCGCTTGCGGCCGATAGCGGCGCAGACCTGAACCGGGCGCAGCGCCGCGGGGTCGTCGCCGCCATCGTCGGCCTGCACGTGCTCGCCGTGTGGGGCCTGCTGCAGGTGCAGGCCGTGCGTGAAGCCGCGGTGCAGGCTGCACCGATCCTGGTCAACCTGCTGGCTGCGCCGACCCCGCCGGCACCGCCGCCGCCCGCACCGGCGCCAGCGCCGAAGGCGGCGCCGCGCGCCCGGCTGCAGCCGGCACCAGCACCCAAGCTGCTGGCCAGCACGGCCAGCCCCACACCCGAGGCCATCACCGTGCCGCCGCCCACGGAAACGCCCGAGCCGGAGCCGGCGCCGCCGCCACCGGCGGCGCCGGTCAGCCATGCCGAAGCGGTGGCCGTGGCCGCGCCGCCCGCGCCGCCCGCGCCGAAGCTGCTGCCCGACGAAGCGGTGCAGTACCTGCAGGCGCCGCAACTGGCGTATCCGCCGCTGTCGCTGCGCCGCCGCGAGACCGGGCTGGTGACGGTGCGCGCCTATATCGGCGCCGAAGGCGGCGCGCCGCGCACGGTGCAGGTCGAGCGCTCGTCCGGCCACCCGCGGCTGGACCAGGCGGCGCTGGCCGCGGTGCAGGGCGCGCGCTTCAAGCCGTATGCAGAAAAGGGCCGGCCGGTGGAAGGCTGGGCCTTGATTCCGATCCGCTTCCAACTGGAGAAATGACATGAGCCTGGGCATGGGCACCGACAGCGGCGCATTGGGCTTCGGCCATTTCATCGCCCACACCGACGTGGTGGGCAGCACCTTGCTCGCGATCCTGATCGCGATGTCCATCGCCTCGTGGGCGATCATCGCCGTCAAGGGGCTGACGCTGATGCTGCGCAAGTCGCGCGGCGCGGCCTTCCTGCAACTGTTCTGGAACGCCACCTCGCTGGACGCGGTGGCCGCCGAGATCTCGGCGCATGGCGCGCGCGACCCGTTTTCGCACCTGAGCGCACACGCCATGCATGCGCAGGCGCACCATGCCAAGTACGGCGCCGCCAAGCTGGAAGAAGCCGGCAGCGCCAGCGACTTCGTCACGCGCACCATCAAGAAGGTGCTCGACGAAGAGACGACGCGGCTGGAGAACGGCCTGTCGGTGCTGGCTACCGTCGGCGCCACCGCACCCTTCGTCGGCCTGTTCGGCACCGTCTGGGGCGTGTACCACGCGCTGGTGGCCATCGGCATGAGCGGCGCCGGCACGCTGGACCGCGTCGCCGGACCGGTGGGCGAGGCGCTGATCATGACCGGCCTGGGGCTGGCGGTCGCCGTGCCGGCGGTCATCGGCTACAACGCGCTGACGCGTGCCAACCGCGTGCTCGCCGCGCGGCTCGACGCCTTCGCCTACGAGCTGCACACCTTCGTCTGCATGGGCCAGGCGCTGGGCCACGGCAGCGCAGCGGCGCCGGCCCAGGTGCAGCCGCTGCGCGCTGCCGCACACGCGGCCAGGCCGGCGGCAGCCTGAGCAGGCGCACGCCATGGCCTTCGCCAGCTTCGATTCCAAGAGCCCGGGCACGCAGATGTCCGACATCAACATGGTGCCGCTGATCGACGTCATGCTGGTGCTGCTGGTGATCTTCATCGTCACCGCACCGCTGCTGACGCAGGCCGTCAAGCTCGAGCTGCCCAAGGCCAGCTCGCAGGCCAACGACCTGCGGCCGCAGAAGATCGACATCGCGGTCGACGCCCAGGGCACGCTGCACTGGGACGGCGAGCCGGTGGCGCGCGCCGAGCTGCAGCAGCGCCTGGCGCAGGCCGCGGCGCTGCCGGTGCAGCCGGAGCTGCATCTGCGCGCCGACCAGAACGTGCCGTACCGCGTCGTCGCGCAGACGCTGGCCGATGCCTCGAAGGCGGGCCTCGGCCGCATCGGTTTCGTCAGCGAGCCCGAAACGCAGCCCTGAGCTCTGAGCCCTGCGCGCCTGCGCCTGCGCCCTGAAGTGCCGCCCCGCACCGCGGCCCGCCATCCACCCGCCCCGAAGCCCCATGCACAAGCCCGCCGTTGCCAGCCAGTGCTCCCACCCTGGAGTCGACTGTGCCGCACCCCGTTCCCAACCATCCCCCATCCCTGAAGGCGGCACGCCCGGCCCGAAGAGCCGTGCACGCCGCCGCCGCTGAGGACAGCGCACCGCGCCGGCTGCTGCCGCTGGGCGCACTGGCCGCCGGCTTCGGCCTGATGCAGATGCAGGCACTGGCCCAAGTCCAATTGCCGGCCGTGCCCGGCGCGCCGGCCAGCACCGTGCAGGCGCCGGCCGCCCCGGCCGCCACCCCGCCTGCGGCCGACGCGGCGCCCGCGGCGCCACCGGCTTCGAGCCCGGCACCGGCGGCACCGGCGGCGCCGCCAGCCGCCAGCCCGGCGGCGGCCCCTGCCGGGCGCGAAACCACGCTGCCGGCCATCGCCGTCACCGGCAAGCCCGAGACCGACGCCACCTCGCTGCGCGCGACCACGACCAGCGTCGGCCGCGGTCTGCAGGAGCAGCGCGACATCCCGCAGTCGGTGACGGTGGTCACCGACAGGCTGATGGAGGACCGCCAGGTCGACACGCTGAACCAGGCGCTGCACCTGATGGGCGGCATCAGCTTCCTGGCGGCCGAAGGCGGCGAGCAGGACATCCGGCTGCGCGGCTTCTCGATGTCCGGCGACATCTACGTCGACACCATCCACGACCCGGGCTTCTACGACCGCGACACCTTCAACTTCGACCGCATCGAGCTGCTGCGCGGCTCGGCGTCGATGCTGTTCGGGCGCGGCTCGACCGGCGGCGTGGTCAACCAGGTGTCCAAGCAGCCCTTCCTGGACAACGCCAACGTCGTCAACTTCACGGCCGGCAACGACGGCTTCCTGCGCTTCACCGGCGACTTCAACCTGCAGACCGGCGACACCTCGGCGGTGCGCTTCAACCTGATGCGCAACACCGCCGACAACAACGGCAACTCCATCGACAAGGAAGGCGCGGCGGTCAACTTCCGCTGGGGCATCGGCACGCGCGACGAGTTCTACGCCGCGGCCTTCTACCTGAACAACGACAACGGCATCAACTACGGCCTGCCGTGGCTGCGCGCCAGCTCGGCGCAGGCCGACGGCAACCCGTCGGTGATGATCCCCGGACTGAACCCGAACAACGCCTACTACGGCGCGCCCAGCGACTACAACGCCGGCGGCACCACCTACGGCACGCTCGGCTGGCTGCACCGCTTCGGCGACGGCGGCGAACTGCGCTCGACGCTGCGCTACGGCGTCTACGACCGCGACCAGCGCGCCAGCACGATCCGCTTCTGCCAGAACAACAACGGCAACAACCCCGATTGCCCCGCCACGCCGCAGGGCCTGGACACGATCAGCGCCGCCACGCTGCTGAACCGCGGCACCAACAACAAGGTGCAGGACATGAGCAACACCTATCTGCAGTTCGACTACACGAACCGCTTCGACTGGTTCGGCGCCGACAACGAGGTGCTGGCCGGCCTGGACCTGGCGCACGAGAAGTTCTCCGGCTACGCGATGGTGCTGCCGCCCGGCGTGACGCTGGACAAGAACTCGCCGCGCACCACGCTCGGCAACCCCGACAACGGCTACGGCTGGGTCGACGAGTCGCTGCGCATCCAGCGCCAGCAGGCGGCCTTCGACGCGCGCGCCGCGGGCGTGTTCGCGCAGGATCTGATCCAGGTGGCGCCGGACTGGAAAGTGCTGCTCGGCCTGCGCTACGACTACTTCCGCGGCGAATACCAGAGCTTCCAGACGGCGGACGGCGGCAACGTGCCGCCGGGCACCGTCACCGCCGACCGCAGGCGCTCCGAGGGCCTGTGGAGTGAACGTTTCGGCGTGCTCTACCAGCCGACGCCGACCTCGAGCTGGTACTTCTCGTACGGCACCTCGTTCAACACCTCCGGCGACACCTACCAGTACGACCTGCCGGGCTCGAACACACCGCCCGAAGAGAGCCGCAATCTCGAGCTGGGCACCTACTTCACGCTCTTCAACGGCCGCTTGAGCGCACGCGCGTCGATCTTCAACATCACCAAGTACCACGAGCGCAACCGCGACTCGCCGGCGGGCACGCCGATCGACGACTACCTGCTGTCGGGGCGGCGCCATGCCACCGGCATCGACATCGACGTCGCCGGGCGCATCACGCCGCTGTGGGACGTGTTCGTGTCCTATGCCTGGATCCCGATCGCCGAGATCGACGAGGGCAATGCCGACGGCTCGGCGATCTCGGGCGAGCGGGTCGGCCAGCGGCCGTCGCTGACGCCGCGCAACAGCGGCTCGGTGTGGACCACGTACCAGCTGCTGCCGCAGCTGCGGCTGGGCGGCGGCGTCACCTTCCGCAGCTCGCAGACGCCGAACCGCAACCCGCCGGGCATCGTCGCGCCCAGCTTCATCACCGGCGACTTGATGGCGCAGGTCGACTTCAGCGATGCGGTGGCGCTGATGCTCAACGTCACCAACCTCAGCAACCGCTACTACGCCGACACGCTGTACAGCGGCCACTACGTGCCCGGCGCGCCGCGTGCGGTGCAGGCCACGCTGACGCTGCGCTTCTGAAAGGACGTTTTAGACATGCTGCTGCACATCAAGCAGGTGCTGAGCGCCGAGGAGCTGAGCACCGCGCGCGCCGTTCTCGAGCGCGCCACCTGGGGCGATGGCCGTGTCACTGCCGGCGTGCAGTCGGCATTGGCGAAGAACAACGAGCAGCTCGACCAACAGGGCGAGGCGTCCAAGGCGCTGCAGCCGATCGTGCTGCAGGCGCTGAACCGGCACATGACGTTCTTCTCCGCGGCGCTGCCCAAGCGCGTCTTTCCGCCGCTGTTCAACCGCTATGGCGGCACGGCCAACGCCTTCGGCAACCACGTCGACAACGCGGTGCGCTTCATCCCCGGAGGCAACGGCGAGCGTGTGCGCACCGACATCAGCTGCACGCTGTTCCTGGCCGAACCGGGCGACTACGACGGCGGCGAGCTGGTGGTCGAGGACACCTTCGGCCACAAGTCGGTCAAGCTGCCGGCCGGCGACATGGTGCTGTACCCCGGCACCAGCGTGCACCGCGTCGAGCCGGTGACGCGCGGCCACCGCGTGGCCAGCTTCTTCTGGGTCGAGAGCATGGTGCGCAGCGACGAGCAGCGCCGGCTGCTGTACGACATGGACCGCCACCTGATGCACCTGCGCGCCACCGTCGGCGAGGCCGACCCGGGCGTGATCGGCCTGACCGGCCTGTACCACAACCTGCTGCGCGCCTGGGCCGACATGTGAGGACGTGAAAGGAAAAGGCGATGAGAACGCTGATGCTGGCCTTGTGCCTCGCTGCCACCGGCGCGATGGCGCAGGAGCACACCGAGAAGTGCGAGCCGATGCCGAAGGAAGAATGGCGCCCGCAGGCCGAGCTGGAAAAGATGCTCGTCAACAAGGGCTGGAACATCTCCCGCGTGAAGATCGCCAACGGCTGCTGCGAGGTTTATGCGCGCGACGCGAAGAACGCCAAGAAGGAGGTCTTCTTCCATCCCAAGACCTTCGATCTCGTGACCGCGCCGCAATAAGCGGCCCGGCTGCTTCGGCAGCCGTGACGCGCGCGACTCAGGAGCCGTGCGCTTGAGCCTTGGACGCGGCCGGCGGCGCGGCTTCGTTCGGTTCAGCGCGCGCGGCCTTGCCGGCCGTCTCGGTGGCCGCGCCGAGCTGCGGCGCGACGGTGTCGATTTTGTTTTCGCGCATGTAGTCGTTCATCTCGCGCCAGCCGGCGAAGACCGCCGCCTTGTCCGCCTTGCGGTTGAGCACGTAGCAGTCCTCCAGCGCACGGCCGGCATGGCGACAAGCGCCGCCGACTGCCTTGCCGTCGGCCTCGCGGCGCTCGGCCACGCTCTGCGCCGACTCGATGCCGAGCAGGTCGCAACCGGCAACGAGCAGGGTGGCGGCAAGCACGAGAGCGATGCGGACGGGCGTCATGGGGGCAGGCGGCGGGACAGCTTGCCGCCATATCGGCGGCGCCGCGCACCGACTTGAATCAGCCGAGGACCGTGCCCGGCACCAGCGCGCCGGCCGGCAGCGATTGCAGCCAGTTCGCCGCCGGCATGCGCCGCCCGCCGGCGCGCTGCAGCTCCAGCAGCTGCAGCGCATCGCGGCCGCAGGCCACGACCAGGCCCTCGGGACCGGCCTGCAGCAGCGTGCCCGGCGGCGCCTGCAGGCCCGGCTGCACCGCGGCGCGCCACAGTTTCAGGTTCTGACCGTGCCACGTGAAGCCGGCACCGGGGAAGGGGTCGAAGGCGCGCACGCGCCGCTCGATCTGAAGCGCATCCTCGCGCCAGTCGATCGCGCCTTCGGCCTTGTCGATCTTGTGCGCCCAGCTGACGCCGTCCGCCGGCTGCGGCTGGCGCGGCAGTTGGCCTTGCTGCAGCTCGCCCAGCGTCGCCACCAGCAACTGCGCGCCCAGCTCGGCCAGCCGTGCCGACAGGCTGGCGCTGGTATCGGCGGCGGCGATGGCCAGCGGCGCGCTGCGCAGGATGTCGCCGGTATCGAGGCCGGCGTCCATCTGCATGATGCACACGCCGCTGACGGCATCGCCGGCTTCGATCGCGCGCTGCACCGGCGCGGCGCCGCGCCAGCGCGGCAGCAGCGAGCCGTGGATGTTGAGGCAGCCCAGCCGCGGCAGCGCCAGCACCCATGGCGGCAGGATCAGGCCGTAGGCCGCCACCACCAGCACGTCCAGGCGCGCCGCCTGCAGCGCCGTTTGCGCCGCGGCGGCATCCTCGGGAAACTTGCCGTCCAGGCGCAGGCTGCGCGGCTGGATCACAGCCAGTCCGTGCTGCAGCGCCAGCTGCTTGACGGCAGAGGCCTGCAGCTTCATGCCGCGCCCGGCCGGCCGGTCGGGCTGCGTCAGCACCAGCGGCAGCGTGGCGCCGGCATCGACCAGCGCTTGCAGCGCAACGCGCGCGAATTCCGGCGTGCCGGCGAAGCCGACGCGCAAGCCGCGCGCTTCAGGCACCGCGCTGCGCCTCGCGCTCGCGCTTGAGCAGCTTGGTGCGGATGCGGCTGCGCTTGAGCTGGCTCAGGTAGTCGACGAAGACCTTGCCCAGCAGATGGTCGATTTCGTGCTGCACGCACACCGCCAGCAACTCGGCCGCCTCCAGCTCGAAGGGCGAGGCGTCGCGGCCCAGCGCCTGCACCTTGACGCGCGCGTGGCGCTGCACCTGGTCGTAGACCGCCGGCACCGACAGGCAGCCTTCTTCGGCGAAGGCCATCTCCTCGCTGCGCCAGGTGATCCGGGGGTTGACCAGCACCAGCGGCCGGTCGCGGCTTTCGGAAACGTCGATGACGATGACCTGCTCGTGCACGTCGACCTGCGTCGCCGCCAGGCCGATGCCCTCGGCGGCGTACATGGTGTCGAGCATGTCGTCGACCAGGCGGCCGATACGCGCGTCGATCGCGGTCACAGGCCGCGCCACGGTCTGCAGCCGCGGATCGGGATAACGCAGGATGTTCAACTGGGCCATGACAGGACTTCAGATGGTGGCGGCGGCGCGCATCGCAAGGCGCGGGCCGCGTCGCGGCGGCACCACGAGACAAGCCGTGACAGGCTTCACAGGCTGTATCCCCGGGGGTCGGTTTCGTTGCGATATCAACGCTTTATGGGCAGAATCTCAGAAACGATGTGAGCATTTCGCGCGCTCTTGCGCTATGGTGCGCTGCAGGCCGATGAATGTCCGACCAGATGGCGCAATTGTGGCACCCGCCCGGGGCCCCGAGCCCGCCCGGAGCTTGATCGAATGAATCCACGCACCTTCCGTCGCCGGCACGGCGTCCTGGCCGGCCTGTGTGCCGGCGCTTCGCTGTTCAGCGGGCCGCTGCTCGCCGCCGAGCCGAATTTCCCGATCACGCCGCAGCAGCGCAGCACCGCGCAGCAGGTGGCACAGGCCGGCATCCCGCTGTCGGAGCTGGCGCCGAATGCGCCCGATTCGCACACCGTGCAGAGCGGCGACACGCTGTGGGACATCTCGAAGATGTTCCTGAAGAGCCCGTGGCGCTGGCCCGAGCTGTGGGGCATGAACCTCGACCAGGTGCGCAACCCGCACCTGATCTACCCCGGCCAGGTGCTGATCCTGGAAAAGAGCGGCGACCGCGCGCGGCTGCGCGTCGCGCAGTCCGGCGCCGGCGCACCCGACAACACCGTCAAGCTGTCGCCGCGCGTGCGCGGCAACCTGCTGGACAACGGCGCGATCGGCTCGATCCCGCTGCACCTGATCACGCCCTTCCTGACCGAAGCGGTGATCTTCAACGACGACGAACTGGCGCGCGCGCCGCGCGTCGTCGCCGCGCAGGAAGGTTATGTCGCGATGTCGCAGGGCCAGCTGGCCTACGTGCTCGGCGACGTCGAGCCCTCTTCGGGCTACCGGCTGTTCCGCGAGCCGCAGCCGCTGTACGACTGGGACAGCAAGGAGCTGCTGGGCTACGAGGCGCGCTACGTCGGCACCGCCGATTTCGTGCGCAGCGGCGGCAGCTTCGACGAAAACGGCCGCCACGTGGTCGTGCCGGCCACCGTGTCGATCCGCTCGGTGCGCATGGAAGTCGGTGCCGGCGACCGGCTGGCGCCGCTGCCGACGCGCGACCTGGACGCCTATGCGCCGCACCATCCGAACGCGCCGATGTCGGGCCGCGTGCTGCAGATCTACGGCGAGGGTTTGAGCGCCGGCCAGAACCAGATCGTCGCGCTGAACCGCGGCGCGCGCGACGGCGTCGAGCGCGGCCACGTGCTGGCGCTGTGGCGCCAAGGCGAGCGGCGCGTCAAGCGCGTCGACGGCCAGCGCACCGACCTGCAGCTGCCGAACGAGCCGAACGGCCTGCTCTTCGTCTTCAACGTCTTCGAGCGCACCTCGTATGCGCTGATCCTGTCGGTGAATGTCCCGGTCTTCCCCGGAGACAGCTTCACGCAGCCCTGAGCGCAGAGTCCGGCTTGCTGGACGCCGACGAATTCGACGCCTGGTTCCGGCTGCTGCAGACGCCGGGGCTGGGCCGCGAGGGCGTGCGCCGCCTGCTCGCCGGCTTCGGCTCGGCCGAACAAGTGCTGCGGGCTTCCAGGGCCGCCTGGCAGCAGGTGGTCGGCGCGCAGCTTGCCGAGGCGCTGGCCACCGAGCCCACCGAACTGCAGCCGCGGCTGCGCGCCGCTCACGCCTGGCTGGAGCGCGGCGAGCGGCGGCAGGTGCTGACCGTCGGCGACCGCGACTATCCGCCGCAGCTGCTGCAGTCGGCCGACCCGCCGCTGCTGCTGTACGTGCAGGGCCAGGTCGAGCTGCTGGCGCGGCGCAGCCTGGCCATCGTCGGCAGCCGCAACGCCAGCGTGGCGGGCCTGGACAACGCGCGCGCCTTTGGCGCCCACCTGAGCCGCCAGGGCTGGGCCATCGTCTCCGGGCTGGCGCTGGGCATCGACGGCGCCGCCCACGAAGGCGGCCTGCAAGGCGCGGGCAGCACGATCGCGGTAGTCGGCACCGGGCTGGACCGCGTCTACCCGGCGCGGCACCGCGAGCTGGCGCGGCGCATCGCCGAGGCCGGCGCGCTGGTCAGCGAATTCGCGCCGGGCACGCCGCCGCTGCCGGAGAACTTCCCGCTGCGCAACCGCATCATCGCCGGCCTGTCGCGCGGCACGCTGGTGGTCGAGGCGGCGCTGCAGTCGGGGTCGCTGATCACCGCGCGGCTGGCGGCCGAAAACGGACGCGAGGTATTCGCCGTGCCTGGATCGATCCATTCGCCGCTGTCGCGCGGCTGCCACGCGCTGATCCGCCAGGGCGCGAAGCTGGTGGAAAACGCCGGCGATCTGCTCGAGGAACTGCAGGCTTCGACCGCCGCACCGGCTTCTGCCGGCTCCGAGCCGGCGCAGGCGCCGCCACCGGCGGCGCGCCGCGACCCGGTGCTGGAAGCGCTGGGCCACGACCCCGCGACGCTGGACGCGCTGTGCGCACGCACCGGCTTCAGCGCGCAGCGCTTGAGCGCGCGCCTGCTGGAACTCGAGCTCGAGGACCAGGTGGCGCGCCTGCCCGGCGGCCTCTACCAGCGCCGCAGCCACGTCTGAAAACCCTGCGCCCGACGCCGCCGAAGGTAACGGTGCGCCCGGCCGGGCGCGCTGCGTTATAGTGATTTCATGTTCGACGTGCTCGTCTACCTGTACGAAAACTACTGGCGCCCGGACGCCTGTCCGAGCCACCAGCAGCTGTCGCGCAAGCTGTCCGCGGTCGGCTTCGAATCCGACGAGATTCAGGACGCGCTGAAGTGGCTCGACGGTCTGGCCAGCGGCGCCGAGGCCTGCACCGGCCAGCAGAGCGCCCACAGCCTGCGCGTCTATTCGGAAGCCGAGCGCGAACTGCTGGGCGACGAATCGATCGGCTTCATCAGCTTCCTCGAATCGGCCGGCGTGCTGCCGCCGACGATGCGCGAGATGGTCATCGACCGCGCCAGCGCCATCGGCAACGGGCCGTTGCCGCTGGACGACCTGAAGATCATCGTGCTGATGGTCTTCTGGAGCCTGGGCGAGGAGCCCGACGCGCTGATCCTCGACGAGCTCTTCGTCGCGCCCGAAGAACGCCTCATTCATTGAAACTGCGCCGGACCTGCTTCCAGCAGGCACCGCGGAACCGGGCTTTGCCGGGCCGCTGGTGACGCCCCCTCGGGAAGCGGCGAAGCCGCTTCGGGGGTGGGCTAATTCAGCAGCCGCGACGGATCCACGTCCAGCTTGGCCAGCGCGCTGCGCGTGGCGCGCACGCTCAGGCTTTCGTCCTGCGCCGGCAGCAGCAGACCGGCCTGCAGGAAGGACGCCAGCCGCTGCTGCTGGAACAGCACGCAGCGCCCCTGCGGCGTGACGAACATCGACAGCTGCCTGCGCAGCCCGAGCCAGGCCAGCTGCACCGCCTCGTTGCGGCCGCGGTAGTCGAGCATGTACCAGCCGCCGACCTGCAGCTCGCGTGCCCAGGCGAGCATCGCCGGCGTCGGCATCGAGCCGCCTTCGGACACCACCTCGAGTTCCGAGCTTTCGTGGCCCGACAGATCGAAGACGATCGAGTCGTCGATGGTCACGTCGGCCGCGTCCGGCAGCAGCTCCTCCAGCGATTCCAGCCTTTCGGCCAGCTCCTGCAGGCGGTCGGGCGGGATGACCGGCGCCTTGGCGGTGAAGGCCGCGGCCAGCGAGTTGTTGAGCACCTGGATGTGCTCGTCCTGCCGGGCCGGATCCATGCCGCCCGAGGACATGCCGTCGCGCAGCGTCTTCAGCAGCGGCGTCAGCCGGCGCAGCACTTCGGCGCGCTCCTCGCGCGTGACCTTGGCGCTGGCCGACCAGATCAGATCGGCGGCGGCGCGCTTCATCGCGCGCGTCTGCTCGCTCTGCGCGCCGTAGCGCACCGCGGTGGTGGCGAGCACGTCGGCCCAGACCTGGAACAGGAAGGCGCGCACGCTTTCCTGCACCGGCACCTCGTTGAGCATGCGGCGCAGCTCGATCGTGTACTGGATCGCCAGCGTCTCGCGCTGCTCGACCTGCTGCGCCAGCGACACGCCGCGGCGCGTGGCCTCGTTCTCGGTGCTGAAGTAGTGCTCGAGGAACTTCTCGAACTCGGTGAGCACGGTCTGGAACACGCGCCGGCCGGTATCGGGATAGGCCTCGACCACCTGCACCACGCGCTTGATCTCCTTTTCCAGCGCGTCGCCGACGCTGCGCGTCGAGGTGTCGAAACCCATCACGCAGGCGCCCATGCGGTCGATCAGGCGCCGCGCCGGATGGTCGACGGTGGCGAAGAACTCCGGTTCGGTGACGGCCACGCGCAGCACCGGCATCTGCAGCCGTGCGAACCAGATGCGCACGCTGGCGGGAATGCGGTCTTCGGTGAGGATGCTCTGGAACAGCAGCGCGACGATCTCGATCGTGGCGCGCTCTTCGGGCGTGGCCGCTGCACGCTTCAGCGCCTGCTTGCGATGGTGCAGTTCCTCCAGCAGCGCCGGCGTCGTCATCTGCGCCTCGCCCGCCTGCAGCGCGCCGACGCTGACGCGCCGGCGGATGCCCTGCTGCGCCTGTTCGATGGCCTGCGACAGGCCTGGCGACACCACCTGCTGGCGGCGCGTGTCGCCGAAGGCCGGCAGCTGCCTCGCGACCAGCCGGTTCAGCCGGCCGAGCACGGCTTCGGCATGCTCGCCACTGCGCGGCAGCGGCGCAGCCCGGGTCATCATGCGCGTTTCTTCGCCAACGCTGCCGCGGCCGGACGCGGCTGCGCCGCCGTAGCCCTGGCCGGCACCAAAGCCGCTGCCGCCGCTGCCGCCACCAGTTCCGCCGCGGCCCGCGCCGGCGCCGCCGAAGCCGGAAGTCGGGCCCTGGCCCGGTTCCTGGCCGGCACCGAAACCCGAACTCGGCCCATAGCCGCCCCCGCCCCCGGCGAAGCCCGTGGGCGGCGGGACCGAGCGCGCGCGCTTGATGAACGGATGCAGATCCACGTGGGGCAGCACGCCGCGGCTCACCAGCCAGTGGTTGGTCTCGTGGTAGGCCTCTTCGACCAGCGCGGCCAGCTCCTCGTGCAAGGCAGTCTGCAGTTCGCGCCAGCTGTCCAGGCTGCAGCCGGCAGCGCGCCAGGCATCGACGACGATGCGCGCCAGCACGTGCGCGCGCAGCATGTCCTGCGCGTCCAGTTCCTCGCGCCGTTCGAGCGCGGCCATGCGGCCGCGCAGGTCAGTGAACTCGGACGCCGCCTGGTCCATCACCGCCAGCGCCAGCCTGGAGGTCAGGATCTCGCGTTCGATGGTGTCGTCGTCGACCAGCGACAACGGTCCCTTGATCGTGCCGGGCGGCGGCAGCGCTCCCGGCCGCGTCGCCGAAGCGACGCCGAGCAGCGCGTTGCGCAGGCTGTTGACCATGGTCTTGTGCCAGACCGCGGCGCCGCTCTTCAGCTCGTGGACCAGCTCGCGCCGCCGCATGAACTGCGCATGCTCCGACGGCCTGTCCAGCAGCTGGCGCGCAGTCTCCGCCACCGAATTGACCATCGCCGGCAGGCCCTTGACCAGCTGCTCGGCATAGGTGCGCCGCGCCTGCTCGGCAATCTCGGCGGGGGCGGCGCTGTCGGCGCTGGGAGCCATCGGCGGGCGGTCGGAGCCTCGGGTGCGAGCTCACTCTATACCACGGCCCCGCTGTTGGGATCGTTGGGATCGATCTCCTTGGTGCCGGCCTTGACCAGATCCTCACGTTTGACGCCCAGCCACATGGCGATGGCCGCGGCGACGAACACCGACGAGTAGATGCCGAACAGGATGCCGACGGTCAGCGCCAGCGAGAAGTAGTGCAGCGTCGGCCCGCCGAAGAACAGCATCGACAGCACCATCATCTGCGTCGAGCCGTGGGTGATGATGGTGCGGCTGATGGTGCTGGTGATGGCGTGGTCGATGACCTCGTGCGTGTTCAGCTTGCGAAAGCGCCTGAAGGTCTCGCGGATGCGGTCGAAGATGACCACCGACTCGTTGACCGAGTAGCCGAGCACGGCGAGCACCGCCGCCAGCACCGCCAGCGAGAACTCCCACTGGAAGAAGGCGAAGAAGCCGAGGATGATGACCACGTCGTGCAGGTTGGCGACGATCGCCGCGACCGCGAATTTCCATTCGAAGCGGATCGCCAGGTAGATCATGATGCCGACGATGACGAAGCCCAGCGCCATCAGGCCGTCGGTGGCCAGTTCCTTGCCGACCTGCGGCCCGACGAACTCGCTGCGCTGCAGCACCACCGGCTCGGCGCCGGCCGCACGGCACACCTGCTTGCTGATCGCTTCGCCCTTGTCGCTGACGCTCTGGTGCGCCTCGACCGCGCCGCCTTCGGCCTTGCACAGCGTCTCGAACACCTGGCCGACCAGTTCGCTCTGCTTGACGCCTTCGCGCAGCGGCAGGCGGATCAGCACGTCGCGCGCACTGCCGAAGTTCTGCACCTGGGTGTCGCCGGCGTTCATCGACTCCACTGCCGCGCGCACCTTGCCGATGTCTGCCGGCTGCGCATAAGCCACCTCGATCACCGTGCCGCCGGTGAATTCGATCGACAGATGCAGGCCGCGCGTGACCAGGAAGAACACCGCCAGCAGGAAGGTCGCCACCGAGATGGCGTTGAACACCAGCGCATGCCGCATGAACGGGATGTCGCGCCGGATGCGGAAGAATTCCATCTGACTACCTTCTCATTTCAGATGGAATTCTGGGGAAGGCTCATGTGCGCGCAGCGCACGTGAGGACTTCACCAAAAATTCCATCTGACTACCTTCTTGTTGCGGCGGCGCTCAGGCCTTGGCCGCGGTCTTGCCGGCAGCCGCATCCTCGGGCTTCCAGACCTGGCCGATCGACACCGACTTCAGGCGCTTGCGCCCGCCGTACCAGAGGTTGACCAGGCCGCGCGAGAACATCACCGCCGAGAACATCGAGGTCAGGATGCCCAGGCAGTGCACCACCGCGAAGCCGCGCACCGGCCCCGAGCCGAAGGCCAGCAGCGCCACGCCGGCGATCAGCGTGGTGATGTTCGAGTCGAGGATCGTGCCCCAGGCGCGCTCGTAGCCGTGGTGGATGGCCATCTGCGGGCTGGCGCCGGCGCGCAGCTCCTCGCGCACGCGCTCGTTGATCAGCACGTTGGCGTCGATGGCCATGCCCAGCGTCAGCGCGATGGCGGCGATGCCGGGCAGCGTCAGCGTGGCCTGCAGCATCGACAGCACCGCCACCAGCAGCAGCAGGTTGAAGGCCAGCGCCAGCGTCGAGATGATGCCGAACAGCCCGTAGTAGACGCACATGAACAGCGCGATCGCGGCGAAGCCCCACATCACGCTGTGGAAGCCCTTGTCGATGTTGTCGGCGCCCAGGCTCGGGCCGATGGTGCGCTCCTCGATGATCTCCATCGGCGCGGCCAGCGAGCCGGCGCGCAGCAGCAGCGCGGTGTCGGCGGCTTCGGTAGTGGTCATGCGGCCGGAAATCTGCACGCGGCCGCCGGAGATTTCGGTGCGGATCACCGGCGCGGTGACGACCTCGCCCTTGCCCTTCTCGAACAGCAGGATCGCCATGCGCTTGCCGACGTTCTCGCGCGTCACGTCGCGGAAGATGCGCGCGCCCTTGGCATCCAGCGTCAGGTGCACCGCCGGCTCGTGGTTCTGGCCGTCGAAGCCGGCCTGCGCGTCGGTCAGGTTCTCGCCGGTCAGCACCACCTGCCGGTAGACGATGATCGGCGCCCCGCTGCGCTCCAGGAAGCGCTCGCTGCCGAAGGGCACCGGACCGCTGCCGCGCTCGGCCTCGCGCGCCTCGGCGCTCTCGTTGACCATGCGCACTTCCAGCGTCGCGGTGCGGCCGATGATGTCCTTGGCCTTGGCCGTGTCCTGCACGCCGGGCAGCTGCACCACCACGCGGTCCAGCCCCTGCTGCTGGATCACCGGCTCGGCCACGCCGAGTTCGTTGACGCGGTTGTGCAGCGTGGTGATGTTCTGCTTGACCGCCTGCTCCTGGATCAGCCGCGCCGCGGCCGGCTTGAGCGCGCCGCGCAGCTTGAAGTCGCTGCCGTCGGAGGCTTCGCTCCACTGCAGGTCGGGCAGCTGGTCGGCGAGCAGCCGCTGCGCCGCCACGAGCGTGTCGCGGTCGCGGAAACGCAGCTCCAGGCCGTCGCCCTCGCGCGTGATGCCGGCATGGCGGATGTTCTTGTCGCGCAGCAGCGTGCGCGCATCGCCGGCCAGCGAATCGGCCTTCTTCGTCAGCGCCGCCTTCATGTCGACCTGCATCAGGAAGTGCACGCCGCCGCGCAGGTCCAGGCCCAGGTACATCGGCAGCGCGTGCAGCCGCGTCAGCCAGGCCGGCGAACGCGACAGCAGGTTCAGCGCGACGATGTAGGACGGATCGGCCGGGTCGTTGTTCAAGGCCTGCGACAGCACGTCCTTGGCCTTGATTTGCGCATCGGTGTCGGGCAGCCGCGCCTTGACCGAGTTGCCGTCGAACTGCACGAAGTCGGGCTTCAGGCCGGCCTGCTCGAGCAGCTGCTGCACGCGCGGCGCGAAGCTCGCATCCAGCTTCAGCGTGGCCTTGGCGCTGGACACCTGCACCGCCGGCGCCTCGCCGAAGAAATTGGGGGCGGTATAGATCAGGCCGATCAGCAGCGCGAACACGAGGATCGCGTACTTCCACAGCGGATAGCGGTTCATCAGGGCTTCCTTGCGCGGCGCGCGCGGCACCGCCAGCGGTCAGGACAGCGTGCAGTCGGCGTCAGACCGCCGTACTACTTGAAAGTGCCCTTCGGCAGCACCTGCACCACGGCGTTGCGCTGCACCTGCAGCTCCACGCCGTTGGCCACCTCGACGTGCAGGTAGGTGTCGCCCAGCTTGGAGATGCGGCCCAGCACGCCGCCGGAGATCACCACTTCGTCGCCCTTGGCGATGGCCTCGACCATCGCCTTGTGCTCCTTCTGGCGCTTCATCTGCGGCCGGATCATGATGAAGTACAGCACCACGAACATCAGCACCAGCGGCAGCAGGCTGAGCAGGCTCGATTCTCCGCCACCGGAAGCAGCGGGCGCGGTCTGGGCAAAGGCTTCGGAAATGAACACGTCGAGGTCCTCTGGGCAGGCCCGCAGGCTGCGGGCAAATCGAAGATTCTAGGGACGGCGCGGCGTCCGCATGAACGAACAGCCCGAGGCTCGCAGGGAGTCCCGGGCTGTCGCGGCGTTGGTTGCGGGGCAGGACCGGAACCTGCGGCCTTCGGGCCTGAACCCTCGAACCATCCTTGCCGCCCGCCTGATGACAAGCGACCCGGGCCATCGGGCCGTGCTTCTGGGCAGCGCGCAGTCTACCGCACTCTGCCCAGCCCCTCGCCCGGCGCCGGGCTCCTTGGCAGCGCAGACCGCTCAGTTGTCCTGGCCGTTCTGGAACAGGCCTCTTTCCTTCATGCGCAAGAGACGCGGCCGCGTCCCGGGCTTGCGCGCGGCGGGCACCGCGATGTCGCGGCCCTCGCCGGCGCGGGCGGGCTCGCCCTGTGCAGCCTCGGCGTGTGTCGCGTCCCCGCACGCCGCGACGGCCGCCGGGGGGGCCGCCGCGGCCGCATCGACCGCATCCCACAGCACCGGGACGGCGTCCGGCGGCACGCCACGCGCTGCAGAACCAGCGCTGGCGGCCGCCGCCGCGTCGGCCGCCCGCAACGGCTGCGTCTGGACGCGCAGGTGCTCCCAGATCAGCCCGGCCGCCGCCAGCTGGCGCAGCCTTTCGGCGCGCGCCGCACCGCGCACCACGGACGCGAGCACCGCGTGCAGCTCCGGGTGCACGTCGCTGTCGATGTCGATCTGCAACTGGAGGATCGACATGGCAGAAGCGCCCGCGGTCAGTCGCGCGGCGCGCACGACTGCGCTTCGGCCTCGCCGATCATCTGGAATCCGCGCACGTTCGCGCCCATCGCCTCGGGCATGACGAACACCGGGATCGCCGGGAAGCGCTTGGCGAGCACATCGCGGTAGTGCTCCGGATGGCCGCCGACGATGACGATCAGGTCGAGGATCTCGTGCGCATCGCGCAGGCCGTCGATCATGCGGTTGACCGAGTCCTCGACGACGCTGCGGATCACCGGATCGAAGGGCTTCAGGTCGTGGCCGACGCCGGCCAGCTTCACCGGCCGCTGCTCGCGCAGCGCGTCGTTGATGCGCGGCATCGTCGACGGCCCGAGCGGCCGCCCGATCGCCGCGCACAGCGACTCCATCACCGCGCGCACGACGCGGTGCCGGCCCGCGTCGGACGCCGCGCCGCTGGCGCGCGTGTTGATCGCGCCCTGCTGGATCAGCAGCCAGTCGAGCGTGTGCTCGCCGGGGTCGACCATCAACACCGCCAACTCGTCGAGCGCCTCGCCGTCGGGCAGCGCTTCGAGCGCGCCGGGGGTGGCCGCGATGACCGCGTTGAGCTCGTCGAGGTGGTCGTCGAGCGCCGCGTAGCCGCCCATCGGCTGCGCCTGGACGATGACGCGCTGCACGGCGAGGGTCTTGCCGCCGCCGATGGCGATCTCGCCTTCGAACCGGCTGCGCAGGTAGTCGCGCCGCTTGGCGTCGTTGTACTGGTTGACCGGCAGGCCGAGCACGAGCACGTCGATCCGCGCATCGCCCGCCTCGGCCATGTAGCGCAACGCGCCCTTGGTCAGCGCCTCGTAGATCGCGCTGCGATAGAACTCGTCGGTGACGTCGCGGCCGAAGTTGCCGCCGGCCTGCGCCAGGCCGACCTCGCGGCCGACTTCGTACTTGATGCCGTTGACAGGCACGTCGAAGGTGTCGCGGCGGCGCGGACCGAGCGCGCGCACCGCGCTCGCGTCGGCCGGGATGGCCATCGACGGAAAGCCGGTGAAGCGGATGCCGCCGCCGGCGCGCAGGCTGAGCTTGACCAGGCCGAAGCCGACGTCGATCGCGCGCACCACCGGCGGCGCGTCGGCCGCGGACAACTCGGGTTCGGGGGCAACTTTGCGCAACAAGGCTTTAGACATTGATCCACTCCATCGGGTCGGGCGAGACGTACGCGGCCGGCGCGGTCGGCGCGGTCGGCGCGGTCGGCGCACAGGCTGCGGCAGCACCCGCAAAGACTACGGGATCGCGCCGCGAGCCGATGCGGGAAATGGGGGCGATCGGCGCCGTACTTCGGGCGATAGCCGCAGCAAGCCGGCGCGGTTCAGCCGCTCGTGCCGCGGGCAGCGCGGCTCACCTGCGTGCGCCGAGCCTGTCGCTCGGCGGGTCGCAGCGCGGATCGATGCCGTAGCCGCCGCCGTCGCGCAGGCTGCCGTCGTCGTTGACGGTCACCTGGAACCACAGGCAGTCGAAGGTCGGATAGCGCCACGACCACACCTGGCCGCCGATCCAGCCCAGGCGCATCACCTCGCCCGGGCGGCCGAGGTGATAGAGCAGCCATTTCGCATCGCGGTCGCGCGAGTTCTGCTGGATCCAGCTGAAGTAGGCCTCGTTCAGCACCTGCTCGGGCGCATCGACGACCTTGCCCGACGCGTCGAGGTCGACCATCCACGTGACCCGCCCGTAGGGGCCGGTGGCGAACTCGACCCGCGTCTGGCCGTCCGGACCCGGGTAGCGGCCGGTGGGCCTGCCGATCAGCGCGGCGGCCTCGGCCTCGTTCATGCCCGGCTTGACGTCCTGCGGCCGGTAGGTGGCGCAGGCCGCCGCCGCCAGCACCGCGATGCCGGCCAGTGCCCGCATGCCCCATGGCCATCGCCGATCCATCGTCCGCTCGCGTCGTTCTGCTGCATGCGCATTGTCGTCGAGCTGCGCGCCGGCAGGCAGCTGGCTCCTGCGCTCCCGGCCACCCGCACGCGGCTCCAGGCGCGGGACCAGGAAGGCGGCCGGCGCCGCAGCCCCACCGCCGATCGCGCCCAAGCGCACCTTTGCCGGGCCGCTCAGCGCGCGCGTCTTCGCCGGCGGCGCCATGCGGCCGGGCCAGACCGCGTACATGAACAGAGCGGCAGGCGCGCCGGGGCGTGCTGCTCGAGGCGATGGGCCGGACCTGCCTGGCCGAGCCCGACAGCGGCGGCGAGCAGGCGCGCACCCTGCGGCCGGGGCGGCGCTGCGCGACATGGCAGCCGGACGCCGCAAGCCCCAGGGTGAACCCTATGGCGGCTGTGCGCCGTCAGCAGGCGGCGCGCCCCGGTTTAGGCGTGCACCTCCAGCCCAGCGAACAGCTTCTGGTTCAAACTGCAGAGATGCCCACCGACACCACCGCCCGCCGCCAGACGCGTGCATTGCATGCTGCCCTGCAGCAGCAACGCCAGGCGCATCTGGCCCATCCCTTGCCCACGCTGGCCGAGCGCCGCGCCGACCTGCGCCAGCTGCGCCGCTGGATCCTCGAGCACCAGGAAGCGATCTGCGACGCCATCAGCGCCGACTATGGCCACCGCTCGCGCCACGAGACGATGCTGATGGAACTGATGCCGGTGATCAGCGACATCCAGGTGACGCTGAAGCACCTCGGCGGCTGGATGAAGCCGCAAAAGCGCGCCGTCGACCGCAAGATCTTCGGCCTGGCTGCCAACCGCGTGATCCCGCAGCCGCTGGGCGTGGTCGGCGTGATCGTGCCCTGGAACTTCCCGATCAATCTGAGCTTCCTGCCGCTGGTGGCCATCTTCGCCGCCGGCAACCGCGCGATGGTGAAGATGAGCGAGAACTCGCGCCGCCTCGCGCGGCTGCTGATGCGCACGCTGCCGGACTACTTCCCGCCCGAGAAGCTGCGCTTCTTCGACGACAGCGGCGGTGTCGGCATCGCCTTCTCGCAGTTGCCTTTCGACCACCTGCTGTTCACCGGCTCCAGCGGCACCGGCCGCGCGGTGATGGCCGCCGCCGCGCGCAACCTGTGCCCGGTGACGCTGGAACTCGGCGGCAAGTCGCCGGCCATCGTGTGCGGCGACTTCCCGCTGCGCACCGCCGCCGAGCGCATCCTCTACGTCAAGTGCCTGAACGCCGGCCAGGTGTGCACGACGGTCGACCACGCCTACCTGCCGCGCGCCAGCCTGCCCGAATTCGTGCGCCTGGCGCGCGAGATCGTGCCGCAGCGCTACCCGTCGCTGGCCTCGGCCGACTACAGCTCGCTGATCAACGTCCAGGCCTTCGACCGCCTGGTGCACGCCATGGACGAGGCACGCGCACGCGGCGCCACGCTGCTGCCGCTGATCGACGGGCCGGCGCTGGACCGCAAGGCGCGCAAGATCGCGCCGCACCTGCTGCTGGACGCGCCCGAGGACTGCGAGCTGATGGCGCGCGAGATCTTCGGCCCGATCCTGCCGCTGATCCCCTACGACCGTCTGGACGAAGCCATCGCGCGCATCAACGCCGGACCGCGTCCGCTGGCGCTGTATCCCTTCAGCCACCGCCGCCGCACGCTGGACCACATCGTCACCCACGTCATGTCCGGCGGCGTGTCGATCAACGACGCGCTGCTGCACGTGGGCCAGCACGACCTGCCCTTCGGCGGCGTCGGCGAGTCGGGCATGGGCCACTACCACGGGCGCGAAGGCTTCGACAACTTCTCCAAGCTGCGCCCGGTGTTCCACCAGGCGCGCGTGTCCAGCGTCAGCCTGCTGGCGCCGCCTTACGGCGCGCTGGTCGACCGCGCGCTGAAGCTGCTGGTGCGCTGATTCGCGCCGCGGCGGCGCGGCGGCCGCCGCTGGGTTCCCTCACCCCATCGTCAAAAAGGACTCGGATGCCCATGCCCATGCCCTTGTCTGCCGCGCGCGGCGCGCCAGCGCCCGGCCCCGGCGAGCCCTTCGCCGTGCCCGGCTGGTTCGGCGTGCCGCTGCTGGCGGCGCTGCACCTGGCCATCATCGTCGCCAGCAACTACCTGGTGCAGTGGCCGGTGCAGATCTTCGGCGTGCTCACCACCTGGGGCGCCTTCACCTTCCCGCTGGTCTTCGTGGCCACCGACCTGACGGTGCGGCTGCTCGGCCAACGGCCGGCGCGGCGCGTCGTCGCCCGCGTCATGCTGCCGGCGCTGGCGGCGTCGTACGCGGTGTCGGTGCTGTTCCACGAGGGGCGCTTCGCCGGCTGGGCCGCCCTGGGCGAATTCAACCCCTTCGTCGCGCGCATCGCGCTGGCCAGCTTCGCAGCCTACGTCGCCGGCCAGCTGCTCGACATCGCGGTGTTCGCGCGGCTGCGGCGCCGCCGGCCCTGGTGGCTGGCGCCGGCCGCGTCGACGGTGTTCGGCAGCGCGCTCGACACGGCGCTGTTCTTCGCCGTGGCCTTCCACCGCAGCAGCGACGCCTTCATGGCCGAACACTGGGTGGCCATCGCGTGGGTCGACTACGCGGCCAAGCTGGCGATCAGCCTGATCGCCTTCGTGCCGCTGTACCGGCTGCTGCTCGAGCACTTGGCGCGGCCGCTGCGGCCGGCGCGCGGCGCCGCCTGAAGCCGCGCCGGCAGATCGACGCGGCGCCGGCACAGCCCGGCGAACGGCCCCATCGCCGCGACGACAAGCGCCATGGGTGAGTTCAGTGCGCCGGCGCCGTCTCGTCGGCCTCGATCCCGCTGGCCCTCAAGCGCAGCGCATTGCCGATCACCGAGGCCGAGCTCAGGCTCATGGCCAGCGCGGCGATCATCGGCGACAGCAGCAAGCCGGTGAACGGGTACAGCACGCCCGCGGCCAGCGGCACGCCGAGCGCGTTGTAGACGAAGGCGAAGCCCAGGTTCTGCTTCATGTTGGCGATCGTCGCCTGCGACAGCCGGCGCGCCCGCGCGATGCCGCGCAGGTCGCCCTTGATCAGCGTGAGCTGCGCGCTGCTCATGGCCACGTCGGTGCCGGTGCCCATGGCGATGCCGACGTCGGCCTGGGCCAGCGCGGGCGCGTCGTTGATGCCGTCGCCGGCCATCGCCACCACCCGGCCTTCGCGCTGCAGCCGCTCGACCAGCCGCAGCTTGCCGGCCGGCGTAACTTCGCCGTGGAACTCGGCGATGCCCAGCCGCGCGGCGACCGCCTGGGCCGTGGTCTGGCCGTCGCCGGTGGCCATGACGACGCGCAGCCCGGCCTGCCGCAGCTCGGCCAGCGCCGCCGCCGTGCTGCTCTTGATCGGGTCGGCCACCGCCAGCAGGCCGGCGAGCCGGCCGTCGGCGGCGAGGAACATCACGCTCGCGCCTTCGGCGCGCAGCGTCTCGGCCGGCGCGCGCAGGGTCTCGGCCGCCACCCCGGCGTCGCGCAGCAGCGCGCTGTTGCCCAGCACCAGCGCCTGCCCGGCGACGCGGCCGTGCACGCCCATGCCGGTGCTGGACTCGAAGCTCTCGGGCTTGTCCAGCCGCAGGCCGCGCTCGCGTGCCGCGCGCACGATGGCGTCGGCCAGCGGGTGCTCGCTGCCCTGGTCGAGGCTGGCGGCCAGGCGCAGCACCTCGTCGTCGCCGCCGGGCGTGCCTGGCGCGGCGATGGCGCGGTGGAACGCCGGGCGGCCCTCGGTCAGCGTGCCGGTCTTGTCGACCACCAGCGTGTCGACGCGGCGCAGGTTCTCGATCGCCGCGGCGTCGCGGAACAGGATGCCCTGGGTCGCGGCGCGGCCGGTGGCGACCATGATCGACATCGGCGTGGCCAGCCCGAGCGCGCAGGGGCAGGCGATGATCAGCACCGCCACCGCGTTGACCAGCGCATAGACCCAGCTCGGCTCGGGCCCGACCAGGCCCCAGACGAAGAAGGTGGCGACGGCAACCGCCACCACCGCCATCACGAACCAGCCGGCCACCTGGTCGGCCATGCGCTGCATCGGCGCCTTCGAGCGCTGCGCCTCGGCCACCATCTGCACGATCTGCGACA
The DNA here is from genome assembly GCA_036724445.1 of Rubrivivax sp. GTDB lineage: Bacteria > Pseudomonadota > Gammaproteobacteria > Burkholderiales > Burkholderiaceae_C > Rubrivivax. Next base: position 133,993 of record DAIMFR010000001.1, on the reverse strand, counting down.
GCATGGTCTGCGCGCCGGTGTGCTCGGCGCGCATCACCAGCGCGCCCGAGGTGTTCAGCGTGGCGCCGATCAACTTGTCGCCGGCGCGCTTGCTCACCGGCAGCGGCTCGCCGGTGAGCATCGATTCGTCGACCGCGCTGCTGCCCTCGGTCACCGCGCCGTCGACCGGCACCTTCTCGCCCGGGCGCACGCGCAGCAGGTCGCCGGCGTGCACATGCGCGATCGGCACGTCCTCCTCGCTGCCGTCGGGCAGGATGCGGCGCGCGGTCTTGGGCGCCAGGCCGAGCAGCGCCTTGATCGCCGCCGAGGTCTGCGAGCGCGCGCGCAGCTCGAGCATCTGGCCGAACAGGGTCAGCGAGATGATCACCACCGCGGCCTCGAAGTACACGCCGACGCGGCCGTGCGCGGCGAAGCTTGCGGGGAACACGCCCGGCGCCACGGTGGCGACGACGCTGTAGAGGAAGGCCGCGGCGGTGCCCAGGCCGATCAGCGTCCACATGTTGGGGCTGCGGTTGGCGATCGACTGCACGCAGCGCACGAAGAAGGGCCAGCCGGCCCACAGCACCACCGGCAGCGACAGCAGCAGCTCGACCCAGCTCTGCGCTGCCGGCTCCATCAGCTTCAGCTGGTGGCCGAACATCGCCAGCACGAAGACCGCCAGCGTCAGCGGCAGCGTCCACCAGAAGCGGCGCGTGAAGTCGCGCAACTCGGCGTCGTCGTCCTCGGCGTCAGCCGCCGGCAGCACGGGCTCGAGCGTCATGCCGCACTTGGGGCAGTTGCCGGGGTGGTCCTGGCGGATCTCCGGGTGCATCGGGCAGGTGTAGATCGTGACACCGGCTGCGGCTGCGGCGGCTGCGGCGGGCGTGCTGGCGTTGGCGTGGCCGGCGTGGGCAGGGTCGGTGTGGGTTGGCTCGGCGCCGTGGCCGGCGTGGCCATGGCCGGTGTGGGCAGCGTCGACGCCGTGGCCGGTGCGCTCGTGGCCTGAGTGTGCGTGCCCGCCGTGGCCATGGCCGTGTCCGGCCGCGGCGGCTGCGCCTTCGGGCAGCAGCGTCATGCCGCACTTCGGGCAGTTGCCGGGGTGATCCTGGCGGATCTGCGGATGCATCGGGCAGGTGTAGATCGTGGCGCCGGTGGCCGGCGCGGGTGCAGCGCCGTGGCCCGGCGCGTGGCCGGCGTGCCGGTGGGGGTCGTGCTTGCCGTGTTCTTCGTCGTCCATGGCGTTTGCCCTGTGCATCCTGTGCAGATGGCGCACCCTCAGTGCAACCCTCAGTGCAACCCTCAGTGCTTGTGGCTGCCCGCGGCATCCACCACCTTGACCTGCCCGCGCATGCCGGCCTCGAAGTGGCCGGGCAGCAGGCAGGCGAAGTCGGCGTCGCCGGCTTGCGTGAACTGCCACACCAGCTCGCCGGTCTGGCCGGGGTCGACGCTGACCTGGTTCGGCTCGGCATGCGCCATGCCCGGGTGCTTGCGCATCTGCTCGGCGTGCGCCTGCATCTCGGCGACGCTGCCCAGCACCATCTCGTGCGCGAGCCGGCCCTGGTTGACGAGCACGAAGCGCACGGTATCGCCGCGCTGCACGCTGATGCGCTCCGGCTCGAAGCGCATGCGGTCGTCCATCACGACCCTCACGGTGCGATTGACCTTCTTCGGGTCGCCGGGCCGGCCCGGTATGCCGGCCTGGGTCTGGCCGGCGGCGGCGTGCGTGTGGGATCCGTCGCCACCCGCGAACGCGGTCGGCGCGGCGGACAGCAAGGCGGCAAGCGCTGCCGCAGCAGCGAGGGCGTGAAGTTTCATGTCGGATCACTCGGGAGTGAAGGCCATGTGGGGCGCGGTCAGGCGGGCGATGCCGCCGCGTTCCTTCGGCCGCGCCGCGGCGAGCGGCGGCAGCGTCAGCGGGTCGTCGCAGCGGAATATCTTGGCCGAGACGCCGCAGGCCTTGGCGGCGTCACCGATGTTCATGGTGGCCCTCGCTCATTCGTGATCCCCGGGGTTCGACATGGCGGGAGCTTGAAGCTTGCCACGGCGGGAATGTCAAGCGTCGGCTGAGCGCGCAGCCGCTGCCGGTTCGGCGAGCTTATCGCGGCCGTGATTTCGCCGCAGGGGGTCGAAGCCAGCCTGATGGCCATCGCGGCGCGCCGGGCGCTGCAGGTCAACCCCCGCCGCTGCGGCGCGTTGAACTCGCGGGCTGATGCAGCCCTTCACCTCCAAACTTGGAAAGCTGTCATGACCACGAAACTCATTTCCGCGCTCGCCGCTGCCGCATTCGCTGGCGCCTTCGCGATCTCGGCTCACGCTGCCGCCGCGGAGTCCGCTCCCGCCGACACCGCCAAACCCGCCCACACCGCGAAGAGCACGAAGCACGCCAAGAGTAGCACGCACGCCAAGAGCAGCAAGCAGCACAAGAACTCGACGGCGAAGCCCAAGGCCGCCGACGACAAGGCCGCCAAGCCGGCCAGTTGAGGCCTCGGCGTTGCGCGCGGGCCGGTGCGTCGGCCCGCCGCCAGCCGGTGTGCGGCACGGGCGGCGGGGGCGCTCAGGCCCCGACCGCGATCATCAGCTGCACGAGCACGATCTTCAGGATGGTGCCGACGCCTGGGAAGATCATCGCGTAGCCCAGGTCGGGCCGGCCGGTCGGGCACAGCTGGCTGCCATAGGCGATGATGGCCGGGTTGCCGGTGGCGCCCGAGGCGATGCCCACCAGGTCGTCGTACTTCATGCGCAGCACGAACCAGCCGCCGAGGATCACGATCAGCACCACCACCACCACCTGGATGACGCCCGCGAGCAGCAGCGGCAGCCCCTCGTGCGCGATGTTGCGCACGAAGGGCTCGCCCGAGGACATGCCCACGCCGGCCAGGAACAGCGTGAGCCCGAAGTTGCGCAGCAGCGTGTTGGCGACCTGCGGCAGGCTCCAGTCGAACGGCCCGAGCCGGCGCAGGTAGCCGAGCACCAGCGCGGTGACGATCACGCCGCCGGCCGCGCCCAGGCTCACCGAGCCGAGGCCCGGGATCGGAATCGGCACCAGGCCGAGCAGGCCGCCGGCGACCATGCCCAGGCCCAACGACATGAACGAAAACTGCGCCTCGGCATTGACCGAATCGCCGAAGATCCTGCTGAACCTGCCCAGGTGTTCGGGCGGCGCCAGCACGCCGAGCTGGTCGCCGTACTCGAGCACCAGATCCGCCGTCGGCACCAGGTCGACGTCCCCGCGGCGAACCTGCAGGATCCGGCAGGGAAACTCCTGCGGCAGCGGCAGCTGATCCAGCCGCTGCCCGACCAGCGCCTCGCGCGAGACGTACACCAGCACCAGGTCGAGATCGTGGCGGTCGCCGCGGATGTCTGCGCGGTCGGGGGACAGCTTCAGATCGTCCATGGCGGCGGGCTGTCCGGACACCTGCAACAGGTCGCCGGCCTGCAGCACCGTGTGCCTTTCCACGAAGCGGTTGCTGCCGTCCCGGCGCAGCACCGTGGTGCCGGTGCCCGACGGCAGCCTTTGCCGCACCTCGCCGACCGTGTGGCCGACCAGGCCGGCCTCGTCGACGCTGATCTCCACCGTCCGCATGTGCTGGCTGCCCATCGTCTCGACCTTCGGGCGCAGCAGCTTGTGGGTGAGGAAGAACAGCAGGATCGGGCCGAACACGCCGAACGGATAGGCGATCGCGTAGGCCACGGCGGGCAGGCTGCTGCCCGAGACGCTGATCGCCGTCTGCAGGCTGGCGGTGCTGGTCAGCGAGCCGGCGAACATGCCGGTGGCGCTTTCGACGCTGAAGCCGAGCCAGCGGGCGCACAGCAGCGCGACGGCGCTGCCGGCCACGACCGCCACCGCCGCGAGCAGGTTGGCGCGCAAACCGAAGCTGCTGACCAGCCCCTTGAAGAAGGTGCGGCCGTACTGGATGCCGGTGCAGTACAGGAACAGGATCAGGCCGATGCTGCCCAACAGCCCTGGCGGCGTGGCCTTGGGCGCGATCGCCCCGATCCCCAGCCCCACGAACAGCACCGCGCCGATGCCCAGCGAGAACCCCGCCACCTGCACGCGGCCCAGCGCATAGCCCAGGCCGATGACCAGGAACAGCGCGATGAACGGCTGCGCGTCCAGGAATACCCCGATGGCCTGCATCCGTCTTCTCCCCTTCTTGGTCTTCTTCTGCTTGCGGGCCGGTTCAGACCGCCTGCGCCGGCCTGACGCGCACCGCCTTCGAGCCCACGATCTGGCGGTACTGCGCGCGCAGGAACGCGCCGGCATCGCCGCCGCGCTGCGCCGCCGACAGCCGCCCGCGCAGCCCGTCCAGCGTGGCATGGCCGCGCTGCGCCATCCACGCGCGCAGCCCCTGCACCAGTGTGCCGATGTGCTGCGGCCCGTGGCGCAGCAGGGCCGAGGTGCTCATGACCACGTCGGCGCCGGCCAGCAGGTACTTGACCACGTCCTCGCCGCTCCACACGCCCGAGGTGGCCGCCAGCGACGCGCCGCCCAGGTGCCCGTGCAGCACCGACATCCACGCCAGGCCGAGCCGGATGTCGGCCGGCGTGCTCAGGTCGAAGTCGGGCTGCGGCTGCAGCGTGCCCAGGTCGATGTCGGGTTCGTAGAAGCGGTTGAACAGCGCCAGCCCGTCGGCGCCTGAGCGCACCAGCTGCAGCGCGAAGTGGCCGGTGCTGCTGTGGAAGGGCGAGAGCTTCACCGACACCGGGATGCGCACGCAGGCCTTCACCGCGCGCAGCACGTCCACGCATTCGCGGTCGACCTGCGTGCCGTCCTCGGACAGGTCGGCCGGGATGCGGAACACGTTGAGCTCGATGGCCGCGGCGCCGGCCTGCTCGAGCTGGCGCGCAAAGTCGGTCCAGCCGGCGCGCGACACGCCGTTCAGGCTGGCGATGACCGGGATGCCGGCGCGCTCGGCGGCACGGCGCAGCGTGTCCAGGCGCTGGTCGAGCACGCCGCGCTGATGGGCGGCTTCCGGGAAGAAGCCGCCGCTGGCTTCGGGAATCGCGCCGCCGTCGGCTTCGAGCAGCGCCATTTCGGCCAGCTCGGCCGCGGCGATCTGCTCTTCATAGATCGAGGCCATGACCACCGCCGCCGCGCCGGCGTCGGCCAGGCGGCAGATGCCGTCCACATCCCGCGTCAGCGGCGAGGCCGAGGCCACCACCGGATGCGGCAGCTCCAGCCCGAGATAGCGGGTGCGCAAGTCGATGCCGTTCATGATGTCGCGTCCTCCCAGTGCGGCAGGAACCGGCTGCCGTCGCGGGCAGCGAAGTCCTCGTACATGCGGTAGCGCTCGTCGATCGAGGCCTGCGCCTGGGCGAGCATTTCGGCGGCGGACTCGGGGTTGCTGCGCTTCAGGCTGCTGTAGCGCAGCTCGCGGTAGGCGTAGTCCTCGAGCGGGATGCGCGGGCGCGTCGAATCGAGGCGGAACGGGTTCAGCCCGGACTTGCGCAGCCGCGGGTCGAAGCGGAACAGCGGCCAGTGGCCGCTGGCCACCGCGCGCGCGGCCTGCTTCATGCCGATGCGCAGGTCGATGCCGTGCGCGATGCACTGCGAATACGCGAGCACCAGCGACGGCCCCGGATACGACTCGGCTTCGCGCAGCGCGATCAGCGCCTGCTCGGCGTTGGCGCCCATGGCGATCTGCGCGACGTAGACGTTGCCGTAGGTGATGGCCTGCATGCCGAAGTCCTTGCGCGGCACGCGTTTGCCGGCCGCGGCGAACTTGGCCGACGCGCCCAGCGGCGTGGCCTTGGACGACTGGCCGCCGGTGTTCGAATAGACCTCGGTGTCGAGCACCAGCACGTTGACGTCGCGGCCCTGCGCCAGCACGTGGTCCAGCCCGCCGTAGCCGATGTCGTAGGCCCAGCCATCGCCGCCGATGATCCACACGCTGCGCCGCAGCAGGAAGTCGGCCACGGTCTCGAGCGTGCGCGCCTCGGGCCGGTCGATGCCGGCCAGCCGCCGGCGCAGCAGCGCGACGCGCTCGCGCTGCGCGGCCAGCGCCGCTTCACCCTGCTGCTCGGCGCCCAGCAGGGCGTCAGCCAGGTCGGCGCCGATGGCGTCGGCCAGCGGCGCGAGCAGCGATCGCGCCACGGCGGCCTGCTGGTCGATGGCCAGCCGGTAGCCCAGGCCGAACTCGGCGTTGTCCTCGAACAGCGAATTGGCCCAGGCCACGCCGCGCCCGGCATCGTTGGCGCGCCAGGCGTGCGCCGGCGTGTTGGCGGCGTAGATGGCCGAGCAGCCGGTGGCGTTGGCCACCTGCATGCGGTCGCCGAACAGCTGCGAGATCAGCTTCAGGTAGGGCGTTTCGCCGCAACCGGCGCAGGCGCCGCTGAACTCGAACAGCGGCTCGAGGAACTGCACGCCGCGCACGTTGGCCATGTTGACGTGCGCGCGCTCGACCTTGGGCAGCGTCTCGAAGAAGGCGATGTGCGCGCGCTCGCGCTCCAGGATCGGCAGCTTCTCGCCCATGTTGATGGCGCGATGCGCCGGATCGTCAGGGCTGATCGCCGGGCAGGCCTCGACGCACACGCCGCAGCCGGTGCAGTCCTCGACGTAGAACTGCAGCGTGAAGCGCGCGTCGGGGTAGCCGCGCGCGTTGGCCGGCGCCGACGGGAAGGTCGACGGCGCACCCTCGAGCGCCTTCGCATCGTACGAAGCCGAGCGGATCACCGCGTGCGGGCAGACGATGCTGCACTGGCCGCACTGGAAGCACAGCTGCGCATCCCAGATCGGCACTTCGACGGCGATGTTGCGCTTTTCGTAGCGCGTCGTGCCCGCCAGGAAGCTGCCGTCCACCGGCAGGTGGCTCACCGGGATGGCGTTGCCGCGCCCGGCCATGATCTCGCCGGTGATCCGGCGCACGAACAGCGGCGCATCGGCGGGCACGATCGGCGGGATCGGGTGGCGCGCGCTCACGCGCGCGGGCACGCGGACCTGGTGCAGGCCGGCGACCGCGGCATCGACGGCGGCGAAGTTCAGCTCCACGAGCTTGCGGCCCTTGCTGCCGTAGGTTTTTTCGATCGAATGCTTGATCTCGGCGATGGCCTGCTCGGGCGGCAGCACCTGGGCCAGGTGGAAGAAGCAGGTCTGCAGGATGGTGTTGGTGCGCATGCCCAGGCCGATGCGCATCGCCACCTCGGAGGCGTCGATGATCCAGAACTTCAGCTTGCGCTCGATCAGCGTCTGCTGCACCTCGCGCGGCAGGCGGTCCCAGACCTCGTCCGGGCCGTAGGGGCTGTTGAGCAGGAAGGTGCCGCCGGGCCGCACCTTGCCGAGCACGTCGATGCGGCGCAGGAAGTCGAACTTGTGGCAGGCGACGAAGTTCGCCTGGCGGATCAGGTAGGGCGCCGCGATCGGCTGCGTGCCGAAGCGCAGGTGCGAAGTGGTCTCGCCGCCCGACTTGTGCGAGTCGTAGTCGAAATAGGCCTGCGCATAACGCCCCGGCGCTTCGCTGAGGATCTTGACGCTGTTCTTGTTGGCACCCACCGTGCCGTCGGCGCCCAGGCCGTAGAACAGGCAGCGCACCGTGCCCTCGGGCTCGATGTCCAGATCGGCGTCGTAGTCCAGGCTGGTGTGGCCGACGTCGTCGACGATGCCCAGCGTGAAGCCGTCGCGCGGCTGCGCGCGTGCCGCTTCGTCGAACGCCGCCTTGGCCATGCCCGGGTGGAAGTCCTTCGACGACAGGCCGTAGCGCCCGCCGATGACGCGCGGCATGCCGGCGCGCCGGCCGCCGGCCACGGCCTGCGCCAGCACGCCGATCACGTCGGCGTGCAGCGGCTCCATCGGCGCGCCCGGCTCCTTGGTTCGGTCGAGCACGACCACGCTGCGCACGCTGGCCGGCAGCGCGGCCAGGAAGGCGTCGACCGGGAACGGGCGGTAGAGCACGATCTGCAGCGCGCCCACCTTGTGCGCCGCATCCTGCGCGTTCAGCCACGCGGCCGTCTCGCGCACCACCTCGGCGCCCGAGCCCATGCTGACGACGACGCGCTCGGCATCGGCCGGGCCGTCGTAGCGCACCAGCGCGTAGCGGCGCCCGGTGAGTTCGGCGAAGCGGTCCATGGCCTGCTGCACCACGCCCGGCATGCGCGCATAGAACGGGTTGCCGGCCTCGCGCGCCTGGAAGTAGGTGTCGGGGTTCTGCCAGGTGCCGCGGATGACCGGGTGCTCGGGGCTCAGCGCGCGCAGCCGGTGCGCGCGCACGTGCTGCTCGTCGATCATCGCGCGCACCTGCGCGTCGGGAATCAGCGCGACGCGGTTGTATTCGTGCGAGGTGCGAAAGCCGTCGGCGAAGTGGATGATCGGCACCCGCCCGGCCAGCGTGGCGGCCTGCGCGATCAGCGCCAGGTCGTGGCTTTCCTGCACCGACGCCGCCCCGAGCATCGCGAAGCCGGTGCCGCGCGCGGCCATGATGTCCTGGTGGTCGCCGAAGATCGACGACGCCGCCGAGGCCAGCGCGCGCGCGGCCACGTGGAACACCGTGGGCGTCAGCTCGCCGGCGATCTTGTACATGTTGGGCAGCATCAGCAGCAGCCCCTGCGACGCGGTGAAGGTCGTCGTCAGCGCGCCCGACTGCAGGGCGCCGTGCACGCAGCCGGCGGCGCCGCCCTCGGACTGCATCTCCTGCACCACCGGCACCTGGCCCCAGATGTTGCGCTGCCCGCGTGCCGCCCAGGTATCGGCCAGCTCGGCCATCACCGAGGACGGCGTGATCGGGTAGATCGAGCAGATCTCGTTGACGCGGTAGGCGATCCAGGCGGCGGCGGTGTTGCCGTCCATCGTCTCGAAGCGCGGCGGGGTGGGCGTGGTCATCGGATCCTCCGTGTGCGCGTCGGCCGCTCGGGCTTGCCGGTTCATGGCCGCACCTTGAAGCGCGACGGCGCCAGCGCTTCGCCCAGGCTGCCGAGCGGCAGCGCACCGCTGCCGCCGGCGGCGTGGTCGGGCGCCATCTCGATGGCGTGGCACGGGCACTGCTCGAAGCAGGTGGCGCAGCCGGTGCACAGCTCGAGCTCGACCGCGTAACCCCGGCCGGGGCCGAGCCGGCGGATCGCCTGTTCGGGGCAGGCGGCAAAGCAGTTGTCGCATTCGAAGCAGTTGCCGCACGACAGGCAGCGCGCGGCCTCGTAGCGCGCCTGCGCCGGCGTGAGCCCGGCCACCACTTCGCCGAAGCCGGCGCGCAGTTCGGGCGGCAGCTCCTTCTGCAGGCTGCGCGGGGCTTCCAGGTAGCCGGGCAGGTGCAGGTCGTCGAAGTCCACGATCCGGTTCGACGTCCGGTGCACGTACTGCTGCCCGCGCAGCCAGGCGTCGATGTGCCGCGCCGCGGCCTTGCCGTGGCCGACCGCAGTGGTCATGGTGCGCGCGCCGCCGATGCAGTCGCCGCCGGCGAACAGGCCGTCCTCGCCGCTCATCATCTCGGCGCCGACCTGCACCACGCCTTGCGCGACCGCCGCCTTGGGCGCGCCGGCCAGCAGCGACAGGTCGCTGTGCTGGCCCACGGCGAGCAGCACCGAATCGGCGGCCAGACGCTCGGTCTGCCCGGTGGGCACCACCTTGCCGCCGGCATCCAGCGCCATCTTTTCGATGAGCACGCCCTCGGCGCCGAACTGCCGCACCGTGCTCACCCACTTGACCTTCACGCCCTCGGTGAAGGCTTCCGCGGCCTCGTCCGGGTGCGCGCCCATGTGCGCCTGGTCGCGCCGATAGACGAGCACGGCCTGCTCGGCGCCCAGCCGCTGCGCGGTGCGCGCCGCATCCAGCGCGGTGTTGCCGCCGCCGACGACCACGACCACGCGGCCCAGCGCCGGCCGCTCGTCGCGGCGCACCTGGTCGAGCAGCTCGACCGCGTCGACGATGCGGCGCCCGTCGACGGCCGGGATGTCCAGGTGGTTGCTGAGCTGCGCGCCCACCGCGACGAAGGCGGCGTCGAAGCCGCCTTCGCGGCGCGCGCGCGCCACGTCGTCGACGCGCTCGCCGCAGCGCAGCGTCACGCCGGGCAGGGCGGTGACGCGCGCGATCTCGCGCTGCAGATCGGCGCGCGGCAGCCGGTATTCGGGAATGCCGTAGGCCATCATGCCGCCCGGCTGCGGGTTCTGGTCGCGGATCTCCACCGCATGGCCCATGCGCGCCAGCTGCCACGCGCACGACAGGCCGGCCGGCCCGGCGCCGACGACGAGCACGCGCTTGCCCGAAGGCGCCGCCGCCGGCACGCTCCAGCCGCTGGCGCCGGCCAGGTCACCGAGGAAACGCTCGACCGCGTGGATGGCGATCGGCGCGTCGAGCTCGGCGCGGTTGCAGCTCGTCTCGCACGGGTGGTAGCAGGCGCGCCCGTGCGTGGCCGGCAGCGGGTTGTTCTCGACCAGCTTGCGCCAGGCGGCCTCGTGCTGGCCGGCCTGGGCCAGCGCCAGCCAGCCCTGGATGTCCTCGCCGGCCGGGCAGGCATGGTTGCACGGCGGCAGGAAGTCGATCCAGACCGGCTTCTGCCAGCGCAGGCTGCCCACGCCCTTGCGCGTCGTCAGCGCCAGCACCTGGGTCATGTCGTCGGGTTTCAGCGGCATCGCAGTCTCCGTCAGATCTCAGTCGACGATCAGTTCTTCGCTCAAGGGCTCGCCGCGCGCGAACTGGCCGATGCTGTCGATCGTCGTGCGGCTGATCGTGCTCATCGCCTCGTGCGTGAAGAAGGCCTGGTGTCCGGTGACGATCACGTTGTGGAAGGACAGCAGCCGCTCGAACAGGTCGTCGGTCATGATCTCGCTCGACCAGTCGCGAAAGAACAGGCTCGCCTCCTGCTCGTACACGTCGATGGCCGCGCCGCCCAGGCGCGCGGACTTCAGCGCCTCGATGACCGCCGCGGTGTCGATGAGCGCGCCGCGGCTGGTATTGACCAGGATCAGCCCCGGCTTGCACATGGCCAGCCGGCGCGCATCGATCAGGTGGTGCGTCTGCGGCGTCAGCGGGCAGTGCAGCGAGACCACGTCGGCCAGCGCGAGCGCCTCGTCCAGGCCGACGTAGCGGCCGCCGAGCGCGGTGAACGCGGCGTTCTCGAAGCTGTCGTGGCCGAGCACCGTGCAGCCGAAGCCGCGCATGATGCGGGCGAACTCGATGCCGATGCGGCCGGTGCCGATCACCGCCACGGTGCGGCCGTGCAGGTCGAAACCGAGCAGGCCGTCGAGCCTGAAGTTGCCGTCGCGGGTGCGGTACCACGCGCGCGGAATTCGCCGCACCAGCGACAGCAGCAACGCCGCCGTATGCTCGGCGACCGAGTACGGCGAATAGGTGCTGACGCGCACCACGCGCACGCCGTGGGCGCGCGCCGCAGCCAGGTCGACGTTGTTGAAGCCGGTGCAGCGCAGCGCCAGCAGCCGCGTGCCTTGGGCGGCCAGCGCCTTCAGCACGCCGGCGTCGGCGAGATCGTTGACGAACACGCATGCGACTTCGCGCCCGGCGGCCAGGCCGACGGTATCGGCGCCCAGCGCGGCGTCGAAGTAGTGCAGCCGGCACACGCCGTGTTCGTTGGCCGCGTCGAGGAACTGCTGGTCGTAGCTCTGCGCCGAGAAGACCGCCACCTGCGGCACGGCGCCGCGGGCGGCATCGGCGCGCGCTGCATGCGGCTGCGCTCGCTGTCCTGGGGCTTCGGCCATTGCGGCTTCGTCGGCTGCTGCAGAAAGGGGGTGCATGCCGCCACGGCAGCGATGAGCAGCGTTCGGCAACGCGATGATGCTGCGATGCCGTCGGCGTTTATTGATTTTGATCATCCCGATCGCCGGGCACGCTTTCGCGCGGATTCCACCATCGCGCTCACCTCGTACTACCTGCGCGAGCGCTCGTGCGCGATGCGGGTGAATCCTGCAAAAAAGCGTCCGGCGCGCCGCACAGCACAATCAGGGGTATGACAAACCTTGCCTCCCTGTTGAAAACCGAGATCTCCCGCGTGGCGCGCAAGGAAGTGCGCGCCGAGACCGCCAGCCTGAAGAAGGCCGTCGGCAAGTACCGCGCCGAGATCGCTGCGCTCAAGCGGCGCGCTCAGGCATTGGAGCTCGAGTTGCGCCGCTTGGGCAGGGCCCATGCGCAAGCGGCGCCGGCCCAAGAGCAGGCGCAGCCTGCGCAGAAACTTCGATTCACCGCCAAGGGCTTGGCATCGCAACGGCGCAGACTGGGCCTGTCGGCCCAGGACATCGGATTGCTGGTGGGCGCTTCCGGCCAGTCGATCTACAACTGGGAGGAAGGCAAGGCGCATCCGCGGGCCAAGCACCTTCCAGCCATCGCAGCGCTGAGGACCATGGGCAAGAAGGAAGCCGCGGCGCGCCTGGCGTCGCTGCGCTAGTGCAGTGTTCCACGCTATGCAGCACATAAAACCGTGTCTTTGCCGCCCTGGCGTCGTTGCAAATCCTCGTGATACCTACGGGTATCACTGCGGTTTGCGCCTAGCCAGGACGACAAATCCATCGGTTTTCTTAAGTGCCGCACAGCGTGGAACACTGCACTAGACACCCGGCTTGCGCGAGCGCCCGCACGGCAGCGGCCCGCGCGGCCGTTCGCAGTACGATGCGCACATCCAACTGCTTGTCCAACTGCTTGGTGCGCGAGTGGCCTGTGGCCGCCGTCCGGCTGCTGCCGAAGCGGGCCGAACCCGTGCGCCGGATCGTCATCGATGTCCTACAGCAATGATCCCGCCGCCTGGATGTGGCGCCAGGCCTGTGAGCTGATCGATCAGGCAGAACGGCTGCAGCGGCAGTTCTTTCGCCTGGGCACACCCGAACGCGCCCAGGCGACCTGGGAGCCGCCCGTCGACGTCTTCGAGAACGAACGCGAAATCGTCATGGTCGTCGCCATGCCGGGGGTCGCGGTGGAACGGGTGCAGGTGCTCAGCGAGGCCGGCACGCTGGTCGTTCGCGGCGTGCGCCCGCTGCCGTTCATCGACTCGCGCCAGCGCGTGCGCCAGCTCGAGATTCCCTATGGGGCCTTCGAGAGGCGCATCGCCCTGCCGCCCGGGCGGCTGAAGCTCGACCCGCCCGAATCGATCCAGGGTTGCCTGGTTTTGCGGCTGCAAAAGATCGACAGGTCCGGCGATGAATGAGCAGACCCGATCCCCCGAGGCGGTGCCGAGCGCCGGCGCCGACAGCGCCGCGGCGCCTGCGCTCCCGCTCGAAACCGCAGCGCCGCCGGCGCCCGCGTCGCGGCCGCTGCCGGACGATGCCTTGATCATCGTGCCGGTGCGCGAACTGGTGATGTTTCCGGGCATGGTGCTGCCGCTGACCATCGGCCAGGCGTCGTCGTTGGCGGCGCTGCAGGAGGCGCTGTGTCTCGAACGGCCGATCGGCGTGCTGCTGCAGAGCAAGCTCGAGGTCGATGACCCCGTCCCCGCCGATCTGCATTGGGTCGGCACCAGCGCAGGCATATTGCGCTTCGTGACCACGCCCGACGGCGTGCACCGGGTGATCGCCAAGGGCTTGCGCCGCTTTCGCGCGCTGCAGTTCCTCGAGGGCCATGCGTTCATGCTCGCGCGCGTCGAATACATCGAGAACGCGCCGCACGACGACGTGGAGATCGAGGGCCGCGCGCGCACGCTGAAGTCGCGCGCGGCCGAAACGCTTCAGCTGCTGCCCCAGGTTCCGGCCGAGATGATGGCCGCGCTGCAGGCCGTCGAAGAGCCCTCGCAACTGGCCGACTTCATCGCCGCGCTGATCGACGTCTCGACCGAGGAGAAGCAGTCGCTGCTCGAAACCTTCGACCTGAAGGTCCGTCTCGACCGGCTGATCGATCTCCTGTCGCACCGCATCGAGGTGCTGAAGGTATCGCGCGAGGTCGACGCGCGCACCCGCGAGTCGATCGGCGACGTCAACCGCAAACATCTGCTGCGCGAGCAGATGCGCACGATCCAGAAGGAGCTGGGCGAAGGCGAAGAGGGCGCGGCCGAGATCGCCGAACTCGACAAGGCGATCACCGACGCGCACATGCCCGAGGACGTCGACAAGGCCGCACGCAAGGAGCTCAAGCGCCTGGAACGCATGCCCGAGGCGGCCGGCGAGCATTCGATGCTGCGCAGCTACCTCGACTGGCTGATCGAGCTGCCGTGGGCGAAGGTCGAAGCGCCGGCCATCGACATCGCCGAAGCGCGGCGCATCCTCGACGCCGACCATTTCGGGCTCGACAAGATCAAGAAGCGCATCCTCGAATACCTGGCGGTGCGCAAGCTCAATCCGTCCGGGCGCAGCCCGATCCTGTGCTTCGTCGGGCCGCCCGGCGTGGGCAAGACCTCGCTCGGGCAGAGCATCGCCAAGGCGACCGGCCGCGCCTTCGCGCGCATCAGCCTCGGCGGCGTGCACGACGAGGCCGAGATTCGCGGCCATCGGCGCACCTATGTCGGTGCGCTGCCCGGCACGATCGTGCAGAACCTGCGCAAGATCGGCACGCGCAACTGCGTGATGATGTTCGACGAGGTCGACAAGCTCGGCGCCGGCGGCTTCCAGGGCGATCCGGCGTCGGCGCTGCTCGAAGTGCTCGACCCGGAGCAGAACTCGAGCTTCCGCGACACCTATCTCGCGGTACCGTTCGATCTGTCGCAGGTGATGTTCATCTGCACCGCGAACGTGCTCGACACCATCCCCGGCCCGTTGCGCGACCGCATGGAGATCATCCAGCTGCCGGGCTACACCGCACAGGAAAAACTGCAGATCGCCCGCCGCTACCTGCTGCCGCGCCAGTTGGCGGCCACCGGGCTGAGCGCCGAGCAGTGCCAGGTCACCGATGCGGCGCTGCTGGCCATCATCGACGACTACACGCGCGAGGCCGGCGTGCGCAACCTGGAGCGCGAGATCGGCAGCGCGCTGCGCCACACCGCGGTGCGCATCGCCGAAGGCGAGCTGCAGCAGCTGACCATCGACGCGGCCGACCTGCACGCGATCCTCGGCGTGCAGAAGTTCGACGCCGACGTCGCCATGCACGCCAATATCCCCGGCGTGGCCACCGGCCTGGCGTGGACACCGGTCGGCGGCGACATCCTGTTCATCGAGGCTGCGCGCGCGCCGGGCAGCGGCCGGCTGATCCTGACCGGCCAACTCGGCGACGTCATGAAGGAAAGCGCGCAGGCCGCGCTGTCATTGGTCAAGGGCCGCGCGGACCAGTTGGGCATCGCGCCCGAATCGCTCGAGAAAGCGGACATCCACATCCATGTGCCGGCCGGCGCGACGCCCAAGGACGGGCCGAGCGCGGGGGTGGCGATCTTCGTCGCACTGACCTCGCTGCTCAGCGGGCGGCCGGTCAGGAGCGATGTGGCGATGACCGGCGAGATCAGCCTGCGCGGACTGGTGCTGCCGATCGGCGGCGTCAAGGAGAAGGTGCTGGCGGCGCTGCGCGCCGGCATCCACACCGTGCTGCTGCCGGCGCGCAACCAGCGCGATCTCGAAGACATTCCTGCGGACGCACGCGCGCAGCTGACGTTCATCTGGCTGGAGCACATCGACGATGCGATCCGCGCCGCGCTGCTGCCGGCGGCCAGCGCCAGCGCCAGCGTCAGCGCCGAGCATTGAACCCGGTCGCTGGGGCGCTGCGCCCACCGCTCATTGCCCGCGCTTCGGGCGCCGCAGCGCACGCGCGCTGCCGCAGCGCAGCCCGCGGCGGCAGGCATCGACCACCAAGGTGCCGGAGGCAAGCAGCGCCTCCACGCCGGCCAGTTGCAGCGGCTGCTCGTCGCCCGCTTGCCGGCGGCGGGCCTCGGCGGGCTAGACGGCCGCCGGTCCTCGAGCCCCGACGCGTGCCCGCACCGCCGCCACGTCGCGCACCGGCCGCACCTCGATGCAGCCGTATTGCGTCCATGGGAAGGTCTGCGCGATGCGCACCGCTTCGTCGATCGAGTCGGCCTCGATCAGGTTGAAGCCGGCAAGCATCTCCTTGGTTTCGGTGAACGGCCCGTCGAGCACGGTCGTGCGCCCGCCGCGCACGCGCACCGAACGCGCCGTCGACGGCGCTTCGAGCTGCTCGAAGGCGACCAGGCGGCTGTCGGCCTGCATCGCGTCGGCCTGCTCGAGGCAGTGCTTCATCTCGGCATCGAATGCGGCCGGCGGCATCGCGTCGAGCAGGGCCTGGTCGGTGTAGACGAGCAGCAGGTAGCGCATGGGTCGGGTTCCGCCGGGTGTAGCCTGAGCGCAGGACTATAGGAGCCGGTGTCGATTCCGGCCAGCCTCGTACGTCGTGATGATGACGGCGCACTCCCGCGCCGGCCACCCGACTTAAGGAGAGTCGACATGCGCGTGATGGTCATCGTCAAAGCGTCGAAGGATTCGGAAGCCGGCGTCATGCCCGGCACCGATCTTCTCGCCGCGATGGGCAGCTTCAACGAAGCGCTGGTGCAGGCCGGCGTGATGCTGGCCGGCGAGGGTCTGCATCCCAGCCGCAGGGGCGTGCGCGTGCGCTATGCGGGCGCCTCGCGCAGCGTGGTCGACGGGCCGTTCACCGAGACCAAGGAGCTGATCGCCGGCTTCTGGCTGTGGCAGGTGCGCTCGATGGACGAGGCCATCGAATGGGCGCGGCGCTGCCCGAATCCGCACCCGGGCGAGAGTGAGATCGAGATCCGGCCCGTCTTCGAGGCCGAGGACTTCGGCGACGCCTTCACGCCCGAGCTGCGCGGGCAGGAAGAGCGCCTGCGCAGCGAGATCGAAGCGCAGCGCACGCAGGGCAGCTGAGCGCTTGAGCGGGGCGACCGGCGCATGGCACGCGAGCTGCACGCGACGATCGCCGCGGTCTGGCGCATCGAGGCCGCGAAGATCATCGCCGCGGTCGCGCGCCGGGTGCGCGACGTGGGGCTGGCCGAAGAACTGGCACAGGACGCGCTCGTCGCCGCGCTCGAGCATTGGGCTAAAGACGGCATTCCCGACAACCCGGCGGCGTGGCTGATGACTACCGCCAAGAACCGCGCCCTCGATCGCCTGCGGCAAGAGGCGCTGCATGCGCGCAAGCAGCAGGAACTGGGTGCCGACGCCGACGCGCGCGGCGACCATGTCGTGCCCGACTTCAGCGATGCGCTCGACGAACGCAACAGCTTCGGCGACGACCTGCTGCGCCTGGTCTTCACCGCCTGCCACCCGGTGCTGAGCCGGGAAGCGCAGGTCGCGCTGACCTTGCGCCTGCTGGGCGGCCTGACGACCGAAGAGATCGCGCGTGCGCACCTCGTGCCCGAAGCCACCATCGCGCAGCGCATCGTGCGTGCCAAGCGCACGCTGAGCGCGGCGCGCGTGCCCTTCGAGGTGCCGCAGGGCGACGCGCTGCACGCACGGCTCGCGGCGGTGCTCGAGGTGATCTACCTGATCTTCAACGAAGGCTACTCGGCCACCGCGGGCGGCGACTGGATGCGCCCGGCGCTGTGCGAGGAAGCGCTGCGCCTGGGCCGCGTGCTCGCGCAGCTCGTGCCCGACGAAGCCGAGGTGCACGGCCTGGTGGCGCTGATGGAGATCCAGGCCTCGCGCCTGCGCGCGCGCACCGGCCCGGCCGGCCGCCCGATCCTGCTGCTCGAGCAGGACCGCGGCCGCTGGGACCATGTGCTCATCGGGCGCGGGCTGGCGGCGCTGGCGCGTGCGGCGGCGCTCGGCGGCGAACGCGGGCCCTACGGCCTGCAGGCGGCGATCGCGGCCTGCCACGCGCGCGCGCGAAGCGCGAATGAGACCGACTGGCCGCAGATCGTCGCGCTGTACGACGCGCTGGCGCAGCGCGCACCGTCGCCGGTGGTCGAGTTGAACCGCGCCGTCGCGATCGGCATGGCCTTCGGGCCGGCAGCCGCGCTGCCGTTGGTCGACGCGCTGGCCGACGAGCCGGCGATGCAGCGCTATCACCTGATGCACTCGGTGCGCGCCGACCTGCTGGCGAAGCTGCAGCGCAGCGACGAGGCGCGAGCCGCACTCGAGCGCGCCGCTGAGTTGACCAGCAACGAGCCGGAGCGGCAGCTGCTGCGCGAGCGCCTGCACCGCCTGACGAAGACGCACTGATCGGCGCCCAAACCTAAACCTTGTCGAAAGCGCCGCCGCTCGTTCGTCGTATGCATACCGGCGCTGTCGCCGGAGTCGATGAACCCACCCTGCCCTCGAAGGAGATCCGATGAGCACCGCCGTCACCCCGTACCTGAGCTTTCCCGGCACGACGCGCGAGGCGTACGCGTTCTACGCCAAGGCGCTCGGCGCGACGATCGAGACGATGATGTCGTACGCCGACATGCCGGCCGCGCCCGCCGATGCTGCCGGCGGCGGCTGCGCCGAAGGCGGCCCGCCGCCCAGCGGCGACGCCATCATGCACGCCTGCCTGAAGCTTCCCGGCGGCGCGATGATCTTCGCCGGCGATGTACCGCCCGGCATGCCTTTCGACGGCATCAAGGGCGTGATGATCGCGCTGCAGTACGACAGCGTCGACCAGGCGCACAGCGCGTTTCACGCCCTGGCGCAAGGCGGCCAGGTGACGATGCCGCTGGCGCCGGCGTTCTGGGCGCAGACCTTCGGCATGCTGACCGACCGCTTCGGCGTCGCCTGGGCGGTCAACGGCGCGCCCGTGGAATTTCAGACCTGACTCAACGCGGCGCCGGTGTCGCGGCACCGGGAATCGAACGCAGCAGCTCCGCCGCGCCGCGCACCACGCCGGTGGCGCCGCGCGTCACGGTGCCGACGGTGCCGCGCGCCACGTTGGGCACCGACCGCGCGGCCACCGCGGCCGTCACCGCGGCCCAGTTCACCTGCCACTGGACCTGGCCGAAGGGCCCGTTCAGCTGCACCGGCACGGTCACGCCGTTGAGCATCATCATCTCCGGTCCGGCGCGCCCGCTGCCGGTATTGCTGACGCGCGTGCGCAGCAGGTAGTCGAGCCGTCCCTGCGCCAGGTCGACCGTGCCTGCGCCGCTGACGCGCAGGAAGTCGCTGCGCGCGTCCAGGTCGTCGTTGCGCGCCACGCCGTTGCGCAGCACGAAGCTGCCGTCGAGCCGGCTGAAGTCGGTCTGGCGCGTGGCGTCCGAGCTCAGCTGGTCCTGCGTCGCGGTGCGCCAGCCGCGCAGCGTCTGCGCCAGGTCCACGCCACGCAGCGCCGCCGGCTGCAGCGACAGCCGCAGCGTGCCGTCGAGCGTCGCCCGCAGCGCACCGGCGGTGCTGCCGCGGCCCTGCAGGTCGGCCTCGATGCGCGCACGGCCGCGCAGGCCGTCGTAGCCGGTGGTGTCGCTCAGCATGGCGCGCATGTCCACCTGCTCGGCACGCAAGCGCAGCGCCAGGCGGTTGTCGGCGGCGTCGGCGCTGCCGCTGGCATCGAAACTGCCGCCCCAGGCGCGGCCCGTCAGCCGTTGCAGGTCGAGCCGCCCGTTGTCGATGCGGGCCTGCAGCGCCAGCGCGTCGATGCGGTAGGGCGGGCGCAGCAGCCGCGCCACGTCGAGACGCAGCCGCGCATCGACGGCGCGCAGCGGCTGCAGGTCGATGGGCATGGCCGCCGCGGCCGGTGCGGGCGCGGCGCCGCGCGGTGCCGGTGTGCTGAAGCGGTTCAGGTCGAGCGTGCCGGCGTTGGCCTGCACGTCGATGAACGGCCGCACCCGGTCGAGCCGCGCCTCGAAGCGTGCATCGACGCGCTGGCCGTTGATGCTGCCTTCGAGCCGGCCGCTGCCGCGGTCGGGCGTGAGCTGCGCCTGGCCCTGCAGCGCCAGTTGCAGCGCGGGCCACGCGGGGTCGTCCACCTGCAGGCGCAGCGACAGCGCGTCCAGCCCGGCGGCCAACGCCTGCGGCTCAAGCAGCAGCGTGGCAGCGGCCTGCCCCTGGAGCGCGCTGCTGCCGAACTGGCCGTCCAGCACCAGCTGCAACTGGGGCAGCGTGATGCGTTCGAAGGCGCCGCTGGGGGGCTGCGAGCTCAACTGCATCTGCAACCGCCGATCGCCGCCGAGCGTGAGGCTGCCGTCGACCGCACTGCCTTGCAGCTGGTCGCCGCGCACGTCCAGCCGGGGCCAGCGCAGCTGCGCCGCCAGCGTGGTGCTGCCGCGGCTGCCTTTCAGCTGCAGCGCCAGTTGCTCCAGTTCCACGCGGCGCTCCCGCATTTCCAGGCGCAGCCGGGCCAGCTCCAGTTGGCCGCTGGCGACCTGCCAGCCCAGGCGCCGGCCGCCGAACTGCAGCCTGGCCTCGTGCAGCTCGAGGCGGCTGTCGCCTAGACCCAGCTCGACGCCGTATTCCAGGCGCACGCTTTCGGCCTGAAGGCTGGCGTCCAGGTCTTCCAGCTCGAAGCCCTGGCCGCGCAACCGCAGGCCGGTCTTGTCCAGCTGCAGCAGCGGCGAGGCGCCCGGCCGCGGCGGCGGCAGCAGCGACAGCCCGGCTTCGAGTTCCAGCGCACCCGTCAACGGCGGCTCGCTCAGCGCCGCCCGCGCCTTCATGTGCAATGGCGAGCGCAAGCCGGGGCCGAAGGCGCCCAGGCTGAATTGCGGCACGTTCAGCGTGCCCTGCACGCCGGCCGCAGCGTCGTCGATGATCAGCTCGAGCTCGGCCAGTTCCAGGCGGTCGATGGCCAGCGGCTGGCCGCTGCGCGTATCGCCGCCGGCGACGCGGTCGAGCAGGTCGTCGACGTTGCGCGCACCGGCCTCGTCGCGCGTGAAGCGCAGCGTCACGCCGTGCGCCGACACGCTTTCGACCTGGATCTCGCGGCGCGACAGCAGCGGCTGCAAGTGCAGCGACAGCGATGCGCTGTCGATGCTGGCAAAGCGCTTGTCCGGCCGGCCGCGCTCGGACAGGCGCACGCGCTGCACCGCCACTGCCGGCTGCGGCCACAGCTGCAAACGCACCGGGCCTTCGAACACCAGTTCGCGGTCCTGGTGCGTGCGCATCCAGTCGCTGGCGATGCGTTTGACATGCTCGCTGTCGAAGCCCTGCACCAGCCACACCGCCGCGCCGGCCAGCACCAGCAGCAACAGGGCAAGGACGACGAGAAGGTAACGCCACCAGGCTCGCATCGATCTCGCGCATCGGGCACAACGCCGACCATGGCCGGCCGTGGCCTGCATTCTGCCTCGCGCAAGTTCCGCTCGGGACGCGGGGCGGGAATCGGCCCATGCCCAGGGATACCCAGCCCTCTACGTGGAGCGGCTGCCGCGTCTACGGCCACGACGAGACGACTCGGAGGTAGACGGACTCGCCGCCCTCGGAGTCGCCGCGGAAATGGAGGGCAGGGTTCGAGCTGCAGATTCAGGACTACGCGACGACGCATAGGGGTCGACAGCGCGAGCGCGCTTCAGGTGTCGCTTCAGGTGTCAAAGGCCGGCGAACCGCCCGTGGCGGCCTTCACTTCTGCCACGCGCGCCACCATTGCCGCAGCGCCCCGCGCAGCCCTAAACCTTAGAATGCTGCACTGCAAAAGCGCCGGCCTTCGCGCCGCCCTCTTCTGCGCCTGAAGAACCCGGACCGTCGCGCCGGCATGCCGGCCGCACCGGCCGCAGCCGGCACGTTGCACCTCCCCCGATTCACGCACCTCGGCCGCCGCGCGGCCGGGACGGAGCCTCCAATGACCCAAGCCCCCCCGCCTTCGCTGCTCAGCCGCATCGGCCTGGCCTTCAGCGCCTTCTTCGGCGTGCTGGGCGACGCCCAGTTGGCCGCGCGCTATGCCGCGTTGCGCCACGGCGCCGATGCCCCGCCGCCCGCCCCCGCCCCCGTCACCACCCCGACGCCCGCACCCGCCCCGACGCTGAAGCAACCCAGCCCGGACGCCGCCTTGCAGCTGCTGGCGCTGCTGCAGCGCGATGCGCGGCTGATCGACTTCGCCGGCGAGAGCCTGGCGGGCTACGACGACGCGCAGATCGGCAGCGCGGCGCGGCTGGTGCACGAGGGCTGCGCCAAGGTGCTGCGCGAACATTTCGACATCGTGCCGGTGCGCGCGGAAGCCGAGGGCGCGCGCCTCACGCTGGCCGCGGGCTTCGATGCCGCGGCCGTCAAGCTCACCGGCAACGTGGTCGGCCAGCCGCCATTCAGCGGGAACTTGAGTCACCGCGGCTGGCGCGTCGCCGAGGTGCGGCTGCCCAAGCTGGCCGAAGGCCACGATGCGCGCGTGCTGGCACCGGCGGAGGTGGAGCTGTGAGTGCCGCGGGCCGCCCCAAGGGCGAACCGCGCTCGGCACCGCCTGCACCGGGCCCGGCGCTCGCGCCGGGCGAGGGCCGCCGCGACCCCGCGACGGCGCGCTACACCATCGGCATCGACCTCGGCACCACGCACAGCGCGCTGTCCTGGGTGGACATCAGCGCCAGCGACGGCGAAGCCACGGTGCACGGCGTGCTGCCGCTGCCGCAATTGACGGCGCCCGGCAGCGTCGAGTCGCTGCCGCTGCTGCCGTCGTTCCTGTACCTGCCGCATGCCGACGAGCTGGCGCCCGGCGAGCTGACGCTGCCCTGGACCGCAGCCGACCCGGGCGGCGAGGTCCCGCTCATCGTCGGCGAGCTGGCGCGGCGTCGCGGCGCGGCCACGCCGATCCGGCTGGTGTCCAGCGCCAAGAGCTGGCTGTGTCATGCGGGCGTGGACCGGCGCGCGGCCATCCTGCCGCCGGACGCGCCGCCCGAGGTCGCGCGCGTGTCGCCGCTGCAAGCTTCGGTGCGCTATCTGGAGCACCTGCGCCACGCCTGGGACCAGGCCCACCCCGACGCGCCGTTCAGCGCGCAGGACGTGACGGTGACCATCCCCGCGTCCTTCGACCCCGCGGCGCGCGAGCTGACGGTGGAAGCCGCCAAGGCCGCCGGCTACCCGCCGCCGACGCTGCTGGAAGAGCCGCAGTCGGCCCTTTACAGCTGGATCCAGGCCAGCGGCGGCGGCTGGCGCAAGCAGGTGCGGCCAGGCGACATCATCCTGGTGGTCGACGTCGGCGGCGGCACCAGCGACTTCTCGCTGATCGCGGTGCTGGAACGCGAAGGCGCGCTGGAGCTGCACCGCGTGGCGGTGGGCGAGCACATCCTGCTCGGCGGCGACAACATGGACCTGGCGCTGGCGCACGTCGTCGCGCGCAAGCTCGCCGCCGCGCCCAGCGGCGCGGTCACGCTCGACGCCTGGCAGATGCGCGCGCTGACCCACGCCTGCCGCGCCGCCAAGGAGGCGCTGCTCGCCGACGCCGACGCGCCGGCGCAGCCCATCGTCGTGCCCAGCCGCGGCAGCAAGCTGATCGGCGGCTCGGTGCGCACCGAGCTGACGCGCGACGAGCTGATGGCCACGCTGGCCGAAGGCTTCTTCCCGCAGGTGGAGGTGTCGGCGCGGCCGCAAGTGCGCGTGCGCGCCGGGCTGGCACAGCTCGGCCTGCCCTACGCCCAGGACGCCGCGGTCACGCGCCATCTGGCGGCCTTCCTGGCGCGGCAGCGCGACGCGGTGGCCGAGCTGGAAGGCTTCGGCACCAGCAGCCTGCCGGCCGGCGCCAGCTTCCTGCACCCGAGCGCGCTGCTGTTCAACGGCGGCGTGTTCAAGTCGCCGCTGCTCGTCGAACGCCTGCTGGCCACGGTCAACGCCTGGCTGGGTACGGAAGGCGCGGCGCCGGCGCGGCAGCTGCAAGGTGCCGACCTGGACCTGGCGGTGGCGCGCGGCGCCGCCTACTACGGCTGGGTGCGGCGCGGGCGCGGCGTGCGCATCCGCGGCGGCACCGCCTTCGCCTACTACATCGCCGTGGAGTCGGCGATGCCGGCGGTGCCCGGCATGGAGCCGCCGGTGCAGGCGCTGTGCCTGGCGCCCTTCGGCATGGAAGAAGGCACCGAGGCCGAGCTGCCGGCGCTGGAACTCGGGCTGGTGGTCGGCGAGCCGGTGCATTTCCGCTTCTTTGCCTCGTCGGTGCGGCGTCACGATTTCGTCGGCACGCTGCTCGACGCCTGGGCGCCGGACGAGCTGCAGGAGCTGGACGCGATAAGCGCCACGCTGCCCACCGAAGGGCGCAGCGCCGGGGACATGGTGCCGGTGCGGCTGCACGCGCGCGTCACCGAAGCCGGCACGCTGGAGCTGGAAGCGGTGCCGCGCAGCGGCGACGAGCGCTGGAAGCTCGAGTTCGACGTGCGCGGGGAGCGTGGCGAGGGCGCCGCGGGCGGCTGAGCGCCGAAGTCGGTCGGCCTCACGGCGCTACGGCAGAAAGTCCTCCAGTCGTTGCCCGCAGCGCAGGCTGTCGATCTGCGCGAAGTGCGCATCGCGCGTCAGCAGGGCGGCACCGTGCTCGATGGCGCTGGCGGCGATCCACAGGTCGTTGGTCGGGATCGGCTGCCCCCTGCGGCGCAGACCGGCGTACACGAGCGCATAGCTGTCGGCGGTCTGCGCGGTGATGGGCAAGACCTCGACGCGCGGCGAGTCCAGGAACCGCGCCAGCTCGGCCCGGTTCTTCTGCTCGCGTGTCCCGGCCACAAAACCGCCCAGCAATTCGCCGAGCACCACGCTGTTGAGGTACAGCGTGTCGGCGTGCGCCACGACTTCGACCACCTGCGCCTCGCCCAGCATGAACGCGGTGTAGGCGTTGGTGTCGAGCAGGATCGGCCGCACGGCGCTACTTCCAGAGCCTGGTGTCGACTTCGCCGAAGGGCGCGGTGGCACGCTCGAACTCGGCGGCGTCGCCCTTGCGCCAGCTTCCGGCCAGCGCATCCAGATCGTCATGCCGGCGCAGAGCCGGCTTGGCGCGCCGGTGCCCCAACCCCTGTTCGATCAGGCGCAGCACCAGCGTGTTGACACTGGCGTCCTCCTTGGCCGCGCGGCTCTTCAGTTCGGCGAGCGCCTTGGCGTCGAGGCCACGAATGCTGAGATTGGCCATGATATCGTCCATGGATGCAAGATGCATTCATTCTATGCCAGCACGTCGAATGACCCTGCGAGTGCTCGCTGCGCCAGCCGCGTAAACTGGACCGGAAATTCGCCATGGACAACTCCCTCGTCAGCCGCGATCCAGAAATCATGAGCGGTGCCCTTTGCTTCGCAGGTACGCGCGTACCCGTGAAGACGCTCTTCGACTACCTGGAAGGAACGTCCACGCTCGAAGAGCTCCTGGAGGACTTCCCCAGCGTCTCGCGAGACACGGCCGTCGCCGTCCTCGAAGCAGCCCGCAGAAGCCTGGCCGCCGATGCGCCTGCTGCTTGACGAGTCCGTCCCGGCCACTCAGCCGAAGACCCTCGCAGTCGTCCGGAGCGCCGCCTGACTCGAAGATCCCAAGGCCCCGTGGCCGCCGCCTACACCGTCGGCATCGACCTCGGCACCACGCACACCGTCGTCGCCTACGCGCCGGCAGCGGGTCGGGTATCGGATGCAGGCCTGCGGCTGTTCGAGGTCGAACAACTGGTGGCACCGGGCGAGGTGGCGGCGCGCGCGCTGCTGCCCTCGCTGCGCTACCACCCGGCGGCCGGCGAACTGCACAGCGCAGACCTGACGCTGCCCTGGGGCACGCCGGCCGACGGCGCAGTGCTCGGCGAGCTGGCGCGCCAGCTCGGCGCACAGGTGCCGGGCCGGCTGGTCAGCAGCGCGAAGAGCTGGCTGTCGCACGCCGCGGTCGACCGGCTGGCGCCGATCCTGCCCTGGGGCGCGCCGGACGAGGTGCCCAAGGTCTCGCCGGTGGCGGCCAGCGCCAGCTGGCTGGCGCACCTGCGCTCGGCCTGGAACCAGCATTTCCCCAAGGCGCGGCTGGAACACCAGGAACTGGTGCTGACGGTGCCGGCCTCCTTCGACGATGCGGCGCGGGCGTTGACCCTACAGGCGGCACACGAGGCTGCTTTGCCCACGCTGCGCCTGCTCGAAGAGCCGCAGGCGGCGCTGCACGACTGGCTGTTCCGCCATCGCCGCAAGCTGGCGGCCGAGCTGGCCGACACCCAACTGGTGCTGGTCTGCGACGTCGGCGGCGGCACCACCGACCTGAGCCTGGTGCGCGTCGCGCAGGTGGATGGCGAGCCGCGCCTGGAACGCCTCGCGGTCGGCCGCCACCTGATGCTGGGCGGCGACAACATGGACCTTGCGCTGGCGCATGTGGTCGAAGGCCGGCTGGCGGCCGGTGCCGCGCCGCGGCTGTCGGCGGCGGCGCTGGCGCAGCTTGTCGAACGCTGCCGCGCGGCCAAGGAACGGCTGCTCGCCGTCGACGCGCCCGAGCGCGCCACGGTCACGCTGCTGGCCGCGGGGTCGAAGCTGATCGGCGGCGCGCGTTCGGCGGAACTGCGCCGCGACGAAGTCGAAGCCCTGGTGATCGACGGCTTCTTCCCGCAGGGCGCGGCCGGCGAGCTGCCGCGGCGCGAGCGCGCTTCCGGCGGCCTGGTCGCCTTCGGCCTGCCCTACGCCAGCGACCCGGCGGTGACGCGCCACATCGCCGCCTTCCTGCAGCAGCATGCGCAGGCCGGCTGGCCCGACGCGCTGCTGCTCAACGGCGGCGTGTTCCGCGCCGCGCGCATCGCGCAGCGGCTGCAGGCCACGCTGGAAAGTTGGCGCGGCGCGCCGCTGAAGCTGCTGCACAACGCCGACCCCGACATCGCGGTCGCGCGCGGCGCGGTGGCCTACGCGCTGGCGCGGCGCGGCCAGGCGCCGGCCATCGCCGGCGGCTCGGCACGCAGCTATTTCCTGGTCGTCGACGGCCCGAGTGAGCAGACGCGGCGCGGCGTGTGCGTGCTGCCGCGCGGCACCGAGGCCGGGCACGAATTGCCGCTGCCCGGGCGCAGCTTCGCGCTGAAGAGCGGCCAGCCGGTGCGCTTCGACCTGGTGGCCACGACCACCGGCCAGGCGCAGGCCGGTGAGCTGGTCGACCTGGCCGAGCTCGACGCGCAGCCGCTGCCGCCGTTGGCCGCCGTGCTGCCGGGCGACGCGGCCGCGCCGCGCGAAGTGCCGGTGCGGCTGGCGTCGATGCTCAGCGAAGTCGGCACGCTGGCGCTGCACTGCATCGCCGCCGACGACCCGGCGCGGCGCTGGCAGCTCGAATTCCAGCTGCGGGGCGATCGCAGCGACGGCGGCGCGGCGGCGCCCGCCGGCCTGCCGCCGCGCTTCGACGAGGCGCTGGCGGCGATCGAGCGCGTCTTCGGCGCGCGCGACCGGCAGGCCGACCCGAAGGCCGTGAAGCAGCTGCGCGCGCGGCTCGAAGCGCTGCTCGGTGCGCGCGAGCGCTGGCCGCTGGCCGCCCTGCGCGCGCTGTACGACGCACTGGCGCAGCGCGCGCGTGCGCGCCGCCGCTCGGCCGAACACGAGCGGCTGTGGCTGAGCCTGGCCGGCTGGTGCCTGCGCCCCGGTTTCGGCGAGGCGCTGGACGGCTGGCGCATCGAGCAGTTGTGGCCGCTGTACGAGCAGGGCGTGCAGCACGGCCACGATGCGCAGGTCAACGCCGAATGGTGGACGCTGTGGCGCCGCGCGGCCGGCGGCCTGGACGACGCGGCTCAAGCGCGGCTGCTGCAGGACTTCGCCTTCACGCTGCGCGGCGCCGAACTCGGCGGCGCGGCCGAACGCCCGCCGCGGCTGGTCAAGGGCGGCTGGGACGACATGATGCGGCTGGGCGCCGCGCTGGAGCGCATCGCGCCCGAGCACAAGGCCGAAGTCGGCGATTGGCTGGTCGCGCAGCTGATCGACCGCGTGCCGCGCGCGGCCAGCCCGTGGACGCTGTGGGCCATCGGCCGCATCGGCGCGCGCGTGCCCTTCCACGGCAGCGCGCACGCCGTCGTCGCCGCTGCGCGCGCCGCGCCCTGGCTGGAGGCGCTGCTCGCGCTCGACTGGAAGCGCGTCGAAGGCGCGGCCGCGGCGGCGGCGAACCTGGCGCGCATGAGCGGCGACCGCGCGCGCGACTTCGAGCCCGAGCTGCGTGAGCGTGTGATCGCCAGTCTCGAAGCCGCCCAGGCGCCGCCGAGCTGGATCGAGCGCGTGCGCGAGGTGGTGGCGCTGGACGAAGCCGGCGAACGCGGCGTGTTCGGCGAGGCGCTGCCGCTGGGCTTGAAGCTGATCGGCTGAGGCCTGGCCGTTGGCGACACGGGTGCGTGTTGCTTGTTGCGACAGACGAGGGCTCCATGGCGCTGATCGCACCGCCGACGTGCTGCAGATGCTGCCGGACGCGCTGCGAGCCGCGGTCGGCGACGGCGCGCCCTGCGCCCGAAAGATGACGAACCGCCCGAACCGCCCGATCCGCCCGATCCGCCGACTGGGCCGGCGCCTGGGGCTTGCCGCCGGCCCGACGCCGATGGACGTGCAGCGCGCCGGGTTCGAGCGCATCATCAACGGCGCGCTGGCCGACCATGGCTACGAGACCAACACGCGGCTGGCCAGCGCCGACGACTACCGGGCGATGCTCGACGCGTCGATGCAGCCGCGGCGCACACACCGAAGGAGCAGGTCATGCATCTGGAAGGCTCGTGCCACTGCCGCAGCGTGCGCTTCTCGGTCGAAGCGGACGCGCCGCTGCCGTTCATGCGCTGTTATTGCTCGATCTGCCGCAAGACGGCCGGCGGCGGCGGCTTCGCCATCAACCTGGGCGGCAAGGCGCGCTCGATGCAGGTGCGCGGCAAGCGCCACCTGCGCATCTACCGCGCGCTGCTGCCCGGCACCAACGGCGGCAGGCTCGAGCCGAGCAGCGCGCGGCGCTACTTCTGCGCACGCTGCGGCAGCGCGCTGTGGCTGTGGGATCCGACCTGGCCCGAGTTGGTCCACCCGCACGCCAGCGCCATCGACACGCCGCTGCCGGTGCCGCCCGAGCACGTGCACTGCATGCTCGGCTCGAAGGCGGCGTGGGTCGAAGTCGAGGGCCGGCCTGGAGACCCGCGCTTCGAGCACTATCCCGACCTGTCGCTGGCGCAGTGGCACGAGCAGCACGGGCTCAGCGCGTAGCCGCCGACGCGAAGCTCGGCGTGCCGGGCTCCAGCGGGAGGCAAGGCGTTGGTTCAGGCGGTGCGCGCCGCCGCGTCTTCAGGCCAGCGCGTCCTGCCGCTCGGGCGCCTCGACCAGCGCCGCCGCGGCAGCATCCTGCCCCAGAGCGCGGCGGATGTGCGCGATCAGCAGGTCCTCGGGATAGGGTTTGCCGAGCAGCACGCTGACGCCGGCCGCCTCGGCGTGCTCGCGGTGGCGGTCGTCGGCGGCGGTGATCATGATCACCGGCAGGTGCGCGCTGCGCGGGTCGGCGCGAATGTGGCGCGTCAGTTCGAAGCCGTCCATGCCGGGCATCTCGACATCGGTGATCACCAGGTCGGGCAGGTCCTGCTGCAGCAGCTGCGCCGCGTCGAGTCCGTCGTTGGCGAAACTGACCTGGTACTGGTGCAGCGCCAGCAGCCGGCCGGTCTTGATGCGCACCACCTTGGAGTCGTCGGCCACCAGCACCTTGGTCTGCGCGGGGCTCTTGACGGCGGCAGCCCGGTCGAGGGCTTCGGCTTGCGCCGCCTGCTCGGCCGCCAGTCGCTGCGCTTCGGCACGCTGCGCCGCTTCGCTTTCGGCCTGCAGCCGCTGCTGCTCGGCCTGCGCCGCGGCGCGTTGTTCTTCGGCACGCGCTGCTGCGGCGCGTTGTTCTTCGGCACGCGCGGCTGCGGCGCGTTGTTCTTCGGCACGCGCGGCCGCGGCGCGCTCTTCTTCGGCGCGAGCCGCGGCGCGCTCTTGCTCTTGTGCAGCGCGCTGCGCCGCTTCGTGTTCGACCTGTCGCCGCTGCTGTTCGGCCTGCGCCCGCAGGCGTTGCGCCTCGGCCGCATCGCGCTCGGCCTGCAGGCGCCTTGCCTCGGCTTCGGCGGCGGCGCGCTCGGACTGCAATCGCCGCTCGGCTTCGGCTTCGGCTTCGGCTTCAGCTGCGGCTTCGGCGCGCTCGGCTGCCGCGCGTTCTTCCTCGGCACGCTGCGCCTGTTCGCGCTCGGCGCGCTGCGCGGCTTCGAACTCGGCCAGCAGCCGCTGCTGCTCGGCCTGCCAGGCGGCTTCGCGCTGCGCCTCGGCCTCGGCCGCCGCCTGCCGCTCGGCCTCGATGCGCGCCGCGCCGGCGCGTTCGGCTTCCAGGCGTTCGGCCGCGGCGCGTTCGGCCTCGGCCTGCTCGGCCGCCAGCCGCGCCTGCTCGGCCTGCAGCTCTTCGTGCTGCGTGGTCGGCACCGCCGTGGCCGGCAGGGTGCCTGCGGCCTCCTGCTCGTCGCGGCGGCGCGCGGCGGCGCGCCGGCGATGCAGCACCCAGGCCACGAGCACGCACAGTGCCGTTGCCGCCAGCCACCAAGGAAACAGATCAGCCATCTGGAAATCCCGCGGACTCGAGAGTGGGCGCAGCATAGGTGCGAGCACACGCGCATGGCGCGGCGGCAGGCGGCACAAACGCTCAAATTCCTCGAAGTCGGCGACTGCGCATCGCCTATGCTGCCGCCGCGATGCAGATCTTCGACGCCGAGGCCACCGCCGCCGCACTGCCCTTTGCAGCGCTGGTGCCGGCACTGCAGCGCCGGTTCGCGGCCGGCTGCGAGGTGCCGCCGCGCCATGTGCACGAGATCGCGTTGCCCGACGGCAGCCGCTGCAGCTCACTGATCATGCCGGCCTGGGCGCTGGGCGGCGCGGGCACCGATGGCGGGCACTACGGCGTGAAGATCATCAACATCGCGCCGGCCAACGCCGCGCGCGGCCTGCCCGGGCTGCATGCCGGCTACCTGCTGTTCGACGCCGCCACCGGCGCACCGCAGGCGCTGATCGACGGCAGCGTGCTGACCTCGCGCCGCACGGCGGCGGCCTCGGCGCTGGCCGCGTCGTATCTGGCGCGCACGGATGCGCGGCGGCTGCTGGTGGTCGGCGCCGGCGCGGTCGCGCGGCTGCTGCCCGAGGCCTACCGCACGCTGCGCCGCATCGAGCAGGTGACGGTGTGGGCGCGCGATGCGGCCCAGGCCGAGGCGCTGGCCGCGCACTGGCGCGGCCTCGGCTTCGACGCGCTGGCCGGCGCCGATCTCGAGGCGGGCGTGGCCCAGGCCGACATCGTCAGCTGCGCGACGCTGGCCACCGAGCCGCTGGTGCAGGGCCGCTGGCTCGCGCCGGGCAGCCACCTCGACCTGATCGGCAGCTTCACGCCGCAGATGCGCGAAGCCGACGACGACTGCTTCGCCGGGGCGGCGCTGTATGTGGACACCGAAGAGGCGCTGCACAAGAGCGGCGACCTGATCGGCCCGCGCACGCGCGGCGTCGCCGCAGCGCTGCAGCCGTGCGGCACGCTGGCCGCGCTGTGCCGCGGCGAGGCGCCGGGGCGGCGCACGCCGCAGCAGCGCACGGTATTCAAGTCGGTGGGCACGGCGCTGG
The DNA here is from genome assembly GCA_036724445.1 of Rubrivivax sp. GTDB lineage: Bacteria > Pseudomonadota > Gammaproteobacteria > Burkholderiales > Burkholderiaceae_C > Rubrivivax. The sequence continues at coordinate 102,847 of DAIMFR010000001.1, read as the reverse complement.
AGGACCTGGCAGCGGCGATGCTGATCGCCGGCGCCGCCTGAACCGTCGCGCGCCGGCCGCGCGCCGCGCCAGGCCGTTCATGCAGAATCGCAGGCGCCGCGGGCCGCGCCCGACACCTAAAGCTCAGGAGAACGCAGCGTGATCTTGGATCTGATCCCCGAGTCGGCCCGCGCCGCCGGCCTCGGCGCACTGATGAAGGGCGCCGGCAAGCTGACGCGCTTCATCCCGATCCCGCAGCCGACGCTGCTCGTCGGCCCCGGCTCGAGCGCGCGGCTGGGCCAGGCGGTTGCCGGCTTCGGCCACACGAAGATCCTGATCGTCACCGACGCGGTCATCGCCAAGCTGGGGCTGCTGAAGCCGCTGAGCGACGCGCTGGCAGCCGGCGGCGCTCAGTTCGTGGTGTTCGACGAGATCACGCCCGACGCGCCGATTCCGCTGGTCGAACGCGGCGTCGCCTTCTACCGCCAGCACGACTGCGACGCCATCGTCGCCTTCGGCGGCGGCTCGTCGATGGATGCGTCCAAGGCCATCGCCGCGGCCATCGCCACCGACAAGCCGCTGCGCGATCTGGCCGGCTACCTGAAGTCGGGGTTGAAGAACCCGGTGCGCATCTACGCCGTGCCGACCACCGCCGGCACCGGCTCGGAAGTGACGGTGGCCGCGGTCATCGCCGACCCCGAGCGGCAGGCCAAGCTGGTGATCATCGACCCGCGGCTGGTGCCGAAGATGGCGGCGCTGGATCCGTCGCTGATGACCGGCCTGCCGCCGGCCATCACCGCGGCCACCGGCATCGACGCGCTGACCCACGCCATCGAATCCTTCGTCGGCCGCTGGACCACCGACTACTCCGACGGCATGGCGCTTTCCGCGGTCGGCCTGATCTTCGACAACCTGCGCACCGCGTATCACGACGGCAAGAACCTCGAGGCGCGCGAGAAGATGTCGCTGGCCTCGACCTACGCCGGCTTCGCCTTCACGCGCGCCAACGTCGGCTACGTGCATGCCATCGCGCACCAGTTCGGCGGGCGCTATCACACGCCGCACGGCCTGGCCAACGCCATCGTGCTGCCCGAGGTGCTGAAGTTCTCGCTGCCGGCGATCGAGGAGCGGCTGGCGCTGCTGGCGGTGCGCGCGCAGCTCGGCGAGGAAGGCGAGCGCAGCGAGGTGCTGGCGGCCAGGTTCATCGAGGCGATCGAGCAGCTGAACGCCGAGCTGGGCATTCCCACGCATCTGCAGGCGCTGCGCGAAGCCGACATCCCGGCGCTGGCCCAGGCCGCCTGCGCCGAGGCCAACACCTACCCGGTGCCGCGCTACATGACGCAGCAGGAATGCGAGGCGCTGATCGGCCGCCTGCTGCCGCCGCCGGCGCACAGCGCACCCAGGAAGACGAAGGCCGCCAAAGCGGCGCCGAAGCCGACGGCGAAGAAGGCCGCGAAGAAGGCCGCGAAGGAGGCCACGAAGGAGGCCGCGAAGGCGCCCGCGAAGAAGACGCGGCCGCTGCGGCACGCGGCCACGGCGCAATAAGCGACAACCCACGAACGGCAACCCACGGAGACAAGGCAATGAAGAAGGTCGTGACGGTGACGCTGGGCGCGTCGAAGCAGGACTTCGACTTCCAGACCGATTTCCTCGGCGAACGCTTTTCGGTCAAGCGCATCGGCACCGACGGCGATCACCGCAAGGCCTGGGATCTGCTGCGCCGCCACCAGGCCAGTGCGGATGCCATCGGCGTCGGCGAGACCTCCGACCACTATCACGTCGGCCTGCGCACCATCACCAACCGCGAAACCGAGAAGCTGACCAAGGTGGTGACGCGCGTGCCGGTGACCACCGGCGCGACGCTGCGCCGGCTGCTGCAGGTGCATGCGGTGCGCTGCGTGCAGAAGGAGCTGGGCAACTACTTCAACAACAACCGCGTGCTGTTCCTGTCGGGCATGCGCAACTACGAGATCGCCGTCGCGCTGTCGGACTACACCCAGAACCTGAGCTTCGCCGACCCGGTGTTCCAGGCCGGCTCGCCGGTGTTGCTCGGCTCGCTGGCGCAGCTCGAGCTGTACGCGCGCGGCGCCGAGCTGGTCGCGGGCCAGAAGCCCTTGCGCATGCTGGAGAAGTCGCTGACCGGCCTGAAGAACATGCGCGTGGCCAATGCGATGGGCAAGGCGCACGTCGTCGTCGGCACCTTCAACGAGATCAAGGCGGTGGGTTCGGTCGCCAACCTCGAAGGCAAGACGCTGATCACTTCGGCAGTGCACGACGACCAGCTGGCCTTCTACAGGCAGTGCAAGGTCAATCTGGTGATCGACGTCTCGCCGAACCTGTTCGGCCGGGTGGTGGGCGCGGCCACGCTCGAGGCGATGATCCTCGCGCACCTGGGGCGCAACGCCAACGAGCTGTCCGACGAGGAGTTCGCCGAGATCATCGACGAGCTGGACATCAAGCCGCGGCTGCTGCACCCGACCGGGCACTTCCGCAACATCCGGCGCTTCGCCTTCGTCATCCACCCGTTGAGCCAGGAGTTCATCAAAAAGGGCTTCCCGATCCCGAAGGCGACGCCCAAGTTCGTGATGAACCGGGTGGAGACGCTGGCCGCGTACGTGCCGCCGATGGTGTATTGCAAGATGGAGAACATCGTCTCGCCCAGCGGCGCCGAAGCCGAAGGCTGGCTGATCACCGTCGGCGGCACGCCGAAGGAGATGCTCGCGCACAGCCCGGAGTTCACCTATCGCCGGCTGCTGGCCGCGGCCGACATGGCCGAGAAGATGGGCGCGCAGATCATGGGCCTGGGCGCCTTCACCAAGGTGGTCGGCGACGCCGGCATCACCGTGGCGCGGCGCGCGCGCATCCCGGTGACCACCGGCAACAGCTATTCGGCGTCGGGCGCGCTGTGGGCGGCGCACGACGCGATGCGCCGCATGGGCCTGGTGCCGGTGCCGCCCAAGGGCGAGCGCGTCAAGGCCAAGACCATGGTCATCGGCGCCAGCGGCTCGATCGGCTCGGTCAGCGCGCGGCTGCTGGCCATGGCCTTCGAACAGGTGGTCATCGCCGGGCGCGACATGAAGAAGCTCGAGCAGCTGAAGGCCTCGATCCTCGAGGACACGCCGGATGCCGACGTGGTCTGCTCGACCGACTACGACAGCCTGCTCGGCGACATGGACATGATCGTCACCAGCACCTCGGGCGCGGGCAAGAAGATCCTGGACATCACCAAGGTCAAGCCCGGCTGCGTCATCACCGACGTGGCGCGCCCGCTGGACCTGCCGCCCGAAGAGGTGGCCAAGCGGCCGGACGTGCTGGTCATCGAATCCGGCGAGATCGAACTGCCGACGCAGGTCAAGGGGCTGAAGAGCATCGGCCTGCCGAAGAACGTGATCTACGCCTGCCTGGCGGAGACCATCGTGCTGGCGCTGGAAGGCCGCTTCGAGGTCTTCACCATCGGCCGCGACACCGAATGGGAGAAGGTCAGGGAGATCTACAAGCTGGGCCTGAAGCACGGCATGAAGCTGTCGGCCATCTCCGGCGTCAACGGCGTGTTCAGCGACGAGGACATCGCCCGGGTGGTGGCGCTGGCCAAGGAAGCGCGGCTGACGTGGCAGGGCCGCAGCGATGGGGCAGCGGCGAAGCGGCGTGCGCCGGCCAGCAAGACCCCGGCGCCGAAGACCGTCACCGCCAAGAAGGCGGCGGCTAAGAACGCCGCGCCGAAGAAGGCTGCGGCCACGAGCGCGAAGAAGGCGGCGGCGAAGAAGCCGGTGGCGCGCAAGGCGCCGGCACGCAAGGCAGCAGTCGAGGCGACGACCGCCTGAGCGCCGGCGCGGCCTGCGGTCCGTTCACCCGGACGCCTGCGCGCCGAGCCGCCATAACGTCAAAGCGTCAAACCGGCTGCCCGGCGCCGCAGCCGAACTGCAGCCGCTGCACCCAGCGGCGCAGCGGCCGCACGGCAGCGCTCGCCCGGCGCGCAAGGCGCCTGATGCGGCCGGCTTCGGCCACGATCTGCAGCCGCGCCGGCTCCAGCGCTTCGATCAGCACGCTGCCGCCGCACAGGCTGCGTGCGGCACCGCCGCGCAGCACGGCGTCGTCGGCCTCGCCTTCCTGCGTCAACCAGGCCGCGCCGCACAGCAAGCGCACTTGCGCCACCGAAGCGCCGTCCAGCGCCAGCAACTGCTGCGGCGCGAGTTCGACGGTGCGCAGGTTCTGCAGGGCGTAAGGATGTGACATGGCGGTCTCCGCAGGCGCCGCCACAGCGCGGCGCGGTGCGACCATTGAACGCGCTGCGCGGCGCCGCGACAAACGAAAAGATCGCAGTTGATGGATGCGCAGTGCGCATGTATGGTCGGCGCATGGCGAGCCACTCCCCACGAGCGCCGGCCCGGCGCCGGCCGATCGGCCTGACCGCGCTGCGCGGCTTCGACGCCGCCGCGCGCCACCTGTCCTTCACCGTCGCGGCGCAGGAGCTGAAGCTGACGCAGTCGTCGATCAGCCGGCAGATCGCCGCGCTGGAACGGCAGCTGGGCAAGGCGCTGTTCGTGCGCCGCACGCGCGCGCTGCTGCTGACGCCGGCCGGCGCACAACTGCAGCAGGCGGTGCGGCAGGCGCTGGCGACCATCGACCAGAGCGTGGACGCGATCCGCGGCGGCGGCGGCGCGCGCCGGCTGACGCTCAGCACCTATGCGTCCTTTGCATCGCTGTGGCTGGCGCCGCGGCTGGCGCAGTTCCAGAGCCGGCATCCGGACATCGAGATCCGCCTCGACGCGTCGGACCGCGTCGTCGATCTGCAGGCCGAGGACGTGGACCTGGCGATCCGCTGGGTGCTGAACACCCGCGTGCCGCCGGACGCCACGCTGCTGATCGACGACGTACTCGCGCCGGCGATCAGCCCGCGGCTGCTGCAGGGCCTAAAGCTGCGGCGGCCCGCCGACCTGGCGCAGTGGCCGCTGCTCGACCTGGACACCGGCGTACCCGGCGCGCCGGGGTTGAACTGGGCCGCCTGGTTCGACTACGCGGGTGCCGGCGCCGTGGCGCCGGCCGCCGGTCGGCTGGTGTTCTCCTTCGTCGACCAGTCGGTGCAGGCCGCCGTGCGCGGCCAGGGCGTGGCGCTGGTGCGCTCGCCGTTCCTGCAGGACTGCGTGGCCAGCGGCGACCTGCTGATGCCCTTCCCGCACTTGCGCATGCCCTGCGGCTACCGCCACGTGCTGGTGCTGAACCCCGAGGCCGCGCGCCGGCCGCACGTCGAGGAGTTCGTCGCCTGGCTGCGCGAGCAGTTCGCCCGGGCGCCGCAACTCGGCGCCTGAGCGCGAGCTTCGATCCGGTGCCGCCTTCAGCGCCGGGCGGCGGGCGCGGCTCTACAGCGGTGCCTGCATGGTCACCAGCTCCTGCAGCGCCGACGGGCGCGGCGCCGGCCGCTCGGGCGGCACCCGCACCGCGCCGCGGTGCTGCAGCGTGTCGGCCGGCGCCGGGCGGCCGAGCAGGAAGCCCTGCAGCTCGTCGCAGCCGTAGCGCTGCAGCGCGCCCATCTGCGCCGAGGTTTCCACACCCTCGGCGTTGACGCGGATCCGCATCGAATGCGCCAGCGTGACGATCGAGCGCACGATCAGCGCCACCTTCGGATCGCTGCCCAGGCCCTGAGTGAAGCTGCGGTCGATCTTCACCTTGTCGAAGGGGAAGCGCCACAGGTAGGCCAGGCTGGAGTAACCGGTGCCGAAGTCGTCCATGGCGATGCGCACGCCCATCGCCGACAGCGCATGCAGCGTGCGCAGCACGCGGTCGGTGTTGCTCATCAGCAGCGATTCGGTGATCTCCAGCTCGAGCCGTTGCGGCGGCAGACCGGATGCGTCCAGTGCCGCGGCCACGGTGTTCATCAAGCCGTCGCTGCGGAACTGCATCGCCGACAGGTTGACCGAAACCGCCAGCCCCTCGGGCCAGCCGGCGGCCTCGCGGCAGGCGCGCTTCAGCACCCAGGCACCCAGCGGCTCGATCAGGCCGCTGCTTTCGGCCACGCCGATGAACTCGCCCGGCGGCACGTTGCCGCGGATCGGGTGTTTCCAGCGCAGCAGCGCCTCGTAGCCGACCAGCGAGACGCCGTCGGCGCCGTACTGGGCCTGGTAGTGCAGCTCCAGCGTTTCGTTGGCGACGGCCTCGCGCAGGTCGCGCACCAGGTCGCGCTGCGACTGCAGTTGCCGGTCCAGCGCCGCGTCGTAGAAGCTGAAGCCGCCGCGGCCTTCGCTCTTGGCGCGGTACAGCGCCAGATCAGCCTTGTGCAGCAGGTCGGGCACGTTGTTCGCATCGGTGCCGAAGACGGCAGCGCCGACGCTGGCGGCACAGAGCACGCCGCGGCCCTGGATCTGGTGCGGCTCGGCCAGCACCTCGACGATGCGCTGCGCCAGCCGCGACACGTCGGCCGCGCCGGCAACGCCGTCCTGCAGCACCGCGAACTCGTCACCGCCCAGGCGGGCGATGGCGTCGCCGTGGCGCAGCACGCCGCGCAGCCGTTCGGTGACGCAGCGCAGCACGTCGTCGCCGGCGGCGTGGCCGAAGGCGTCGTTGACCTCCTTGAAGCCATCGAGGTCGATGCACAGCACGGCGAAGGCGCCGCCGGCACGCGCATGCCGCGCCACCGCCTGTTGCAGCGCCTCGCCGAAGCTGGCGCGGTTGAGCGCGCCGCTGAGGATGTCGTGCTGCGCCAGGTAGTGCACGCGTTCTTCCACGTGGCGCTGTTTGCGCAGGTGGCGGATGCCGCGCCAGCCGGCCACCGCGGCCAGCAGCAGCATCAGCGCCGCCACGGTCAGCGCGACGCGGCCGTATTCCGCATGGATGCCGGCTTCGGCGCGGGTCTGGTCGACATAGACCTCGACCACGCCGATGACCTGGCCGTCGCGCAGCACCGGCACGTAGGCCTCGCTGTACCAAGCCGGCCGGTCCGGCTTGCCGGCGCCGCTCTTCAGCTCGATGAAGTTGCGCCCGCCGAGCACGATGGCCTGCACGTTCTGGTTGCGCGCGCCCTGGTGCTCGGCGATCGATGGGCCGGCGGCGGCCGGCAGCGGCTGCGCGCCGTCCAGGTCGTCGGAGACCAGCACCTGCCGGCCCTCGCGGTCGAAGAGCTTGAAGCGAAAGACCTCGCCCACCTGGCGCAGCCGGCGCAGCTGCTGCAGCGTCTCGCCCTGCAGACCGCGGCCTGCGAACACGCTCGGCAGGCCGGGCACGGTGGCCGACACCACCTCGGCATGACGCAGCGCCGTGGTTTCCGCGTCGCCGCGCAGATGCTGCTGGCCGAGCGAACGGATGACGGCGCCAAGCAGCAGCAGCGCCGCCAGCAGGCCCAGCAGCCACAGCAGCACGACGGGTGCTTCGCGGCGCCAGAAGGAGCGTTCGGGATTCATCGGCAACGGTGGGCTCGCACGGCAGGGACGCCGTCCTTCGGGCTATCGGCCGGCGCGGGCCGGGCTTGAGCCGGCTCTCAGCCGGCCGCTTCGGCGGGCTGGGGCAAAGGCACGGCCGGCAGGCCGCCGAGGAACAGCTCGGCGACCAGCGGCGCCAGCGTCTGATGGTCGAGGCCGCGCTGCGGCTTCACCCAGGTGAACATCCAGTTGATCATGCCGAACAGCAGCATCGTCAGCGGCTTGGCCAGCGCCGCATGCTGCAGCTCGGGGCGCAGCGCGGCCACGGCCGCGGCGAAGCGCGCGACCACGTGGCGCTCCTGCGCCAGGATGCGCGCACGGTCGGCCGGCGGCAGGAACTTCACGTCCTCGGTGAGCACGCGGTGCGCATGCTGCGCCTCGGCATACTCGGCGACGATGCGGCGGATCAGCTCGCGCAGCCGCAGCTCGGGCGCCAGGCGCAAGGCATCGACCGCGTCGACCAGCGCCACCAGCCGGCTGACGTGGTCTTCGGCGATGTGCACCAGCATCGCGTCCTTGTCGCGGTAGTAGTGGTACAGCGTGGCCTTCGACAGGCCGCAAGCCTCGGCCACCCGGTTCATCGAGGTCGCGTGATAGCCCCGCCGCGCGAACAGCGCTGCGGCCTGCGCCAGGATCGCCTCGCGCTGTTCGTCATAACCGGCAGACCGACCGCGGGCCATCAGCGTTCATCGAAGGAGAGCAGCACGCGTTCGGTCAGCGGATGCGACTGGCAGCAGAGCACGAAGCCGGCGGCGACTTCGGCCTTGTCGAGCGCGAAGTTGCGCTCCATGCGCACCTCGCCTTCGAGCAGCCTGGCGCGGCAGGTGCCGCAGACGCCGCTGGTGCAGGAGAACGGCAGCTCCAACCCGGCGGCCGAGCCGGCGTCGAGGATGCTCGGCTGGTCGCGGCTGTACTCGAACTCGCGGCGCATGCCGTCGCGCACGATGGTGATGCGCGAGCGTTCGGCGTCGCCCGGCTGCGCTTCGTGCAGCACCGCACCCACCGGTTGGCCGCTGGGCGCGGCCACGCCGAAGCGCTCGATGTGGATGCGGTCTTCCGGCACACCGGCGGCCAGCAGCGCGGCTTCGGCCTCGTCGTTCATCTGGAACGGGCCGCAGATGTAGACCTGGTCGATGCCCGCGGCCGGCAGCACGCTGCGCAAAAAGTCGGCGATCTTGTCGCGGTTCATCAGCCCCATGTTCAACGGCGTGTCCGGGCGCCGGGCCGCGCCAAGACCGGACAGCGCCCCCTCGGGGGGCCGGCGCGCAGCGCCCTGGGGGTCCGGCTCGGTGGGCTCGTCGCTGAACACGTGGTGCAGCACCAGGCGCGTCATGTACTTGTTCTTCAGGTCGTCCAGCTCTTCCTTGAACATGGTCGAGCGCAGCAGGCGGTTGCCGTAGACCAGCGTGAAGCGGCTGAAGGGCTCGCGCCCGAGCACGGTCTTCATGATCGACAGGATCGGCGTGATGCCGCTGCCGCCGGCAATGCCGACATGGTGGCGCCGCGCCTCGGGCTCGATGGGCACGAAGAAGCGCCCCTGCGGCGCCATCACACTGATCACGTCGCCGGGCTTCAGCTGCTCGTTGATCCAGCGCGAGAACACCCCCCCCTGCACCTTGCGCACGCCGACACGCAGCTCGCCGTCGTCGACGCCGGCGCAGATGCTGTAGCTGCGGCGCAGGTCCTGGCCGTCGATGGTGGCGCGCAGCGTCAGGTACTGGCCCTGCGTGAAGCCGAACACCGCGCGCAGCTCGGGCGGCACCTCGAAGCTGACGATCGAGGCCTCTGCCGTGTCGGGCTCGATGCGGCGCACGCGCAGCGCGTGGAACAGCGGGGTGGTCATGCGGCCTCCCAGGCGCTGCGCGCCGTCCTCCCGCGGAGGAATTCGCCCTTCGGACTGCCGTGCGGGCTCATAGGGGTTTGAAATGTTCAAACGGTTCGCGGCAGGCCAGGCAGCGCCACAGAGACTTGCAGGCGGTCGAGCCGAAGGCCGACAGCCGCTCGGTGCGCGGGCTGGCGCAGCGCGGGCAGGGCACGATCGGTTCGCGGCGGCCGGCCAGGCGCACCGGCACCGCGCCGTCAGGCGCCGCCGGCCCGGGCGGCGCGATGCCGTAGTCGCGCAGCTTGGCCTTGCCCGCGTCGCTGATCCAGTCGGTGGTCCAGGCCGGCGCGCGCTGCAGCGTCACCCGCGCCGGGCCCAGGCCGGCGGCTTCGATGGCGTCGAGCACGCTGCGCTCGATGAACTCGGTGGCCGGGCAGCCGCTGTAGGTCGGCGTGAGCACGATCTCCAGTGCGCCGCCGCCGTCGCGCGCCTCGCGCACCTCGCGCACGATGCCCAGATCGCACACCGACAGCACCGGCACCTCCGGGTCGGGCACGCCCTGCAGCACGGCCCAGGCCCGCTCGCTGCGGTCGGCCACGGCCGCGGCGGCGCTCACCAAGCGCCCCCGGGAAAGCTGCGCTGCAGGTACTGCATCTCGGCCAGGATGTAGCCCATGTGCTCGCTGTGCATGCCGCGGCTGCCGCTGCTGCGGAACGCGCTGTCGCCGGGCAGCGCCAGATGCACCTCGCCGAAGACCGCGCCGATCTCCGCCAGCCACGGCTCGCTCAGCTCCGAGCGGGCCGGACCCAGCTTCGCCGCCGCGGCCGCGGCATCGACCGCGTCGGCCTCGAACAGCTCGGCGGTGTAGGGCCACAGCGCCGCCAGCGCGGCCTCGACGCGCCGGCGCGATTCTTCGCTGCCGTCGCCCAGGCGCACCAGCCAGTCGGCGGCATGCTGCTGGTGGTAGCGCGCCTCCTTCAGCGCCTTGGCGGCGATGGCCGCCAGCTCGTGGTCGCTGGACGCCTGCAGCCGCTGCCACAGCAGCTTCAGCCAGGTGGACAGCAGCAGGTTGCGCAGCACCGTGAAGGCGAAGTCGCCGCGCGGCAACTCGGCCAGGGTCACATTGACGTAGTCGCGCTCCTCGCGCAGGAAGGCGAGCTGGTCTTCGTCGTAGTCCTGCGGGCACTGCTCGCCGGCTCGCGTCAGCACGCCGCGCGCCTGGCCGATCAGGTCCAGCGCCATGTTGGCCAGCGCGATGTCTTCTTCCAGGATCGGCGCGTGGCCGCACCACTCGCCCAGGCGCTGGCCGAGGATCAGGCAGGTGTCGCCGATGCGCAGCAGGTACTGCAGCTGCGGGTCGGCGGGAACGGTGATCGACGCTTGCATCGCCCCGCGCTCACATGTGATCGACCGCATCCGGCAGCTTGTAGAAGCTCGGGTGGCGGTAGACCTTGTCCTCGGCCGGATCGAAGAGCATGCCCTTGTCGCCCGGGTCGCTGGCGACGATCCGGTCGCTGCGCACCACCCAGACGCTGATGCCTTCCTGGCGCCGCGTGTAGACGTCGCGCGCCATCTGCAGCGCCAGCTTCGGGTCGGCGGCATGCAGGCTGCCGCAGTGCTTGTGGTCCAGGCCGGCCTTGGTGCGCACGAAGACTTCCCACAGCGGCCATTCGTTGGCCGCGCTCGCGGTTCCCGGCCATTCGTTGGCCGCGCTCGCGGTTCCCGGCCTTTCGCCTTGCATGTCGCTCATGCGGCTTCCTCCTTCATCGCCTGCTTGCGGGCGTGCGCGAGTGCGGCTTCGCGCACCCAGGCGCCGTCGTCCCAGGCCTTGACGCGTGCCGCCAGGCGCTCGCGGTTGCAGGGCCCGTCGCCGCCGACCACGCGCCAGAACTCGTCCCAGTCGATGGCGCCGAAGTCCCAGTGCTGGCGCTCTTCGTTCCACTTCAACTCGGGGTCGGGCAGCGCCACGCCCAGCACGGCGGCTTGCTGCACCGTGGCGTCGACGAACTTCTGGCGCAGCGTGTCGTTGGATACGCGCTTGATGCCCCAGCGCATGCCCTGCGCGCTGTTCGGCGACTGGTCGTCGGGCGGGCCGAACATCATCAGGCACGGCCACCACCAGCGATTCACCGCATCCTGCACCATCGCGCGCTGCGCATCGCTGCCGCCCTGCATCATCGCCAGCAGGCTGTCGTAGCCCTGGCGCTGGTGGAAGCTTTCCTCGCGGCAGATGCGGATCATCGCGCGCGCATAGGGCGCGTAAGAGCAGCGGCAGATCGGCACCTGGTTCATGATCGCCGCGCCGTCGACCAGCCAGCCGATGGTGCCGACGTCGGCCCAGGTCAATGTCGGGTAGTTGAAGATGCTGCTGTACTTGGCCTTGCCCGCATGCAGCGCATCGAGCATCTGGTCGCGGCTGCTGCCCAGCGTCTCGGCCGCGGCGTACAGGTACAGGCCGTGGCCGCCTTCGTCCTGCACCTTGGCCAGCAGGATCGCCTTGCGCTTGAGCGTCGGCGCGCGGCTGATCCAGTTGCCCTCGGGCAGCATGCCGACGATCTCGGAGTGCGCATGCTGGCTGATCTGGCGCAGCAGCGTCTTGCGGTAGTTGTCGGGCATCCAGTCCTTGGCCTCGATGAAGTCGCCGGCATCGATGCGCGCGTCGAAGCGTTGCTGCAGCGCCTGTTCTTCGGCGCTCAGCACCTTCTCCAGCTTCGGCGCGCCTTCGCGTGCCATCGTGTCCATTGCCTGCGTGTACACGGAGCCTCCTCTATCTCGGGCGTTTGTCGATCACGCGCCGCGCCTTGCCGACCAGCGTGCGCTCGATCGAATCCGGCGCGCCGACGCTGACCGTCGTGCTCACGCCGATCAGCGTCTTGATGCGGTGCTGCAGCTCGTGCGCGATGGCGTCGCGCTCGGCCTGCGAATGCGGCGGCAGCAGTTCGACCCGCACCTGCATCTCGTCCAGCGCACCGGCGCGCGTGATCACCAATTGGTACTGCCCCGACAGCGCGCCGTGCTGCAGCACCAGCTCCTCGATCTGCGTCGGGAAGACGTTGATGCCGCGGATAATCAGCATGTCGTCGCTGCGCCCGACGATCTTGCCCATGCGCCGCATGCATCGCGCGGTGGGCGGCAGCAGCCGCGTCAGGTCGCGCGTGCGGTAGCGGATCACCGGCAGCGCTTCCTTGGTCAGCGTGGTGAAGACCAGCTCGCCCTCTTCGCCCTCGGGCCGCACCGCACCGGTCTCGGGATCGATGATCTCGGGGTAGAAATGGTCTTCCCAGATCACCGGGCCGTCCTTGGTCTCGATGCATTCGTTGGCCACGCCCGGGCCCATGACTTCGCTCAGGCCGTAGATGTCCACCGCATCGAGCCCGGCGCGCACTTCGATGTCGTGGCGCATCGCCTCGGTCCAGGGCTCGGCGCCGAAGATGCCCACCTTCAGCGAGCTGGCGCGCGGGTCCAGCCCCTGGCGCTGCATCTCCTCGACGATCACCTGCATGTAGCTGGGCGTGACCATGATGATGTCGGGCCGGAAGTCGGTGATCAGCTGCACCTGCTTCTCGGTATTGCCGCCGCCCATCGGCACCACCGTGCAGCCCAGCCGCTCGGCGCCGTAGTGCGCGCCCAGCCCGCCGGTGAACAGGCCGTAGCCGTAGGCCACGTGCACGATGTCGCCGGGGCGGCCGCCGGCGGCGCGGATCGAACGCGCCCCCAGGTCGGCCCAGGTATCGATGTCCTTCTTCGTGTAGCCGACCACCGTCGGCTTGCCGGTGGTGCCGCTGCTGGCGTGCACGCGCACCACCTGCTCGCGCGGCACCGCGAACATGCCGAAGGGATAGTGGTCGCGCAGATCCTTCTTGGTCGTGAACGGGAACTTCGCCAGGTCGGCCAGCGACTTGCAGTCCGACGGGTGCACGCCGGCCGCATCGAAAGCCTGACGGTAGTGCCGCACGTTCGCATAAGCCTGCTGCAGCGTCTGCTGCAGGCGCTGCAGTTGCAGCGCCTGCAGTTCGTCGCGGCTGGCGCGTTCGATGGCTTCCAGGTCGCCGGGGGAGGGTTGTTTGACGGGCATCGCGGTCCTTCGCTGCAATCTTTCGCTCGGGGCTTCAGCCGGCCACCGCCGGCTTGCCCTTCAGGGTGTAGGAGCGTCCGCGGAACACCGCGATGCGCTGCCCACTCTGGTTGCGCACCTCGCAGTCGTAGACGCCGGTGCGGCCGGCCTTCGACACCTCGTGGCAGGTGGCGGTGAGTACGTCGCCGAGCCGGCCCGGCGCCAGCAGGTCGACGGCGAAGCCCGAGGCGACGGTCAGCTCGTTGTAGGAGTTGCAGGCGTAGGCGAAGGCCGAATCTGCCAGCGTCGTGATCAACCCGCCGTGGCAGATGTCGTGGCCGTTGAGCATCTGCTCGCCCACCGTCATCTGCAGCACCGCGCGGCCCGGCGCCACCTGCAGCACCTGCATGCCCAGCCAGCGCAGCGCGCGGTCGCTGGCGGACATGCGCCCGCGCACCCATTCGGCGGTTTGTTGCGGCGACAGCGGCGCCTCGTTCATCTGGTCTCCCGATGTGCTCGCCGGGTCGGCAACAACAAAATCGACCCACCGGTCGATGAATGATCTTAGGACCATGGGCGCCTCGATGCAACGCAACGGGCTCCGCGTTAACCCGGTTGCCCGCCACGCCCGGGCCCGCAGTGCCTTGAAGCCGCGCCAATGGCGCCCACCTGCTGCCGGTGAACGGCAACGAACTGCAGGCGGCCTGGCCGCTGGCCGGGCTGGCGGCGCTGCTCGGCGCCGGCGGCGCGGCGCTGGTGCTGCTGCCGCCGTGGTGGACACGGTGGCGCCATCGGCGGCTGCGCCGGCGGCCTTTCCCGCGCGCCTGGGCGCGCATCCTGCGGCAGCGCGTGCCCTTGGCGCAGCGCCTGCCGGCGCCGCTGCAGCAGCGGCTGCGCGAGCTGATCCAGGTGTTCATCGCCGACAAGCCCTTCATCGGCTGCGGCGGCCAGGCCATCGACGACCAGATCCGCGTCACCGTGGCCGCGCATGCCTGCCTGCTGCTGCTGGGCCAGCCGCACGACGCCTGCTACCCGCGGCTGCGCCAGGTGCTGGTGTATCCGGATGCCTTCGTCGTGCCGCGCCGCCGGCTGCTGCCGGGCGGCGTGGTCAGCGAGGAGCCGCAGCTGCTGGCCGGCGAATCCTGGGCGCAGGGCCAGGTCGTGCTGGCCTGGGCGCAGGTGCTGGCCGGCGCGGCCGACCCCGACGACGGCCGCAACGTGGCGCTGCACGAATTCGCGCACCAGATCGACCAGGACGGCGGCGACGCCGACGGCCACCCGTGGCAGCGCGACGCCGCGACGCGCCGGCGCTGGGCGGCAGCGGTGGCTGACGGCCTGGCGCGGCTGCGCGAACCGGCCCCGGACGCCAGCGAAACCTTCGACGCCTACGGCGCCACCGACCCGGCCGAGTTCTTCGCCGTCGCCACCGAGGCCTTCTTCGAGCGCCCGGCCGCCGTGGCCGAAGCCGCACCGGCGCTGTACGACGCGCTGTCGCGGCTGTACCGGCTGGACCCGTGCGCATTTGCCGCGGCAAGCGCGGCGCGGACTGACTGAGCTTGCGCGATCCAGCGGTGCGTCGCGTGCACGACTCCGATCGTTTGCGTGTGGCTCACGCAGGGGCGCGGCTCGGCAAGCATCGGCTCCACTTCGCGCCACGGCGCTTGACGAACACCTCGTCTTGTGACCCGATACTGGGGAACACAGTTTGGCAATCATCATGCAAAGCTTCACCATCCGCGAACTGCGCGAACGCTCCGGCGAGCTCAGCCGCGAGGCCGAGGAAGGGCGGCTCGCGCTCGTCACCCGCCACGGGCAGCCGCTGTTTGTCAGCGTGCCCTTCACCGAGGAGTTGCTCGAGGCCGGCGTCCATACGGCCTTGGCCGTCAACCTGTTCAAGAGCGGCGAGCTGACCTCGGCGCGCGCGGCCAGGCTGGCACGGATGAGCCTGCCGCAGTTCCTGGCGCACCTCGGTGCGCAGGGCATCGCAGCGGTCGATCACGATCCGGCTGAGCTGGAACAGGAGCTCGCCGCCTTCGACGCGCCGAAGTGAGCCGGCCTGTCGTCGTCTGCGACTCGGGGCCGCTGATCGCGCTGGCCGGATGCGGCCAACTGCAACTGCTCATCGCCGTTTTCGATGCCGTCCATGTGCCGCAGGTGGTGCTGGAGAAAGCACGGCCGATCGCTCGCGTCCGGGCGCCGCCGACATCGCGGCCTTCGTGCAGGCGCCTGCACAGGTGCATCCCGGGCGCGATGACGCCATCTACACCGCCGCGGTCAGCCATCTCGACGAGGGCGAAGCGCAGGCCTCGAGCCTGGCGCACGCACTGGGCTGCGGCGTGCTGATCGGCGAGCGCCGCAGGCGCCAAGCGGCCGTCCGCCAGGGCCTGCCCTTGTTCGGCGTATTGGGTGTGCTGCTGCAGGCCAAACGCATCGGCAGGATCGAAGGCATCGCTGCGGCGCTGGAGCGCATGCAGGCCAACGGTTGCCGCGTTTCGCAGGCGCTCATCGAAGCGGCCTTGGCGCTGGCAGGCGAGTCGAACTGATCCCGCAGCGCCCGCCCGGCGGAGAATCCAGGCCAACTTTCATGGTGCGGGGCAACGCCCCGGATCATGGAAGACTTCCACATTAACGCAGCGCCCAACCCTTCCCGGATCCCCGCCATGCCAGCCACCACGCCACGCCAAGCCGCGCCCAAGCGCAAGTCCGCCAAGAAGAACAAGGCCGCCGAACCGAGGCTGTCGCGCACGCGCCGCCCTGCCGGCCTGGCCGCGGCCGACTGGCAGACCGGGCTGCGCCGGCAGTTCGGCAGCGAACAGGGCTTCGAGCTGCACAACCTGGGGCAAGAGCCGGTGTTCTCTGACTTCCGCGTGCACAACCCGGCCAGCGGCACGCACTACCGCGTGGCCATCCGCGGCAGCGCGCCCGGCTGCAACTTCTGCAGCTGCCCGGACTTCGCCACCAACGACCTGGGCACCTGCAAACACATCGAATTCGCGCTCGCCCGGCTGTCGCGCCGGCGCGGCGCCAAGGCGGCGCTGGCGCGCGGCTTCGAGCCGGCCTACAGCGAAGTCTGGCTCGACTATGCCGGCGCGCGCCATGTGCGTTTTCGCGCCGGCCGGAGCTGCCCGCCGGCCTTGCTGGCGCAGGCACGCCGCTTGTTCGACGCCGATGCCGGCTGGGCCTTGCCCTGGAACCGTCTCGACGGCCTGGAAGGCCTGCTGCGCGCCGCCGCCGTCAGCGGCCACGAATTGCGCTGCCACGACGATGTCTGGCAGTTCGTCGCGCAGATCCGCGACGCCGAGCGCCGCCGGCAGGCCTTGAACGAGGCCTACCCGAAGGGCGCCGCCGACAAGGGCCTGGCCAAGCTGCTGCAGACGAAGCTCTATCCGTACCAGGCCGAAGGCGCGCTGTTCGCCGCGCGTGCCGGCCGCGCCTTGATCGGCGACGAAATGGGCCTCGGGAAAACGATCCAGGCCATCGCCGCGGCCGAGCTGTTTGCGCGCCACTTCGGCGTGCAGCGCGTGCTGGTGGTCTGCCCGACCTCGCTGAAGCACCAGTGGAAGAAGGAGTTCGCGCGCTTCACCGGGCGCGAGCCGCAGGTGGTCGGCGGCCTGCGCGCCAGGCGCGAGCAGCAGTACCGCGAAGACGTTTTCTGCAGGATCACCAACTACGAGGCGCTGGCGCGCGATGCCGAGCTGATCGCCGCCTGGGCACCCGAGCTGGTGATCGCCGACGAGGCGCAGCGCATCAAGAACTGGAACACCATCGCCGCGCGCGCGCTGAAGCGCATCGACAGCCCCTATGCCATCGTGCTCACCGGCACGCCGCTGGAGAACCGCCTCGAAGAGCTGATCTCGATCGTGCAGTTCGTCGACCGGCACCGCCTGGGCCCGACCTGGCGGCTGCTCGACGAGCACCAGAAGCGCGACGAGGCCGGGCGCGTGATCGGCTACCACGGCCTGGACCGCATCGGCCAGACGCTGGCGCCGGTGATGCTGCGCCGGCGCAAGGCCGAGGTGCTGACGCAGCTGCCCGAGCGCGTCGACAACCGCATCTTCGTGCCGCTGACGCCGCAGCAGCGCGAGCACCACGACGAGAACGGCGACATCGTCGCGCGCATCGTGTCGCGCTGGCGCAAGAGCGGCTACCTGTCCGACAGCGACCAGAAGCGCCTGCACATCTGCCTGCAGAACATGCGCATGGCCTGCAACAGCACCTGGCTGCTCGACCACGAGAGCGACCACGGCCACAAGGTGGACGAGCTGATGGCCGTGCTCGACGAGTTGCTCGAAGCGCCCGAGGCCAAGGCGGTGGTCTTCAGCCAGTGGCTGGGCACGCACGAGCTGATCCGCCGCCGCCTGGGCCGCGGCGCGGGGCAGCGCGACTGGGGCCATGTGCTGTTCAGCGGCGAAGTGCCGGGCGAGCAGCGCGGCGCGCTGGTCGAACGCTTCCACGACGACCCGGCGTGCCGGTTGTTCCTGTCCACCGATGCCGGCGGCGTGGGCCTGAACCTGCAGCATGCGGCGGCGGTGGTCGTCAACATGGACCTGCCGTGGAACCCGGCCGTGCTCGAGCAGCGCATCGGCCGCGTGCACCGCATGGGCCAGGCGCGCGGCGTGCAGGTCGTCAACTTCATCGGCCAGGGCAGCATCGAGGAAGGCATCCTGTCGCTGCTGGCCTTCAAGAAGTCGCTCTTCGCCGGCGTGCTCGACGGCGGCACCAGCGAAGTCTTCCTGCAGGGCACGAAGCTGTCGCAGTTCATGAAGAGCGTCGAAGAGGTGGCCGGCGCGATGGGCGAGGCCGAGGCGGACGAGCCTGCCGCTGCGGCCGCCGCGGGCGAAGCCGTCGAGGTGGTCGAGACGGTCGCGGCGCCGGCCGCGGCGCGCGACGGCACGCGGCCGGCCGCGGCAGCGGGCTTCGGCGCGGGCGAGCCGGCGCCGGCGGGTTCGCCCGCCGTGCCGGCGCAGCCCGCCGCGGTGTCGGCAGATCAAGCCGGCGCCGACCCCTGGGCCGCGATCCTCGAGGCCGGCGCGTCGCTGCTGCAAGGACTGGCCAGCGCACGCAGCGCAAGCGGCGCCGCGCCGATCGCCATCGAGCCCGACCCCGTCAGCGGCCGGCCGACGCTGCGCCTGCCGCTGCCCGAGCCGGCGGTGCTGCAGCGCCTGGCCAAGGCCTTCGAGCCCTGGCTGCGCTGAGCGCCGCCGCCGCGGCTTCAGGGATTGCCGAGGAAGTCGCGCTTGCCCACCGGCACGCCGATGCGGCGCAGGATGTTGTAGGCCGTCACGGTGTGGAAGTACACGTTCGGCAGCGAGTGCCCGAGCAGCAGCTGCATGCCGCTGTAGCGCGTGGGCTTGCCGGTCACCGGCAGCTCGATCTCGTGGTCCTCGCTGCCGTCGATGCGTTCGGCCGGCACGCTGCGCATGAATTCGATGCTGCGCGCGATGCGCTGCTGCAGCTCGGCCAGCGTCTGCTCGTCGTCGGGGTAGGCCGGCACCGGCATGCCGGCCAGGCGCGCGACCACGCTGCGCGCCTTGTCGCAGGCGATCTGCACCTGCTTGTAGAACGGGTACATGTCGGCGATCAGCCGCTGCTGCATCAGCTCGGCCATGCCGATGCGGCCCGCGTCGACATGCGCCTGCGCCTTGTCGAGCATGTGCGACAGGTTGCCCAGGGTGTTCGCCAGTCGCGGCACGCTGGCTTGGTACATCGTGATCTGGCCCATCGTCGTCTCCATCGTCGGCGCGCAGCGTGCGCCTGCCGGCGCACTCTACCCGAGGCCCTCGATCCGCCTCGCGCAGCAGGTCGACCGGCTCGCGCTTGTCGTGGTGCAGCGCGACGCTGCGCTCTTCCATCGAACCGGCAGTGACGAGCCGATAGACCGTCACCGACCACGGGCAGCACGGCGCTCATCGTCTCGCTGCAGACCGCGGCGGTCGAGGGCGGGCGCGCGGCACCGCTACGATGGCGATGCCCCACCACCACCCCAGGAGCATCGCCCGTGTCCAACCCGCCCTTCACCACCCTGCTGTCAGGTTACAGCTTCTTCGAAAGCCCGCGCTGGCACGACGGCCGCCTGTGGCTGTCGGATTTCTACACGCACCAGGTCATCGCGGCCGACCTGCAGGGCCGCGTCGAGAAGATCGCCGGCGTGCCCGGCCAGCCGTCCGGCCTGGGCTGGCTGCCGGACGGGCGGCTGCTCATCGTGTCGATGAAGGACCGCAAACTGCTGCGCCGCGAGCCGGACGGCCGCCTGGTCACGCATGCCGACCTGTCGGGCGTGGCCACCGGACATTGCAATGACATGGGCGTCGACGCCCTGGGCCGCGCCTGGGTCGGCAACTTCGGCTTCGACCTGATGGGCGGCGGCGCGGTGCAGACCGCCAACCTGGCGCGCGTCGACCCGGACGGCAGCGTGCACGTGGCGGCGCGCGATCTGTACTTTCCCAACGCCATCATGGTCACGCCCGACGGCGCCACGCTGATCGTCAACGAAACCCTGGGCCACCGCCTGTCGGCCTTCGACATCGCGGCCGACGGCAGCCTGGGCCCGCGGCGCGACTGGGCCGTGTTCGGCCCGCTGGTGCAAAGCACGTCGATGGCCGACTACGTCGCCAACGGCAAACTGGCAGCCGACGGCGGCGTGCTGGACGCCGAGGGCGCGGTGTGGGTGGCCGACGCCATCGGCAACCGCGCCGTGCGCGTGGCCGAAGGCGGGCGTGTGCTGCAGGAGGTGTCCACCGGCGCCATCGGCACCTTCGCCTGCACCCTGGGCGGGCCGGACGGGCGCACGCTGTTCCTGTGCGTGGCGCCGGACTTCCTGGAGCATCAGCGCGCCGCGGCGCGCGAGGCACAGATCTGGACCACGCGGGTGGACGTGCCCGGCGTGGGGTTCTGACGCGCGGCGCTGGTGCTGACAGCCCAGCCGCCGCTGAAAGCCTTCGGCGCTGCGCGTCAGTTGCCGGTCGCCGCGTTCGCGACCGCCGCGGCGCGCTTCGGCGCAGCGCGCTGCGGCGGCCGGACCCGTCAGCGCGCGGCGTAGATCAACGCGACCGCCGCCTCGGGCGAGAGCACGCGAAAGGTGAAGCTCTGCTGCAGGTACAGCCGCACCGCACTGGCGCTGTGCTCGAGGTAGCCGATCGAGAAGTCCTGCCCGACCACCAGCTCGAAGTCGCCGCCGCGCATGCTCAGCACCAGCGCGCCGTCGACGGCCGGCGCCCACACGATCGGCCCTTCGACCAGCCGGCGCACGTGGTCGAGCACCGGGAAGCCGTTGTGCGTGGTCTTGGTCAGCCCGGCATAACAACGCGGGCCGAGCGCCACCGCATACGGCCCGAGCACGCCGGCGCGGTGCAGCACGTCGATCGCCGCAGCCACCAGCGCCGGGTAGCCCGCGTAGTTGTCGCCGATCTCCAGACGGTCGTGCTGCGAGGCCGCGGCGATGCCGACGATGCCGGCGGCGCCGTAACCGTGGAACACCGCGCGGTCCTCGGCGATCGCCGCGCGGCGTGCCGCATGGCGCACCGCGTCCAGATCGGGGTCCTTGGCGCCGCGGCCCAGCGACTCGAGCTCGTCGCGCGACAGCTCGAAGGGCACGCGCAATTCGACCAGCGGCTGCACCCGGCGCAGCCGCGCCTGCACCTGCGGCTCGGGTTCGTCGTCGAGCCGCTCGGTGCGGCCCAGGCTGATGGCCGAGGCTTCCCAGCCCAGCGGGCCGTTGAAGTCCACCAGCTTGCGTGCGGCCAGCATCAGCTCGAGCGTCTGCTTGGCCTCGGCATCGATCTGTTCCCAGGCCTGGTCCGAGACCGGGGCCAGGGCGCGCAGCAGGTCGTTCATGCCTGCACCTCCTTGCGCAGGCTGCCGATGCGCAGCGAGCCGTCGCCGGCAGCGCTGGTCTGCGGCGTGGCGGCGGCAGCGCCGGCGCCCGCTGCGGCCGCGGTGCCTGCTTCGAGCGCCTGTTCGCGCTGCATCACCGAGCCGGGGCTGAACAGGTAGTCGCGCAGCTGCCGGTCGAACCCGGGGTCGCGCCGGCGCAGCCATTCGAGCACCATCGCCGCGTGTTCCTTCTCCTCGTCGCGGTTGTGCGCGAGGATCTCGCGCAGTTCGTCGTCGCGCGTGGCGTCGATGCGCTGGTCGTACCAGTCGACGGCGTCGAGCTCCTCCATCAACGACACGATCGCGCGGTGCCGGTCGCGCGTGGCCGGCGTCAGCAGGTCCGGGTCTTCGTGAAAGCCGCTGCTCTGGGTCATCCTGAACTCCTTCTGGGGGCTGCCTCGACCTGCCGCCGCGCGGGCCCGCCCGGCGGCATCGAAGTGCGGCGTCAGAGTACCACCACCTTCAAGCTCGGCGTGGCTGCGGGTCGTGTGCGGCGGATGCGGCAGCGGCCCCGACGATGCCGGCCATGCGGGGCATGATCCGGACTCGCACCCGCATCAACGCCATCGAAGGAGCCATGATGAGTCATCCATTCCAGGTCGGCGACCATGTGCGCTGGAACTCCGAGGCCGGCCACGTCAGCGGCAGGATCATCAGGGTGCACACGCGCGACACCGAATACAAGGGCCACACGCGCCGCTGCAGCGAGGCCGATCCGCAGTACGAGATCCGCAGCGACAAGACCGAGCACGTGGCCATGCACAAGGGGTCGGCGCTGCACAAGATCGGCTGAGAGCCTGTGAAGCATTCCGCCATGCCCGCGGCGCCTGCGGCGATCTGGACGATCGGCCATTCCACGCGCACGCTTGAGGCCTTCCTCGGCCTGCTCGACGGCCACCGCATCGAGGCCGTCGCCGACGTGCGCCGCTTTGCCGGATCGCGCCGCTGCCCGCACTTCGCCGGCGCGGCCTTGGCCGAGTCGCTGCCGCGGCACGGGTTGATTTATCGCTGGCTGCCCCAGCTCGGCGGCCGGCGCAAGGTCCAACCCGGTTCACCGAACACGGCGTGGCGCAACGCGTCGTTCCAGGGCTATGCGGACTTCCTGGCCACCGCGGAGTTCGCCGGCGGCCTGGCCGAGCTGCTGCAACTGGCGGCCAGCCGGCGCACGGCGATGATGTGCGCCGAGGCGGTCTGGTGGCGCTGCCACCGCGCCCTGGTCTCCGATGTGCTGAAGCTGCGCGGCATCCGGGTGATGCACATCGTCGACGCGGGAGCGGCGACCGAACATCCGTACACCTCGCCGGCGCGCATCGTGCAGGGACGCCTGAGCTACGCGCCGGCAGCCGCCGACCCGCCATAGCGCGTCGTGCCGCGCCGTGCCGTGCAGCTCATGGCACCGCCGTTCAGTCGACACGAGTGTTCGCAATCGCCGCGTGCGTCGTCGTGACGGTCGCGCGCCTGCAGCTGCGGGCTGCGTTGATGCGGCCCGCGCAGCTCAGGCAGAGCCGGGGCGATCGCGGCCGGTGTTGCCGGGCAAGACTTCGTCTGGTGCGCTGGCCAGCCCGCGCGCGATCCAGGCGCGTGCGGCGTCGCGCAGGCGCACTGCGGCGGCGAAGCCGCCGCCGCGCGCGGCCAGCGGCAGCGGGCTGCCGATCTCGACCGCCAGCGCCGCGGGCCGCGGCCACCCGTGCGGATAGGGCAGCAGCTCGCGCGTGCCGCGCAGCACGAGCGGCACCACCGCTGCGCCGGCCTCCACCGCCGCCGCGAAGGCGCCCAGGTGGAAGGGCCGCAATCCGGGCTGCGGCCCGAAGCCGCCCTCGGGAAAGACCAGCAGCGACTGTCCCTGGACGAGGGCGGCGGCGAGCTGCTGCGCGTCCTCGACGCTGCGGCGGCGGTCGGCGCGCTCGACGAACAGCGCGCCCAGGCGGCGCAGCAGACGGCCGGCAATGAACTGCCCGGCCAGTTCGTGCTTGGCCACGAAGCGGCAGGGCCGAGGCAGCGCCGCCACCAGCACCAGCCCGTCGATGTAACTGGCGTGGTTGCACACCAGCACGGCCGGCGGCTGCGCCGGCAGCTGTTCCAGGCCGCGCACCACGAGCGGCAAGGCAGCACCGCGCAACAGCGTGCGCGCGCCGATGCGCGCGACTCGCCAGGCCGCGGCCGGTGTCGGCATCAGCACGCAAAGCAGCCAGAACGGCGGTACCAGCAGCCACAAGAGCAGCACCGCCCACAACCCGAAGACGGCGCGCCCGAGCCTGCGCACTGCCGCGCGCAGCCGCTGGCCCAGCGCCGCGCCGGCCAGCCGCAGCATCTGCAGACGCGCGCCCGCCGCAGCGGGCGCGGTCTCGCCGCGCTCATAGCGCTCGCGGCAGGCCGAGCGGCGCACCTTGCCGCTCGAAGTCTTCAGCACCGTGTGCGGCGGCGCCAGCACGATGGCATCGGCCGGCTCGCCGATGGCGTCGACCACGGCGCGGCCGACGGTCTCGCGCAGCGCCGCGAGCCCCGCGGCATCGTGCAGGCGTCTGGCCGGCACCTCGGCGAGCACGATCAGGCGCTCGGTGCCGCTGTCCTGATCGGCGCTGCCGAATGCGGCGACGCAGCCTTTGCGGATGCCGTCGACGGCGCTGACCGCCTCTTCGATTTCCTGCGGATAGAGGTTGCGCCCGCCGCGGATGACGATGTCCTTGACGCGGCCGGTCAGATAAAGCTCGCCCTCGGCGCGATAGGCGCGGTCGCCGCTGTCGAGCCAGCCGTCGTGCAGCAGCCGCGCAGTCTGCTCGGGATTGCGCCAGTAGCCGGCCGTGGCCGACGGGCCGCGGAACTCCAGCCTGCCCTCGCTGCGCTCGCCGAGCTCGCGGCCTGCGTCGTCGACGATGCGCACCTCGTGGCCGGGCAGCGCCCGCCCGCAGCCGACGAAGCGCAGCGCCGTGGCGTCCGCGGCGCTCGCCGGCAGCGCGCGGCGTTCGCGGCTGAAACTCTCGCGGTCGATGCGGTCGACCGGCGCCACGCGGCCGAGCGGCGGAAACAGCAACCCGACGCAGGCCTCGGCCAGCCCGTAGACCGGCGCCATGGCCGTCGGCGCCAGGCCGCAGGCGGCGAAGCGTTCGCTGAAGCGGCGCACGGTATCGGGACTGACCGCCTCGGCGCCGTTGAAGGCCAGCCGCCACGTACGCAGGTCGAGCCCGGCGAGGTCGTCGCCGGCCAGGCGCTTCAGGCACAGCTCATAGGCGAAGTTCGGGCCGGCCGACAGCGTGCCGCCATAGCGCGTGATGGCTTCAAGCCAACGCCGCGGGCGCGCCAGGAAGGCCAGCGGCGACATCACCACCAGCGGGAAGCCCACCAGCATGCTGCCCAGCCAGGCTCCGATCAGCCCCATGTCGTGGTACAGCGGCAGCCAGCTGACGAACACGTCGCGCGGCGTGGCCTGCACCGCCGCGGCCATCGCGCGCACGTTGGCCAGCAGGTTGGCATGCGTCAGTGCCACGCCCTTGGGCTGGCCGGTGCTGCCGGAGGTGTACTGGATGAAGGCCACGTCGTCGGCCCGCACCGGCACCGGCGCCGGCCGGGCGCCGCCTGCGGCCAGCTCGGATGGCGTCGTCACATGGCGCAGGCCCGGCACGCCGGCCTGCAGCAGCCGCGCCACGGCCATGGCCTCGGGCACGCTGAGCAGCGCCACGGCCTGCGCGTTGGCGAGGATGCCGGTGTGGCGGCGCACATGGTCTTCGAGCTGCGAAAGGCGCGCTGGCGGGTAGATCGGCACCGGGATCGCGCCGGCCTCGAGGATGCCCAGATAGGCGAAGAAGTACTCGGCCGAGGTCGGCAGCATGATCGCCACGCACTGCCGCGGCGCAACGCCGATGCGCTGCAAGCCGGCAGCCAGCGCCGACGATCCTTCGTCGAGGCGGCGGTAACTGATCGGCGTTTCATGGCCGTCGCCAAGCACGGTGACCTGCACGCGGTCGGGGTGCACGCGCAGGTGCGCGTCCAGCGCCTCCAGCAGCGTGCCAGCCGCCGCGGCGATGTCGGCCGCGCCGCTGCCGGGCCCAGGGGGTGCCGGCGTTGGCGTGGGCGGCGGCACGGGCAGCGCGGAGCGGCCGGCGCCCGTGGCGCGCTGCACGGCGGCGAGGAGATCGGCCACCGTCTCGGCCCGCTGCAGCGTGTCCTCGGGCAACTGCACGCCGAAGCGGCGCTCGATGCGCATCAGCAGTTCGACGCGTGCCAGGCTGTCGAAGCCCAGCTCGCGGTCGAGCACGCTGGCCAGCGTCACGGCGGGCAGCCCCGGCACGCCCGCCTGCAACTCGGCCAGCGTGCGCCGCACGACCTCGCTCAGCTGCGCTGCCGTATCCGAAGGGGAAGGCTCTTGCATCGGCGGCCATGATCGCCGAGCCCAGCCGATGCGGGCATGGCCCCGGGCGGGAATCGGCGAAGCCTTGATTGCGCTCAACGAGCGGCGCGCAGCCTGGCAGCTGTCGTGGGCTGCGCAAGGCGTGACGGCGGCCGACGAGGGGCTGCGCGCGGCACCGTCGGCGGGGGCGCTGCATCCGCTCGGGCTCTACGCCGCAGCGCAGGACGTGAGCGGTGTCGCGCCCGGCGTCTACCGCTGCGTCGTGCGCACGCATGCGTTGCAACGTGTATCGGGCCAGGCCGTGAGCGCGCGTGGCCGCTCCAAAGCGCTCACACCGGAGCGCGATCAGCGCGGAGGTTGCCCTATGAGCGCGCATGGCCGCCCCAAAGCGCTCACACCGCAGCGTGATCAGCGCGGAGGTTGCCCTATGAGCGCGCGTGCGGCGCAGGACGCGCTGGTGCAGAGTGCGGCCGCGCACGCGCCGCTGACGATCGTCTTCGCTGCGCTGCACGCGCGCACGCTGGCCAGGTACGGCGAGCGCGGCCGCCGCTGCGTCGATCTGGAAGCCGGCCACGCCGCGCAGAACATGCAGCTGCGGGCCGTGGCGGTGGCGCTGGGGCTGGGGCTGGGGCTGGGGCTGGGGCTGGGGCTGGGGTTGGGGCTGAGCAGCGCCGCCATCGGCGCCTTCGATGGCGCGCGTGTGCGGCGCACGCTCGACCTGCGCGCGAACGAAGAGCCGCTCCTTCTTGTTCCGGTGGGGCGGCTGCCTGGGATCTGAAGCGCGGCCGCTCGCCGCCAGCCGCTCAGGCGAGCCCCGTCACCTGTCCCTGGCCGTCGAGGTCGATGTGTTCGGCCGCGCTCGTTCGCGGCAGGCCCGGCATCGTCGTCACGTCGCCGGTCAGCGCGACGACGAAGCCCGCGCCGGCGGCGAGCCGCACTTCGCGGATGTCGATCACGTGGCCCTCGACCGCGCCGTGTTGCGCCGGGTCGGTGCCGAAGCTGTACGGCGTCTTGGCGATGCACACCGCGAGCCGGCCGCGGCCTTCGCGCTGCAGTTGCTCGAGCCGCTCGCGCACCGCGGGCGCGGCGGTGATGCCGGCGGCGCGGTAGATGCGCGTGGCGACGCGCTCGAGCTTCGTCCACAGCGGATCGTCGTCAGCGTAGACGAAGCGCGGCGTGCCGGGCTCGCGCGCAAGCCGCATCACCGCGCGCGCCAGATCGAGCGCGCCCGCGCCGCCCTCGGCCCAGTGCCGGGCATCCACCACCTCGACGCCGGCGGCGCGGCCCCAGTCGTGCAGCAGCGCGCGCTCGGCGCCGGTATCGCCTGCGAAGGCGTTGAGCGCGACGACGCAGGGCAGGCCGTGCACCTCGCGCACGTTGTCCACATGGCGCTGCAGGTTCGGCAGCCCGCGGCGCAGCGCCGCCAGATCCTGCGCGTGCAACTGCGCGAGTTCGGCGCCGCCCTGGTACTTCAGCGCGCGCAGCGTCGCGACGACCACCGCCGCCACCGGCCACAGCCCCGCGCTGCGGCACTTGATGTCGATGAACTTCTCGGCCCCGAGGTCGGCGCCGAAGCCGGCCTCGGTGATCGCGTAGTCGGCGAGCTTGAGCGCGCTGCGCGTGGCGAGTACCGAATTGCAGCCGTGCGCGATGTTGGCGAAGGGCCCGCCGTGCACCAGCGCCGGCGTGTGCTCGAGCGTCTGCACCAGGTTCGGCGCCAGCGCCTCCTTCAGCAGTACCGTCATCGCACCGTGCAGCTTCAGGTCCGCGGCGGTCAGCGCCCGGCCGTCCAGCGTCTGCGCGACGACGATGCGGCCCAGCCGCGCCTTCAGATCGGCGAGCGACTCGGCCAGGCACAGCACCGCCATCACCTCCGAGGCGGCGACGATGTCGAAGCCCGATTCGCGCGGCACGCCGTGCGCCGGGCCGCCGAGGCCGACGACGACGTGGCGCAGCGCGCGGTCGTTCGCGTCGAGCACGCGCTTCCAGACGATGCGCCGCGCGTCGATGCCGAGCGCGTTGCCGTGGTGCAGGTGGTTGTCGACCGCCGCCGCGAGCAGGTTGTGCGCCGCCGCGATGGCGTGGAAGTCGCCGGTGAAGTGCAGGTTGATGTCCTCCATCGGCACCACCTGCGCGTGGCCGCCGCCGGCCGCGCCGCCCTTGCGCCCGAACACCGGCCCCATCGAAGGCTCGCGCAGCGCGATCACCACGCGCTGCCCCAGGCGCTGCAGCGCGTCGCCCAGGCCGACGGTGGTCGTCGTCTTGCCCTCGCCGGGCGGCGTCGGCGTGATCGCCGTCACGAGGATCAGGCGGCCGTCGGGCTGCGCCGCGAGCGACTCGACGAAGGGCAGCGCGAGCTTGGCCTTGAAGTGGCCATAGGGGATCAGCGCGTCGTCGGTGAGGCCCAGCCGCTCGCGTGCGAGCTCGGTGATGCGTTGCAGCCGCGCGGCGCGGGCGATGTCTAGATCGGAGGCTTGCATGGCGGCGGCAACTCGGGGCGGACGCGGCATTCTGGCCTGCGCGCCGCGATGCAGGCCGGTGAGCTCGATCCCGCACTCGGCGGCGGCGGCTTCAGTGGGCTGTTCCCGCAGCGCGGGCACTGGCGGCACCGCCAACGCCTGCGGCAGTGAAGCTGCACATCGTGCTCGGCCGCGGACCCCAGAGCGCTGGATCAGCGTGACGGCGCTGCCGTGGCCTTCGCCGCTCGCCGTTCCGCGCCAGCGCAGGCGGCGTCACTCGCGCAGCAGGTCGACCAACTCCGCCGCCGCCAGCGGCGCGCTGCTGTCCTGGTCGGCGAGCAGACCTTCGGCCAGCTCGCGCTTGTCGTGGTGCAGCGCGACGATGCGCTCTTCCACCGAACCGGCGGTGACGAGCCTATAGACCGTGACCGGCCGCTGCTGCCCGATGCGGTGCGCGCGGCCCATCGCCTGGTCTTCGGCGGCCGGGTTCCACCACGGGTCGGCGATGACCACGTAGTCGGCCGCGGTCAGGTTCAGGCCGAAGCCGCCGGCCTTCAGGCTGATCAGGAACAGGTCGGCCTCGCCGCGCTGGAAAGCAGCCACGCGCTCGGTGCGCGCCGCGGCCGGCGTGCTGCCGTCAAGGTACTGATATTTCAGTCCGGCCGCGTCCAGCCGCTCGGCCAGCAGCTTCAGGAAGTCGGTGAACTGGCTGAAGACCAGCGCCTGGTGGCGCGACTCCACCAGCTCGACCGCCAGGCGCTCGAAGGCCTGCACCTTGGCTCCTATGCGGCCCAGCTCGGGCGCGGCCAGGCGCGGGTCGCAGGCGGCGCGGCGCAGCCGCGTCAACTCGGCCAGCACGTTGAAGCGGTTCTTGCTCGGGTCGGCCGGGTCGAGCTGGGCGATGCGCGCCAGCGCGTCGCGCCGCATCGCTTCGAGGAAGGCGCGCTCTTCGGCCTCGGGCTCGATGCGCTGCACGATCTCGGTGCGCGGCGGCAGGTCGGCGAGCACCTGCGCCTTGGTGCGCCGCAGCAGGAACGGCGACACCAGCCGCCGCAGCCGCGCGCGGGCGGTTTCGTTGCGCTGGCGCTCGATCGGGTTGCCGAAGCGCTCGGCAAAGCGCGCCGCGCTGCCCAGCAGCCCGGGGTTGAGCAGGTTCATGATCGACCACAGGTCGGCCAGGCGGTTTTCCACCGGCGTGCCGGTCAGCGCCAGGCGGAAGCCCGCCTGCAGCGCGGCCACCGCCTGCACGCGCTGCGTGGCGGCGTTCTTCAGCGCCTGCGCTTCGTCGAGCACCAGCGTCGTCCAGGGCTTGGCGGCAAAGGCTTCAGCGTCGCGCAGCAGCAGCGCGTACGACACGATCAGCACCTCGCCGGCCGCGGCGGCGTCGATCTGCAGCGCGCGTTCGCCGTCGGCCTGGCCGTAGATGCTGCAGCTCAAGGCCGGCGCGAAGCGCGCCGTCTCGGCGGCCCAGTTGCCGCACACCGAGGTCGGCGCCACCACCAGCGCCGGGCCGGCCGCAGCGCGCGCCAGCAGCAGCGCCAGCGTCTGCACCGTCTTGCCCAGGCCCATGTCGTCGGCCAGCACGGCGCCGAAGCCGGCCTCGGCGAGCCGGCGCAGCCACACGTAGCCCTCGTGCTGGTACGGACGCAGCGCGGCCTGCAGGCCGTGCGGCACCTCGGGCTCGAGCGCCGCGGCGCGCTCCAGGTCGGCGGCACGCTTGCGCCAGGCGGCGTCGCCGCGCAGGCCCAGCGCCGGCGCCGCGTCGGCCAGCCAGGCCGACGCGGTGGCGCCGAGCTCGAGCTTGTCGCCCTTGGCGGCGGCCAGCGCGTCGAGTTCGGCCAGGCGCTGGCGCAGCTGCTCGGCCAGCGCCAGGTACTGGCCTTCGCCCAGCGCGACGTAGCGGCTGCCGCGCGCCTCGCGCAGCAGGCCCAGCAACTGCTGCAGCGACAGCACGCGCTGCTCGTCCAGCCGCAGCTCGCCTTCCAGAGCGAACCAGTCGCGGTGGCTGGCCAGCGTGATCGCGAAGGCCTTGGCCTCGGGTTCGATGACGCGCAGCGGCCGGCCCTTGGGCCATTCCAGCGCGCGCAGCCGCGTGCCTTCGCCGGCCAGGCGGCCGAGTTCGTGCACCGCGGCCAGCGCGTGCTCGGGCTCGTCCAGAGGCCACACGCCGTCGGCCGGCGGCTCGCCGCCCAGGAAGGGCAGCGCCTCGAGCACCGCCGCCAGGTGCGTGCGCTCGGCGTCGATGGCGCGCTCGGTGGCCAGGCTGATGCCGCCGTGCAGCGTCATCAGCCGTGCGCGGCCGTGGCCGGGCGCGAGCAGCGGGCCGAAGTCGCCGAAGGGCCGCACCGCCAGCGTCAGCAGCAGCGCGTCGCCGCGCGGCTGCAGTTGCGCCACCAGCCGTGCGTCGCTGGCCACCGGCTCGCCGGCGGCGGCGTCGCTGTGCAGCACGAAGTGGCCCGACAGCACGCGCAGCGCGGCGTCGAGCTCGGCGGCCGCGTCGGCCGGCACGGTCCAGGCTTGAGCCACCAGTTCGGCCACGCGCCGCTGCGCCGGGCTGATGCGGATCAGCCGCGCGCGCTCGGGGCTGTCGCGCACGATGCGCAGGCTGTTGCGGCGCTCGGCCTCGGTCTCCATCTGGTCATAGTCGGGCAGATGGCGGCCGAGCTCGGGCTCGCTGTCGGCCAGCAGCGCGTCGTGCAGTTGGAAGACGAAGTGCTCGGCGCCGTCGTCGCGGCGCTCGCGCCTCACTTCCAGCACCGGCAGGCTTTCCACCAGTTCCACCGCGACGCCGGGCGCGTCCTGCAGTTCCAGCGCCGGATGGCCGACCAGCGCCACCGCCGCCTGCACCAGGTCGAAGCTGACCTCACTGGCGCGGTAGCGGTCCTGGCGCAGGCCGCGTGCCACCGCGGCGTCGCGCGGGTCGAGCCGGGTGCGCTTCTTCAACTGCAGCGGCGTCAGCGGCTTGGGCTTGCTGCGCGCGCTGGCCGGCGGCTCGAAAGCCTGCAGGTCGTAGACGCGGCCGGCCGCATCCAGCGTGAGGCGCCAGCGCAGCGTGCCCAGCGGCTGCTCTGCCGTGGCGGCCTTGCCGTCGCCGAGCGCGGCGATGGCCGCCAGCGCGTCGCGCCAGGCGTCCTGCCGCGGCGCGAAGAACTGCGCCGTCCACGGCGGCGGCGCGTCGGCCGGCCTGGGCGAAGAAGGCGCGGGCCAGCCCAGGTGCGCGCAGGCCTGCGCCACCAGGTCGGCCTTCCACGGCAGCCCGGCGCGGTGCAGCGCCTGCACCAGCGCGTTCACTTGCGCGGCATCCCAGCCGGGCGGCGATCGGCCCAGCCAGGCGGCCAGCAGCAGCCGGTCGGCGTAGTCATCGGCGTCGCGCAACTCGTGCGCCGGGTAGTGTGACGGGTGGTGGCCGGGCTGCAGCGCCTGCATCTCCAGCCGCGCGTCGCCCAGCCGCACCGCCAGCACATGCGCCCAGCGGCCCCAGCGCTCGTAGGGCGAAGGTGTGCGCGAGCCCGACAACGCGACGCAGAACTTGCGCGCCGTGGTCCAGGCCGCGGCGTCGTGCTGCGCCATCAGCGCCAGCGGGTACCACTGCAGCAGGCTCGGCGGCGCGAAGCCGCGCTTCTTGCCCAGGTAGGCGCACAGCGCCTTCCAGGCCGGCGGGAACGCGGCCACCGTGTCGGCGAAGCGCCCGGCGCGCGCCGGCAGCAGCGCCTGCAGCAGCGGCAGGAAAGCCGCCGCGTGGGCGTCGCGCGCGATCACCGCCTCGACGCCGGCTGCGTCGCCGCGCTGCAGCCGCAGCTCGGCGCCGCGCAGACGCAGCCCGGTGCTGCCTTCGGCCGGCGCCTGGGTGATGTGTGCCTCGACCCAGTCCTGCAGTGCCGGCGCCTGCGCCAGCAGGCCGTACAGGTCCAGCGACGCCAGCAACTGCCAGCGCAGCAGCGCATCGACGCGCTCGAACAAGCCCAGCCGCTGCAGCTGCGCCAGCGTGCGCAGCACCGTATCCGTCGTGTTCGCCTGGCGCAGCGGCCCGGCGGCGAGCGCGGCGTAGCCCTTGACGTCGACGCCGCTCATCAACACCAGGCGCAGCACCGCCACCGCCTCGTCGTCGTGGCGCGGGCTGTAGTACGACGGCATGTGGTCCATCGACCCGTAGGCGCCGCCCGCCACCCAGACGAGCATGCGCCACGCCCGGTCGGCTCCGGGCGCGGCGAGCAGCGCGGCCAGCCGCGGCTCGGCCAGCGCCTCGGGCACCGACCAGCCCTCGCCCTCGTGCAGCGTCACGCGCCCCAGCGCCAGCAGGCGCCGCAGCGCGCCGCCGGTGTCGGCGCCGGCGAAGGCGCGGCCGTTGTCGCGCCGCAGGTCCAGCGCGCGCAGCAGCGTCATCAGCGCGGTCTTGCCGCGGTGCCAGCCGGCCAGCGCCAGCGCGTCGAAGACGCGTTCGAGTTCGGCCGGCGTCAGCGTTGCGCCCAGCTGCTCTTCGCGCCGCGCGTCGGCCGTCTGCTTGACGCTGCGGTCGATTTGACTTGCGCCGCCCAGCGGCCGGCCGTGGATGTCGACGTACTGGAAAGGGGTGTTCGGGCGCGTCATCGCGGCATCGGGCGGCGCGGCCGCGTCAGAAGCCTTCTTCGACCAGCTCGGCGGCGCGCATCAGCGCCCGCGCCTTGGCCTCGGTTTCCTTCCACTCCAGCTCGGGCACCGAATCCGCCACCACGCCGGCCGCCGCCTGCACGTACAGCGTGCCGTCCTTGACGATGCCGGTGCGGATGGCGATGGCCACGTCCATGTCGCCGCCGAAGCTGAGGTAGCCGCAGGCGCCGCCGTAGATGCCGCGCTTGACCGGCTCGAGCTCGTCGATGATCTCCATCGCCCGCACCTTGGGCGCGCCGGTCAGCGTGCCGGCGGGGAAGGTGGCGCGCAGCACGTCGAGGTTGCTCATGCCCTCGTTCAGCAGGCCCTCGACGTTGCTGACGATGTGCATCACGTGCGAATAGCGCTCGATCGCGAAGGCCTCGGTCACCTTGACGCTGCCGACCTTGGCGATGCGGCCGATGTCGTTGCGCGCCAGGTCGATCAGCATCACGTGCTCGGCGCGCTCCTTCGGGTCGGACTGCAGCTCGGCCTCCAGCGCCTTGTCCTGCTCGAGGGTGGCGCCGCGCGGACGCGTGCCGGCCAGCGGGCGGATGATCACCTTCTGGCCCTCGGGCGTGTGCTCCTGGCGCACCAGGATCTCCGGGCTCGCGCCGACGATCTGGAACTCACCCATGTCGTAGAAGTACATGTACGGCGACGGGTTCAGCGAGCGCAGCGCGCGGTACAGGCTCAAGGGGCTTTCGGTATAGCGCTTGCGCAGCCGCTGGCCCACCTGCACCTGCATCATGTCGCCGGCGGCGATGTATTCCTTGGCGCGCTCCACCGCCGCCAGGTAGTGTTCTTTAGCGAATTCGCGCTCCACCGAATGCGAAGGCCCGCGCTTCACGGCCGGCGCGGTGACGCTGTAGTGCAGCTTGTCGCCCAGCGCAGCCAGCCGGCGCTTGGCCTTGGAGAAGGCCTCGGGCTCGGCCGGGTTCGCATAGACGATCAGGTACAGCCGCCCCGACAGGTTGTCGATGACCGCCAGTTCCTCGCACTGCAGCAGCAGGATGTCCGGCGTGTCGATGCCGCCTTGCTTCTGCACGGCGGCCAGCTTCGGCTCGATACAGCGCACCGCGTCGTAGCCGAAGTAGCCGGCCAGCCCGCCGCAAAAGCGCGGCAGCCCCGGGCGCAGCGCCACCTTGAAGCGCTTCTGGTAGTCGGCGATGAAGTCCAGCGGATTGCCCTCGTGCACCTCGACCACCGCGCCGTCAGTGACGACCTCGGTGCGAAAACCGCTGGCGCGCAGCAGCGTGCGCGCCGGCAGGCCGATGAACGAGTAGCGGCCGAAGCGCTCGCCGCCGACCACGCTCTCCAGCAGGAAGCTGTGCTTGCCGCCGCCCGAGGCATAAGCCAGCTTCAGGTACAGCGACAACGGGGTTTCCAGGTCGGCGAAGGCTTCCGCAATCAGCGGGATGCGGTTGTAGCCCTGCGCGCTCAGGCTCTTGAATTCCAGTTCGGTGATCACGTCGATTCCTCGAATGCGGAAGATCCCGTGCCGGCGGCGGCCGTGCGGATCTTCATGGATGCAGAGGCTGGCTGGGCAGCCAGCGGCAAGCTAGGCGAAAGCGGAGCAGCGGCGCCAGGGCCAGGCTCCCCGGTCGTGCGACCTGTGCTTGCGGGACGCGAACATGGCCACAGTCTAACGTACCCCTCCCGGCACGCCGCTGCCAGTCGGCCCGGTAGTGCGCCGTCGGTGCTAGCCTTGGCCCGCCGCTTCGCCGCACAGGAGACGAGTCATGCCAAGCCGCCACGATGCGCGCCGCCGTCAGCGCCCCGCTGCTTCACTCGCACCACCCGCGCCACTCGCGCCACTGGCTGGGCTCGCCCGATGAACGCGCCCTCTGCGCCGCCGCAGGAGGCCTTCCACGCCATCCCCGAACTGATCCACGAGCACGCCCTGGCGCGGCCCGGCCACGTGGCGCTGGCGCAGGACGGCGAGCGCATCGACTATGCCGCGCTCGACGCGTTGATGGACCGCGCCGCCGCGGCGCTGCAGCGCGACGGCCTGCGCCCCGGCGACGCCATCGCCGTCTGCGCCCACAGCTCGCCGCGTTATGCGGCGCTGTTCCTCGGCGCGCTGCGTGCCGGCGTGGTGGTGGCGCCGCTGGCGCCGTCGGTCACGGCCGCGCAGTTCGCCTCGATGCTGCAGGACGCTCAGGCCAAGCTGCTGTTCGCCGACGCCGCCGCGGCGCCGCTGCTGGCCGGCACCGAGCCGCGCACCGTTGCGCTGAATGCCTCGCTGCCGGGCATCGCCTTCGACGACTGGGTCGCGCCGCCCGGCAGCCGGCCCGAGGCGGTGGCGCTGCAGCCGCAGATGCCCTTCAACATCATCTATTCCAGCGGCACCACCGGCACGCCCAAGGGCATCGTGCAGCCGCACGGCATGCGCTGGGCGCACGTGCTGCGCGGCGCCAGCTACGGCTACGGGCCGCAGACGGTGACGCTGCTGTCGACGCCGCTGTACTCGAACACCACGCTGGTGGTCTTCTTCCCGACGCTGGCCTACGGCGGCGCGGTGCACCTGATGGCCAGGTTCGACGCCGCCGCCTACCTGGCGCTGGCCGAGAAGCATCGCGTCACGCACACGATGCTGGTGCCGGTGCAGTACCAGCGGCTGATGGCGCTGCCCGGCTTCGACACGCACGACCTGAAATCCTTCCACATGAAGTTCTGCACCAGCGCGCCCTTCAGCGCCGCGCTGAAGGCCGAGGTGCTGCGGCGCTGGCCCGGCGGGCTGGTCGAGTTCTACGGCATGACCGAAGGCGGCGGCACCTGCATCCTGAATGCGCACGAGCATCCGGACAAGCTGCACACCGTGGGCCGGCCGTCCGAAGGCCACGACATCCGCCTGATCGACGAGGCCGGCCGCGAGCTGCCGCCCGGCGAAGCCGGCGAGGTGGTCGGCCGCTCGGCCGGCATGATGAGCGGCTACCACGGCCAGCCGCAGAAGACGCGCGAGGTCGAGTGGTTCGATGCGTCGGGGCAGCGCTTCATCCGCACCGGCGACATCGGCCGCTTCGATGCCGACGGCTTCCTGACGCTGTTCGACCGGCGCAAGGACATGATCATCAGCGGCGGCTTCAACATCTACCCCAGCGACCTGGAAGCGGTGCTGCGCGGGCATGCGGCGGTGGCCGAGGCGGCGGTGGTCGGCGTGCCGTCCGAACAATGGGGCGAGACGCCGGTGGCCTACGTGGTGCGCCGGGCCGGCGACGCCACGCCGGAAGAAGCGCTGCTGCAGTGGGCCAACCAGCGTGTCGGCAAGACGCAGCGGCTGGCGGCGCTGCACTTCGTCGGCGAGCTGCCGCGCAGCGCCATCGGCAAGGTGCTCAAGCGCGAGCTGCGCGAGCGGCACGAGCGGCATGAGCGGCATGTGGCCGCAGCGGCTACTTCGCCGCCGCCGGCCTGAGCATCACCAGCCACAGCGAGACCACGCAGCAGGCCATCGCCGCCCACTGCAGCGCGCCCAGCGGCTCGCCGTGCACCCACGCGCCGGAGACCATCGCCACCATCGGCACCATGATCGACGACAGCCCGGCCACGTTGACCGGCAGCATGCCGACGATGGCAAACCAGGCGGCGTTGCCGATGCTCATCGGCACCAGCGCGATGTAGGCGACGACCACGAGGGTCTGCCACGACGGCATGAACCATGGCCCGTCGCCGAGCAGCAGCGCGCCGATGCCGATCGGCAGCGCGGTGATCAGCAGCTGCCAGCCGGTGAGCACGATGGCCGGCACCAGCACCTTGCCGCGCTTGAGGATCAGCGTACCGATGGCCCAGCCGAGCCCGGCGCCCAGCCCGAGCGCGAAGCCCAGCGGCGCGCCGGCATAGGCCCTGAGGCCGGGCCCCATCAGCAGCAGCACCGCCGCGCCGCCGAACAGCACGCCCAGCAGCATGCGGCCGCTCAGGCGCTCGCCGAGCACGGCCCAGGAGATCAGCGCCGACCACAAGGGCATCGTGAAGCCGAGCACCGCCGCCTGGCCCGACGGGATGAGGACCGCCGCATAGGTGCTGGCGATGTTCCAGATCACCAGGTAGAAGAAGGTGGCGACGCAGATCGTCAGCCAGTATTCGCGCGGGATGCGCAGCGGCTGGCCGCGTGCGCGGGCGACGGCCAGCAGGCTGAGGCCGGCGATCAGCACCGCCACGGCGCGGAAGGTCCACACCGAGATCTCGCGCACCGCATAGGCGAACAGCGGCCAGTTCGTGCCCCAGACCAGCGTCAGCAAGACCAGCAGGGCCAGCGCCCTGGGCGGGATGTGCGTGCGCGTCACAGCGCGGCGAGCAGCCGCCGCAGCTCGGCGCCGACGATCTGCGGCTGCTCCAGCGGCGTCCAGTGGCCGGCTTCTTCGACGACCACCAGCCGCGCGCCCGGGATCAGCGCCGCCGCTTCCTGCGACAGCTCCAGCGGCGTGACCTGGTCGGCACGGCCGCACAGCACCAGCGCCGGCAGGTCGAGCCTGGCCAGCAGCGCGCGATGGTCGCCGCGGCCGATGATCGCGCGCAGCTGCCCGGTCGCGGCCTCGGCGCCGACCTCGCGCATGATGCGCAGACCCGTCTGCAGCAGCGCGGCGTCGTGCAGATGCGCGGGATGCAGGCCGCGCTGCAGGATGGCCAGCGTCTCGGCGTCGAGGTCGCGCTGCAGGCCGGCGATCGTCGCCTCGCGCACGGCGATGTTCTGCGCCGCTTCGGGCCGCGTCGAGCTGTCGATCAGCGCCAGCGCGGCCGCGCGGCGCGGGGCCTCGGCCAGCATCTGCAGCGCCACGTAGCCGCCCATCGAGAAGCCGGCCAGCACCACCGGCACCTGCACCGGCACGTCGGCGACCGTCGCCCAGGCATCGCGCGCCATCTGCCGCATGTCGTGCTGCGTGCGCAGGTTCGGGATGCGGATCTGGGCCGCGCCTTGCAGCAGCGCGGCCACGGGCTGCCACACGCGCTCGTCGTTGAGCAGGCCGTGCAGCAGCAACAGGACGGGCTGGGTCATCGTGCCGCGACTCTAGTGCAAACTGTGCGCCATGGCCGCGAACGGCGGCAGCCACCGGAGACACAGCGAACATGGGACCCTTGCAAGGACTGCGCGTCATCGAACTGGCCGGCATCGGCCCGGGGCCGTTCTGCGCGATGCTGCTGGCCGACATGGGCGCCGACGTGGTGCGCGTCGACCGCACCGAAGCCAGCGACCTGGGTGTGCCGATCGACAAGCGCTACGACATCAACGGCCGCAACCGGCGCTCGGTGGCGCTGGACCTGAAGTCAGCCGCCGGGCGCGACGCGGTCAAGCGGCTGGTGGCCGGTGCCGACGTGCTGATCGAAGGCTTCCGCCCCGGCGTCGCCGAACGCCTGGGCCTGGGGCCGGCCGACTGCCACGCGATCAACCCGCGCCTGGTCTACGGCCGCATGACCGGCTTCGGCCAGAGCGGCCCGCTGGCGCAGGCTGCCGGCCACGACCTCAACTACATCGCGCTGACCGGCGCGCTGCACGCCATCGGCCCGGCGGGCGGCAAGCCGGTGCCGCCGCTGAACCTGGTGGGCGACTACGGCGGCGGCGCGCTGTACCTGGCGATGGGCCTGCTGGCTGCGCTGCACGAGCGCACGCAGTCCGGCCGCGGCCAGGTGGTCGATGCGGCGATGGTCGACGGCGCCGCCTCGCTGGCGTCGATCTTCTACGGCATGAGCGCCAGCGGGCGCTGGAGCCAGCAGCGCGGCGACAACCTGCTCGATGGCGGCGCGCCCTTCTACGACACCTACGAGACCGCCGACGGCAAGTACGTGTCGATCGGCGCGCTGGAGCCGAAGTTCTTCGCCGAGATGGCCGAGCGCATCGGCCTGGACAAGCGCTTCGTCAAGGGCCAGTACGAGCGCAAGCTGTGGCCCGAGATGCGCACGGAGATGACCCGCCTGCTGCGCGGCAGGACGCGCGACGAATGGTGCGCTGCGCTCGAAGGCAGCGACGCCTGCTTCGCGCCGGTACTGAATATCGAAGAGGCGCCGGCGCACCGGCACGCCCAGGCGCGCCGGACCTTCATCGACATCGGCGGCGTAGTGCAACCGGGCCCGGCGCCGCGCTTCGACCGCAGCACGCCCGGCCCGATGCGCGCGGCGCCGGCCACCGGCGCGCACACCGACGAGGTGCTGGCCGAAGCCGGCTTCAGCGCCGGCGAGATCGCCGCGCTGCACGCGGCCGGCGCGGCACGGCGGGCGTGAACGCGCCGCGCTCCAACATCCGTCCCGCGGCCTCGGTGCTGGTGCTGCGCGACGGGCCGCGCGGCGTCGAGCTGCTGCTGATGCGCCGGCCGGAGCGCGGCGACAACGATTTCCGCAGCGGTGCCTGCGTCTTTCCCGGCGGCGTGCTCGACGCTGCCGACCGCGACGCCTGGCGCTGGTGCCTGGGCCAGGACGATGCGCAGGCCAGCGCCCGCCTCGGGCTGGCCGAAGCCGGGCTCGACTACTTCGTCGCCGCGCTGCGCGAATGTTTCGAGGAAGTGGGCCTGCTGTTCGTCTGCCGCCCCGACGGCTCGCCGGTCGAGCTGGCGCCGCATGCCCAGGCGCTGGCGCAATGGCGGCATCGGCTGCACCGCGGCGAAGCGCGCCTGAGCGAACTCTGCGCCGCCTTCGACTGGCGGCTGGACCTGCGCGACATGGCCTACTTCAGCCACTGGCTGACGCCGGCGCTGCGCCCCAAGCGCTTCGACACGCGCTTCTTCGTGCGCCTGGCGCCGCCGGGGCAACAGGCGTTGCCCGACCTGGGCGAGGCGCTGGAGCTGTTGTGGCTGACGCCCGACGAGGCGCTGGACCCGCAGCGTGCGCTGAAGCTGCTCAACGTCACGCAGCGCACGCTGCAGGACATGCGCGGCTTCGCCAGCGCGCACGCGGCCTACGAACACGCGCTGGCGTTGCGCGGCGTGGCGCTGCACCTGCCGCGGCCGGCGCTGACGCGCGCCGGCCAGCTGCGCTTCGTCATCGAGGACCACCCGGCCTACGACGAGATCGGGCTGCTCGATCCCGACGCGCGCGGCGGCCTGCACTGCGAGCTGCAGCCGGGCGAGGTGCAGCGGCTGTCGCCGCGGCTGCTGCGCGTGGCGGGACAGCGCCGTCATGCCTACGTCGTCACCGACACGGCCGGCAGCGAAGCAGCGATCGTCGACGCCGACCCGGCCGACGCACCGCAGTGGCAGGCAGTGCAGGCCGCGGCGCCGCAGGCGGTGCGCTGGCTGCTGTTCCTGGCCGCGGGCGCGCTGGAGGCGCGCGCCACGCTGGCCGCGCGCTGGCCTGCCGCGCAGGTCTGGAGCGTCAGCGCCGCACCCGACCCTGCACGCGGCGACATGCTCGGGCTGGGCGCCGACACACGGCTCGAGCCGGTGGCCGGCGGCCTGCGCATCGTCGAAGACGGTGTGCTGCTGGTCGGCGATGCCCGCGGCGCCGAACCGCTGCGCAACGCCGCAGCTGATTGGACCGCGGGCAGCCGCGGCTTCCTGCAAAGGTTGCGGAGCGGCTGAATGCAGCCCGGCGCCGAGCAGCTGCAAGCGGCGATCGGCGCGCTCGAAGCGCAGCGCGCCCTGCTCGGCGATGCAGTGGTCGACACGGCGGTGGGGCCGCTGCGCCGCGAGCTCGCCGCGCTGCAGGCACCGCCTGCGGCAGCGGCTCAGCAGCTGAAGCAGGTGTCGGTGCTTTTCGTCGACGTCGTCGGCTCCACCGCGATCGGCCAGCAACTGGACCCGGAAACGATCCATGCGGTGATGGACACCGCGCTGGAGCGCTTCACCGCGGTCGTGCAGGCCGAAGGCGGGCGCGTGCTGCAGTACACCGGCGACGGCATGCTCGCGGCCTTCGGCACCGAAGCGGCCAGCGAGGACGATGTGGAATGCGCGATCCGCGCGGCCCTGAGCATCGTCGAATCCGCGCGCCGGCACGCGCCGCTGGTGCGCCAGCGCCACGGCGTGCCCGACTTCAACGTGCGCGCCGGCGTGCACACCGGCCGCGTGCTGCTCGGCGGCGGCGTCGACGCCGAAGGCAGCATCCGCGGCGCCACGGTCAACATCGCGGCGCGCATGGAGCAGAGCGCGCCGCCCGGCCGGGTGCGCATCAGCCACGACAGCTGGCGCCACGTGCGCGGCCTGTTCGAGGCCGAGGAACAGGAGCCGATCAGCGTCAAGGGCGTGGCGCAGCCGATGCGCAGCTGGCTCGTGCTGCGGCCGCTGCCGCGCGCCAGCCGCAGCGGGCCGCGCGGCATCGAGGGCCTGGCCACGCCGATGGTCGGCCGCGACACCGAACTCGGCCTGCTGCACGGCCGGCTGCAGCGCGCCATCGCCACGCGCCGCCCGCACGCGGTGACGGTGGTCGGCGAAGCCGGGCTCGGCAAGAGCCGGCTGCTGGCCGAGTTCCAGCGCGGGCTCGACGCGCAGCGCGTGCGCGTGCTGCTCGGCCGCGCCCACCCGCGCAGCGCGGTCGAGCCCTACGGCGTGCTGCACGACCTGGTGGCGCGCGCCACCGGCATGGCCGAAGGCGAACCGGCTTCAGACGCACGCGACAAGCTCGAGCGCGCGCTGTCGCCCTTGTTCGAGGCCGAGGGCCACGCGCCCGCGCACCGCATCGGCCAGTTGCTGGGCCTGGACTTCAGCGCCAGCGCGCACGTCAAGCCACTGCTCGGCGACGACGCGGCATTGCGTGCCGCCGCCTTCGACGACGGCGTGCGCGCGCTGCAGCGGCTGTGCGCGGCGCGGCCGGCGCTGTGGGTGCTGGACGACCTGCACTGGACCGATGCCGGATCGATGGCCTTCGTGCACCACGTGATGAGGCACGCCGCCGACGCGCCGCTGCTGGTGCTGACGCTGACGCGCCCGACCGTCTTCGAGCACCACCCGGACTGGATGCAGGGCATTGCACTGCACGGCCGCATCGACCTGAGGCCGCTGGACGAAGCGCTGAGCCAGGAGCTGGCCGAGGCGCTGCTGCAGCGCCTGCGCGACGTGCCCGACGCGCTGCGCACGCTGGTCATCGGCGGCTCCGAGGGCAACCCGTTCTACATGGAGGAGCTGGTCAAGATGCTGATCGACGACGCAGTGATCGTCGTCGAGCCGCAGGGCTGGCGCGTGCTTGCCGACCGCCTGGCGCAAGCGCGCGTGCCGGCGACCTTGACCGGCATCCTGCAGGCGCGGCTGGACGCACTGCCTGCCGCCGAGCGCTTGGCGCTGCAGCGGGCAGCGGTGGTCGGCCATGAGTTCTGGGACCTGGCGCTGGCCGCCGTCGACGCGCAGGCACCGCGGCTGCTGCCGCAACTGCTGAAGAAGGAGCTGATCGTGCCGCGCGACGCGCGCGCCTTCGACGGCGGCAGCGAATACGCGTTCAAGCACCACCTGCTGCATCAGGTCGCCTATGACAGCGTGCTGAGGGCGTCGAGGCGCGATGGCCATGCCAAGGCGGGCGACTTCTGGACCGTGCGCGCCGAGACGGCGTCCTCGCACGATGTGACGCCCGCAAAATGCCGCGCGCTTGGCGAAGCTCATTTCCACCGGTGCCAAGCCGGCGCGAAGGACTACGTAGGCTGGTTCGACAGCCAGTTCCCGCACTATCTGGACGCTTACGCGGCGCCCACGCTGCGGCCGCTGGCGGAGCACCTCGTCGAGGTCTGCGAGCGCGAGTTCGGCGCCGCGCAGCCCGAAACCGCCCGCGCGCTCATCAACCTGGCACGCGTGGAGCTGATGCAGGGTGACGTCGCGCTGATGGAGCCGCTGCTGCGCCGGGCCATCGCCATTCAGGCGCAGGCGCTGGGCCCAGACCATCCGGACGCCGCCGTCGGCTACGCCGTGTTGGGGGGCTACCACTCGGGACGCGGCGACCTCGGCGCCGCCGAGCCCTATTTCCAACGCGCGCTCGAGATCCGCGAGCGCGCTTTTGGCGGCGAGCACCCACTGACGCTCGATGCGATCGATCAGCTCGCCAAGGCGCATGTCGAGCTCGGCCGGCTCGAACAGGCCGAGGCGCTGTTTCGCCGCGTGCTCGCTGCGCACGAACGCCATCTCGGGCCCGAGGACAGCGAGACGGCGTTCGCGCTGACCGCGCTCGGCGAGGTGCTGGCGAAAAGAGGCAACCTCGACGGCGCAGA
The DNA here is from genome assembly GCA_036724445.1 of Rubrivivax sp. Taxonomy (GTDB): domain Bacteria; phylum Pseudomonadota; class Gammaproteobacteria; order Burkholderiales; family Burkholderiaceae_C; genus Rubrivivax. Next base: position 60,170 of record DAIMFR010000001.1, on the reverse strand, counting down.
GCCGCTGATCCGGCGCGCCCTCGACGTGCAACGCCGCACCTTGCCCGCAGATCATCCGGACACGGGGCTTTCGATGTGGCATCTTGCGCAGACGCTGCGCAACCTGCAGCGCCATGACGAAGCCGAACCGCTGGCACGCGAGGCGCTGCGCATCTGGGAACAGGCCTTCGGGCCCAGGCACGAATGGACCGCCTGGGGCCTGCTGTGCCTGGCCGAAGTGCGGTTCGCGCGCGGCGATGCGGACGAGGCGCAAGCGCTGGCAGCGCGCGCCGGCAGCGCGCTCGAACGTGTCTACGGCGCTGGCCACCGGGTGGTGATTGCCGCGCTGACGCTGCAGGCGCGGGCGCTGCTCGAACTGGGCCGGGCCAACGGGGCGTTGCACGCGTTGCAACGCGCCGCCGAGGCACTGCCGGAGCCCGGCGGCAGCGACGCGGCGGCGATCAGCGCTTTGATGGATCGAGCCCGCGCGGCGGCAGGCAAGCACTAAGGGCCGCGGCCGGGTAGTGGTGAACACCCGCCCCCGCAGTTGAGGGGGGGCACGTTCCGATTGGGGATGTTGGGGGCTTCACGGCGGCAGGGTGGTTCTGAGATATTGCGCCGCAGCCCCGCCGAACAACGAAGACCGAGGAGTGACCGTGCGCCTGTACCCCTGCGCTTCCCCGTGCCGCCTTCAGGCCATTGCAGCCGCCGTCGCGCTGCTGAGCGTCCCGTGGCAGGCCACGGCACAGACCTACTACACGTGGACCGGGTCGGTCGCGCCCCAGCCCGCAGATGCCACCAACCCGGTCTTCAACGCAGGCGGCCCGCTGACCGTGGGCAGCGGCGCCGCCGGCAGCTTCTCGGCTCTGGCTGGTGCGCAACTGGACGCCGACCTGCTCGACATCGGTGCCGGCGGGGGCAACGGCAACGTCGCCGTCAGCGGCAACGCCACGCCGGGGTCCGCCATCGTCCAGCTGGGCGGTGCGGGGCAGAGCCGGGTGCAGGTTGGCAATTGGGGCACCGGCTCGATGACCGTGTCGGCCGGCGCACTGGTCGATGCCACCTCGAATCCGGCCTGCGGCGGCACGAGCTGTGGCGTGATCGTCGGCAACGCGGCCGGCGCGAACGGTACGCTGACGATCACCGGCGCCGGCTCGGAGCTGAGCTCGATCAAGTGGTTCCTGGTTGCCAACAGCGCGGCGGTCAGCGGCTGGGGCACGCCCGGCGGCAGGGCCGATGGCGTCGTCGACGTGCTCAACGGCGGCACGCTGAATACGCAGCCGGCGTTGGTCGGCTACTACAACCGGCAGGCCGCCAATCTGGGCACCGAATCCGCGTACGGCACGGTGAACATCAACGGCGCCGGCTCGCAATGGCTGGTCGGCCCCAATGCGCTCGACGGGCTGGACGCCGGCGTCGGCATCGGCGTGAAGTCGCACAACGACGCCCGCGCGACCGCCGATGGCCAGGTGAACATCGCCAACGGCGGCAAGCTGCACATCGATGGCGGCGGCACCCATGCCGGCTACCTCAACCTGGGCACGAGCGGCGGCAGCGGCGCGTTGACCGTCAGCGGCAAGGGTTCCAGCGTCGAGGTGCTGGGCGTCAACGCGGGCATCAACGCGGGCCGCAGCGGCAGCGGCGCCCAGGGCTCGTTCAGCGTGCTGGCCGGAGCGAGCGCCGAGTCGCTGTACCTGAGCGTCGGGCGCGACGGCGCGTCCGGCACGGTCGTGCTCGACGGCCGCTCCGCCGACAACAGCGTCGCCTCGACCTTGCGGCTGGTGGGCATCGGCACGAATTCCGCGCCGGGCGCGAACGGCCCCGCCTTCGCCAATATCGGCTGGAATGGCGGCACCGGACAGGCGACCGTGAGCAACGGCGCGCAGTGGCTCATTTCCGATGGCGGCATCAACGGCTCGACCGTGGCCAACAGCCCGGGTGTCGGCTTGGGCCGAGGCGCCGGCTCCAGCGGCAGCCTCACCCTCACCGGCGCCGGTTCGAAGCTGGAAATCGTGTCCTCGTCCATCAACCCGGCGCCGGGTGCCGGCGACAACTACAACCCCTTCTTCGCCGTCGGCTTCGACAACGCCGCAACGAGCTCCGGCACGCTGAGGATCGACAGCGGCGCCAAGCTGGTCATGACCGGCAACGCGGTGTCGACGGCGGCCAACGGCCGCAGCACCAGCCTCAACATCGGCGGGCGCAACGGCACCGCGGCCACCGGCACCGCCACGGTGACCGGCGCCGGGTCCGAAATCCTGATGAGCGGCTCCGACCCGACCATCAACGTCGGCCGCATGGACGGCAGCACCGGCATCCTGCATGTGCTCGACCAGGCGCAGGTCTCGGCCACCAGTCTGGCGGTCGGCGTCGGCACCAGCGGCGCGGCGCCGGGCGCGATCAAGGCCCAAGGCACGGTGAACATCGACCACGCCAGCATCGTGCTCGGCGGCGTCAACAACGCGGGGCAGGTCGGCGCGGGCGTCACCATCGGCCGCGGCACCAATGGCGTCGGCCTGCTGAACCTGAGCAACGGCGCGCAGCTGCAGATCAACCCGGCCGCGCTCAACGGCGGCATGAGCGTCGGCGGCGACGAGTTCCTCGGCGGCGGCAACGGCACCGTCAACCTCAGCGGCGCCTCGTCGATCGTCTTCGGCGGCTCGCTGTCCGGCAACGGCATGCACATCGGCCGCTCGGGCAATGGCGTCGTCAACGCCGGCGGCGCCAGCATCATCAACCTGGGCGTCGCCGGCGATCTGACGCTCGCCGGCGTGCCTCTCGCCGGGCAGAGCACCGGCACCGGTGCGCTCAACGTCAGCGGCGGCTCCAAGGTCAGCGCCGACCGCATCAACATCGGCGGCAACAACGACACCACCGGCTCGCTCGGCGGCACCGGCACGGCCACCATCACCGGCGCGGGCAGCGAACTGACGGCCAGCGGCGCGATCGGCTTCATCGGCGTCGGCCGCAACGCCATCGGCAACCTGAGCGTCACCAACCAAGGCCAGGTGTCGGGCATCGCCATGTCGGTCGGCCGGGGCACGGCAGGCGACGGCACGCTCGTCGTCGACGGCGCGTCGCTGTCCTTGTCGGGCCAGCAGACTGCCGGCAACCTGGCCGGGGCCAACCTGGCCATCGGCCTCGGCGGCGGCACCGGCAACGCCGAGCTGAAGAACGGCAGCACGCTGGTCATCGACAACACCGGCAGCCAAGGTGCCCATCTGGTACTTGGCGGCTCGAGTACGTATCCGCAGGGCCAGGGTCGGCTGGAGCTGTCCGGCAACTCGCGCATCGACATCCTGGGCGCGGCGGCGGCCACCCCAGGCGCGCTGGGCGGAGCGGCCCTGACGGTCGGCGGCTCCGGCGGCGCCAGCGGCACGCTGGTGCTGAGCGGCGCCAGCACGATCAACGTCGGCAGCGGCACGGCCGGCGCCAACGGCGCACCCCCGGTGAACTTCCAGGGCGACGGCGCCGTCTACGTGGGCCGCCAGGCGGGATCGAGCGGCGTGCTGGACATGAGCGGCGGCTCGACGCTGAACGCCGGCTTCGTCGGCATCGGCGTCAGCGCGGCCGGCACCGGCAAGACATTGGGCACGGCTGGCGGCATCGGCACGGTGGTGCTCGGCCGGAACAACAGCGAGGGGAGCATCGTCGCCCCGCGCTTCGAACTCGGCGCCGGCAGCACGCTGACCGGCAGCGGCACCATCGATGCCGGCCCGACCGGCGAGGTGGTGATCGGCGGGACGATCGCCCCGGGCAACTCGCCGGGGCGCATTCGCATCCGCTGCGACATCACGATGCTGTTCGGCAGCCTGCTGATCCTGGAGATCGACCAGAACGGCGCCAGCTTCGACATCGACCAGCTGATCATCGGCACCAGTTCGACCTTCGACCTGACGCAGATGCAGATCATCTTCAGCTTCCTCGGCGACACCGACCCGCTGGCCTTCGCCAACAGCGCCGACGGCTTCAATCTCGACCGCTTCCTGCGCGCCGGCGACAGCGACGAGCACACGGCCGGCCTGTCCAGCCTGTTCGCCCCGGGGCAGGATTGGGGCGACATCGTCAACACGACCTTCGCGTTCCAGTCCGACGCCTACGACGTGAGCCAGGTGCGCTTCGACCCGGTCACCGGCGAGGTGGTCATCGCCGCCACCGCGGTGCCGGAGCCGGCGACGCTGGCACTGCTGGCCGCCGCACTGTTCGCGCTGGCCTGCCAGCGCCGCCGCGCCGCCGGCGCGCGCCGGCACTGATCAACGCAAAGCAGGCTAGTGCAGTGTTCCACGCTATGCAGCACATAAAACCGCGTCTTTGCCGCCCTGGCGTCGTTGCAAATCCTCGTGATACCTACGGGTATCACTGCGGTTTGCGCCTAGCCAGGACGACAAATCCATCGGTTTTCTCGAGTGCCGCACAGCGTGGAACACTGCACTAGACGGGCGGCAGCGAGCGCCACTGCCCGTCGAGCAGCAACTGGTGCGGCCGGAACTGCGACTTGTAGGCCATCTTCGGGCTGCGCTCGATCCAGTAGCCCAGGTAGACGTGGCGCAGCTTCAGCGCGCGCGTCTGCTCGATCTGCCACAGCACGCTGTAGGTGCCGTAGCTGGCCGCGGCATCCGGCTCGTAGAAGGTGTAGACGGCGGAAATGCCGTCGTTGAGCACGTCCAGGATCGACACCATCCTCAACGCCCCCGGAGCGCCGTCGGCGCCGGGCTCGCGGAACTCCACCAGCCGCGAATTGACGCGGCTTTGCAGCAGGAACTGCGTGTACTGGTCGACGCTGTCGTGGTCCATGCCGCCGCCGCTGTGGCGCCCGGCCTGGTAGCGCAGGTACAGCTGGTAGTGCTCGGGCACGAAACACAGGCGCAGCACGCGCGCCTTCAGCGGCGCATGCTGCTTCCACGCGCGGCGCTGGCTGCGCGACGCCTTGAAGCCGGCCACCGGCACGCGCATCGGCACGCAGGCGCGGCAGCCGTCGCAATAGGGCCGGTAGGTGAACATGCCGCTGCGCCTGAAGCCGTTGGCCACCAGGCCCGAGTAGACGTCGGCATTGATCAGGTGGCTGGGCGTGGCCACCTGCGAGCGCGCCTGCCGTTGCGGCAGGTAGCTGCACGGATAAGGCGCCGTCGCATAGAACTGCAACGACGACAGCGGGAGTTCCTTGGGATGCGTCAAGCGCCGTCTCCGCGGGGGCTGCGCTGCAGCGCCTCGAGCTGCAGCCACATGCGGGAATCATAGGTCCAATCGATGATGTCCGGCTCCGCCGACGCGCGGGACAGGTGCTGCTCGAAGCGCCTGCGCGGCAACTCGTGCGCGCCCAGCGACGCGAGGTGGCCGGTGTTCTGCTGGCAGTCGATCAACGCCACGCCGTGGGCGCGGCAGAAGGCCACCAGCGCCGCCAGCGCGACCTTCGACGCGTCGGTGGCCCAGGCGAACATCGATTCGCCGAAGACCATGCGGCCGATGGCCACGCAGTACAGCCCGCCGGCCAGCCGCCCGTCGACCCAGGTCTCGACACTGTGCACGCGCCCGAGCCGGTGCCAGGCGCTGTAGGCCGCCACCATCGGCGGCACGATCCAGGTGCCCGACTGGCCGTCGCGCGGCGTGCGCGCGCAGGCCTCGATGACCTGCGTGAAGGCGCTGTCGAAGCGCAGCTCGCAGGCCGGGTTGCGCACGAAGCGGCGCAGCGTCTTGGCCAGGCTCTTCGATACCTTGAAGTCCGCCACCGGCAGCACCATGCGCGGGTCGGGGCTCCACCACAGCACCGGCTGGCCCGGGCCGAACCAGGGGAACACGCCCTGGCGGTAGGCCTGCTCCAGGCGCTGCGGCGTCAGGCCGCCGCCGGCCGCCAGCAGCCCGGGCGCGTCGCTGCCGGGGCCCAGCGCCTCTTCAGTGGGCGGCAGCGGGTCGTCGTCGCCGATCCAGTTCAGCATCTGCATGCGCATGACTATCGCAGGCCGCGTGCCTCGACGCGCGGCACATCCGAAGTTGCCTCCCATCCGCCATGAGTACGTCAGCTTCTCTGTCCAATCTGGCTTTACCGCACTCCGACTTTTTGCGCAGCAGCGAAATGCCGCCGATGAGCACCACCAGTGCCGGCAGATCCCGCACAGACTTGACGCCGGCAGCCGCGCTCGCCGGCCCCTGGTAGCTAGAATCAGAACGCTCGAACAGCGGCCGGCGCAGTCCAGTAGGAAGCGCGCTGTGGGAATGGTGCACGATCGCTTAGGTTCAGGTGATGCGGTCCCCTTGCGCCCGCTCCAGGCGGGCTCGCCTCACGACGAGCCCGCTGCAGGTCAGCTGGGACCATATTGCGACCTCGAGGCGCGCACCGAGGCCGACAGCAGCTTGGAACGCCGCTACAGCATCGCTACCTGGTACGTCCGCGTCCTGACGGACTTCAGCGAGGAATGCGGCGTGCCGGCACCCCGCCTCTTTGCAAGCTGCGGCGTCGACCCTGCGATCCTGGACGACCCTGACGCGCGCATCTCGTGCCATGACTTTCTAGAGATGTGCTGTTTTCTCCAGTCGCTGCATCCGACCCCGCATCTCGGGCTGCGGCTCGGCCAAAGGATGCAGCATCGCTATCTCGGGGCGTACGGCTTCGTGCTCATGAGCTGCAGCACTACCCGCGAGCTTCTGGATCAGTTCTCCCGCTACTCCATGCTCGCGAACAATGCCGGGCAGGTTCGTGTCGAGGAGAGGGACGGGCTGCTGATTCAGACTTGGCGAGGCGCGGTATCCGACCCCGCGTCGGCCATTTTCCTGGACGAACTGGTGCTTGCGAGTTGGACCTCCATGGGGCGCCGAATTTCGGGCAGGCCGGACATCGCGCCGCTTTCGGTCTCGTTCCGGCACTCCCGGCCCGAGGACATCGGCCCGTACTACCAACTGTTTCGCTGCGAGCTGAAGTTCAGCGCCGCCGAGGCAACCATCATTTCGAGCGCCCGGGATCTCGATGCGCGACTCCCACAAGGCGACCCGAGGGTCCGCGAGATTCTCAGCGCCCTTTGCGAGCGCCTTCTCAAACAACTCGGCTCGCCGCTCGAACCCGAATGGCTGACCGCTTGCCGCCGCGCAATCGTCGAAGCCTTCCGGAACGGGGAGCCCGATATCGCGCGAGTCGCTGCCGCCCTCGAGTTGAGCCCGGCGACTCTTCGGCAGCGCTTCAAGGACCAGTCGCTCCGCTTCCGCACGTTCAACGACGAATTGCGGCACGAACTGGCGCTCAGCTATCTAGCCGATCCCCAGTTCAGTCTCGTGGATGTCGCCTACCTCCTTGGCTTTTCCGAGCAGAGCGCATTTCAGCGTGCATTCAAGCGGTGGACCGGAATCACGCCGGGTGAACATCGGCGCAACCTGTCTTCTTCAAAGTCCGCGCCGAAGCGCTGACTACGCGAGGTTCGCCAGCAACGCAGCGGCGTGTTTCGCATCCAGTTGCTGCATCGCGTCGATAGGTTTCACGCCGAGGCCCTTCTGCAGATTGGCGCGGATCCGGTCGACCGCACCCTCGGCCCCGTAGAGCTTCTCCAGACCTTGCGCGAACTCGATGTAGGGGACCGGGGAGTCCGGCGCACACTGCACCGCCTTCTCATAAAGTTCGATCGCGGCCTCCTCGGTCGCGCCGTACATCATGCGCGCCATCATCTCGCCGGACTCGGTCGTGATGGCTGCATGCCAGCCAGCCAATGTCGCAAGGGCCTCCGCGTGGCGATCATCGATGGCAAGACAGAGGTCGATCTGCTCCTTCATGCGCGCCACCAGCCCGTCAGTGAGGGCTTCGAGCGGCGTCATCGTCTGGCTGTAGCGACCGAGCGTGACCGCATACATGTAGTGGAAGTTCGCAGACGAGAAGCCGCGCGCACGCGCTTGCTCGCACAGGGCGATCGTCTGCCCGAAGATGTCCGCCTTCAGCTTCTCGTCCTGCTCGACATAGTGAGCATGGATCGTGGCGCAAAATGCGAGCGGCGTCAGGCCGGCGTCGCCAAGCGTTTCCGCAGCGGCGACGCCATCTGCGAAATGCCCGAGGTGATAGAGACGCCAGACGTTCTGGAGCGCCTCATCGGCCGGATACGGCTCGTGATTGCCCATGTGGAGCGCAGCCCACTTGCTCTGAAGAGCGGGGCCCTCCAGGTCGAGTTGGCTTCGGTCCACGGCACAGGGTGTCCAGTCAGTCGTTTCCATAAGTGCTTCCCTTGGTGTTCGGCGACGGTCATCAGGCGGCCGCCGACTTTGGTGGCCGGATCTCTCAAAGTGTGATGACGTGCGGCTTTGACGTCGGTTCGTGCGTAGCGATCGCTTCGACGCAGTTGGCCTGCGACGCCACGGACTTGACCCATTCGAGCGAGGCACGGGCTTTGACGGGATCGAGGCAAACGCCCGGCATGATCATGTCTTCCCAAGATTGGCGGGCATAGCCGACATCCGCGAACATCAGAAACGCCTTGCCGTTGGCCTGGACGAGCGTTGAGGCAATCCCCGGCGTGTGTCCGGGCGTATGGACAAAGACGATCGATCCATCATTGAACAGGTCGAACGCCTGCTTCTGCGGGCCATAGGGCGACGGCTCGAACTTGAACGTCTCGAACGGAATGTCGCGCCAGATCATCATGTCGCGGTCGCCGAATTGATACTCGAGTTCGCTGACCAGGATCTTCTTGGCGTCGCGGACGTGCTGCAGGCCGCCGCCATGGTCTGAATGCAGATGCGTGCACACGACATAGTCGAGATCGGACGGCTTGATGCCCATGGCCGCCAGCTGCTCGTGCACGGCCTGGCCTTCGGGCAATACGGCCTTGTTCAGGCTGAGGTGAAACTCACCCATGTACTCGATCTGATCGTCGCGCACCATCGCCCCCCATCCGGTATCGACGAGGACGAGACCCTTCGGGTGCTCGATCAGATAGGCGTTGACCGGCATGTTCAGCAGGTTCGCCGGATTTCGGAACCAACCGGAGAAGGCCACAGGATGAAAACTCTTCTCGAGGAACGGGAGGGCGCGGTCGATGACGACGCGCCCGATCTGCATGACGTGGATCCTGATCGTTCCGTTCATATTCGTCTCTCGCTTGGACAGTGCTTCAGGAAATCGTGGATGCGCCTGCGATCAGACGCATCGGGTCTTTCCTGTCCCAGTTCCGCCCTGCGGTCGTGATGGTCTCGAGCAAGGCGCGCTTGCCGAAGGTTGTCTCCGCGACCTCGAGCATGAGTCCCGGGACCTCCGGATGCTCGGTATAGACGACGGTTTCGTCCGGGTGCTTGCGCGTGACCTCGTGGACGACTGCGTATCCGCTTTCCTTCAGCTTCTGCTTCTTCGCCGCGATCGTCGAGGTGGAGGTCGCGTACCAGCACGATGTGGCCGATACGTTACGTGTTCCTGGCGGTAGATTCTCTGGCACCCCGAGCAGCGGCGCGTGGACGGCTTCGTTGAACAGTTCCGAGAATATTGACTTGGAAGCCGCGCTGACCTGCACCAGTTCGATCACCATCTCCTGCGAGTCGCGCGAGTTGGCATAGGCCTTGGAGTAGCTGATCGACGCAGGTGCGCCCCGGTAGGACGCTGCGTCGGGCGTGAGGCCGCAAGCGTAGAACCACGGTCCGATGCCTTGCCGTTCGGACAGGTGCTTCATTGCGCTGCTCAGATCGTCCACGAAGAACGTCGTCTGCCCGCGCAGATAGTTCTCCTCGGTGAGCTCGTGCATGAAGGTCCATGGGCCGGCGCCTCGGTGCAGTTGCAGCCAGTGCGGCACGGCGGTTCGGATGTCCCGGATGACGAAGCCGATCCGGCAGCAATACTCAGGATTCGCGTTCATTTGGCTGATGCCTTCTCGAACATGCGGCGCACTGGCGAATTCGGGTCCGCTTGCTCCAACGACAGCCTGTTGTAGGCGCGAAGGATGAGCAGGACCAGCAAGATCCCGCTGGCGATGGCGGGGACGCCGACGGCAGCGATGGACTTGCCGAGCGCCGCGTCGCTGTGGAACACCTTGTCGGTGACGAGCGCGACGACGGTCGGTCCCGTCCCGAGCCCGAGCAGGTTGAGGATCAACAGGTAGCCGGCGATCGCCTGCCCTCGCAACCAGTCGGGGACGATGTCTTGAAGCGCCGTGCCGCCCGCGCCGATCGCGACGCTCGAACAGAAGGCAGCGAGGCCCAGTTGAAATACCGCGACCTTGCCGTCGCTCGCGTTGACGGCGAGCACGACGAAGAGGGTCCAGAACACCATGCTTCCGATAGACAGCAGAAGGCGCGCCTCGATCCGCCCGCTGTTGCGCCACCAGTCGCCGGCCACGCCGCTCAGGCCGACCCCGAGGGTTCCGCCAATGGTGACCGCCACGCCGTAGGCGACGGCCGCTTGCGGGATGGGCCAGCCATGCTGGCGCAAGAGAAAGGTCGGCGCCCATGCACTCAGTCCGTAAGCCGCAAGCGCAAAGAACGCGAATCCGGCGGACAACCCGATCATGAGGAAGCGATGCTTGCGGAAGTAGGCCAAGGCTTCGCTGAGCGGCGGCGGCGCTGCGACCGATGTGCGCCTTGCCGGCTCCCGCAAGGTCAGCATGAACAGGGCCAGGAGAAGCCCCGGCAATCCAACGATGATGAAAGCCGCCTGCCACGACTTGCGCAAGCCGAACAGCGGTAGATCCATCACAGGCTGGTTCTTGATCATCCCGAGCAGGACGCCGCCGATGACGATCGAGACGCCGATCCCCAGGTAGATCGAGGTATTGAAGACCCCGAGCGCGGTGCCGCGACTCTTGTCGCGGTAGGCGTCGCAGATCATCGAGACCGAAGCTGGCGCCAAAGCGGCTTCGCCGATTCCAACGCAGATGCGGGCGATGAAGAGCTGCGTATAAGTCTCCGCCAATCCGCACGCGATCGTCGCCAGGCTCCAGAAGACGACGCCGGCGATGATCAGGTTGCGCCGATTGGCACGATCGGCGTAGCGTCCGAGCGGCAGGCCGAGGATGGCGTAGAGGATCGCGAACGCAAAACCATGGAGCAGGCTGAACTCGGTGTCGGTGATGTGCAGATCGGCCCGGATCGGCTGCACCAGCAGGCTGAGGATCTGTCGGTCGACATAGGACAGGATGCCGGCCACGATCAGAACAGCCATCAGGTAGGAAGCGGCTCCGAACGATGGGTATTGATGCGCCTTGTTGAACGATGGGTACTGGTGCGTCGTGTTGTCAGCAATTTCCATGGCTCGCTCCCGGCTTGTCTCTCTCAGCCTTCAGATGGCAGGTATTCCGGTTCGACCTGAATTCCGATCGTGTTGATGGTCATGGCGACCATCAGGTAATGGCCGATCAACATGCAGAATTCGACCATCTGATCCTCGGAGAGGTGCTTGCGCAACTCATGAAACGTCCCGTCCGACATCGCCTTGTCCGCCACCAGTTCGTCCGTCGCCTTGAGCAGCGCACGAAGACGCGGCGACCAGTCCGGGCAATCTTCGATCGTGACCGAGTTCATGTCGGCCGCAGGAATGCCGGACTCCCGCGCGACTTTCTGATGGTGCAACCACTCGTAGACCGTGCCCGTGCGCCAGGCCAGGCGCATGATCGACAGCTCCTTGTCGGCGCGCGGAATCTTGCCGAGGAACAGCATGTTGACGAAGAACGCGAAGTAGTGAACGAAGATCGGACCGAGCCGCGTGAGGTACATGAACACGTTCATGTCCTTTTCGGACTTCTGGGTTCTGCGCAGCTCGGAGAGAAGCTTCTGCTGATCCGGTGCACAGTCCTCGCGCTTCATCGGCGGGATGCGCGGCGAGACGATTCGCCAGTTGCCTTCGGGAAGATGCTTTCGAACGTTCATGTGGCTGCTCCATTACCCGCGTGATTGGGCGTTTCTCCGACGTGAGGCCGTTCGCATCGATGGACGACACGGACAAGCCAATGATCGGCACGTACGACACAGCTGTATTGACCTGACGTCGGGCCGGTGATGACTTGACCGCCAGCGTCAATAACACGTTGATATCGTGAACGCGTCGAACCTATGCTCGTAGAGCGGCCGAAGATGATGGCCGGCCGCTCGTAGTACACGAAGGCCCGCACGGACTGTTCAATGCGCTGCGCCACCGCGCAATCGATCCAGTCCTGTCCTGCGGCGGCCGAATGCAGCGACATGTCGACAAATGATCCGCGTGCAGCGAGCGTGGCGACCGCTGCGGATCAGATGTCAGCCGACGCGATGCAGGTGCCGAGATCGCGCAGAAATTGGCTGGCTGGCATGCCATCAGCCGCACGGTGGTCGAAGACGAGTGTGATCGTCGCCACACGCGCCACCGTGGGCACACCATCGCGCACCACCATTGCCTCACGGGTGCGGCCCATACCGAGGATGGCGACCTGCGGCGGATTGAGTACCGGCGTGACCCAGTCGATACCCGCGGCGCCCAAGTTGCTGAAGGTGAAGGTGCCGCGCTGGTACGCTGACGGCGGCAGCTTGCCGGTGCGGGCACGGTGTGCCAGATCGGCAAGTTCCGCTGCGATGGCGGCAGGTGTCTTCTTCTCCGCGTCACGCACCACTGGCGTCATCAAGCCGGCCGGCGTGTCCACGGCCACGGCGATGTGCACCGCGTGGACCTCTTCAATGCCCTGGTCCGTCAGCAGAGCGTTCAGTCGTGGATGCGTCGGAAGCGTGCGCGCAAGGGCCGCCAAAACGCCAGCCGTCGGCGTGACCTTTACCCCAGACGCCTCGGAGAGCGCGCGGCAGCGTGCAAGCAGCGCATCAACTTCGACCTCGAGGCCCAGCGCGACACGTGGCGCTTCCCAGGCACGGGTCATCGCCCTCGCAATGATCCCTCGCAAGCCGGCCAGCGGGACGATGCGCCGGTCGGATGTGGGGCTGTCGGCGTGCGTGTCCATCAACCGGCCGCTTCCATCTCGGCCAACACCTGGTCGCGTGCCACCGGATCCTGCGGCTTGAGCAGGAGGGCACGCACGACGCCGGCCGTCGGTGCCGGCACTTCGAACGTGGTCTTGGCAACGACAACGACGGCCACTGATTGCCCCGCCGCAACGGTGTCGCCCGGTTTCACCAGCCACTCATCCAGCAGCGCTTCGGTACCCTCCTCGACGTCGGTCCAGGCTTCATCCTGCAATTTGATGTCGATCATCATGGTCTTCCGGTCAAAGCTTTGTGTTCATAAGTTGGACCACGGCGTCGACGATGGTCTCGGCCTGCGGAATAGCGACGGGTTCCAACGCGCGGCTGAACGGGATCGGCGTATCGGCGATGGCCAGGCGGCGTGGGGGCGACTTCAATTGCACGTGGTGCATCTGCTCGGCCACTCGCGCGACGATCTCGCCGGTGACGCCGAAACTGAGGTAGTCCTCGTCGACCACCAACAGGCGTCCGGTCCGTTCCACTGACGCCAGCACACCGTCCATGTCGAGTGGCACCAGCGTGCGCGGATCGATGATCTCGACCTCGATGCCCTGCGCTTGCAGTTGCTCCGCTGCGACGAGCGCCTTGTGCACCATCTGGGCGAACGCGACGATGGTCACGTCGTGGCCCTCGCGCACGATGCGGGCTTTTCCGAAAGGCACCGTGTAGGCTTCCTCGGGCACCTCGTTGGCCAAGGTGGTCTCGACGTAGTTCATCACAGGCAACCCGAGCAAGCCGCGATGGAAGAGGTAGACGACAGGGTTGTCGTCGCGGATGGCGGTGGCCATCAGGCCCTTGGCGTCGTAGGGGTTGGACGGAATGACCACCTTGAGCCCGGGCACGTGCGCAAAGAATCCGTGCAGCGTCTGTGCGTGCTGTGCAGCATCACATATGCCGCCGCCGGTGGACGCGGTGATCACGAGCGGCAACTTCACCGCGCCGCCAGACATGTAGTGCGTCTTGGAGATGCTGTTGAGAATCTGGTCGAAGCACACGCCCATGAAGTCGACGAACATCAGTTCGGCGATCGGGCGCAGCCCTTCGGCAGCGGCGCCGAGGGCCATCCCCATGATGGCGGTCTCGGAGATCGGGGTATCGCATACGCGCTCGCCGCCGAAGCGCTTGTGCAGGCCGTGAGTGGACTGGAAGACGCCGCCCATCGCGCCGACGTCCTCGCCAAGGATCACAACCGACGGATCGGCCTCCATCGCCTGGCGAATGGCTTCGACCATGGCCTTATAGAAGGGTAGTTGACGTACTTGGGTCGCTTGCATAACGGAACGTCCTTTGTCGGCGCTGGGGCCCGAGCTCATTGGGCGAAGACGTGAAGGGCGGCCTCCGCGGCCGACGGGTAGGGACTCTGGCGGGCGAACTCGATGGCAGCGTCCACCTGTGTCCTGGCATCCGCGCGGGCCGCCGCAACCCCTTCGGCGTCGAGCAGCCGGTCCTCGATCAGCCGGCGCTCCAGTTTCAGGATCGGGTCAAGCGCCTTCAGGGACTTGACCTCGCCCTTGGGTCGATAGGGTTCCGGGTCACCCTGAAAGTGCCCGTAGTAGCGGTCCACCTTCATCTCGATCAGCGTCGGCCCTTGGCCTGCGCGCGCCCGGGCGATCGCCGCGCCCGCCGCGTCGTACATGGCCTCGGCATCGTTCTCCGCGACAAGGACGCCGGGCATAGCGTATCCAGCCGCCCGATCGACGTTGCTGGCAACGGCGGTCGAGTTCCGCTTGCTGACCGAGATGCCGTAGTTGTTGTCCTGGCAGACGAAGACGACGGGCAGCTTCCACAGGCTGGCGATGTTGAGTGCCTCGTGAAACGCCCCTTCGTTGGCCGCGCCCTCGCCAAATTCCGCTACCGCCACCGCGCCTGTGCGGCGCAGCTTCGCGGCCCATGCAGCACCACACGCCTGCGGGATGCCGGCGCCGACGATGCCGTTGCACGCATAGTGGTTCGCCGGGTCATACAGGTGCATGTGGCCGCCCTTTCCGCGGCACAGGCCGTCGACCCTCCCGAATATCTCGGCGGTCATGCGGTCGAGGGGAACCCCCTTGGCGATCGCGAAATGATGAGAGCGGTGCGTCCCCCAGACGGAGTCCGTCTGCGTCAGGTGTGCCGCCACGCCGACGGCGGCCGCTTCCTGACCTGCCGACAGGTGCATTTCGCCAGGCACGGTGCCGGCGCCGATGTCGAAGGCCAGGCCCTTCTGGATCTTCGGCGGCAGCTTGCCCTCGAAGTACACCGTCGCCAGGGTGTCTTCGTACTGCCGCACGAGCAGCATCGTGCGATACATCCAAAGTCGTTGCTCGGCCGAAGCGGACATGTGGTACTCCAATGGTGATCGCGGTGGCGATTGACAGGAATGAGTTTTCGCGAATCGACGGCTGGCGTATTGACTCCCGGAGCGCAGGCGATTGACCGACGCGCACCTGGATCGCCATAGACGCCACACGCCGAGGTCACGATGCGAAGATCGAGCGCGGCGAAAGGCATCGTCCATCGACGTACGCGCACTGGCGCCGGAAACGTGTAGGTCGAACTGACCCCCTGACATATTGCTTGACATCTAAAGCATTTACCCGGAAACTGATGCCGAGCGCGTTGCTGTCGAGGACTGCATCACATGAAGATCGTCTGCATCGGGGGCGGACCCGCCGGGTTGTATTTCGGTCTGCTGATGAAGCAGCTGGACCCGCGCCACGACATCACGGTCGTCGAGCGCAACAAGCCCTACGACACCTTCGGCTGGGGCGTGGTGTTCTCCGACCAGACGATGGACCACATGCGCCAGTGGGACGCGGCCACCGCTGCCGAGATCGAGCAGGCCTTCAACCACTGGGACGACATCGAGCTGAAGTTCAAGGGCCGCACCGTGCGCAGCGGCGGCCACGGCTTCGTCGGCATCGGGCGCAAGAAGCTGCTCAACATCCTGCAGGCGCGCTGCGAGACGCTGGGTGTCAAGCTGCAGTTCGAGACCGAGGTGAATTCCGACGCGGACTTCCCCGACGCCGACCTGGTCATCGCCAGCGACGGCATCAACTCGAAGATCCGCAACCAGTACGCGCACATCTTCAAGCCGGACATCGTCACCCGCCCCAACCGCTACATCTGGCTCGGCACGCACCGGCTGTACGACGCCTTCACTTTCGTCTTCGAGAAGACCGAGCACGGCTGGTTCCAGGCGCACATCTACAAGTTCGACGAGAACACCACCACCTACATCGTCGAGACGCCCGAACAGGTGTGGAAGGCGCACGGCCTGGACCAGGCGGGCATGCAGGACTCGATCGCCTTCTGCGAAAAGCTCTTCGCCGCCGACCTGCAGGGCCACAAGCTGATGACCAACGCGCGCCACCTGCGCGGCTCGGCCTGGCTGAACTTCCAGCGCGTCACCTGCGAGCAGTGGTCGCACTTCAACGGCCACGCGCACGTGGTGCTGATGGGCGACGCGGTGCACACCGCGCACTTCGCGATCGGCTCGGGCACCAAGCTGGCGATCGAGGACGCGATCGAGCTGACGCGGCAGTTCAAGGAGCTGGGCGACACGCCGCAACGGATTCCGCAAGTGCTGCAGCGCTACCAGGAACTGCGCCGCGTCGACGTGCTGCGGCTGCAGAACGCCGCCTGGAACGCGATGGAATGGTTCGAGGCCGTCGGCCAGCGCTATTGCGACCAGCTGCCGCCGGAGCAGTTCATGTACTCGATGCTGACGCGCAGCCAGCGCATCAGCCACGAGAACCTGCGGCTGCGCGACAAGGCCTGGCTGGGCGGCTTCGAGCGCTGGTTCGCCGAACGCGCCGGCATGACGCTGCAGCCGCACCAGCCGGCGCCGCCGCCGATGTTCACGCCCTACACGCTGCGCGGCGTGACGCTGAAGAACCGCGTCGTGGTCTCGCCGATGGCGCAGTACTCTTGTGTCGATGGCCTGCCCGGCGACTACCACCTGGTGCACCTGGGCGCGCGTGCGATGGGCGGCGCCGGCATGGTGGTGGCCGAGATGACCTGCACCTCGCCCGATGCGCGCATCACGCCCGGCTGCCCGGGGCTGTGGAACGAGGCGCAGCGCGATGCCTGGAAGCGCATCGTCGACCATGTGCATGCGCACAGCGACGCGAAGATCGCGCTGCAGATCGGCCATGCGGGGCCCAAGGGATCGACCAATGCGCCGTGGGATGCGGACGGCGCCGACCGCGCACTGCCCGCCGGCAACTGGCCGCTGATCGCCGCGTCGGCGCTGCCCTATCTGGACGACGGCGCGGTGCCGCGCGCGATGACCCGCGCTGACATGGACCGGGTGCGCGACGACTTCTGTCGCGCAGCACGCTACGCCGCCGAAGCCGGTTTCGACTGGCTGGAGCTGCACTGCGCGCACGGCTACCTGCTGTCCAGCTTCATCTCGCCGCTGACCAATGAGCGCAGCGACGACTACGGCGGCTCGCTGGCCAACCGGCTGCGCTGGCCGCTCGAGGTCTTCGCCGCCATGCGCGAGCTCTGGCCGCAGCATCTGCCGATGTCGGTGCGCATCTCGGCGCATGACTGGGTCGAGGGCGGCATCACGCCGCACGACGCGGTGCAGATCGCTCGCGCCTTCCGGTCAGCCGGCGCCGACATGATCGACTGCTCGTCCGGCCAGGTCAGCGCCGCGCAGAAGCCCACCTACGGCCGCATGTACCAGACGCCCTTTGCCGACCGCATCCGCAACGAGGCCGGCATCGCCACCATCGCGGTGGGCGCGATCAGCGAGGCCGACCATGTCAACAGCATCATCGCCGCCGGCCGCGCCGACCTGTGCGCCGTCGCCCGCCCGCACCTGGCCAACCCGGCCTGGACGCTGACCGAAGCGGCGAAGATCGGCTGGACCGGCGCCGCCTGGCCGAAGCAGTACCTGTCGGGCAAGACGCAGATGGAGACGCTGTTCGCGCGCGAGAAGGCGCAGCAGCTCCAGCCGAAATACAAGGAACCGGCTTGAAACGCGCCGCCCGACAGGAAGTGCTGCCGCTGCTCGACGACCAGGCGATCGGCCTGGAAGCGCGCAGTTCCGGCGGCGACCACCTGTCGCTGCGGCTGTGGCTGCGTCTGCTGGCCTGCTCCACCGACATCGAGACGGAGATCCGCAAGCGCCTGCGCGCGCAATTCGGCATCACGCTGGCGCGCTTCGACTATCTGGCGCAACTGCACCGCCACCCCGACGGCCTGCGCATGAGCGCGCTGTCGCGCTACCTGATGGTCACCGGCGGCAACGTCACCGGCCTGACCGACGAACTGGAAAAGGACGGCATGGTGCAGCGCGACGCTGAACCGGGCGACCGGCGCTCGGTGCGCGTCGTGCTCACGCCCAAGGGCCGCAAGGTCTTCGAGCGCATGGCCAGCGAACACGAAGGCTGGGTGATCGAGCTGTTCGGCGGGATCGCCGACGCCGAGCGCCAGCATCTTTTCAACCTGCTCGGCCGGCTGCGCATGCAGTTGTCGGTCCGGCCGAACCCCACCCAGGAGAACCCGCAGCCATGAGCACCGACCCCGCCCTGCCGGCCGGCAGCCGCCGCCGCCAGGCCGGCTGCCGCGCCTTCACCGCGAAGCAGCAACCCGTCTTCCAAGGCAATTGACACCGCAGGCACCACGATGAGCGACACCCGTTATCTGGACTGGCCCTTCTTCGAGCCGCGCCACCGGCAGATGCAGCACGAGCTCGACGCCTGGGCGCAGGCACACGTCTCGCCGCACGCGCATGACGACATCGACGCCGAATGCCGCGCGCTGGTGGCCGCGCTCGGCAACGGCGGCTGGCTGCGCCACGCAGTGGCCGGCACGGCCTACGGCGGCGCGGCTGAAGCGATCGACACGCGCGCGCTGTGCCTGCTGCGCGAGACGCTGGCGCGGCATTCGGGGCTGGCCGACTTCGCCTTCGCGATGCAGGGCCTGGGCTCGGGCGCGATCTCGCTGCACGGCAGCGCCGCGCAGAAGCAGCGCTACCTGAGCGCGGTATCCAGCGGCAAGGCGATCGCCGCCTTCGCGCTGTCCGAACCCGAGGCCGGCTCGGACGTGGCGGCGATGAGCTGCGCGGCGCGCGTCGACGGCGACCATGCCGTGCTGAACGGCGAGAAGACCTGGATCTCCAACGGCGGCATCGCCGACTTCTACGTGGTCTTCGCGCGGGACTCCGCAGTGCAGCCCGCTGCGGAGGCTGCGGGCTCAGCCAAGGGCTCGCGCGGCATCTCGGCCTTCATCGTCGACGCCGGCACGCCTGGGCTCGAGGTCGCCCAGCGCATCGCCGTGATCGCGCCGCACCCGCTGGCGCGGCTGGCCTTCCGCGACTGCCGCGTGCCGCTGACGCAGCGCATCGGCGAGGCCGGCCAGGGCTTCAAGATCGCGATGCGCACGCTGGACGTCTTCCGCACCTCGGTGGCCGCGGCGGCGCTGGGCATGGCGCGGCGCGCGCTGGACGAGGCGCTGCAGCGCGCCGTCACGCGCAAGATGTTCAAGCAGCGGCTGGCCGACTTCCAGCTCGCGCAGGCCAGCCTGGCGCAGATGGCCACCACCGTCGACAGCGCGGCGCTGCTGACCTATCGCGCCGCCTGGATGCGCGACCAGGGCCACAACGTCACGCGCGAAGCGGCGATGGCGAAGATGATGGCCACCGAAGGCGCGCAGCAGGTCATCGACGCGGCGGTGCAGCTGTGGGGCGGGCTCGGCGTGGTCAGCGGGCAGCCGGTGGAGCAGCTGTACCGCGAGATCCGCGCGCTGCGCATCTACGAAGGCGCGACCGAAGTGCAGAAGCTGATCATCGCGCGCGAGCTGCTGAAGGACTTGCAAGGCTGAAGCCATGACCAGCGCCCACATCGACACCTTCGCCCGCGACCACCTGCCGCCGCCCGATCAACTGGCCGAGGTGCTGCTCGATCAGCCCTTCCTGCAGTTCCCCGCGCTCCTCAACTGCGCCACCGAACTGCTCGACCGGCACATCGCCGAAGGCCGCGGCGAGCGGCTGTGCATCCAGGCGCCGGGCGTGCGCTGGAGCTATGCCGATCTGCAGGCCCAGGCCAACCGCATCGCCCAGGTGCTGGTGCGCGACATGGGGCTGGTGCCCGGCAACCGCGTGCTGCTGCGCGGGCCCAACAACCCGATGCTCGCCGCCTGCTGGTTCGCGGTGGTCAAGGCCGGCGGCATCGCCGTCGGCAGCATGGCGCTGCTGCGCGCCAAGGAGCTCAAGCAGATCATCGACAAGGCGCAGATCAGCCATGCGTTGTGCGACCTGCGCCTGGCCGACGAGCTGCGGCTGGCCGCCGCCGACTGCCCCAGCCTGAAGCAGACGCGCTTCTTCCACGACGACAGTGCCGACGGGCTGGAAGCGGCGATGGCGCGCCAGCCGGCCGCGTTCACCAATGTCGACACCGCCGCCGACGACGTCTGCCTGATGGCCTTCACCTCGGGCACCACCGGCACGCCGAAGGGCACGATGCACTTCCATCGCGACGTCATGACGGCAGGCGCCTGCTGGCCGCCGCACGTGCTGCGGCCGCGGCCCGACGACATCTTCATCGGCAGCCCGCCGCTGGGCTTCACCTTCGGGCTGGGCGGGTTGCTGCTCTTTCCGCTGGGCGCCGGCGCGTCGACGGTGCTGATCGAGCGCGTCTCGCCGCCGGAGCTGCTGGCCGCGGCGCAGCAGTTCAACGCCACCGTGATGTTCACCGCGCCGACCTCGTACCGCGCGATGGCGATGTCGCTGCAGGGCCGGCCGTGGCCGGCGGCCAGCCTGCGCAAGTGCGTGTCGGCCGGCGAGGCGCTGCCGGCGGCGACGCGCACGCTGTGGCGCGAGACCAGCGGCCTGGAGATCATCGACGGCATCGGCTCGACCGAGCTGCTGCACATCTTCATCTCGGCCGACGAGCACGACGCGCGCCCCGGCGCCACCGGCAAGGCCGTGCCCGGCTACGTGGCCTGCGTGATGGACGACGCCGGCCGGCCGCTGCCGCCGGGGCAGATCGGCGCGCTGGCCGTCAAGGGCCCGACCGGCTGCAAGTACCTGGCCGACGCGCGCCAGTCGCAGTACGTGCGCGACGGCTGGAACGTCACCGGCGACGCCTACCTGATGGATGAGGACGGCTGGTTCCACTACCAGTCGCGCACCGACGACATGATCATCTCGGCCGGCTACAACATCGGCGGCCCCGAGGTCGAGGAGGTGCTGCTGCGCCACCCCGACGTGGCCGAATGCGCGGTGATCGGCGTGCCGGACGAAGAGCGCGGCCAGATCGTCAAGGCCTTCGTCGTGCTCAAGCCCGGCGCGCAGCCCACGCCGGCCACGGTGGCCGCGCTGCAGGAGCACGTCAAGCAGTCCGTCGCACCCTACAAGTACCCGCGCGCGATCGAGTTCCGCCCTTCGCTGCCGCGCACCGAAACCGGCAAGCTGCAGCGCTTCAAGCTGCGCGAGACTTTCCAGAAGGCCCCGTCATGACACGAGTGCTGCAACCGCCCGGCTGGGCCCGACCCAAGGGCTATGCCAACGGCGTCGCCGTGCGCGGCCGCCAGATCTACGTCGCCGGCATGATCGGCTGGGACGGCGACGGCCGGTTCCACAGCGACGACCTGGTGGCGCAGGTGCGCCAGGCGCTGGCCAACATCGTCGAGGTGCTGGCCGAAGCCGGCGCCCGGCCCGAGCACATCGTGCGCATGACCTGGTACCTGACCGACAAGCGCGAATACCTGGCGCGCGGCCGCGAGATCGGCGCCGCCTACCGCGAGCTGATCGGCAGCTTCAATGCCGCGATGACGGCGGTGCAGGTCAGCGCGCTGATCGAAGACCGCGCCCAGGTCGAGATCGAGGTCACGGCGGTCGTGCCGGACTAGGCTTGCGGCGGCGGCTCGGCCGGCGCCTCGTACCAGCGCTCGCGCGGCACCACCTTCTCCTGCGCCGGGTCGCCCAGGTAGTGCGGCGACATGATCTGCACGCCGTGCTCGTTGAACACGTCCTGCACGTTGGCGTGCAGCTGGCTCATCACCTCGGCGCGCGGCCGCGGCTGGTCGAACACGGCCTGGCACACCAGCCGGTATTCAGGGTAGAAGTCCGACAACGCCACCTGGAACACGTGCGGCGGCGGATCCTGCAGCACGCCCGGCGTGCGCCGCGCCGCCTCGACCAGCATCGCATTCACCTGCCGCCACGGCGTGTCGTAGCCGATGGTCACGGTGGTATCGACGATGAAGCCCCGGCCCTTGACGGTACGCGAGTAGTTGCGCGTCACCGCGCCCAGCACCTGCGAGTTGGAGATCGTCAGCTCCTCGCCCATGCCGGTGCGGATGCGGGTAGTGAAGGTGCCCAGGGCCGTCACCGTGCCCTCGTCGCTGCCCACGCGCACGTATTCGCCGACGTGGAAGGTGCGGGTGTAGGTCAGGATCAACCCGCTGGCCAGCTGCCCGACCAGGTTCGACGCGCCCAGCGAAATCATCAGGCCGACCAGCACCGACAGGCCCTTGAAGGCCTCGGTATCCGAGCCGGGCAGATAGGGATAAGCCATCGCCAGCGCGAACAGCCAGACCCCGGCCACGCACAGCCTCGAGGTCGTGACCGCGACATCGGCATCCAGCCAGGACAGCTGCACCTGGCCGCCGGCGACCTTGGCGAAGAAGCCGCGCAGCATGCGCGTCAGCAGCCAGGCCAGCCAGAAGATCAGAGCCGCGGCGATCAGGTCCGGCACCGCGCGCACGGCGGCCAGCGCGAAGCGGCCGAGCATGCCGAACAGGAAGTCGTTCAGATGCTCGCCCCAGGGCCGGGTGAAGGGGAACTGCGCCAGCGACAGGCTCAGCCATTCGTAGACCAGCAGCAGCACCAGCGCCCAGAACACCAGGTTCAGCAGGCCCTTCTCGAAGCGCAGCAGGCCTTCGCGCCGCACCAGATCGACGCCGCCGACGCGCAGCCGGTCGGCATGCGCCAGCGTCTTGCGGATCAGCCAGGCCTCGATGCGCCGGCGCATCCTGCGCAGCAGCCAGATCAGCCCCAGCGTCACCGCGCCGGCGCCCGCCGTCACCAGCGCGGCGACCAGCAGCGACTTCAGGTTGCGCGACTCGCGCGATTCGTCGATCACGCGCTGCAGCACCGCGGCCGCGGCCGCGGCATCGGCCTGCGCGCCGGCGAGCGTGCGCTGGTCGCTGTCGTCGGGCGAGACGGCAAATATCAGCGCGCCGTCGATGCGCACCAGCACGCCTTCGGCGACCTGGGTGGTTTCGACCTTCATCTCGCCGCCGCGGCTCAGCGCGCGGCGGATGCGCTCCTCGCCTTCGGTCGCGCGCACCGTGGCCGGGATGCCGAACAGGCTGCCGTGAAGCGTGATGATCTCGCGGTTCATGACCACGATGCGCGCCGGCGGCTGCCCGGCCGCGCTGCCCGGCTGCACCGCCAGCGAAGTCAGCGGCGGCGCCGACGCAGCGGGTGCCTGTGCCAGCGCCAGCGGCGCAGCCGGCAACCACGCCAGCCAGCACAGCGCCAAAGCCACCAGACGCGGCCACGCCGTCCGCCTTGACACACTCGTCATGAACCGCCCCCACCCGACGCCGATACGCGGCGCGAGTCTACCCAAGCGGCGGACGCGGACGGACATCTCGAGGACGCACGGCAGGCGAGATGCAGCTCCAGCTCGATCCACTGCGGCGCGCCCCGGGCGAAGGGTGCGCACGCCGCCGAAGCAGGCGCGCAGCCGGCGCTGCGGCGTGCCCGGGACCTGCCACTCCAGAGATCGAACCGTACCCGGCCAGACCGGCAGCGGTGCAGGGTTCTTGTTTTCGAGTGGATAGTTATTTGCATTTTGTCCGCTGACGGAGCATCATGCGTCCATGACCGCCTTGCTGGCCCGCGAACCGTCACCCGCCTATCTGGCCTTGTCGTCCGCCGCAACGGCGGCGGCGGCGTTGCGCACCTTCTGGCGCCTGGCTGAAGCCTGGAAGCTGACGCCCACCGAGCAGATGACGCTGCTCGGCGTCGGCCGCAGCGCGCTGTACCAGTGGAAGCAGGGCAAGGTCGGCCCGCTGGACCGGCACGTGCTGGAGCGGCTGTCCTACCTGTTCGGCATCCACGCCGCGCTGCAGCTGCTGCTGCCGGACGCGCAGCGCGCCGCCGACTGGGTGCGCAAGCCGAACGCCGCGCCGCTGTTCGGCGGGCAGTCGGCGCTGCAGCGCATGCTCGGCGGGCAGGTGGCCGACCTGTACGTGGTGCGCCAGTACCTCGATGCGCAGCGCGGCGGCAAGGCATGACGGACATCTCCCGCATTCCGCTCAGCGCCACGCTCTGGAAGCCCAGCTGGCGGTTGATCGCCTCGCGCTACCCGACGGTGAGCCTGTACGACGGCATCGCCGACCCGGCCGACCTGGACGCGGTGTTCGCGATCGAGGCGCTGACCAACCCGCGCATCCGCAACGAACTCGGCCAGCTGCAGCTGGTGCCGCCCGACGAGCGTGTCAGCGGCGCGGGCAGCACGCCGATCATGGCCGCCTTCACGCACCTGAACCCGGAAGGCTCGCGCTTTTCCGACGGCAGCTGGGGCGTGTACTACGCGGCGCAGGATCTGGACACCGCGGTGGCCGAGGTCAGCCACCACCGCGCGCTGTTCCTGTCGCGCACCGCGGAAGCGCCGATCGACATCGACCTGCGGCTGATCGCCGCGCCGCTGGACGCGCCGCTGCACGACCTGCGCAAGCTGCGCGCCAGCGCGCCGGCGGTCTACAACCCGGTGGACTACGGCGCCGGCCAGTCGCTCGGCCGCCGGTTGCGCGAAGCCGGCAGCTGGGGCGTGCTGTACCACAGCGTGCGCCAGCGCGGCGGGCTGTGCGCCGGGCTGTTCCGCCCGCGCGCCTTGAAGCCGGCGAAAGAGGCGGCGCACATCGCGCTGCACTGGGACGGATCGCGCATCACGCACTGGTACGAGAAGCGCGCGCCGAAGGCGCTGCCCTGAAGCCGTTGCGGCGGGCCGGACCCTAGTGCAGTGTTCCACGCTGTGCGGCACTTAAGAAAACCGATGGATTTGTCGTCCTGGCTAGGCGCAAACCGCAGTGATACCCGTAGGTATCACGAGGATTTGCAACGACGCCAGGGCGGCAAAGACGCGGTTTTATGTGCTGCATAGCGTGGAACACTGCACTAGCCCGGCAGGCTCCCGGAAACGCCGGCGCCTCAGCGCCCGCTGAAGCGCGGCGCCCGCTTTTCGACGAAGGCCACCGCCGCGCCCTTGTGGTCCTCGGTCTCGAAGGTGCGGATCATGTGCATCGCCTCGGCGTCGAGCACGTCCGCCAGCGAGCCGCGCAGCCCGGTGTTGAGGTTGCGCTTCATGTAGCCGACGGCCACCGTCGGCAGCGCCGCCAGTTCGGCGGCCCAGGCGCGCGCGGCCTCGGCCAGCTTCGCTGCCGGCACCGCGCGGTTGACCAGGCCGATGCGCTGCGCGTCGGCGCCGCTGATGACTTCGGCCGTGAAGTACATCTCGCGCGCCTTTGCGGCGCCGACCAGGTGGTTCAGGAACCAGCTGCCGCCGAAGTCGCCGGACAGGCCGATCTTGGAGAACGCGGTGGTCAGCTTGGCGTCGTCGGCGGCGATGCGCAGGTCGCAGGCCAGCGCCAGCGACAGCCCGGCACCCGCGGCCGGGCCGGGGATCACCGCCAGCGTCGGCTTGGGCATCTCGTGCAGCCAGCGGGCGACGTCCATGCGCACGCGCAGGTCGGCGACCTTGGTGTCGAAGCTCATCGCCGCCGCGGCGCCGGCGGCGCTCTTGGCGAAGCCCTTGACGTCGCCGCCGGCGCAGAACGCATTGCCGGCGCCGGTGATCACCACCAGCCGCACGGCCGGATCCACCGCCAGCCGCGGCAGCGCGTTGGACAGGCCGTCCATCATCTCGCGCGTGAAGGCGTTGCGCGCCTCGGGGCGGTTCATGGTCAAGGTGGCGATGCCGCCTTCGAAGCTCTCGATCAGGTCCTGGCTCATGTCGTCTCCTGGATGGGACGGCGCCCGCGCGCCGTGGTGCATGCGCGCATTCTCGGCCACACGGCCGGACCGGCGCGTCACCGGCGCGCCAGCCGCGCGGTGCGCCTCAGCGCCTCAGCGCCTCAACGCCTCAACGCCTCAGCGCCGCGTGGCCCACCAGCCGCGGTTGCGCTCGAGCGCGTCGACGGTCTCGGCCAGCCACTCGCGCGCCTCGGCGTGTGCGTAGAACGCGCGGCGGATCAAGCCGACCGACGCGGCGCGCTGCACCACCTGTTCGTACAGCGTGCTCTGCCCCGCGTTGACGACAAAGGCCACCGGCAGCGAGCGCAGCGTCGCGGCCAGCGTCGGGTAGGCCGCGGTCATCGACACCGGGTCGCAGCAGATCGCCGCCTGGTCGTTGCGGTACAGCAGCCCTTTTGCGCCGCGGCAGAGGCCGGCGCTCATGACCAGCGCGCCCATCGCCAGGAAGTTCGACGGCAGCATCAGGCCGCGGTACAGCGCCGTGCCGACACCGTCGTTGTCCACCTGCAGCACGCCGGTGGCGCTGCCGCATTCGATCGTCTCCACCGCGCTCCCGCTGTCAATTCGACAAGGATATTGTCGTGCAGGGACCACGCGCCGCACGGCGCCGCCCGAGCGGCTGTTGCGCTTCCTCGAGCACCGGCGTGGCCGACGGCGTCAGCCGCGATGCGCGCGCACCGCGCCCATCCATGCCGCGTTGACGAGCATCGCCAGCGCCAGCGTGCCGCCGCAGACCATCAGCGCCACGCCGACGCCGAAGCCCTGCACCAGCGCGCCGGCCGCCACGCCCGACGCCGCCGGCACCACCTGGCTGATGACGGTGTACATGCTGAGCACGCGGCCGCGAAAGTCCTCGGGCGCATTGGCCTGGATGCCGGCGACGATCAGCGACAGCGCCAGCCCGCCGGCGATGCCCACGCCGGCCAGCAGCGCCACCGCCGTCGCCGCCGAGCCGGCGAGGCCCAGCGACGCCAGCAGCACGCCGGCGAGCACGGTGCCGCCGAGGATCACGCGGCCGTGGTGCGCGCGGCGCGCCACCACCAGCGCGACGATGCCGCCGGCGATCAGCGCCAGCGCCAGCGTGCCGAGGAAGGCGCCGCGCTGCATTTCGCTCAGGCCCAGCGCCGTTGCCGCCAGCTTGGGCAGCAGCACCGTCATCGGCCCCATGGCCAGGTAACCGGCCATCGCCGCCACCATCAGCTGCAGCAGCAAGGGGTCGGCACGCACGGCGTCGAGCCCCTGGCGGATCTCCACCAGCACCGGCTCGTGCGGCCGGCCGCTGGCCTGCGTGCGCACCGCCAGCAGCATCACCGACGCCAGCGCGAACAGGCCGAGCGCGCCGCCGAACACCCCCGGCCAGCCGAGCCGGCTGCGCGCCAGCGCGATGGCCAGCGGCCCGAGCCCGAAGCCGAGCATGACCAGCAGATTGAAGATCACCGACGCCGGCTTGATCTCCTCGGCGCTGGCCACCTGCCCGAGCGCGGCCATGCGCGCCGGCGCGGCGAAGGACCAGCCGACGCCGGCCAGCGCCGCCGCCGCCACCAGCAGCGGCACGCGCAGCGCGGCGCTGGCGATCAGCCCGTCGGCCGCCCACAGCAGCGCCAGCGCGAGCATGAACACGGCCTGGGCCGCCTGGATCAGCCACCCCGGCGCGAGCCGGTCGCACAGCACGCCGGCATACCAGCCGAGCACGACCGGCGGTCCGAAGCACAGGCCGAAGCCGATGCCCGAAAGCAGGTCCGAACCGATCACCTCCTGCGCGTAGATGATCACCGAGTAGTTGACCATGTGCCCCGCAGTGAACGCGGCCAGGCACGACAGGTAGAACCAGCGGTGGCGCAGCAGCAGCATCGCCTGTGTTCAGCGCGCGGCCGCGCCCTGCACGCGGATCAGCGTCGGCTGTCCGTCCTCGACATGCCAGCTCGGAAAGTTGGAGGTCGAGGTGTAGACCGTGCCGTCCTCGGCGATCTCGATGTCGCGCGTGAAGGCGACGCGGCGCGGCAGCGGCACGCTGCGCCAGGTCTGCGTCGCCACGTGCAGCGCGTGCAGCGCATCGGACTGGTTGCCGGTGACCCAGACGATGCCGCGCTGCTTGTCGACGTTCAGCGCATAGGGCGTGTCGCTGCCCTTGGGAACCACCGGCAGGTCGAAGCGCGTGAACACACGCGTCTTCGGGTCGTAGCGCGCGATCGCCGATTCGGGGAAGGCGCCGATCCACAGGTTGCCGTCGCCGTCGCTGCGCAGCCGGCGCGGGCCGGCGAAGGGCGTGGCGATCATCTCGATCCTGCCGCTGGCCGGATCGAGGCTGCCGATCTCGTCGGTGTGCAGCCGCGCGAACCAGACTCGGCCGTCGGGCGTGATGTCGATGCCGTAGGGCAGCGGCGTGCCGGTGGCCAGGCGGTCCACCGGCAACCAGTTGGCCAGCGGCACGCCCCAGCTCATCAGCTTGAACAGCGGCCGGATCAGCGTCACGGTGAGCCGCTCGCGCCAGCCGCGCGTCGGCAGGTCGTGCAGCGTGAAGCGCCGCGTCGCGCGGTCGAACATGGCGATCTGGTTGGACAGCGCCAGCGTGAACCACACGCGGTCCATCGCGTCGATGCGGATGGTGTGCGGATAGAAGCCGCCGCGGATGTCGTGCAGCGTGAAGGCGCCGCTGGCCGGGTCGAACTCGACCAGCCGCTGCTGCGCCGACGGCGTGATGAAGATGTGCCCGTCCCTGGCCGACTGCGCCAGCGAGTGCGCGTTCGACGTGCTGTCGTGGCGCGGAAAGTCGCGCAAACGCGCCGCCAGCAGGCCGCCCGGCGCATCGCCCTCGCGGTGCGGAATCTTGAACACCGTGACCTCGTTGCTGCGCGGGTCGACGCGCCACAGCCGGTCCTGGATGTTGTCGGCCACGTAGACGCTGCCGTCGCGCGCCAGCAGCTGGTCGTGCGCCTGCGACATGGCGTCGCCGATCGGCCACTCGGTGATCGTCGCGGCCGCCAGCGCCGGATCCCATGGCGCCGGCGTGGCCAGCAGCTCGGGGTGCTCGCGCAGTTTGCGCCAGCCGGCGTTGAGCAGTTCGGGCAGTGCGCGCTGGTCGGCGGTGGCGAGGCGCGAGCCGTAGCGCACCATGCGCTGGATGGCGTCGCTCCAGTCGGCCGCCGAGCGCTCCTGGCGCAGGAAGGCGTTGCCTTGCTGGTGGCAGAACGCGCACTGCAGCATGAAGTGCTGCTTGCGCTGCGCGTCGCCCAGGTCGAGCGCGCCGAGCCAGACGTTGGCCGGCTTGGCTTCGGCCAGCTTCAGCGGGTCGGTCTCGGCCTCGAGCACGACGCTCAGCTCGGCCTGGCCGGCGGCGAGACCGACGCTGGCGTCGCGCCAGCCGGGCTTGCGCACCAGATAGGTCACGGCGAAGGGGCGCTCGTCGAAGCTGACGCGGCCATCGGCATCGGTGAAGCGCGTGATGTCGACCTCGACCCGGGTTGGCCGGCCCGGCGCCGGGTAGCTGCCGTCGGAGGTGTCCATCGGGCGCCGCTCGGTGGGCAGCTCGCGCACTTTCGCGGTGGCCAGCGGCCGGCCGGCGGCGTCGGTGACGCTCAGCGTCGCTGCCGGCGCGGCACCGCAGGCGGCCGCCAGCGCCAGCGCGGCGGCGGCTAGGCGCATCGGCATCGGCGTCAGTTTGATGTTCATCATGGGTCGCTCCCGGTGAGTCCGAATTCGCCGCCGACGCGGCGCCGCATCGCGCGTTCGTAGGCAGCCGGCGCGACGCGGCTCAGGAACCACGCCAGACGCGCCGTGCGGCCCGGCAAGCACAGCCGCTGTCCGCGGCAAGCGGCCTCGATGATCTGCGCGGCCATGGCTTCGGGTGTCGCCTCGTCGCCGCCGGTGGCGCGCTTGGCCGCACCCGGCGCGGCCTGCTCGATGCCGGTGGCGATGAACGACGGGCAGGCAATGGTCACCGCCACGCCCGCGCCGCGCAGCTCGGCGCGCAGGCTGTCGAAGAAGCCGTGCAGCGCGTGCTTGCTGGCGGCATAGGCGGTGCGGCCGACCAGCGGTGCGAATCCGGCGACGCTGGAGACGACGACGATCTGCCCGCGCCGCTCGACCAGCGAGGCCAGCGCCGCCTGCGTCGCATGCAGCGCGCCGAAGTAGTTGACGGCCATCACGCGCCGCGCGATGGCCGGGGTGGCGTCGCGCAGCAGCAGCCGCGCCGAAATGCCGGCGTTGTTGACCAGCACGTCGATGCCGCCCAGCGCGCGCTGCGCGGCGGCCATGGCGTCATTGCAGGCCGCCTCGTCAGCGATGTCACAGCCGAAGGCGTCAGCCGCCGCGCCGCGCTCGCGCAGCCGCGCGGCCAGCGCCTCGGCGCGCGCCCCGTCCAGGTCGAGCAGCGCCAGCCGCGCGCCGAGTGCGGCACAGCGCTCGGCGAGCGCGCTGCCCAAGCCGCCGGCGGCGCCGGTGATGACGACGCCGCGCCCTGGCAACTCGCGCCGCGCGGTCATCCGGTGCCGCGCGCGCGGCGCGAGCGCCACCAGAAATCGAAGACCTCGGCCGAGGTCTTTTGCGGCCGGTAGCCGAAGACCTCCTTCAGCCGCGTGTTGTCCAGCACCGGCCGCCAGCGCAGGAAGCGCAGCTGCTCGGGCCCGTACTGCGTCAGCCCGAAGCGCTTGCCCAGCCACAGCGCGGCCTGCAGCAGCGCCGGCGGCAGCACGCGGCAGCGCTTGCCCATGCGCGCGGCGATGTCGTGGATCGTCAGTGCACCGTCGCCGGCCACGTTGTAGATGCCGGGCGGGCCGTCGCCCAGCGCATGCAGGATCGCACCGGCCACGTCCTGGTCCCAGATGAAGACGAAGGGGCTGTCCGAGCCGGCGATGGCCAGCGGCCGCGGCTTGTCGAACAGCGCGGTGATCTGGTTGGCGACCGTCGCGCCGAGGATGGTGCCGATGCGCAGGATCGTCTGGCGCAGCTGCGGCGCGCTTTGCCGGTATTCGGCCAGCATCTCCTCGACCAGCCGCTTGTGCCACGAGTAGGCGAACTCCTGGTTGCCGCGCACGGGATCGTCCTCGCTCAGCCAGGCCGGGTTGTCGGCGTGGTAGCCGTAGGCCGCGCCGGAGGACGAAATCACCACCTGGCCGACACCGGCGGCGACGCAGGCGTCGAGCACGTTCTTCGTGCCGACGACGTCGACCTGGTATTCGAAGTCGCGGTCGGCGCGTCTGCCCGGTGTGACGATGGCCGCGAGGTGCACCACCGCGTCGATCGCGTGCTCGCGCAGCAGCGCTTCCAGCGGCGCGCGCGTGCGGATGTCGGCCGTGGCATGGACGACGCCGGGTACGCGGCGCTCGGCCGGCAGCTCGCGCACGTCCAGGCAGACCACGGCCGGCAGACCGCGTTGCGCCAAGGCCGCCACCACCTGGCTGCCCAGATAGCCGCCGCCGCCGGTCACCAGCACGCGCTGCGCCGTCATGCGGTACTTTCAGCCGGCACGCGCCGCATCCAGAAGGTCGACAGCGCCATGCCGGCGAAGATGTGCCAGATGCCCCACCAGGCGGTGACGATGGCCATGCCGCCCAGGCCGCCGAAGAAGTTGAAGATCAGCACCAACCCGAGCCCCGAGTTCTGGATGCCGGTCTCGAAAGCCACCGCGCGGCAGTCGCGTTCGGCCAGGCCGACGGCGCGTGCCAGCCCGTAGCCGCTGGCCAGCGCCATGGCGTTGTGCACCAGCACGACGACGACGACGTAGCGGCCGTACTGCAGGAAGAAGCCCCAGTTCAACGCCAGCGCGGCGAGCACGAAGCCGATCAGCACCAGCAGCGAAAAGTTGCGCATAGGGCCGTGCACCTTCTTGGCCAGCGCCGCGTAGCGATGCGCGATCCACATGCCGGCGGCCAGCGGCAGCGCCAGGATCAGCGACAGGTCGAACAGCATGTGCAGCGGATCGAGCGAGAACGAGCGCAGCAGCGCGTTCATCTGCGGATCGAGCGAGGCCCAGAAGC
The DNA here is from genome assembly GCA_036724445.1 of Rubrivivax sp. Classification (GTDB taxonomy): domain Bacteria; phylum Pseudomonadota; class Gammaproteobacteria; order Burkholderiales; family Burkholderiaceae_C; genus Rubrivivax. The sequence goes on along the minus strand of DAIMFR010000001.1, from coordinate 28,346 downwards.
CGACGTTCAGCGGCGTGAAGACCAGCGCGCCCAGCGTCGACAGCGTGCTGATCGACACCGACAGCGCCGCGTTGCCGCGCGCGCGGTGGGTGAAGAAGTTGGAGATGTGCCCGGCCGGGCACGACGACACCAGCAGCATGCCCAGCGCGATCGACGGCAGCGGCCGGATCAGCTGGATCAGCGCGAAGGTGAAGGCCGGGAACAGCAGATGGTGGCTGACCAGGCCGATGGCCAGCGCCTTGGGCGTGCGCAGCGCAGCCTTGAAGTCCGAGATGCGCAGGTCCAGCGCGATGCCGAACATCACCAGCGCCAGCACCAGCGACAGGCCCAGCTGCGCCTGCGGGTTGAAGTTCAGCCGGACCTGGTCGATGGCTTCGCCCACCCGCGTCTCCTCGTTGTTGTTGTCGTCGGCCGCGGCAGCTCAGGAGCCGGGTGCGCCGCGTGCCGCACTGTGCCCGCCGCCGCGGCGGCGGGCCTTGCGCACGGTCAACGCCCGGTCCAGTTCGGTGCGCGCTTCTCGACGAAGGAGGCGCGGCCTTCCTTGGCGTCTTCGGTCAGCGCCAGCGTCATGATCTGCGTCTCGAGGAAGCTGATGGCCTGCTCGAAGCTCATGTCGAAGGCAGCGCGCATCATCGCCTTGCCGCGGCGCAGCGCGGTCGGCGACTTGCCCATCACGCGCTGCAGCAGCCAGTCGGTCTTGGCGTCCAGCTCGCCGGCCGGGGCCACGTAGTTGACCAGCCCGATTTCGGCGGCGCGCGCCGCATCGATGGGCTCGCCGGTCAGGCACAGCTCGGCGATGTGCCGCGGCGTGCACAGGTGCTGCAGCACCGCCAGCACCTGCGCCGGAAAGAGGCCGATCTTCACCTCGGGCAGGCCGAAGCTGGCGTGCTCGGCCGCCACCGCCATGTCGCACATCGCCAGGAAGCCCATGCCGCCGGCCAGGCAGTGGCCGTTGACGCGCGCGATCAGCGGCAGCGTGGTCGTCTGCGCGTAGCGCAGCAGATCGGCGAATTCGGCGTGCGGCTGCGACGGATCGAACTGGAACGAGCCCGAGCCCTTGGCCAGATCGGCACCGGCGCAGAAGGCCTTGTCGCCGGCGCCGGTGAGCACCACCGCGCGCACCTCGGGGTCCTTGTGCGCCTGCTCCAGGCCGCTGCGGATGCCGGCCAGCACCGCGCCGTTCATCGCGTTGCGCTGCGCCGGGCGGTCGATGGTCAGCCACAGCGCGTGGCCGCGCTTTTCAAGCTTCAGTTCGTCGGACATGCTCACTTCCCCTTGCTCACTTCCCCTTGAACTGCGCGGGCCGCTTCTCCAGGAACGCGGTGACGCCTTCCCGGTGGTCTTCGGTGGCCATGGCCTGCCCTTGCAGCAGCGCTTCCACTTCCAGTTGCTCGCCCAGGCCGTTGCCCGAGCTGACCGCCAAGCCCTGCTTGATCAGCGCGTAGGCGCGCGTGGGCATCTGCGCCATGCGCGCGGCGGTGGCCTGCGCCTCGGCCAGCAGCTGGTCGTCGGCATAGACCTTCCACACCAGGCCGTATTGCAGCGCGTCGGCGGCACTGATCTTGTCGGCCAGCATGACCAGCGCGCGGGCGCGCACGTCGCCCACCATGCGCGGCAGGAACCAGGTGCTGCCGCAATCGGGCACCAGGCCGATGCGCGTGAAGGCCTGCAGGAAGCTGGCCGATTCGCCCGCCAGCACGATGTCGCAGGCCAGCGCCAGGCTCATGCCGGCGCCGGCGGCCACGCCGTTGACGGCGCCGACGATCGGCTTCGGAAACTGGCGCATCGCCAGCACGATCGGGTGGTAGCGCTCGCGCAGCCCCTGCGACACGTCGCCCGGGCCCTGGCCCTGGATCTCCGCGCTGGCCGCCAGGTCGGCGCCGGCACAGAAGCCGCGGCCGGCGCCGGTGAGCAGCACCGCGCGCACGGCCGGGTCGGCCTTGGCGCGCGCCAGCGTTTCGCGCAGCCCGCTCAGCAGGCTGTCGTCCAGCGAATTCAGCACCTGCGGACGGTTCATCGTCAGCGTGGCGACGCCCCCCTCGGCGGCATAGAGCACGGCGGATTCGGACATGTGTTCTCCTTCAGGCCGTTTCGGCCTCGATGCGCAACAACAAGCGGCCCGGCGCGACCTGCGTGCCGGCGGCCGCACCGACCTCGACCACGGTGCCGGCGATCGGCGCCTCGATGCGATGTTCCATCTTCATGGCTTCGATAGCGAGCACGAAATCGCCCTTGCTGACGCGCTGGCCGAGCTCGACCGTCAGCCGCACCAGCTGCCCGTGCATGCGGCTGGTGATGATGCCGTGGCTGGCTTCATCGTCGCGTTGCGGCGGCGCCTGGCTGATGTCGGTCCAGGCGGCGCAGATGCCGTCGGCATCGAGCCAGCCGGCGTCGCCCTGCATCGAGCAGCGCACGCGCAGGTGCGCGCCATCGACGATCAGTTGCGCCTCGAGGCCATCGTCCTGCTGCACCTCGACGGCATGGCGGGCATCGCCGGCGCCGACCTCGATGGGCTCGCCGCGGCGGTAGGCCAGGCGCAGCTCGAACACGCGCGCACCCACCGACAGGCGGCAAGGCGTCTCGCGGCGCCCGGCCGAACTCCACAGCGCCAGCGCGCCGAAGCCCTGGGCTTGCCGGTGCAGCCGCAATGCCGCGGCCAGCGCGGCCCAGCGCGCATCGGGCAGGCGCGCGCTCCACGCGGGGCTGGCCTCGCCCAGCCAGCGCGTCGCCAGCTGCGGCAGCGCGAAGGCCGGCGCGGCCAGCGCCTGCAGCAGATAGTCGCGATTGGTGGTCAGGCCGAGCACGCTGCTGCCGGCCAGCGCGCGTTGCAGCCGGCCGCGCGCCTGCTCGCGGTCGGCGCCATAGGCGATGAGCTTGGCGACCATCGAGTCGTAGTACGGCGGGATGGTCGGCTGCGCCACCATGCCGTGGTCGATGCGGATGCCCTCGCCGGCGGGCACGCTCCAGTGTTCGATGCGGCCGGCCTGCGGCGCGAAGCCGTGGAAGGCATCCTCGGCGCACAGCCGCGCCTCGATCGCATGACCGTGCCAGCGGATGTCCGCTTGCTGCAGCGGGATGGCCTCGCCGCGCGCGATGCGCAGCTGCCATTCCACCAGGTCCAGCCCGGTGATCGCCTCGGTCACCGGATGCTCGACCTGCAACCGCGTGTTCATCTCCAGGAAGTGGAACTCGCCGTCCGGCGTGAGCAGGAACTCCACCGTGCCGGCGCCGACGTAGCCGACCTCGCGCACCAGCTTGACGGCGGCCTCGCCCATGCGCGCGCGCAGCTCGGGCGAGACGCCGGGGGCGGGTGCTTCTTCCAGGATCTTCTGGTTGCGGCGCTGCGTCGAGCAGTCGCGCTCGCCCAGGTGCACCGCGCCGCCACGGGTGTCGCCGAAGACCTGCACTTCGACATGGCGCGCCTCTTCGACCAGCCGCTCGAGCAGCAGCTCGCCGTTGCCGAACGAGGCTTGCGCCTCGGCGCGCGCCGATTCGATCAGCTGTTCCAGCGCCGCCGTGTCGCCGGTGTCGTCGCAGCGGCGCATGCCGCGCCCGCCGCCGCCGGCGCTGGCCTTGATCATCAGCGGCGCACCGATGCGCTTGGCTTCGCCCAGCAGCGTGTCGTTGTCCTGCGCCTTGCCGGCGTAACCCGGCAGGCAGGGCACGCCGATGCTTTGCGCACGCTGCTTGGCCTCGGCCTTGTGGCCCAGCGCGTCGATGGCTTCGGGCGACGGGCCGACGAAGACGATGCCGGCGTCGCGGCAGGCGCGCGCGAAGTCGGCGTTCTCCGACAGGAAGCCATAGCCCGGATGCACCGCGCCCGCGCCGGAACGCTTGCAGGCGTCGATGACACGCTGAATATCCACGTAGCTGTCGCGCGCCGGACCGGCGCCGATACGCAGTGCGGTGTCGGCCTGCTGCACGTGCAGCGCGTCGCGGTCGGCGTCCGAATACACGGCCACGGTGCGCAGGCCCATGGCGCGCGCGGTGCGAACGACGCGGCAGGCAATCTCCGCGCGATTGGCAATCAGTACGGTGTCAAACATGGGAGCTCGCGCGGAGATCGCCTGCGCTCGCTGCGCGCGCCAGGCAATTTGGCTTCGCCGAAACAGCCGCTGCGCGGCTGTTTTCTCCACGATTGGCGATCAGAAGAGTGTCGAAAGTCATCACAGCAATGAAGGTCAGGCAGACGCCGCGGAACCGGCTTTGCCGGGCCGCTGGCGGCGCCCCCCTGGGGGGGCGGCCGAAGGCCGTAGGGGGGGTGTCATGCTCTCGGCATGATGCCCATCGTCTTGGCAATGATGCCCATCATCACCTCGTCGGCGCCGCCGCCGATCGAGCCGAGCCTCGAATCGCGCCAGGCGCGGTTGACGCGCGTCTCCTCGATGTAGCCCATGCCGCCCCAGAACTGCAGGCACCAGTCGGCCACCTCGCGCGCCAGCCGCGCACACTTGAGCTTGCACATCGACGCCAACTGCGTCACGTCGTTGCCGGCCACGTACAGCGCCACCGCCTTGTGGAACAGCGCGCCCATGGCCTCGACCTCGGTCGCCAGCTCGGCGAGCTTGAAGTAGATGTACTGGTTGTCCAGCAGCGGCTTGCCGAAGGCCTGGCGCTCGCGCAGGTAGGCGATGGTCTCCTGGATGATCTCGTGGTTCTTGCGCCAGCCGGCCGCCGCCCACAGCCGCTCTTCCTGGAACTGCTGCATCTGGTAGCTGAAGCCCATGCCCTCTTCACCGATGCGAAAGCGCTGCGGCACGCGCACGTTGTCGAAGTGCAGTTGCGCCGTGTCCGACGAGTTCATGCCCGCCTTCTTCAGCTTGCGCGCGACCTCCACGCCCTTGGTCTTCATCGGCACGCAGATCAGCGTCTTGTTGCGGTGCGCCGATCCGCCCTCGCTGGTGTTGGCGAGCACGCAGCACCAGTCGGCCTGCGTGCCGCTGGTGGTCCACATCTTGCCGCCGTTGATCACGTAGTCGCCGCCGTCCTTGCGCGCGCTGGTCTTGATCGAAGCCACGTCGGAGCCGGCGCCGACTTCCGACACGCCAAGACACGCCACGTACTCGCCGCTGATCGACGGCGCCAGGAATTCCTTGCGCACTTCGTCGGAGCCGAAGCGCGCCAGCGCCGGCGTGGCCATGTCGGTCTGCACGCCGATGGCCATCGGCACGCCGCCGCACTGGATCGCGCTCAGGCCTTCGGCAAAGGCCGCGGCATAGCTGTAGTCCAGGCCCTGGCCGCCGAACTCGACCGGCTTGTTGACGCCCAGGAAGCCGAGCTTGCCCATCTTGCGGAACAGCTCCTTGGCCGGAAAGATCTCGGCCTTTTCCCATTCCTCGATGTGCGGGTTGATCTCGGTCTCGCAGAACTTCTTCAGCGAGTCCTGCAGCGCGATGTGGTCTTCGGTGTAGATCGTCGGTTGCATGGGCAGGTTCTTCAATGCGAATTCATTCACCGCAGAGGAACAGAGGACGCAGAGGTCCGCAGAGAAGGCCGGCTTTCATGGATTTCCTCTGCGCCAACTCTGCGCCCTCCGCGCCTCTGCGGTGAAGGCTGTTGCTGTTGGGGTGTTCACGGCCGCGCCACGCCGAACTGCATCGGGCGAAGCTGCCGCGCCTCGGCCTGGCGGCAGATGTCGAAGGCCAGGCCGAGCACGCGGCGCGTGTCGCGCGGGTCGATGACGCCATCGTCGAGCAGCCGCCCGCTGGTGTAGAAGGCGTCGGACTGGCTGTCGAAGTTGTGGATGATCTTCTTCTCCAGCGCCTGCAGATGCGCCTCGTCGACCGGCACACCCTTGCGCTTGGCGCCGCCCTCGGCCACGATGCGCATCGTCAGCGCCGCCTGCTCGCCGCCCATCACCGCGGTGCGCGTGTTCGGCCAGCTGAAGACGAATCTGGGGCCGTAGGCGCGGCCGCACATGCCGTAGTTGCCGGCCCCGAAGCTGGCGCCGCACATCAGCGTGATGCTCGGCACCGTGGCGTTGGCCACCGCCTGGATCATCTTCGAGCCGTGTTTGATCATGCCGGCCTGCTCGCTGGCCTTGCCGACGATGTAGCCGGTGGTGTTCTGCAGGTACAGCAGCGGCATGCCGGCCTGCACGCAGCCGTGGATGAAGTGCGTCGCCTTGGTCGCGCCGGCCGGGTCGATCGGGCCGTTGTTGGTGATGATGCCGATGGGTTGACCGTACAGCGCCGCATGGCCGACCACGGTGGCCGGCCCGTAGTCGGCGCCGGCTTCGGTGAATTCGGAACGGTCGACGATGCGCGCGATGATCTCGCGCATGTCCACCGGCTGGCGGTAGTCCAGCGGCATCGCGCCGGCCAGCTGGTCGGTGGGGTAGCGCGGCTCCAGGCCTAAGTCGGCGTCGATGCGGCTGGCCGGGCCGGACGGGCCCCATTGCAGCCGCTGGAACAGCTCGCGCGCGATGCGCAGCGCATCGGCATCGTCCTCGGCCAGGTACTCGCCCAGGCCGGAGACGGCGGTGTGCATGACGGCGCCGCCGAGCTCCTCGTCGGTGGCGACCTCACCGGTGGCCGCCTTCAGCAGCGGCGGGCCGGCGAGGAAGGCCTTGGCCCGGCCGCGCACCATGATCACGTGGTCCGACAGCCCCGGCATGTAGGCGCCGCCGGCGGTGGACGAGCCGTGCACCACGCCGACCACCGGAATGCCCGCGGCCGACAGCCGGGCCAGGTTGTAGAACAGCTTGCCGCCGTTGATGAAGCCCTCGACCTTGTACTGCAGCAGGTTGGCGCCGGCCGATTCGATCAGCTGCACGAAGGGCAGCTTGTTCTGCATGGCGATGTCCTGCGCGCGCAGGATCTTGTCGCCGCCCATGCGCTGGATGGCGCCGGCGTCGATGCCGGCGTCGTTGACGGTGATGACGCAGCGCGTGCCGCTGATCGTGCCGATGCCGGCGATGACGCCGCCGCCGGGCACGCACTTCTCGGGGTCGGGCTGGTCGACCAGCCAGCCGGACAGCGACGACAGCTCCAGCCACGGCGCGCCGGGGTCGAGAAGCCGCGCCAGCCGCTCGCGCGGCAGCAGCTGGTGGCGCTTGTCGAACAGCGGCTTGGCCTTGGCCGAAGCGGCTGCCGCGCGCGCCTCGAGCTCGCGCAGGCGGCCGACCAGCTGCAGCATGGCCTGGCGCTGCGCCTGGAAGGCCTCGCCTTCGGGGTGGATGCGGGATTCGAGGACAGGCACGGCAGCTTTAATGAACGAGACTGCAAAATCTTGCCGCCGATCGCCCGGTCCGTCAAGCCGGTCGGTGCACCAGGGCAGCGCATCTACTGGTAAACACCGAGGCACCGCCGCCGCGGTTGACGCTGGCCGGCGCACGGCAAGATAATGAACTGCACTTCAATATCGACCCGTGACCGCCCTGCCCAAGCGCCGCAAGTCGGTGCGCCGCGCCGAGATCCTGGCGGCGGCGCGCGCGGTGTTCCTCGAGCACCCGTACGAGCAGGCGTCGATCACGCAGATCGCAGAACGCGCCGGCTGCGTGGTCGGCACGATCTACGGCTACTTCGAGAACAAGCGCGGGCTCTTCGATGCGGTGCTGGCCGCGTTCTACGACGAACTGATCGCCGACATCGAGCCGCGCGTCAAGCTCATCGAGGGCACGGCCGACCGGCTGCGCTTCCTGGTGGCGCGGCACCTGCAGATCACCGTGGACGACCGTTCGTGGCTGAAGCTGCTGGACCGCGAGGCGCGCGGCGGCGAGAGCTACTTCGGCTCCAAGCTGCACCAGCTGAACCGGCGCTACGCGCAGTTCGTGACGCGCACCCTGGCCGACGGCATCGCGCGCGGCGAGTTGCGTGCCGACCTGGATCCGCAGATGGCGCGCGACTTCCTGTTCGGCGGGCTGGAACACTGGGTACGCAACACCGTCGGCCGCGGCCGGCGCAACGACCCGGCGGCGCTGGCGCGCGAGATGGTGCGCATGCTGCTCGACGGCTGGGCCGCGGCGCCGGCCAAGGGCGCAGCGCCGTGGCAGGGTCTGGAAGCGCGCATCGCCAAGCTGGAAGGGCGGCTGAAGCCGGCCGCCCGCATCAAGGAAACGGAGGCATTCAAATGAGCGACAAGACGGTACGCATCGGCAGCGCATCGGGTTTCTGGGGCGACACCGCCTCGGCCGCGCCGGCCTTGGTCAAGGGCGGCGACATCCGCTGGCTGGTGTTCGACTACCTGGCCGAGGTGACGATGTCGATCCTGGCGGCGCAGAAGGCCAAGGACGCCAACGCCGGTTATGCGACCGACTTCGTGCACATCACGATGAAGGCGCTGCTGCCCGAGCTGAAGGCCAAGGGCATCCGCGTCGTCGCCAATGCCGGCGGCGTCAACCCGCTCGCCTGCCGCGACGCGCTGGCCAAGGTGGCCGAGGAGCTGGGCCTGCCGCTGAAGATCGGCGTCGTGCTCGGCGACGACCTGAGCGCGCGCGCCGGCGAGTTCCGCGAGCGCGGCTGCACCGAGATGTTCAGCGGCGCGGCCTTCCCGCAGCGCACCGCCAGCATCAACGCCTATCTGGGCGCGCTGCCGATCGCGCGCGCGCTGGACGCCGGCTGCGAGGTGGTGATCACCGGCCGTTGCGTCGATTCGGCGGTGACGCTGGGCGTGCTGGTGCACGAGTTCGGCTGGAAACCCGACGACTACGACCGCCTGGCGCAAGGCACGCTGGCCGGCCACCTGGTGGAATGCGGCGCGCAGAGCAACGGCGGCCTGTTCACCGACTGGGAGACGGTGCCCGACTGGGACATCATCGGCTTTCCGATCGTCGAGGCCCGAGCCGACGGCAGCTTCGTCATCACCAAGGTCGACGGCAGCGGCGGGCTGGTGAGCCCGGCCACCGTCGCCGAGCAGATGCTCTACGAGATCGGCGACCCGCGCGCCTACCACGTGCCCGACGTGGCCTGCGACTTCAGCGACGTGCGCTACGAGCAGGTGGGCAAGGATCGCGTGCGGGTCAGCGGCGCCAAGGGCCGGCCGCCGACCGCGACCTACAAGCTCAGCTGCACCTTCATGGACGGCTTGCGCAACATGGCCTTCCTGACCATCGCCGGCGAGCAGGCCGCGGCCAAGGCGCGGCGCACCGGCGAGGCGCTGTTCAAGCGCATGCAGCGCATGCTGGCTGAACAAGGCTTGCCCGCATTCAGCGAAAAGCGCATCGAGGTCATCGGCGCCGAGGACATGTACGGCGCGCACGCGCGGCCGAGCTCGCGTGAGGTCGTTCTGAAGATGGCCATCAAGACACCATCGAAGGCCACGGCCGAGCTGTTCGCGCGCGAGTTCGCCGCCGCCGGCACCTCGATGGCGCCCGGCACCACCGGCCTGGTCGGCGGGCGGCCGGCGCCGACGCCGGTGATCCGGCTGTTCTCGTTCCTGCTGCCCAAGGCCGAATTGGCGGTGGCGGTGCAGATCGGCGACGAGCGCATCGCCGTCGACATCCCCACTGCCGGCGGCTTCGACGCCGGCAGGCTGGGCCCGGCGCTGCGCTACCCAAAGACGCCGGCCATCGAAGGCTTCGGCAAGATCCCGCTGCTGCGCCTGGCGCACGGCCGCTCGGGCGACAAGGGCGACAAGGCCAACATCGGCATCATCGCGCGCAAGCCAGAGTACCTGCCGCTGCTGAACCAGTGGTTGACGCCCGAACGCGTGGCCGAACACTTCAAGCACAACTCGCCCAGCCGCGTCGAACGCTTCGACCTGCCGGGCACCAACGCGATGAATTTCCTGCTGCACGACGTGCTCGGCGGCGGCGGCATGGCCTCGCTGCGCACCGACAACCTGGCCAAGTGCTACTGCCAGGTGCTGCTGGCGATGGAGGTGCCGGTGCCCGAAGACCTTTCGCTGTAGGAGACGCGCCATGGCCATCGACGTGCACAAGCTGAAGAACTGGCCCTTCCCGCCCTTCGAGCAGAGCTACAGCGCGCGCGACACCATGCTCTACGCGCTGGGCGTGGGCCTGGGCCAGGATCCGCTGGACCGCCAGCAGCTGGCTTTCGTCTATGAAGACGGACTGCAGGCGCTGCCGACCATGGCCGTGGTGCTCGCCTACCCCGGCTTCTGGGCCAAGGACCCGGCCACCGGCATCGACTGGGTGCGTCTGCTGCACGGCGAGCAGAGCCTGGAGCTGCATGCGCCGCTGCCCGCGGCCGGCACGGTGCGCGGGCTGACGCGCGTCACCGCGATCGTCGACAAGGGCGCGGGCAAGGGCGCGCTGATGTACAGCGAGCGCGACATCCAGGACGCGGCCAGCGGCCGGCTGCTGGCGGTGTCGCGCAGCGTGTCCTTCCTGCGCGGCGACGGCGGCTTCGCGGCATCGGGGCAGAAATCCGACGCCGCGCCGCCGCCGCGCGCCGCCACACCCGACACGCCGCCCGACCATGTCTGCGAGCTGCAGACGCGGCCCGAAGCGGCGCTGCTCTATCGCCTGTCCGGCGACTACAACCCGGTGCACGCTGACCCGGCGGTGGCCCAGGCGGCAGGCTTCGAGCGGCCGATCCTGCACGGCCTGTGCAGCTTCGGCGTCAGCGGCCACGCGCTGCTGAAGACGCTGTGCGGCTGGGACGCTTCAAAGCTGAAGGAGATCGGCTGCCGCTTCTCGGCACCGGTCTATCCGGGCGAAACGCTGCGCGTCGAGATGTGGCAGCGCGGCGAGGCGGTGCAGTTCCGCACCTGGGCGGTCGAGCGCAAGCGGCTGGTGCTGAGCCACGGCAGCGCGCGCGTGCTCGGATGAGGGCGTCGATGCGTAGCGCTGCGCAACTCGCACTGCTGCTGGCCTGCGCGGCGTTGCCGCTGCCGAGCGCAACGGCGCAGACCACGCTGGCCAATCCGGCGTCCAGGAACTGCCTCGACCAGGGCGGCTTACTGAGCATCGAAAAAGACGGCAGCGGCGGCCAGTTCGGCGTGTGCCGCTTCGAAGACAACCGCCAGTGCGAGGAATGGGCCCTGCTGCGCGGCGAATGCCCGGCGGGCGGCATCAAGGTCACGGGCTACACCACGCCGGCAGCGCGCTACTGCGCCCTGCGCGGCGGGCGCTACCAGTTGCTGTCGGGCAGCCACACCGCCGCCGAGCAGGGGCGCTGCAGCTTCGGCAGCGGCAACGGCAAGGCTTGCGCCGCGCTGGCCTTCTTCAACGGCCTGTGCACGCCGGACGGTGCCGGCGCGACGGTGCACGCCGTCTTCCGCTGCGACGCCGGGGCGACGGTGGACGCGCTGTTCAGCAACGGCACGCCGGCCAGCGTGTCGCTGGTGCTGTCCGACGGCCGTGTGCTGGCGCTGCCGCAGGCCGTGTCGGCCTCGGGTGCGCGTTATGCCAACGCCGACGAGAGCTTCGTGTTCTGGAACAAGGGCCTCACCGCCTTCATCGACGAAGGCGGCAGGACCACCTACGCCGGCTGCAGCACGCCGCGCTGAGCCTCGGCGCGCTCGAGCCGGGTTGCAGCGGCGCGCGCGAGCCGGGTTGCAGCGGCGCGCGCGCCGCCGGCTGAACGGCGCGCGCCGCGCCCCTCAAGCCGCCCACTCGAAGGGCGCGAAGTGGCCGTTGCGTGTGCCGCTCGAGTCGTTCCAGGCGATGCCGAAGACATCGAAGCGGCTGCGCACCGCCTTGGCCAGCGACAGCCGGCTGTTGACCGGATGCGCAACATGGTCGATGGCCAGCGCCTGGCCCGGCGCGGTGACGCTCGGCAGGCCGTCGCAGGCCTGGTCGACCAGTTCGCCGGCGCGCACAGCGTACTTCAGCCCGTTGCGGTCGAAGTCGATCGGCCGCCGCTCGACGCCGGCAAAGCTGCCCACCAGCGGCGCCAGCGCCGCCATCGGGCCGCCGTCGGCGCCGGTGGCAATGCCGGTGATCGCCGCCAGCTGCGCATCGCTCGCGGCCTGGTCGACAATCAACCCGACGCGCATGTTGCCGGCGCCCATCGCGCCCGGCGCGTGCAGCATGACGATGAACTTGCAGCCGTCGAGCGAAACCCCGTCCTTCGCGCCCTGGTCGATGCGCAGCGCCACCGCCGCCTTGCAATCGCCCTCGGTCGGCAGTGCCGCCAGGTTCGACGTGATGCACGGACACAGCAGCGTGCAGTTGCAGGTTTCCATGTATTCGCCGCGAATTTGCCAGCTGGCCATCTCGCACCTCCCACTGTCTGGGTCCAGGGCGGACAAGCCTATGCCGATCGCCGACGCGTCGCAAGCGCCGCCATGCGGCCGTCGTGGATGAGCGCGGCGCTGCTGCTGGCGCTGGCCGGCTGGGCCGCGCTCGCCTGGCTGGCGACCCACATGGACAGCGAGCTGGCGTCCTGGACCATGCCGGGCGATGCCGACTGGCAAGCCGGCCAGGCGCTGGCCGTGCTGCTGATGTGGGGCGTGATGATGGCGGCGATGATGCTGCCGTCGGCACTGCCGATGTTGCGCGCCTTCGTCGACCTGAGCCGGCGCCGTGGCGAGCGCGCACGCCCCCTGGCCTTCGTCGCCGCCTACCTTGCCGTCTGGCTGGCCTTCAGCGCCGCCGCGACCGGCGCGCAATGGGCCTTGCAGGCCGCCGGCTGGATCGACCCGATGGCCCGCAGCACCTCGGCGCCGCTGACGGCGGCGCTGCTGCTGATCGCCGGTGCCTACCAGTTCTCGCCGTTGAAGCGGCTGTGCCTCGCCGGTTGCCGCACACCGCTGGGTTTCCTGGTCGGCGAATGGCGCGGCGGCGTGCGCGGCGCCGTGCGCATGGGGCTGCGCCACGGCGTCATGTGCCTGGGCTGCTGCGCGCCGCTGATGGCGCTGCTCTTCGTCGGCGGCGTCATGAACCTGGCCTGGGTGGCCGCGCTCGCGATCGCGGCAGCGATCGAGAAGATGGCGCCGCAGGGCGAGCGCCTCGCGCGCTGGCTCGGCCTGGCACTGCTCGCCGCCGGCGCGTGGCAGCTGCTGCGGCTGGGGTGAGCCCGCCGAAAGCGGCCCGCAGCCGGCACGCAGCAAGCCGCGTCACTCCAGATGCAGTGCCACCGGCTGGTGGTCGCTCGCCTGGGTCAGCCCGTCGACCGCGAAGCGCCGCACCCGCGGCGCCAGTTCGGGGCTGACGAAGACGAAGTCGAAGGCGGCCGGCGTGGGCCCGCAGCTGCGGTCGAAGAGCCTGAAGGTCGGCGGCTGCGGCACATCGCCGTGCAGCAGCCTCCAGGCGTCGCGCAGGCCACCGGCGGCGATCAGCGCGTATTCGGGCTCGTGCGCTTCCAGGTTGAAGTCGCCGCACAGAACGGCCTGCGGCGTGTGTGTCTTGGCCTGGAACGGCGAGCCCGGGTCGTCGTCGTCGGCCGGCGGTGCCGCCGCCCGCGCACAGGCCTGCGCGTGCAGTTCGACCAGCGCACGCGCCTGGGCCGTGCGCTGCAGCCGCGAGTAGTACTCCAGGTGCGTGGTCATCACGCGCAGCGCGCCGAGCCGCGGATCGCGCAGCGTCAGCACGCTGCACATGCGCGGCATGCTGGGCACGCCGCCGTCGGCCGGCCAGGGCAGCGCGTGCTGCTGCACCTGCAGCACCGGCAGCCTGGTCGCGATCAGGTTGCCGAAGCGTTGGCGCGTGCCGTCGGCGGCGAACTCGTCGACCGCGGCGCCGAAGAAGACCTGGAAGCCGGGCAGCAGCGCCGCCAGCTCGGCCGGCTGATCGCCGGGCGCGCCGCGCAAGCCGCGGTAACCCTGCGCGATCTCCTGCAGGCACAGCACGTCGAAATCAGCCAGCGCACGCGCGCCGTCGACGATGCGCCGCGCGCTGACCACGCCGTCGAGTCCGCAGCACCACTGGGTGTTCCAGGTCACCAGTTTCATCGGCTGCCCACCCGCATCAAGCCCTGCACGTTCAGGCCGCTCGATCGGCCGGCGTCACGCCGCGCGGCTCAGGCGCGCGCCAGCTCGGCGCGCATCGCGGCGATCACCTGCGCGTAGTCCGGCTGGCCGAAGATCGCGCTGCCGGCGACGAAGGTGTCGGCACCGGCGCCGGCGACGCGGCGGATGTTGTCGACCTTGATGCCGCCGTCGACCTCGAGCCGGATGTCGCGGCCGCTGGCGTCGATGATCCTGCGCAGGCGCTCGATCTTGCGCAGGCTGCTGTCGATGAAGCCCTGCCCGCCGAAGCCGGGGTTCACGCTCATCACCAGCACGTGGTCCACCTTGTCGATGACCCATTCGAGCCCGTCGATCGAGGCCGCCGGGTTGTAGACCAACCCGGCGCGGCAGCCGGCGGCGCGGATCAGCTGCAGCGTGCGGTCGACGTGGATGCCGGCGTCGGGGTGGAAGCTGATCAGGTCGGCCCCGGCGTCGGCGAAGGCCTGTGCCAGTGCGTCCACCGGCTGCACCATCAGGTGCACGTCGATCGGCACGCGGCTGCCGTCGGCGCGAACGGCATGCTTGCGCAGCGCCTGGCAGACCATCGGGCCGAACGTCAGGTTCGGCACGTAGTGGTTGTCCATCACGTCGAAGTGGATCCAGTCGGCGCCGGCGTCGATGACGGCCTTCAGCTCCTCGCCCAGACGCGCGAAATCGGCGGACAGCAGGCTCGGGGCGATGAGGTAGGCGGGCATGGCGGCTGCGCGGTGGTGCGGCCGATTCTAGGAGCCTGCCGGGCTTGGGCAAGGGGTCGCGCGGTGCACGACAGGGATGCAGCGCAAGGCGCCCGATGCGCCGTATCGTGCGCCGTGTCGTGCGCCGCCCTGCCTACAATCGGCACATGAAGGGCCCGAGCTTCACCTGCAGCGTCAAGACGCAGTTCCTGCCCGAGCAGTCGCAACTGCCCGACGGCCCCTTCGCCTTCGCCTACACGGTGACGGTGCGCAACAGCGGCGGCGTCGCCGCGCAGCTGGTGGCGCGGCACTGGGTCATCACCGACGCCACCGGCCACGTCGAGGAAGTGCGCGGGCTGGCCGTGGTCGGCCACCAGCCGCTGCTCAAGCCCGGCGAATCCTTCGAGTACACCAGCTGGACGCAACTGGCCACGCCGCACGGCACGATGCAGGGCACCTTCTTCTGCATGACCGAGGACGCGCATCCCTTCGATGCGGCGATCGAGGCCTTCTCGCTGGCACGGCCCGGCGCGCTGCATTGAGCAGCCTGCACAAAGGTGACGCCAGCCCCTGGGACCTGAGCGCGCTGCTCAACGCAGCCGAGGGGTTGACGGGGCGCGCGCAGCGCCATCTGTGGCTGGCGCGGCTGCTGGAGTGGCTGCGCCACGAGCCGCGCGCCGCGCCGGCCGAAGACGCCACGCCGCCGGCCCTGCTGCGGCTGCGCCAGCTGCTGAACGTGCTCGACGCCAACCCCGAATACGGGCAGCGCGTGCAGCGCGTGTTCGTCGACTTCTGGTCCGACGTGCGTGCCGCGGGGCTGTTTTCGGACTTCGGCTTCAGCCCGCGCACCGCCCTGTACAGCGAGGTCTGGGAGCGGCTGCGCCAGCGCGTGCTGCCAGCCACGCCCGACACGCGCGAGCTGGCCGAGCTGTTCCCGCTGCTGTTCCGGCCGCAGGACGCGGCGTGGATTGCCGCACTCGACGCCGCCACGCTGCAGCGCCTGGGCACCCCCACCTGGCGCGGCGTGTCCAAGGGCGCCGACCCGTGGCGCGCCGAGATGCTCGACGCGATGAGCTATCTGGTCGGCGCCATCGGCGCCGCGGGCTTTTCCGGCCCGCTGCGCACGCGCATGAGCGAGGACACGCTGGCGCGCGAGCCGTTCCGCCAGTTGAGCGCCAGCACCGAGCGGCTGCGCACGCTGATCCTTGCCGGCGAGCGCGACAGCGCCGAGCTGCGGCAGCAGGCGCTGTACCTGCGCGCGCTGCTCGACCAATGCCTGGCGGCGGTGGACAGCATCGGCAGCCACCTCGACGAGTTCGGCATTTCGGTGGACATCGTCTACGCGATCGACCTGCTGCGCGCGCGCGTGCGCCGCGTCGAGCAGCTCGCCGACTGCGTGCTGTCGCCGGCCCCCGGGCCCGAGATCGTGCGCCTGTGCTGCGCACTGCTGCACGCCCTGGAGCAGCGCCGCGGCGTGCGGGCGCTGCTGGTGCGCCACTATGCGCAGCTGTCGCGCAAGATGGCGCAGCGCAGCGCCGAGACCGGCGAGCACTACATCGCGCACACCGCGGCCGAGTACCGCGACATGCTCGGGCGCGCGGCCATCGGCGGCGCGGTGATGTCGGCGACCACGCTGCTCAAGTTCGGCATCCTGGCCGCCGGCCTGGGCGCCTTCTGGAGCGGCGCCGCGGCGGGGGTGAACTACGCGCTCAGCTTCGTGCTGATCATGCTGCTGCACGGCACCGTGGCCACCAAGCAGCCGGCGATGACCGCGCCGGCCATGGCGCAGCGCCTGGGCGACCTGAAGAGCGATGCCGCCGTCGAAGCCTTCGTCGACGACGTGGTGCATCTGCTGCGCTCGCAGGCCGCCGGCATCTTCGGCAACCTGGCGCTGTGCGGGCCGCTGGTGCTGGCCGCACAGCTGGCGTCGTGGCGGCTGCTGGGCCGGCCGCTGGTCGGCGCGGCCGAGGCCGAGCACGTGCTGCATTCGCTGACGCTGCTCGGGCCGACCGTGCTGTACGCGGCCTTCACCGGCGTGCTGCTGTTCCTCAGCTCGATCTTCGCCGGCTGGATGGAGAACTGGTTCGTCTTCCACCGGCTGGACAGCGCCATCGCCTGGAACCCGGGCATCGTCGCGCGGCTGGGCGCATCGCGCGCGCAGCGCTGGGCGAACTGGTGGCGCTACCACATCAGCGGCGTCACCGCCAACGTCTCGCTGGGGCTGATGCTCGGGCTGGTGCCGGTGATCACCGGCTTCGTCGGCCCGACGCTGGACGTGCGCCACGTGACGCTGTCCACCGGGCAGCTGGGCGCCGCCGCGGGCGCGCTGGGCTGGCCGGTGCTGCAGACGGGCGCGTTCTGGTGGTGCGTGGCCGGCATCGCCGCCACCGGGCTGCTGAATGTCGGCGTCAGCTTCTGGCTGGCCTTCAAGCTGGCGGCACGTTCGAGCGGCGTGCGCGCGGTGGACCGGCAGCGCATCCGCAGCGCGCTGCTGCGGCGGCTGCGCACCCGGCTGCCCAGCTTCCTGTGGCCGACGGCGCGCGCGTGACGCGGTTCAGGGGGCGCACGAGAGCCGGCATGAGAGCCGGCATGAGAGCCGCCGCAAGCGCCGGCTCGATGCGGCGGCTCAAGGCGGCGGCTCGCCCTCATCGGGCGCATCCCGCTCGCCGCGGCGGCGGCCGGCGAACATGATCCACCAGACGATGAACACCAGCAGGCCCAGCGCCAGCAGCGCCTCCAGCAGCAGCAAACCCATGCGCGCGCCCTTTCCTTTTCCCAGTCCCAATCCCAGTCCCAGTCCCAGTCCCAGTCCCAGTCCCAGTCCCAGTCCCAGTCCCAGTCCTTTTCCTTTCCCTTTTACCTTCAGTTCTTCCCGGCTGGCTGCGGGCGCGGCGCTTCTAGGCATGCTCGCCGGCTGCAGCACGCTGCCGCCGCCCGCGCCCGAAGCCGCGCCGCCGCGCGCCCAAACGCCGTCCGCGCTGCCGCCGGCACCGCCCGGCGGCAGCCGCTGGGTAGCGGTCGGCTGGGAGCAGTTGCCCGGCTGGAGCGCCGAGCGCAGCAGCGAGCTGTGGCCGGCGCTGCTGCGCGGCTGCGAGCGGCCGATGCCCGGCTGGAGCACGCTGTGCGCCGAAGCCCGGCGCGTGCCGCCGGCCGACGACATCGCCGCGCGCGACTGGCTGCTGCAGCGGCTGCAGCCGCATCGTGTGGAAGCCGCCGACGGCACGGACAGCGGCCTGCTCACCGGCTACTTCGAACCGCTGATCGACGCCAGCCGCACACGCCGCGGTGCCTTCCAGGTGCCGCTGTACGCGCCGCCGGCCGACCTCAACCAGCGCAAGCCCTACTGGACGCGCCAGCAGCTGGACACGCTGCCGGCGGCGCAGGCGGCGCTGCGCGGGCGCGAGATCGCCTTTGTGGCCGACCCGATGGATGCGCTGGTGCTGCAGATCCAGGGCTCGGGCCGGCTGCGGCTGCAAGGCGCCGACGGCCGCGTGCAGACGGTGCGCCTGGCCTTCGCCGGCCACAACGACCAGCCCTATGCCTCGGTGGGCCGCTGGCTGATCGGCCAGGGCGAGCTGAAGGCCGACGCCGCCAGCTGGCCGGCCATCAAGGAATGGGCGCGGCGCAACCCGCAGCGCGTGCAGCAGCTGCTGTGGCAGAACCCGCGCGTGGTCTTCTTCCGCGAAGAGCCGCTGCCCGACCCGGCGCTCGGGCCGCGCGGCGCGCAAGGCGTGCCGCTGACGCCGGGGCGCTCGGTGGCGGTCGACCCCAAGAGCGTGCCCTACGGCACGCCGCTGTGGCTGGACAGCACCGAGCCGTTGTCCGCCACGCCGCTGCAGCGCCTGGTGATGGCGCAGGACACCGGCAGCGCCATCGCCGGCGCGGTGCGCGCCGACTACTTCTGGGGCTGGGGCGAGACGGCCGAGGCGCAGGCCGGACGCATGAAGCAGCCGCTGCGGCTGTGGGTGCTGTGGCCGAAGGCGCTGCCGTTGACCCCGATCGCGCCGCGCTGAACGCTCGCCACTCGCGGCGCTACGGCAGGCTGACGCGCAACTGCAGCTCGCGCTGCCGCGACGCGGTGGCGGCGCCGAAGCCGCCGGACACCACGCTCGCCGCCTGCCGGCCGTGCAGTTCGGCCACCGTGACCCATGCGTCCAGCGGCGCCAGGACCGTGGTCATCAGCGTCCACTGCGGCGGCAGCGCATCGCGCGAGCCCTGCACGCGCGGGGACGCGGCCGGGCCCGGCGCGCTGCGCTGCGCCGACACCTCCAGCGTCACCGGCGCGGCGCCGCCCGGCCACAGCGGCCGCACCTCGAAGCCGTTGCTCAGCTCGACCCACTGGCTGCGCACGGCGGCGCCGGGGCCCCAGGGCGTCCACCAGATTTCGGTGTCTTCGACCGGCATCCCCTGGGCGACGCGCAGCGTCGCGCGGCCGCCGTTGAGCACCAGCACCCGCTGCGTCGCCTCCAGCGCCTGGCGCGCGCTGCCGGCCTGCACCACCACCGAGCCGCGCACACCGGCCTGGCCGCCGCGGCTGCCGATGCTCACCGCGCCCTGCGCGCCGCGCTGTGCGGCGAGGGACTCCTCGCTGACGCGCATCTCCACGCTCAGGTTGCGCAGCGGCGGCGCGGCCTGCGCCGCGCGCAGGCCGCACAGCGCCGCGCCGGCCAGGGCCAGCGCGCGACGGCGCTGAAGCAGCTTCGATGGCATGCGCGCATGCTGGCACAGCGGCGCGGCGCCGGGCGACCGCGCGGGCGCGGCCGGGCCCTTCGGGCACGAATTCCGCACTGATTCAGCACTCATTCGCGGCACGCGGCGGCGCGGTCAGCGCATCGAGCCGCCGCAGCCGGCGCATGGCCTGCGCGGCCGAAGCGCCGCACATCTGCGCCGAGGGTTGCAGCGACACGCACACCGCCGGCCGCTCGGGCCGGCCGAACAGGCGGCAGCGCCATTGCGCGTCGAGCTGCACGCAGCGCACGCCGGCCGGCTTGCCCTGCGGCATGCCGGGGACAGCCGAGCTGATCGACGGCGCGATGCAGCAGGCGGCGCAGCGCTCGCGGCAGTTCATGCGCGGCCCCGGCCGCGGCCCCGGCCCCTCCCCCGCCCCGCTACCATCGCCGCTCCCTCGTTCATGGAGCCGATGATGCAGGCTTTCCGTCAACCGCGGCTGCTGCTGCCGCAGCCCGCCATCGAGCTGCGGCGCTGGGCGGTGATCGCCTGCGACCAGTACACGTCTCAGCCCGAGTACTGGCAGCAGGTCGAGGCCATCGTCGGCGACGCGCCGTCGACGCTGCGGCTGATCTTTCCCGAGGCGCACCTGGGCCAGCCCGATGCGCCGGCGCGCATCGCGCGCATCCAGCAGACGATGCGCCGCTATCTGGACGACGGCCGGCTGCGCGAGCACCACGGCGCGGTCTACGTCGAGCGGCAGATCGGGTCGCGCGTGCGCCGCGGGCTGATGCTCGAGCTGGACCTGGAGCACTACGACTTCAGCGCCGGCTCCACCAGCCTGATCCGCCCCACCGAAGGCACGATCGTCGAACGCCTGGCGCCGCGCATCGAGGTCCGGCGCGACGCCGCGCTGGAGCTGCCGCACATCCTGGTGCTGATCGACGACCCCGCCGGCACGGTGCTCGAGCCGATCGGCGCCGAGCGCGCGCGCCTCACGCCGCTGTACGACGGCGAACTGATGCTCGGCGGCGGCCGGGTCGCCGGATTTGCGGTCGACGCGGCACGCGCCGAGCGCGCGGCGCACGCGCTGGCCGCGCTGGCCGACCCAAGGGCCTTTGCCGCGCGCTACGACGTTGCCGCAGGCACGCCGCCGATGCTGTTCGCGGTGGGCGACGGCAACCATTCGCTGGCCACCGCCAAGGCCATCTGGCAGCAGCACAAGGCGCAACTCGGGCCCGATCATCCGAGCCGCTGGGCGCTGGTCGAAGTGGAGAACATCCACGACGCGGCGCTGGACTTCGCGCCGATCCACCGGCTGCTGATCGGCGTGTCCGGCGACCTGCGCCAGGCGCTGGCCGAGGCCTTCGGTACGCGGCTGCACTGGACCGAAATGCCTTCGGCGCAGGCGATGCGCGAACGCGTGGCCGCGGTGCCGGCGCCGCAGCAGGCGGTGGGCTGGATCGGCCCCGGCGCGCGCTTTGCGGTGGCCGAGCTGTCCGAACCGCCGGCCGCGCTGGCGGTGGGCAGCTGGCAGCCCGTGCTCGACCGCTTCGTCGCGCAGGGCGGCGCCGCCGACATCGACTACGTGCACGGCGACGAGGCGCTGCAACAACTGGCGCAGCGCGACGGCCATGTCGGCCTGCACTTCCCGCTGGTGGCCAAGAGCGAACTGCTCAAGCGCGTGGTGCACGGCGGCCCCCTGCCGCGCAAGACCTTCTCGATGGGCGAAGCCGACGAGAAGCGCTTCTACGTCGAGGCGCGGCGCATCCGCTGACGCTGGACGCTTCGCGCAGCGCACCGCAGCGGCATGCCCCACCTCGACCCCCTGCCCGGAGCAGCCGGCGCCAGCGGCCCCGCCGGCGGCTGAAGCCGCGCATGGTCCAGCTGCGCCACCTGCGCTACTTCGTCGGCATCGTCGATGCCGGCAGCCTGTCGCGCGCGGCGACCACGCTGTACGTCGCGCAGCCGGCCTTGAGCCAGCAGATGGCCGAGCTGGAGCAGCAACTCGGGGTGCCGCTGCTGCATCGCAGCGCACGCGGCGTGCGGCCGACGCCGGCCGGCGAGGCGCTGTACCGCGAGGCCCAGGCGATCCTGCGCCGCGTCGAAAAACTGCCGCAGATCGTGCGCGACAGCGGCGGCGAAGTGGCCGGCGCGGTCAGCCTGGGCATGTCGTCGACGGTGGCCTCGTTCCTGGCCGGGCCCTTCATCGAGGCCTGCCGCTCGGCGCTGCCGCGCGTCAGCCTGAGCCTGGTGACCGAGGACAGCCTGACGCTGAAGGCGCGCATCGCCGCGCACGGCCTGGACCTGGCGGTGGTCTTCGAGCAGGAGCAGGAGCCGGCGCCGGGCCGGACGCGCATGGCGCTGTTTCGCCAGCGGCTGTACCTGGTCGACCGCAAGAAGCTGCCGGGCCATGCGCGCGCGGTACCGCTGCAGCGCGTGGCGGCGCTGCCGCTGGTGCTGGCCCGCGCGCCGAACGCGCTGCGCAGCGTGCTCGACCGCGCCTTCGCGGAAGCGGGCCTGCAGCCGCAGGTCGTGGCCGAGACCAACCTGCTGTCGGGCATGCCGGCCGCGGTGCATGCGGGCGCCGGCGCCACGGTCGTGCCGCGCGGCGATTTCACGGCGCTGCTCGGCCGCGGCGCGCTGGCGGCGGCGCCGATCGAGCCGCCGCTGTACCTGACGGCCTGCGTGGTGCAGGACGCGGGCGGTGCACCGACACGCGCCGCCGACGCGGTGCGTGCGCTGCTGGCCGGCGTCATCACCTGGCTGCTGCGCGACCCGGCACCGGCGGGCATGGAGCCGGTGGAGGCTTGACCCCGGCGTGGTCCAATGCAGCCGCGGCGCACGGTCGATAGTGACGGGGAGTGAATCGGAGATGAGCATGGACAAGCTGTTCTCGCTGGAAGGCCGCGTGGCGCTGGTCACCGGCGGCTCGCGCGGCATCGGCCGCATGATCGCCGAGGGCTTTCTGCGCCACGGCGCCAAGGTGTACATCTCGGCGCGCAAGGCCGAGGCCTGCGAGCGCACGGCGGCGGAGCTGTCGGCGATCGGACCGTGCCTGTCGCTGCCCGCCGACGTCTCCAGCGCGGCCGGCGTGGACGCGCTGGCCGCGCAGATCAGCGCGCGCGAGCCCAGGCTCGACATCCTGGTCAACAACGCCGGCGCGGCCTGGGCCGCACCCTTCGACGAGTTTCCCGAGAGCGGCTGGGACAAGGTGCTCGACCTGAACCTGAAGTCGCCGTTCTTCCTGGCGCGCGCGCTGCACGGCGCGCTGAAGGCGGCCGGCTCTCCCGAGCGGCCGGCCAAGGTGATCAACATCGCGTCGATCGACGGCATCGCCGTCAACCCGCTGGAGACCTATTCGTACGCTGCCAGCAAGGCCGGCCTGATCCACCTGACGCGGCGCCTGTCGCTGCGCCTGATCCAGGACCACATCGTGGTCAGCGCCATCGCGCCGGGCGCGTTCGCCTCCGACATGAACCGCGCCGCGCGCGACCAGGGCGGCGAGGTCGCCCGGCGCATTCCCGCGCAGCGCATCGGCAGCAGCGAAGACATGGCCGGCGCGGCGGTCTTCCTGGCTTCGCGCGCCGGCGACTACGTGGTCGGGGCGACGCTCGTGGTCGACGGCGGCGTCTCGCTCAGCGCGGTCAGCCGGCCGAGCTGAGCGGCTGCGCCCGCGGCCGGCCCCTGCGGCAGTGGCGGCAGCGACTCGCGGCGGCGTACGGCGCCGGTGCGCCGCAGCGGCCGCGCGGGGTCCGGCGACACCGGCCCTTCATGCGGAAGTCTTCCATGATCCGGGGCGTTGCCCGGATCATGGAAGTCAGCGCCGGTTGGCGGCCTCGGCAGCCAGCTTGATCTCGTCGTTCGCCTGGCGCAGCAGCTCCTTGGCGCGGCCCACGTGCCCACCGAGCTCATAGCGGTTGGCCACCTGCGCGTCGCTCAGCCGCTCGAAGGCCTGCACCACCAGGCGCTGCGCGGCGGCCAGGTTGCCGTGGCGTTCGGGGTCGATGTTCTGCACCGGCACCTGGGCCGAAACGGCGCAGGCGGCAACGGCGGCAACCATGGCGAGCGGCGTGAGCCTGACATGGGGTCCTCATCGGTCGGTCCTTCGTTGCCTCGAACGGCTGGGATTGCGGAATTACGGGATTGCGGGACGCGATTCTGGGACGCCGCATGCCGCGCACAAATACTGCCTGTTTCAGCGGCAAAACCGCGCCAAGCCCGCACCAGTGCTGGATCTCCCTCGTTTGTCGTTTTCCGCTGCGCGCCGACGCCAAGCGCCCTCCCAGGTGGACACTCCACGCTCACCGATTGGCTGCTGCCGGGCGCTGAGATGGCCGCAAGCCCGCGCCGTTGCTGCGTTTCAGCCCATCACCGCTTTTCCGAACGCGTGACGGCCCGAGGCAAAAGGGGTGGGCCAGATTCGCACCGGATTCGTGGCCCACTGTGGCAAGGTTTGCTAGACTATCAATGTTCCTACATCATGTGGCCCCTCGCGGAGGATCGTCATGAAGACCGTCAATATCCGCCAACTGAAGACCAACCCCAGCACGGCGCTGGCCGCCGCGCGCGACGACGACATGGTCGTGGTGATGAATCGCGACCACCCGCAGGCGCTGCTGGTCGATCTGGAGCAGCTGGGTGTGCCCGATCTTCCCGCCGTGCGCGTGGCGCTGGCGGTGTCGTTGTTCCGCGCCGGCTCGGTGTCGGCGGGCTTCGCCGCGCGCGTGGCAGGCAAGCCACTGGCCGAAATGCTGACGCTGCTGTCGAGCCAGGGCATCCCGCTCACCGGCGACGGCAAGGCTGCCGCCGAGGAAGCCCGCGAGGAAATGCGCCGCGCGCGTGACTGGTTGGCGAAGCCGGTTGCGTGAACCGTCGGGTCGTCATCGCCGATGCCGGGCCGCTGATCGCGCTGGCCCGGATGGATTCGCTGGCCCTGCTGCGCGGGCTGTTCGGGCGCGTGTGCATCACGGCGATGGTGCGCGATGAAATTCTGCCCGCCGCATCCACATTTCCCGATCTTGACTTGCTGGTGCGCACGCTGGCTGAAGGCTGGATCGATGTAGTGGACGCTCCGCAAGACGAATGGAAGCCGTTGAACCCCGGCGTCGATGCGGGCGAAGCCAGCGCCATCCACACGGCGTGCGTCTGGCGCGACGCGGGCGACGCCGTGCTGTTGGTGATGGACGACCGCGCCGGGCGGCTGGAAGCCAAGAGCCGCGGCATCACGCTGATTGGCACGGCGGCGGTGATGGGCCTCGCCAAGACTGAAGGGCTGATTTCGGCGGCGCGCCCATTGCTGGAACGGCTGGCGCAGTCCGGCTATTTCATCGGACCATCGGTCATCGCAGCCGTATTGGCGGACGTCGGCGAGTAACTGCAAACCTTCACTCGGGGTGCGAACCGTGCAAACCGCAAACCCTGCAAACCTTGTTTTTGGTTCGCACGGTAGCGAAGCGCCGCGCAGCAGTGCGGCGCGCTGGGGCGAGTCCGTCCAGCACTTCGGTTGTGCCGGGGTGCGCATGGACCAACCCGCCCGCCTGTACCTGTGCGCGCGTCGTCCAGGTCATCCTGTGCAGCCGCTGCGACCGCGGCAACCGCTACTGTGGTCGTCTTTGCCGGCGCCACGCCTGCACCGAGGCACGACGCCAGGCCGCGCAGCGCTACCAGCGCTCCTGGGGCGGCCGCATCGCGCACGCGCAACGCTCGCGTCGTTGGCGCCAGCGCCGTGCGGCCCGTGACGCCGTCGGAGCTGCGGGTGTGGACCCACATAACGTGACGCACCAGGGTTCCTCGCTGCAATTGCGCAGTTCGTGCGCCTTGCCGAGCACGCGGCCCCGATCACCCCCGCCGCGCCGCCTCGATGGCCGCGATGTCGATCTTCGTCATCTGCATCATCGCCTCGAAGGCGCGCCGGGCCGCCGCGCGATCGGGGTCGGCGATCGCTTCCGTCAACGCGCGCGGCGTGATCTGCCACGACAGGCCCCACTTGTCCTTGCACCAGCCGCAGGCACTGGCCTGCCCGCCGTGGCCGATGATCGCGCTCCACAGGCGGTCGGTTTCCTGCTGGTCGTCGGTGGCGACCTGGAACGAAAAGGCTTCATCGTGCTTGAAGGCGGGGCCGCCGTTCAGCCCCAGGCAGGGGATGCCCATCACGGTGAATTCCACCGTCAGCACGTCGCCCTCTTTGCCGGAGGGATAGTCGGCGGGCGCGCGATACACCGCACCCACCGCGCTGTCCGGGAAGGTCTTTGCATAGAAATGCGCCGCCTCTTCGGCGCCGCCGTCGTACCAGAGGCAGATCGTGTTCTTGCTCGTCATGTTCGTCCTCCGATCGCTGACCCTTCAGCGCAGATGCCCCAGCGGCAGCGCCGCACCGGCCTTGACCTCGCCCAGCGAGAAGCTGGTGTGGATGTCCTTCACGTACGGCAGCTTCAGCAGCGAGTCGAGCGACCAGCGTGAATAGGCGTCCAGGTCGGTGCACATCACCTGCAGCTCGAAGGTGCCGGCGCCGCTGATGTAGTGGCAGGCCACCACCTCGGGCAGCGCGCGGATCGCGTCCTCCAGCGCGCGCGTCGCCTCGGCGTTGTTGCGCTCGGCATCGACGCGCACGAAAGCCAGCACGCCCAGGCCGATGCGCCGGCGATCGATCTCGGCGCGGTAGCCGGTGATGCAGCCCTGCTGTTCCAGCCACTTGACGCGCCGCCAGGTGGGCGCGGCCGACAGGCCGATGCGCGCCGCCAGCTCGGCATTGCTCAGCCGCGCGTCGCGCTGCAGTTCGTCGAGGATGGCGATGTCGTAGCGGTCCAGCGTGGCGCCGTGGGCGTCGTCGGACACCCCGGGCGTCGAACTCAGGGTTTTCCCTGGTTTCGACGTTTGCGACGGTTTTCTTTCTTTGATTGCCATGGGTGAGGAAGATCGTTGCTCGAAGTATCGCTGTCACGGCAATAAAAGAAAAGACTTCACCGCGCGGAAATCCTAAACTGCCGCATCTATCGGCCCGTTGCGCAGGAGTTGCCGCCGCATGAACGCTCCCCTCCCCGAATCGATCCGCAAGGCGCTGGAAAGCGCCAGCCTCGACGACAAGCCGCGCAGCGGCTTGCGGCGAAGCCACAAGTACAGCCCGGGCGGCGCAGCCGCACGGGCGGGATTTGACGTCGAGGCCGCCACCAAGGAGCCCCTGCAATGAACGCCCCGCTGCCCGAATCGATCCGCAAGGCACTCGAGAACGCCAGCCTCGACGACAAGTACCGCCTGGAATCCGGCCGCGCCTTCATGAGCGGCGTGCAGGCCCTGGTGCGGCTGCCGATGCTGCAGCGCCAGCGCGACCTGGCCGCGGGGCTGAACACCGGCGGCTTCATCAGCGGCTACCGCGGCAGCCCGCTGGGCGGCTACGACCAGGCGCTGCTCGCGGCCAAGAAGCATCTGGCCGAACACCACATCGTGTTCCAGCCCGGCGTCAACGAGGAACTCGGCGCCACCGCGGTGTGGGGCTCGCAGATGCTCGACCTCTATCCGCAGAGCAGGAAGTACGACGGCGTATTCGGCATCTGGTACGGCAAGGGCCCGGGCGTGGACCGCTGCTCCGACGTCTTCAAGCACGCCAACATGGCCGGCACGGCCAAGCACGGCGGCGTGATCGCCATCGCCGGCGACGACCACGTGGCCAAGAGCAGCACCGCCGCGCACCAGAGCGACCACATCTTCAAGGCCTGCGGGCTGCCGGTGTTCTTCCCCTCGGGCGTGCAGGACATCCTGGACATGGGGCTGCATGCCTTCGCGATGAGCCGCTTCTCCGGCGTGTGGAGCGGCATGAAGACGATCCAGGAGGTGGTCGAGTCCTCGGCCTCGGTCAGCGTCGACCCGCAGCGCGTGAAGATCATCCTGCCCGAGGACTTCGCCATGCCGCCGGGCGGGCTGCACATGCGCTGGCCCGACGCCGCGCTCGACCAGGAAGCGCGGCTGTTCGACTACAAGTGGTACGCGGCGCTGGCCTACGTGCGCGCCAACAAGCTCAACTACAACGTGGTCGAGGGACCGAACGACCGCCTCGGCATCATCGCCAGCGGCAAGGCCTACAACGACACGCGCCAGGCGCTGGCCGACCTGGGCCTGGACGACGCCACGCTGCGGCAACTCGGCATCCGGCTGCACAAGGTCAACGTGGTCTGGCCGCTGGAGGCGACGATCACGCGCCGCTTCGCGCAGGGGCTGCAGGAGATCCTGGTGGTCGAGGAGAAGCGCCAGGTCATCGAGTACCAGATCAAGGAAGAGCTCTACAACTGGCGCGCCGACGTGCGCCCCAACGTGCTGGGCAAGTTCGACGAGCCCGAGGGCCGCGATGGCGAAGACCGCACCGGCGGCGAGTGGAGCATGCCGAACCCGAGCGAGAACTGGCTGCTGCGCGCCAAGGCCGACCTGACGCCGGCGATCATCGCCAAGGCCATCGCCAAGCGGCTGAAGAAGCTCGGCGTCGGCGGCGACATCGTCGCGCGCATGGACACGCGGCTGGCGATCATCGCCGCGCGCGAGCGCGAACTGACCGAGTTGAAGACCGACACCGGCGACCGCATCCCGTGGTTCTGCAGCGGCTGCCCGCACAACACCAGCACGCGCGTGCCCGAAGGCTCGCGCGCCACGGCCGGCATCGGCTGCCACTACATGGCGGTGTGGATGGACCGCTCGACCAGCACCTTCACGCAGATGGGCGGCGAAGGCGTGCCCTGGGTCGGGCAGGCTGCGTTCACCAAGGACAAGCACGTGTTCGCCAACCTGGGCGACGGCACCTACTTCCACAGCGGACTGCTGGCCATCCGCCAGAGCATCGCCGCCGGCGTGAACATCACCTACAAGGTGCTGTACAACGACGCGGTGGCGATGACCGGCGGGCAGCAGGTGGGTGAACGGGCCGAGGGCCATTCGGTGCTGCAGATCCAGAAGAGTCTGACCGCCGAAGGCGTGAAGAAGCTCGTCATCGTTACCGACCAGCCGGAGAAGTACGAGGGCGCGGCACTGGAAGCCGGCGTCACCGTGCACCACCGCGACGAGTTCGACCGCATCCAGCGCGAGTTCCGCGAGCTCGAAGGCACGACGGCCATCATCTACGACCAGACCTGCGCCACCGAGAAGCGCCGCCGCCGCAAGCGCGGC